>NZ_JQNR01000003.1:0-645210 GCF_000745345.1 Actinacidiphila yeochonensis CN732 | reverse complement strand
CTCGTCTGGACCGCCCCGCCGCAGACCGCCGAGGCGGTCGTCGGGCGGCTGGCGGCCCACGTGCGGCGGATCGTCTTCCTCTCCTCCCCGCACCGGACGCCGCACCCCTTCTTCCAGCAGCCCAACCCCATGGCCGCCCTGCACGCCGACATCGAACGGCTCATCGCGGCCACCGGAGTCGAGTCGGCGGTCATCCGACCGGGGATGCTCGCGTCCAACGCGCTGGCCTGGTGGGCGCCCGCGATCCGGGCGGGCGAGGCCGTCCGGTGGCCCTACGGCGCTGCGGAGACGGCGCCGGTGGACGACCGGGACGTCGCGGCCGTCGCGGCGCGGACGCTCTACGAGGACGGACACGCCGGGGCCGACTACGTCCTCACGGGCCCCGAGTCCCTGACCCAGGCCGCGCAGGTGGACGTCATCGGTGACGCCCTGGGGCGCCGGATCGCCTTCGAGGAGATGACGCCGGACGAGTTCCGGAGCCTGTCGGAGGGCACGGCCCCCAGCTTCGTCGTCGACATGCTCCTCGCCGCGTGGAACGCGGCGGTCGGACAGCCCGCGTACGTCACCTCCACGGTGGCGGACGTCCTCGGAACGGCGCCGCGAACCCTTCACCAGTGGGCCGCCGACCACGCCACCGCGTTCACGGAGGGTTCGCAACCGTAGCCCGGACGTCCAGCGCCGCGTACGCCCGCCCCGGCGAAGCCGCCCGGCTGCGGCGCTAGCGCAGGCCGTCGGTGGCGACGGCGGTGAGGAAGGCGGCGAAGGCGGCGGGGGTGAACTGGAGGGTGGGGCCGTCCGGGTTCTTGCTGTCGCGCATGGCGACGACCCCGTCCAGGACGGCGACTTCGACGCAGTTGCCGTTGCCGCCGCTGTAGCTGCTCTTGCGCCAGGTGGTGAGGTCGTTGTCCGTCATGGCGGGACTCCTTCGTCAGTTACGCAGGTCGTTGGTGGTGACGGCGGTGAGGAAGGCGGCGAAGGCGGCGGGGGTGAACTGGAGGGTGGGGCCGTCCGGGTTCTTGCTGTCCCGGACGGCCACGGTTCCGCTGGTGACGGCCACTTCCACGCACTGGCCGTTGCCGCTGCTGTGGCTGCTCTTGTGCCAGGTGGTGGGGTTGGTGGCCGTCATGCGGGACTCCTTCGTCGGTCAGCGGAGGTTGTCGTGGGTGACAGCTGTCAGGAAGTCCGCGAAGGCCGCCGGGGTGAACTGGAGGGCGGGGCCTTGCGGGTTCTTGCTGTCCCGGACGGCCACGGTTCCGCTGGTGACGGCCACTTCCACGCATTCGCCGTTGCCGCTGCTGTGACTGCTCTTGTGCCAGGTGGTGGGGTTGGTGGCCGTCATGGGGGACTCCTTCGTCGGTCAGCGGAGGTTGTCGTGGGTGACGGCTGCCAGGAAGTCCGCGAACGCGGCCGGGGTGAACTGGAGGGCGGAGCCTTGCGGGTCCTTGCTGTCCCGGATGGCCACGGCCTCACCGGTAGCGGCAATCTCCACGCAGTTGCCGGCGTCGCCGCTGTAGCTGCTCTTCCGCCAAGCGACGGTGGTGAGGTCTGCCTTGTTCATCCTTGCCGTTCTCCTTAGTTGATTTCCGTGGCCACGCTCATGGCCAGACTCGCCGAAGCCTCGGGACTCAGAGCCATGGCTCGGAGGTGGTCGAAGCTCTGTGCGTGTCTCTGGACGTCTGCTTCCGCTTCGAGGAAGAGGTCCCCTCCGAGGCTCTCGATGTAGACGAGAGCTGGGTCTGCCGGATCGGGGAAGTCCATGAGAGCGAAGCTCCCCTTCATCCCAGGGTGTGAGCCGGCCCTGAAGGGAACGACCTGGAAGGTCACATTGGGCAGCTCGGCGAGTTGTACGAGCTGGTGCAACTGGTCCCTCATGACTTTGCCGCCGCCCACCGTGCGGCGGAGGGCGGCCTCGTCAATGATGGCCCACAGATCCAGCGGGTTCTCCCTGTTGATGACACCCTGCCGCTCCATTCGCGCCTGCACCCAACGGTCCACCTCCGAGTTACTGGCGGTCGGACGCATGCCCTTGATCACCGCCCGTGCGTACTCCTCGGTCTGGAGCAGGCCAGGGATGAACAGACTCTCGTAGTTGCGCAGACCCCGAGCCTCGGACTCGAAGCTGATGTAGGCAGTGTATTCGTCCGGGAGTTCGGCGTGATATGGCCTCAGCCAGCTCTGTTCGTCGGCCTGGCGGAGAAGGGCCAGGATGTCCGCACGCTGCGGGTCCACGACCCCGTAGAGGTCGAGCAGGCCCATCACGGTGCGGCGCTGGGGGCGGACCCGGGCGGACTCGATCCGATAGAGCGTCACGTTGCTTATGCCCGTGCGTGCTTCGACGTCTTCCCTGGTCAGGCTGCTCACATCGCGGAGCCGACGCAGCTCTCCGGAGAGTCTGCGGAGGCGGATGGTGGGTGTCTGACGCTTCGCTGGCACTCGCTCAACACCTTTCGTTCGCACGACGGGTTGCGGCGAGTCTGACCGAGATCCGCCCCTTCGAGCAAGTTGACTTGCGGGTGTAGTCACTGCATCGGAAGAGGTTGCATTCGTGGGGTGATCGAGCGCATCCTGTTCGCACGCACTCTGCCACCCACCGCATTCGGACAACTGCGGAGTGGTGCGGAATCCACCCCTGCGGTAGGGGGGCGCGTGGGTGCACGAACGGCTCGTTGGTAGTGAAGGGAGGCCCGACGTGGGAAATCCGCCCATGTATGGGTACATGCGTGTGGAGGCGGAGCAGGCGGATCACGAAGTGGCCGCCGCCGAGCAGGGGTTACGGGCGTACGCGGAGGCCGAAGGGCACGCGCTGGTCGGTATCCGCCACGAGGTTGTCGACGGGAGCCTGGCCGAACTGGCCGGGCTGGTACGGGAGATCGCGCAGGAAGGCGGCGGGCCGGTGGTCGTGCCGTCGAGGGCGCACTTCGGACGGGGTGAGGCGTTGCGGGCGAGTGTGTCGGCCTGGGTGGAAGCCGTGACGGGCAGCGAGCCGCACGAGGTGGAGCCGTGAGCACGCCGGCGGTCCAGGGGGCCGCGCAGAGCTGTCTGTACGTGACGTCGATCCGGCTGACCGCGGTGCTCACCGCCGTCGGTGCGGCCAGGGAGTTCGTCCGGCGGACCCTGGGGGAGTGGCGGCTCGGCGCGCTGACGGACAGCGCCGAGCTGATGGTGTCGGAGCTGGTCACCAACGCGGTCAAGAGCAGTGGGCCCGGAACCGAGCCCGGCATCGACCCCCTGGCGTCCTGCGGGACCGCTGTCGGTGTCGGTGCCGAGGGCGGGCCGTACCGCGTGGTGGGGGTGCAGTTGCGCGCGGCCGGGGGCAGCCTCTACGTCGAGGTGTGGGACCGGGGCGCGGGTGCGCCGGTACTGAGGGAGCAGACGCTGGACGCGGAGGGCGGGCGCGGCCTGTTCCTCGTGGACATGCTCAGCAGTCGGTGGGACGTCTTCCGTCCGGCGGCGGGCGGCAAGGTCGTCTGGGCGGAGCTGCCGTTGGACGACGCGGCCGTGGCGCGGCCGTTCGGGGCGTGCGGCCAGGGCGCGGACCTGCCGGAACGCGCCCCCTGGACGGCCGAGTCCGTGTCGGGCACCGACCTCCTCCGCCTGGAACAGGCGTTGACGCAGCGGGTGCTGGACGGCCTGGCGGTCGCCGGCATCTCCGTACCGCCCTCCGTCCCCTCCGTCCCCGTCCCCGTCCCCGCCGCCTCCGCCGACGCCGCCGTACCGCGCACCGCCGCCGCCCAGGCGGCCGTACAGACCCGTACCGGAACGGACAGCGACCGGACCGACCCGCACAACCCACCCGCTCCGGCCCCGGAGTGACCTGAAACCGAGGCGCCGGTGCCGCGGACGGTGCACGATCGAAGGGTGGAGTACGCGGACATGGAGAACTACGAGCGGGACCCCGTCGAGGTGCTGGAGTACAGCGACGACCTCGCGTGCGGCGATGTGGGCCGGGAGATGATGGACTTCCTGACGGCCCGGTTCGGCGAACTGGTGGACGCCCAGCCGGTGGGGACGGAGGCGCGCTGGGCGACGGAGCGGCTTCGCGACGTGACGCTGTCCGACTGCCGCCACCTGTCGGACATGCTCACGTCCTGGGAGGAGATCGTCGGCACCGGCCGCGCCGAGAGGCCGGGGCTGAACCAGGTGCTGCGCCAGGACATCGGGATCTGGTGGAACCGGATCATCCGCACCACCCGCCGGTTCAGGGAGCACCCCGACTTCCTGCCGAGGTGGCGCTACCTGCCCTACCACAACGCCGAGTTCGAGCGGTTCCTGAAGATGGTGGCCAAGGACCACGTCATCCGGGACCTCGAAGAGTACGACGACTGATCCACCACCGACTGATCCACCACCGACTGATCCACCACCGACCGATCCACCACCGACCCGACCCACGGCGACAGCAGGCCGGCGCCCCGGACAGCCCGGTCGGCTCGGCGCCCCGCCCCCGGCCGGGGGCTCAGCGGAAGACGGCCCGGCGGGTCGCGCGGCGAAGGGCGCGCAGGACCGCCGGGCCGAGCGCGTACGACAGCACCGCGGTGAGCGCGGCGCGCGGCAGGTCCCAGCCCATGGACGTCGTCAGGCAGTACGTGGCGAAACGGGCGAGGTTGGCGGCGGGCGAGGCGTGCGGGTCGTAGGAGATGTCCGAGGCGAGGCCGCCGATGTAGGGCCAGCCCTGGAGGTTCATCACCGTGCCGTACGCCACCGCCGAGACGGCCCCGTAGACGGCCAGCAGGAGGAGTTCGGCCCGGCCGCGCAGGGCCGCGGCGCCCGGCAGCAGGCCCGCGCCCATCGACACCCAGCCCATCGCCAGCATCTGGAACGGCATCCACGGGCCCACCCCGCCGGTCAGCAGGGCGGAGGCGAACATCGTCAACGAGCCCAGCGTGAAGCCGAATCCGGGCCCGAGGACCCGGCCGGAGAGCACCATCAGGAAGAACATGGGCTCGATCCCGGCCGTGCCCGCGCCCAGCGGCCGCAGTGCCGCGCCCGCCGCCGCGAGCATGCCGAGCATGGCGACGGCCTTGGCGTCCATCCCCGTGTCGGTGAGCGTGGCGACGACCACCGCGACCAGCAGCGGCAGCAGCAGGGCGAACAGCCAGGGCGCGTCGGCGCTGTGCGCGGCCACCGACGAGCCGTGCGCGGCCAGCAGCGGCCAGCCGAACGCGGCGACGCCGACGGCGGAGACCACCGCGAGCGCGGCGGCCGAGCGCGGCCCGATCCGCACCGGGCGTGCCACGTCGTCCCGGGGGCGGGACGGGAACGCGGGAGCGTCGGCAGCGGCCGCCGCGGCGCCCTCCGTCCCCTCCGGCGCGGTCACGACGCCGCCCCCAGCGCGTCCCGGACCTGCGCGACGGTCAGCCACGGCGCCGGGGCCAGCACCTTCGCGACCTGCGGGGCGAAGGCGGGGGAGGACAGGACGACCTCGGCGGCCGGGCCGTCGGCGACGACGTCGCCCTCGGCGAGGATCACCACCCGGTGCGCGAGGTCGGCGGCGAGTTCCACGTCGTGCGTGGCCAGGACGATCGCGTGCCCGTCGGCGGCGAGCCGGCGCAGCAGGGCGACGAGCCGGGCCTTGGCGGCGTAGTCGAGGCCGCGGGTGGGCTCGTCCAGCAGCAGCACCGGCGGGCGGGCGGTGAGCACCAGGGCCAGGACGAGGGTCAGCCGCTGGCCCTCGGACAGGTCGCGCGGGTGGACGGACGGGTCGACGCCCGGCAGCAGCTCGGCCAGCAGCGCCGCGCAGGTGCCGGGTTCGGCACCGGCGTCGTGATCGGCGGCGGCGCACTCGGCGGCCACCGTGTCGGCGTAGAGGAGGTCGCGCGGCTCCTGCGGCACCAGGCCCGCGTGGCGCAGCAGTTGGGCCGGGCGGGTGCGGTGCGGGACGGCCCCGGCCACCTCGACGCCGCCGCCGGCCGGGGTGTGCAGGCCGACCATCGCGGACAGCAGCGTCGACTTGCCGGCGCCGTTGCGGCCCATCAGCGCGACCGTCTCACCCGCGGCCACCGTGAGGTCCACCCCGTGCAGCACCTCCGTCCGGCCGTGCCGCACCCGCAGGCCCGCGCAGCGCACCAAGGCGCCGCCGTGCGCCCTGGCCTCCAGCAGCGGGGTCGGGGTCGGGGCACGGTCGGCGAGGCGTTCGCGCAGGTCGGCGGCCTTGCGGCGGGCGTCGCGGACCGACAGCGGCAGCGGCGACCAGCCCGCCAGCCGGCCCAGCGCGACGACCGGCGGGTACACCGGCGACAGCGCCATCACCTCGGCCGGATCGCCCATGACGGGCTCGGCGCCGGGTCCGGGGAGCAGGACGACCTGGTCGGCGTACTGCACCACCCGCTCCAGCCGGTGCTCGGCCATGAGCACGGTGGTGCCCAGGTCGTGGACGAGGCGTTGCAGCACCGCCAGCACCTCCTCGGCGGCGCCCGGGTCCAGCGCGGAGGTCGGCTCGTCCAGCACCAGCACCTGCGGGCCGACGGTGAGTACCGAGCCGATCGCGACCCGCTGCCGCTGCCCGCCGGAGAGGGTGGCGATCGGGCGGTCGCGCAGCTCGGCCAGGCCCAGCAGGTCCAGCGTCTCCTCCACCCGGCGCCGCATGGTGTCCGGCGGCACGCCCAACGACTCCATGCCGTAGGCGAGTTCGTCCTCCACGATGTCGGTGACGAAGTGCGCTGCCGGGTCCTGGCCCACCGTGCCGACCACGTCGGCGAGTTCGCGGGGGCGGTGGGTCCGGGTGTCCCGTCCGGCCACGGTGACGCGGCCGGTGAGGGTGCCGCCGGTGAAGTGCGGGACGAGGCCGTTGACGGCGTTCAGCAGCGTCGACTTGCCCGTGCCGGACGGCCCCACCACCAGGCACAACTCGCCTTCGGGGATGGTGAGGTCGAGGGCGCGCAGGGCGGGGGCGGCGGCGCCGTCGTAGGTGATCGTGGCGTTCTCGAAGCGGATCATGGCACCGGGGGTTCGGTCGCGGCGGGTGTGGTGTCGTCCTCGTCCTTGGCCTCGTCCGGCCGGCCTTCGCCGGCGGCGGCGGGGCGGGGCCGGGCGGGCCCGGGTTTCCCGCGCGGGGCGCCCGACGCGGCGGCGGAGGTCCGGGGCGCCGGGGCCGTCGGGGCCTTCGGGGCCGTCCGGCCGGTGGCGGGGGCCTGCTCCGGCCGGGGCGCGGCGAACGCCGGGACCAGCGCGGGGAGCAGGGACAGCGCCGGCCACAGCGGCAGCGTCGGCGCCGTGAGCGGGAACGCCGCCGGGTCGAGCGCGTCCGGGGCGTAGGAGGAGGCGGCGACGAGCAGCGCGGCGACGGCGACACCGGAACCGGCGACCAGCCACGCGCGCGGGCCCCAGCGGTCCGGGCGGTACCGGGTGCGCACCGTGCGGCGCCCGCCCAGCCGCAGCCCCGCGACCGCCGCCGCCAGCCCGGCCAGCAGCACCGGCAGCCCGTACCCGGAACCCGTCGACGACAGCAGCCCGTACGTGCCCGCGCACACACCCAGCAGCCCGCCGAGGGTGAGCACCGCCGTCGCCCGCCGCACCCCGGGCGCCACCCGCGCGGTGCGGCCGTAGCCGCGCGCGTCCATCGCCGCCGCGAGGGCCACCGACCGTTCCAGGGCGCCCTCCAGCACCGGCAACCCGACCTGGAGCAGCGCCCGCACACCCCGGTCCGGACGGCCGCGCAGCCGCCGCGCCGCCCGCAGCCGGGCCACGTCGGCGACCAGGTGCGGGGCGAACGTCATCGCCACCACCACGGCCACGCCCGCCTCGTACAGGGCGCCCGGCAGCGACTTGAGCAGCCGGGCCGGGTTGGCCAGCGCGTTGGCGGAGCCGACGCACACCAGCAGCACGGCCAGCTTCATGCCGTCGCGCAGCGCGAAGACCACGCCCTCGGCCGTCACCGGCCCGCCGATCCGCACCCCCTGCGCCCAGCCGGGCAGCGGCACCTGGGGGAGCGTGACCAGCACGTGCGTGCCCGGGATCGGCGAGCCGAGCAGCACCGCGAAGACGACGCGGACGCCGAGCACGAACACCCCCAGCCGCAGGAACGCCCCGTAGGAGCGGGCCCAGGGCGCGTCGGTGCGGCGGGCGGCCACCACGTAGCCGGCGACGGCCGCGACCAGGGCGAGGAGCAGCGGGTTGCTGGTGCGGGAGGCGGCGGTGGCCAGGCCGAGGGCCCAGATCCACCAGGCGCCCGCGTGCACGGCGTTGGTACGGTCCGCGCGCGGCGCCCGCAGCCGCGCGGCGGCGGACCGGGACCCGCGTCCGGGCCGGGCGTTCCCCTCGTCCGAGGCACCGGGTCCGGCCGGGCGGTCGCCGCGGCCCGAGGGCGCGGGCGGGCGCGGGGCGGTCACGTCCGGCGTCGGCGGGTCTGCCACACGCCGGCCAGCGCGATGACGAGGACACCGCACGCGCCCGCGATCAGCCCGAGGCGCGGCCCGCCGGAGCCGGAACCCGAGCCGGAGCCGGAGTCCGAGCCGGCGGGGGACGCCGTGGTGGTCGCCTTCGTCGTCCCCTTGCCGTCGGAGGAGGAGACCTCCTCGCCGCAACCGGTGCGCGGGTAGCCGGAGATCGCGCACAGCACGCCCGCGGAGTCGTACCGCAGCGGGCGGGCCACGGCGGCGAGCGCGTCGGCGGAGGACGCGCCCGTCGCGACCTGCGCGCACGCGGTCCGGACGGCGGGCGGGGTGGCGCCGGAGGGCGCGTCGGCCGCCGTGCCCGCGTCGATCACCAGGGCGATCCGCTTGTGGCCGGCGACCGGCTTCGTGGTGCCGCAGATCGTCGCGAAGTCGGCGGCGCCGCGCGGCTGGGCGGCTTTCGCGGCGGCGTCCTCGCTCACGGCGAAGCGCCACCCCTCGACGCTGCCGTCGGCGGGGGTGTGCATGGCGGGGCCGGTCTGCGCGTACGTCCAGGTGGTGCCCGAGCGCAGCCAGTACGACCAGTACCGGTAGCCGGTGGCGGAGGCGGGCGCGGCGGCGGCCAGCAGCGCGCAGACGGCGAGCAGGCCGGCCAGGACCGGGCCCGCCGCCACCGCGAGACGGCCGCGCGGAGTCCGCGCGGCCGGGTGCGGCGGGCCGCCGGGGGTCACCGGGTCCGCCGGTTGCGGGAGGCCATCAGCAGGCCGAACCCGATCCCCGCCACCAGGCACACGGCGATGATGATCCAGGTGCTCGTCTGGGACGAGGACTTCTTGTGGTCGGACGTGGCCGCCTGGTCCTGGCCCGACGACGTGGCCGAAGCGGCCGGGGCCGCCGCCTTCGCGGGGGTCGGGCCGAGCGCCGTCAGCTGGCGGACGAGGTCGGCGCCGTCGGCCTTGTGCGGGTCGTTGCCGGTGGCGTAGGCGGCCAGGACCAGCTGGGAGAGGGCGGCCGGGTTGCCGTGCGACCAGGCCGCGGAGTTCCCGGCGAGCCAGGCGTACGCCTGCTTGGCGGCGTCGAGCTGGCCGCCGGAGGCCAGCGCGGCCACGGCGTCGGCGGTGGTCCCGTAGTCGGGGGACGGCTTGTCCGCGCCCGGGGTGACCGCCGTGAGGTGCCCGCCGCCCTTGGTGAGCTGCGCGGTCAGCCAGGCGGCGCCGGCGTCGGCGGAGGCGCCCGGGGTGAGGTTCGCGTAGGCGTCGGTCGAGCCGGAGGCGCCGCACGCGGGCACCTTGGCCGCGGTGTTCGAGGCGGGCGCCTGGACGATGAAGCCCGCGCTGCGGCTGCCGCGTACCGCGTCGGCGGTGGCCTTGGCGTTGACGGAGAGCGTGCCGTTCGACGGGTAGCCGAACGCGCCGCGCTCGGCGGCCTTGTCACGGCAGCCGAACTGGAAGCCGCGCAGCGCCTCGAAGGAGGTCGCCCCGCCCGGCGCGGTCACCTCGGGGTTCAGCCCGGCGGCCTGGAAGGAGCCGACCACGACGGCGGTGGAGTCCGGGTCGGAGGCGCCGCCCGGGTTGTACGACCAGCCGCCGTCCTTGTTCTGCGCCTGCCGCAGCCAGCCGGTGGCCCGGGTCACCGCCTGCTGGTGGCCGCCGAGCGCGGCCAGCGCCTGCACGGCTATGCCGGTGGAGTTGGTGTCCTCGGTCTTCGGGGTGCACGGCGTCGCGGTGTCGGCCCGGAAGGAGGCGAAGCCGCCGTCGGCGCACTGCTGCCCGGTCAGCCACGAGACCGCGCCCGCACCCGGGGTGACCCCGGCCGCGTGCAGCGCGAGGAACGCGTACGACTGGCGCCACACCCCGTCGTACGTCGGGTCGGCGGTGCCGTACAGCCCGGCCGGCGGGGTCGCGGCCCCGGCCGGAGCGGCGCCCAGCAGCGGGGCGGCGCCCAGCAGGGGCGCGGCCAGGGCGGCCAGGAGGAGGGCGGCGCGACGGCGCAGGGGCATGGGGACGCCTTTCGGGGTTCGGGGAAGCCCTCACCTTAACCCGCGCCCGGGGCCCGCCCCGGCCGGGCCCACCCCGGCGGGACCCCGCCCGGGCACCGGCCCCGGGCGCCACCCGCGCACGTGGGACGGGTGCGGGGGCTGCCGGGGACGCGCCGTCGCGGGGGCGGGGCCGTGGCGGGCGGCGGGGTGCCCGTGGCCGTCAGCGCGGGTCCGACGGCGGGGTGCTCGTCACCGTCAGCGCGGCTCCGAGGGCGGGGTGCCCGTGGCCGTCAGCGCGGGTCCGGGCGCCCCGGCCCCGGCCGCGCGGGAGGGGCGGCGCCGTCTTGAGGGAGCGCAGGAACAACGCGAGGTCGCCTCTGGTGGTGGTGAGCACCACGGCCGGGTCGTCGCTCTCCCTGAGCAGCACCGCGCCGCCGGCCGCCGTCAGCTCGACGCACTCGCCCGCCTCCTGCGAGAACGTCGACTTCTGCCAGGTCAATGACGTGTACACGGTTTGCTCGGCCTTTCACAGGTCGCGGATCACGGCGCGGATGAACTCCTGGGACCGCTCGCGGTCCAGGGAGTCCTCGGTCAACTGCTCGAACCGCGCCTGGTACTTGCCCAACTGGGCCGCCGCGTGCAGCATCGTGACGCCGTGGGCGGAGTCGGTCTGCACGGTGTCCAGTTGGGGTACCGGACCGGCGGCGAAGTGCATCACCTGGCCGGAGCCCATGTACCCCCCGCCCGCGAACGGGACGACCCGCACGCTGACGTGGCCCAGGCGGCTCACCTCCAGGAGGTGCTCCAGCTGCTGCCGGGTGACCTTGGGACCGCCGAACCGCATCCGCAGGGCCGCCTCGTGGATCACCGCGCCGTACGGCACGGGCGTGCTCCGGTGGAGCACCTGAGCCCGCTCCATCTGGAACGCGACATGCGCCTCAAGGTCGTTGGGCGGCAGCGGCGGAATGGCCTTCGCGTTGACGGTCCGGCTGTACATCTCGGTCTGGAGCAGGCCGGGGATGTGCGAGAGCTGGATCGAGCGCAGCCCGGTGGCGTGGTGCTCCATCTCCGCGATGTCCAGCATCCACGCGGACACCACTCCGCGGTACGCCTCCCACCAGCCCTTGCGGCCGTTCCCGACGGCCATGGCGACCAGCGCCTCCACGAGGGCGGTGTCACCGCACTCGTAGAAGGCGGCGAGTCGCCGTAACCGCTCCTCGCTGACCCCGAGTCGGCCTGCTTCGATATGGCTCACCTTGGCCGGGTCGGTGCCGAGCAGCCGTGCGGTGTCGCGGGCGGTGATCCCGGCCGCCTCCCGCATCTTCCGCAGTTCCGTTCCCAGACGCTCCTGGCGGGCGGTCGCGGTGCTTCTCAGCGGCATGACGTCCCTTCTTGATGCACGGTCAGAGTCTGCCGTCCCGCTCACGCCGGGTCCACATCGATTCCGGAGGATACGGAGATACGGCGACAATAGGGAGGCAATGTTGCAGTGGCGCAGTATTGCACCAAATCGCCTCGGGCTCGTCCGCTGGCTCTAGTCAACTCCCTTGTGGGGAACGGAGTTTGCATGTCGCCTCGGGACCGGTCGGGGGGCCGTGGGAGCAGTGTGGCGCAGCTGCCCCAATGCGGCGGAAGGGCCAGGCGGGGTCAGCTGTTCGCTGTGGGCGAACGTCAAACGGGCTCCAGGACTACCCCCGGGGGTAGTCGCAAGAGCGGGTGGGCTGGTCGGCCGTGGTGGATGGGCTGGTCGACCACGGCGGGTGGGCTGGTCGGGCGGTGCGGCGGGGCGGTTCGACGGCGGGCGGTCCGCCGCGGTGGCGCCTTCGCCGGGCCCTGGCGGGGTCTTCGCGGGGCCCTCGTGCGGCCTTCGGCGGGGTTCGGCGCGCGGTCGCGGGCGGCCGGCGTCAGCTGTCGAGCAGGGAGCAGGCCGTCCGCAGGTCGCCGCTCACCTCGGCCACCGTCGCCCGGCCCGAGAGCCACGCCACCAGTACCGCGTGCCAGGTGTGCTCGATCACCCGGACGGCCGAGGACTGCGCCGCCGACGGCCGCCCTTCCGGGCCCAGCGCCGCAGGTCCGACGGCCTCCAGGATGATCGTGGTGGTCAGCCGGGAGACGGCCGCCACCTCCTCCCGCACCGACCGGTCGCCGAAGATCACCGCCCGCACCATCGCGTCCGCCAGCAGCGGTTCGCGCTGGAGCGCGCGGAAGGCCCGCAGCAGTGTGTCGGCCACCCGCTCCCCGGGTTCGGGCGCGATCGGCGGACGAGTACGCAGCGCGGTGTGCAACTGCACGAGTTGGTCCTCCATGACGGCCACCAGGAGGTGGATCTTGGAGGGGAAGTAGCGGTAGAGGGTGCCCAGCGCCACGGCCGAGGTCTCCGCGACCTCACGCATCTGCACCGCGTCGAAGCCGCCCCGGCAGGCCAGCGCGGTGCTGGCGGCGAGGATGCGGGTGCGGCGGGCCTCCTGGCGCGCGGTGAGCCCGCCCGGACGGGGACGGGGGTCCGGGGCCCCGGCGGAACGGGTCGCCGCAGCTCCGGGGGCGGATCGGCCGGCTTGGCCGGCTCGGTCCGACCGTTCGGCCCGGTGGTCTCGTGCGGCTCGGTCGGCTTGGTGGGCTCGTTCGGATCGGTCGGTTCCACGGGTTCCCTGCGCGCCATGGGTTCCACGGGTTCCCTGCGCTCCACGGGCTTCAGGGGTGCCGTCGGCGCCGGAGGGCCGGGGGGCTTGCGGGGTGCCCGCAGCCGCGCCCGCTTCGTGTCCGCTGTCCATCGCCGTCCGCCGTTCCGTCCCGCGCCGATCTGCTGCTTGTCCGCTTGACCGCTTGACCGCTTGACCGTTTGCCTGCTTGACCGTTTGTCCGCTTGCCGGCTTGTCCCTGGGTCCCGCGCTTCTTCCGCGCGCTCCTCGTCCGCCGCCGCGGCGCCGATGCCCGTCCTGCCGTTCCTCGCCTCCGCTCCGTACCGGCTGCGGCCCAAGGCCCCGGCGCGCGGGTGCGGCCGTCGCTCTGTACCATCAAGCTGAAACTTGTTCTAGATTAGCGCGACCGGTTAGGCTCCGGCTCGATCGCGGCGAGGAGGGGGCCGGAGTGACCTCACAGGCCACGCCACTGCGGATCGCCCTGCTCAGCTACAAGGGGAACCCCTTCTGCGGTGGTCAGGGCGTCTACGTCCGCCACCTGGCGCGCGAGCTGGCCGCGCTCGGCCACAGCGTCGAGGTGATCGGCGCCCAGCCCTACCCGGTGCTCGACTCCCTCGGCGAGGGCGTCACCCTCACCGAGCTGCCCAGCCTGGACCTCTACCGGCAGCCCGACCCGTTCCGCACGCCGGCGCTGGCCGAGTACCGGGACTGGATCGACTGGCTGGAGGTCGGCACGATGTGGACCGGCGGTTTCCCCGAGCCGCTGACCTTCAGCCTGCGGGCCCGCCGCCATCTCGCCTCCCGACGCGGCGACTTCGACGTCGTCCACGACAACCAGACGCTGGGCTACGGTCTGTTGGGCCTGGACATGCCGCTGGTGACCACCATCCACCACCCCATCACGGTGGACCGGCGGCTGGAGTTGGACGCCGCCGAGGGACGCCGCAAGCGGTACTCGGTCCGCCGCTGGTACGGCTTCGTCCGCATGCAGAAGCGGGTGGCGCGGCGGCTGCCGTCGGTGGTGACCGTCTCCGGCTCCTCCCGCGACGAGATCACCGCGGACCTGGGCGTGCGGCCCGAGCGCATCCACACCGTGCCCATCGGCGCCGACGCCCGGCTCTTCTCGCCCGACCCGTCGGTCCCGAAGGTGCCCGGCCGGATCGTCACCACCTCCAGCGCGGACGTGCCGCTCAAGGGCCTGGTCTTCCTGGTCGAGGCGCTGGCCGAGGTGCGGGCGCGGCGGCCGGAGGCGCACCTGGTGGTCGTCGGCAAGCGCCCCGAGAACGGCCCGGTGGCAGGGGCCATCGCCCGACTCGGTCTGGAGGGCGCCGTCGAGTTCGTCAAGGGCATCAGCGACGCCGAGCTCGTCGGCCTCCTGCGCGGCGCCGAAGCGGCCTGCGTGCCCTCGCTGTACGAGGGCTTCTCGCTGCCCGCCGCCGAGGCCATGGCCACGGGGACGCCGCTGGTGGCCACCACCGGCGGGGCGGTACCCGAGGTGGCCGGGCCCGACGGGGAGACCTGCCTCGCCGTCCCGCCCGGCGACGCGGGCGCGCTGGCCGCCGCGCTGGCACGGCTGCTGGACGACGCGGGGCTGCGCGCCCGGCTGGGCGCGGCCGGACGGGAACGGGTGCTGGCCCGCTTCACCTGGGCCCGGGCTGCCGAGGCCACGGCCGAGGTGTACCGGGCGGCGATCGAGCGGCAGGGTGGCCGGAGCCGGGCCGCTGCCGCCCGAACGGCCATGTCCACCGCAGGTGTTGAGACGCCCCCCGGGCTCCGGGACGGGGTTTCCGCCGAACGGGCCCCGTCCGATGGGCGGTCCGCCCCGGCCTCCGTCCAACGCGCCGATGCCGAGCCGCGGTCCACTGAACGTCCGGCCCAACAGGGCCATGCCGCACCGCAGTCCGCCGCACCGCAGTCCGCCGCACCCGAGCGCGTGGCGCCGCCGTGCGTCGAACCGTCCGAACCGGGGAGCCCCGTGGGGAGCAAACGCTGATGCTGACCGTCGACTTCACCCGCTTCCCGCTCGCCCCCGGCGACCGCGTCCTCGACCTCGGATGCGGCGGCGGGCGGCACGCGTTCGAGTGCTACCGCCGGGGCGCGCGGGTCGTCGCCCTGGACCGCAACGGCGAGGAGGTGCGCGAGGTCGCGCGCTGGTTCGCCGCGATGCGGGAGGCCGGGGAGGCGCCCGCCGGCGCGAGCGCCACCGCGATGGAGGGCGACGCGCTCCACCTGCCGTTCCCCGACGAGAGCTTCGACGTCGTCATCATCTCCGAGGTGATGGAGCACATCCACGACGACAAGGGCCTGCTCGCCGAGATGGTGCGGGTGCTGCGACCCGGCGGCAGGATCGCGATCACCGTGCCCCGCTACGGGCCGGAGAAGGTGTGCTGGGCGCTGTCCGACGCCTACCACGAGGTGGAGGGCGGCCACATCCGCATCTACCGGGCCACCGAACTCCTCGAACGCGTACGGGAGTCGGGCCTGCGCCCGTACGGCACGCACCACGCGCACGGGCTGCACGCGCCGTACTGGTGGATCAAGTGCGCGGTGGGCGTCGACAACGACAAGGCGCTGCCGGTGCGGCTGTACCACAAGCTGCTGGTGTGGGACATCATGAAGAAGCCGCTGGCCACCCGGCTGGCCGAGCAGGCGCTCAACCCCGTACTCGGCAAGAGCTTCGTGCTCTACGCGACGAAGCCGCACCTGCCGGCCGGCGCCGTCCCGCGCCCGGGGACCGGGGCAGGGGCCGTCCCGGACGCCGTCGGCCCCGACGACGCCCTTCCGGGCGCGGCCGACTCGGACACCGTCCCGGGCACTGTCCCGGGCACCGCCGCCGCGGACCCGGCACGGTGACCCCACCGGGCCCCGGCCAGGGCCGCAGGACCGAACGGCTCGAACTGCCCGGAGTACTCACGGCCGAGCAGGCCGAGCAGACCGTCGCGGCCCTCGCCGGCCTCCAGCGCGAGGACGGCGCCATCCCGTGGTTCCGCGGCCACCACCTCGACCCGTGGGACCACACCGAGGCCGCGATGGCGCTGGACGCCGCCGGCGAGCACGAACGGGCCGGCGCCGCCTACGAGTGGCTGGCCCGCCACCAGAACCCCGACGGCTCCTGGTACGCCGCCTACCAGGACGGCGACGCCGCCCGCCCCACGGACCTTGGCGTGGAGTCCAACTTCTGCGCCTACGTGGCCGTCGGCGCCTGGCACCACCTCCTCGCCACCGGCGACGACGCGTTCGCCGACCGGATCTGGCCCACCGTCCGGGCCGCCGTCGAGTACGTGCTCGCCCTCCAGCAGCCCGGCGGCCAGATCGGCTGGCGGCGCGACGCCGACGGCACGGTGGTGTCCGACGCGCTGCTCACCGGCAGCTCCTCCGTCCACCAGGCGCTGCGCTGCGCCCTGGCGCTGGCCGAGCACCGCGGCGAACCGCAGCCCGACTGGGAGCTGGCCACCGGCATGCTCGGCCACGCGGTGCGCCGCCACCCCGAGCGGTTCCTCGACAAGTCCCGCTACTCCATGGACTGGTACTACCCGGTGCTCACCGGCACCCTGCGCGGCCCGCGCGCCGAGCGGCGGCTCGACGAGGGCTTCGCCCGCTTCGTGGTGCCCGGCCGCGGGGTGCGCTGCGTCGTCCCCAACCCGTGGGTGACCGGCGGCGAGTCCGCCGAACTCGCCCTCGCCCTCTGGGCGGTGGGCCGCTCCGACCAGGCGCTGGGCATCCTCACCGACATCCAGCAACTGCGCGCCGAGGACGGCCTCTACTGGACCGGCCACGTCTACACCGACGACGCCTTCTGGCCCGAGGAGCGCACCAGTTGGACGGCGGCCGCGGTCATCCTCGCGGTGGCCGCGCTGTGCGGGGACGAGCCGACCGCGTCGGTCTTCGCCGCCGACCGGCTCCCGGTCGGCCTCGCCCCGGAGTGCTGCTGAGCGCCGCCGACCCGGCGACCGTCAGCGGCTGACGCCGGGCCGGATATCGGCCGCGCAGGTCAGGGGCCCTACGCTGGCCCGATGGACGTGGACACCACCAGCGCGGCAGCCGCCGGGAGCCCGGACGCCGACCGCCCCGCCGCCGACGTGCTCGCCGCCTTCGAGGCGGCCCAGGGCTTCATGCCCACCGACGAGGGCCTGGCCCTGTACCGCGCGGCGCGGGAGGCCGCCGGGGCGGGGCTGCCGCTGCTGGAGGTGGGCACGTACTGCGGCCGCTCCACGATCCTGCTGGCCGCGGCCGCCGCGGCGGCCGGCACCGTCGCCGTCACGGTGGACCACCACCGCGGCAGCGAGGAGCAGCAGCCCGGCTGGGAGTACCACGACCCCGGCCTCGTGGACCCGGCCACCGGCCGGATGGACACCCTGCCCGTCTTCCGCCGCACCCTGTACGCCGCCGGGCTGGAGGAGCACGTGGTGGCCGTGGTCGGCCGCTCGCCGCAGGTGGCGCGGCTGTGGCGGCAGCCGCTCGGCCTGGTCTTCGTCGACGGCGGCCACACCGACGAGCACGCCACCGCCGACTACGAGGGGTGGGCGCCCCTGCTGGCCCACGGCGGCCTGCTCGCCGTCCACGACGTCTTCCCCGACCCCGCCGACGGCGGCCAGGCCCCGTACCGGATCTACCGGCGGGCGCTGGCCTCGGGCGCCTTCACGGAGGTGCTGCACCACGGCTCGCTGCGGGTGCTGCGGCGCACCGCCGGGGACGTCGGGCAGGCCCTGCCGTAACGCCGGGTGCACGGCACCGGCGCGGGCCGATAGAGTCGCGGGCGTGTCCAGCAACGAGTCGCACGGGGGCGGCCGTGGCGGCGGAGCCCCCGCCGTGGCGGCCGCGGTGGCGGCGCTCGTCCTCCTGAGCGGCTGCGGCGCGGCCGGTACTGGCACCGGCGCCGGCGGGCAGGACGCCGCTGACGCGGCCGGCGGCACCCTCGCCTCGGCCGGGCCGTCCGCCACCGCCTCCCACGCAGCCTCGTCGGCCTCGCCCGGCGCCAGGGCCGAAGAGCTTCCGCTGGCCGGCCGGACCGTCGTCCTCGACCCCGGGCACAATCCGACGAACCACCTGCACACCAAGGAGATCGACAGCCTGGTCGGCATCGGCACCAACCGCAAGGAGTGCGACACCACCGGCACCGAGACCGACGCCGGCTACCCGGAGGCGTCGTACACCCTGGACGTGTCCCGGCGGGTGCGCGCGATCCTCGCCGCCCGCGGTGCCAAGGTCGTCCTCACCCAGAACGGTGACCGGCCCTGGGGGCCGTGCGTGGACGAGCGCGCCGAGATCGGCAACCGGGCCCACGCCGACGTGGCGCTCTCCATCCACGCCGACGGCGCTCCGGCCGCCGACCGCGGCTTCCACGTGATCGCGCCCGAGTCGCTGCACGAGGGTGCCGCCGACACCCGTGCCATCGCGGCGCCCTCGCTGCGGCTGGCGGACGACCTGCGGGCCGACTTCAAGGCCGCCACCGGCGAGCCGTTCGCGGACTACCTCGGCGGCGGCAAGGGCCTCATGGTCCGCGGCGACCTCGGCGGGCTCAACCTCTCCACGGTGCCCAAGGTGTTCATCGAGTGCGGCAACATGCGCAACGCGCGCGACGCCGCGTCCCTGACCGACCCCGCCTGGCGGCAGCGCGCCGCCGAGGGGATCGCGAACGGGCTCACCGCCTTCCTCGACCGCCCCGACCAGGGCGCCCCGCCAGGGAAGGGGTGACGGGCCCGTAGCAGCCGCAACCGAATCGCGCACCAAAGCGCGGACCGGCCAACCGGTCCAAGGCGGCACCCGTACGATGGGCACCGCGTTCGGCGCCCTTGTACAGGCCACCGGACCGCAAACGAACCGCAAAGGACAGGACCTGACGTGAACATCCGCTCCCTGACCCGAGGAGACGGCGCGGTGATCGGAGCCGCGGTGCTGCTCCTGATCTCCTCGTTCCTGCCGTTCTTCAGCTTCGACGCGGGCGTCCTCGGGCACGACAAGTCGGTGAACTCCTGGAGCGCGGGCCTGTTCCCGATCCTGCCGTCCGTGACGCTGGGCGCGCTGGCGGCGGCGCTGCTGCTCGTCCTGCACCGCCAGCAGCCGGCCCGCCAGGTCGTCGGCCTGACGCTGGAGCAGTGGTCCACGGCGGTCTCCGTCACCGTCGGCTGGGCCGCCCTGTGGTCGGCCTTCTCCACTGCCATCCCGAACATCGCCGACGGCGCCAACAACGGTGTCAGCAAGGGCGCGGGCGCGTGGCTGACGCTGGTCTTCGGCCTGGTGCTGGCCGTGGCCGCCGTCATGGCGAACCGGCTCCCCGCGCTCAAGGCCCCGCTGGTGAGCGCCCCGCAGCCGCAACAGCAGCCCTACGGGATCGGCGCGCAGCCGCAGTTCGGCATGAACCCGCAGGCCGGCGCCGGCTACGGCTACCCCAACCCGGCCGCCACGCAGCCCGTTTACGGCACCCCGGCCCCGCAGCCCCCCTACGGCGGGACCCCGGCGCCGCAGCCCCCGTACGGCGGTTCCGCCGCCGCCCCGGGCCAGGACCAGGCCGCGGCTCAGGCCCAGGCCCAGGCCCAGGCTCCGCAGGCCCAGCAGCAGGCGCCGGCCGCGCAGGCGCAGCCGTCCTCGGCGGACTTCGCCGCGTTCTGGTTCGCCGTCCCGGTGCCGCGCCCGCTCTTCGCGGAGGACGGCAGCGGCGGGCAGATCGCCGAACTCACCCCCGGCACTTGGTACCTGGCCGTGGACCAGCGCGGCCAGGCGCTCATCGCGCAGACCCAGGACGGCCGGCGCGGCGTGCTCCAGGACAGCAGCGGCATCCAGCGCGGCTGATTCGGTCCGTCTCCCGACGGAACGCGGCGGCGGGCCGCCCCCTCACCAGGTTCACCAGGGGGCGGCCCGCCGCCTTTTCCGTTTCGGCGGGCCGCACCAGGGGCACCGGCGACGCGCGCCGGGCGACCCGAGGAGACGGCAACAGGTGTGCGAAAGCCCGGGTTTCGGGCGGGGGGCTCCGGCAAGAAGAGCCTCATGGCCAGACGGTACGGCGGCAACCCCGCCGCGGTGATCATCCTCATCGCCGCAGACATCGCTTCGCTCATCCTGATCCTGTGGATCCTGTTCTTCCTGCTCGACGCCAACCGCGGCAACGAGCTGGTCATGGACGTCCACCACGCGGCCGACTGGCTCGCCGGCTGGTCCCGCGACCTGTTCACCGTCCACAACGACGACTGGCGCACCATCCTCAACTACGGCCTGCCCGCGGCGGTTTACCTGCTGATCGCGCACGCCGTAGCGGGCCGGGTCAACCGCGCCTGAAACCGCGTCGACTGAGGCGGCGTCAGGCGTGCCAAGTGCGTCAGGTTGCGTCAGGTTGTGCCGGATCGGCGGATCGGCGGACTACCCGGTCCCGGCCGCACCCGAGCCCTACGGCGAGCCGTCCTGTGACGGCCCCACCGGCAGCTCCGCCCGCACCTGGAACCCGCCGCCCGGCGCGGGACCCGAGGCGAGCGAGCCGCCGGCCGCCGCCAGCCGCTCGGACAGCCCGCGCAGGCCCGTTCCCGTCCGGTGCACGCCCGGCGCGGCGGGGCCCGGGCAGCCGCAGCCGTCGTCGGTGATGGTCAGCCGGGCCACACCGCCCTCGGTACGCAGCTCGACGACCGTCCGCGAGGCGCCGCTGTGCCGCACCACGTTCGTGACACCCTCGCGCACCACCCAGCCCAGCAGCGCCTCGGTCCGCGGCGGCAGCGGCGGCCCCGACTCGCGCACCTCGACCTCGACATCCGAGGCGGCCAGCACGGAGCGGGCCCGGTCCAGCTCGGTGGACAGGCTGCCCTCGCGGTAGCCGGTGACCGCCTCGCGGATCTCGGTCAGCGCCTGCCGGCCGACCGACTCGATGTCGGCGACCTGTGCCAGCGCCGCGTCCAGGTCGCGGTGGGCCAGCCGCTGCGCCGCCTCGGACTTCACCACGACCACCGACAGGGTGTGGCCGAGCAGGTCGTGCAGGTCGCGGGAGAAACGCAGCCGCTCCTGCGCCACGGCCGCCCGCGCCAGCTCCTGCCGGGTCGCCTTCAGCTGGTTGACCGAGTGGAAGAGGGTGATGATCACCGACACCACCAGCCCGGACAGGAACGTGCCGTAGGCCAGGCTCACGGTGGACCAGAACCCCTGGTGGTGCACGGCGGACGCGACCCCGGCGGCGGCGCTGATCGGGATCAGCATCAGCCCGATCCCGCGCCGGGTGCGGGAGACGGCGCCCGCGGCCAGCGCCACCAGCACGAACAGCAGCAGGAAGTTCCTGCCGTAGGCCAGGCCCAGCGCCAGCGTCAGCCCGCCCAGCGCGCACAGCAGCCGGAACGGCACCGGGCCGCCGCCCAGCCGCGGGCTGAACGCCGCACGGACCACCGTGACGTACAGCACGCAGAAGAGGGCCAGACCGGCCACGGCGGGCCACGGGTCGGCGAGGCGGCCCTGCGCCAGATCGGAGGCCGGGCCGGCCGTCATCAGCAGCCACCCCAGCAGCGCGTTGCCGTCCGGGGCCTTGAGCCGGTCGACCTCCTCGTCGAAGTCCTTCGTCCGCTGCCACCACCAGTCCCGGCCGGACGCCCGACCCGTCGGCCGTACGGCCGACGACTCCCCGGTGGCGGTGCCGTCGGCGCCGCCTGTGCCGCCTCTGTCACCGGTAGGCGGTGGCGTTGTCGGTCGTGGTGTCGTCGGTCGTGGTGTCGTCGAGTCCACTGCTTGCCGTCCCCGTCCAGGTCCCCGTACGGCGCCGCGCTCTCCACGGCACCCGGCCCCGCCGCCACGGCCGGGCCGGCGCCCACTCCGGGGACGCGGGCCCCGCGGGTCAGGCGGGGCGGGCCGCCGGGCGGGGAGCACCGGCCACGGTACCCAACCCTCGGGCCACGTTGCCCCGGGCGGACGCGCGAGGCCGGACACGAGGGCCGGAACAGCGGACGGCGGCGGTCCGGGGCCCGAGAGCCCTGGACCACCGCCGTCCGGCCGGTCGCGGCCGGTCACTGCCCGGCCCCGTGCGAGCGGCCCGGTCAGTCGCCGTTCTCGTCGCGGCGGTGCCGCCCGTGCGGTGCGGCGGTCTCGGCGTCGTCGTTCGAGGCCGACCCGCGGTGCCGTCCCGCGGTGTCCTCGGCGTGCTCGGCCGTGCGTGCGTCCGACATGTCTCCCGTGCTCCCCGTGCTTGCTGCTGTTCGCTGACAGACCCCTGAACCCGGGAACCCCTGGCCCAGCGGTCGCATTCCCGGCTGCCGAACGCCGACCGGTCGGTCCAACCGGCGGAGGCGCGGCCCGCGCCGAGGGCGGCCGACCCGCGTCCCGGGCGGTACAGCCGACAACCCGCCGTCCGACACCGCGCGGTCCCACCGCCACCTGCGACGACACGCCCACATCGGGCGCTTGCCCAGAAACGCTGGCGAGTCTACCGATCACGCCCGAGCCCGCCGATCACCACGCCGCGCCCGTCACGGACCCGTCACGGACCCGTCACCGAGCCGAGACACTGCGCCCTCCAGGCCGGAGCGGGAACCCGGACCCACCGGGGCCGGCGACCCGGCCGGAGACGACATGAGAGTGTCCGGCACCGGCCTGTCCGGCACCGGAACCATCCGGTGGCGGTGGCGGTGGTGGTAGCGGTGGCGTTCGGATCGGAGTGGAGCGGCTCCTCGACCGCGGACCCCAGCGGCCGCTGTACAGGGCTGACACCTGAGCGGACCACGACGTTGAGAGGATGACCTCCGGACAGCGCCCGTCCACCGTCCGCGTATGCCCACGACCGCCCGCCGAGCCACCCGCCACGATGAACGTGCTTCTCCGGGTCCCTGCGGACATCGACCTTGCTAGGCGCTGAAGTCCCACGGGTTGACCACTACGGCGCCAGTTCGCTCCAAGTGCCTGATATTGCGGCTCGCCACAGTCCAGTTGTTGGCAAGCGCGGTGGCGGCGATGAGCGCGTCCGGCGGGTCGATGTTCGTCCCGGCTGCCTTCAGTGCTTTGTGGACAGCGAGGTAGGCCGTGGCCTCACGTTCGCCGATCGGCGCGATACGGTCGCGGTATTCCTGTCGGGCAGCTGCGAGGACCGCGGCATACCGCGCTTGCCGTGCGCGGTCTGGCGTGGCCGTCACGCCGGCTTCGATCTCGGCGATGGTGATGACGCTCAGGAAGCGGTTGGGGCGCGGTGTTGATCGCAGCCACGCCACCACGCAAGGATCAGGTCGCAGGCGCGTGGTGAGTTCCGCGACGACGTTCGTGTCCAGCAGGTAGATCACCTATCGCCTACCGGGTCGTCATCGTAGGAGCGTGCGCCGAACTCCAGCCCTTCGAAGGGTTGGGACAGCAAGAAATCTTCGAAACTGTCAGTGGCCAGTCGGATCCATCGGCTCAGCATCTCCGGGAGCGCCTCCAGCTCCGTGTCTGCGAGCTCGGCGTCGAAGTGCCGGGCTTGATCCTCCGGCAACGACTCCCGGATATCGCGAATTGTCCGTAGCGGGTGTGCTGTCGTCGCAGACCCGGACGGACGCGGAACGTCACCAGGTGCACTGGTCATCGTCATCCCCCGTCGCTGCACGTAGGCTGCTGTCTCCCACCAGATTAAGGGCACTGCCCATCCGCGCGTGGCACCCTGCCGCTCTCACCGTTCTCACCGCTCCTCGCCAAGGTCGTGGACGTGGACGTGGGGCGAGTCGCGCTCGCCGCCGTAGGCGCTGACGTGGGCGCGCTCGGGCGGGAGCGGGGCACTGGTTTCGAACATGATCGAGGTGGAGCTGTGGACGGGCTGGCGGTGACGTTCCGCGCCCTGGAGGCCCGCTACTTCCGGAAGGGGGAGGTGATCCGTGCCGACGAGCCGGTCGACGGCTTCCGTGAGCCGGAAGACCGTCTGCTCGCCGATCATCCGCGGATGCGCCGCATCGTGGTGAGGGTCCTCCCGACGTGGCCGCTCGCCCGCTTCTGCCTCCACTGGAGTGACGGGAGCGACCTCGCGGCCCTGGACGCGCGGGTCGCGGCGGGTACGGCGACCGAGGCCGACTTCGCCGGCGCCGTCGTCGGTGAGGCTCTCGGTATGAGGCACCAGCCGTGCGGGGCGTACCTGCGCGTGGTGGCCCTGGACCCGGTTCTGCCGTTGTTCTCCGACTCCCTGGCCCGTTCACGTGTGCACGCGTTCCAGTCGGCGTGCCCGGTCTGCGGAGAGCGTCTGTCGGCCGCCGTGTTGGAGTTCGTCGGGGTGGGAGAGCCGTGAGGACAGGCCGCGGCCAGTGCCAGGGGAGCCCCCGCGGCGTCGTCGGCGTGCCCGTGGCGTAGCGTGCCGAAGCTGTCGGTGCCGCGGTGCCGCGGTGCCGCAAGTGCCCGACCGGGTCGGACATCCGGCGGCTGATGGAGAGGGGACGACCGTGGACCAGCCGCTGCTGCCCGCGCTGAGCGCCTGGGTCGCCGGTCGAGCCGTGCCGCTTGCCGCCGAGGGCATCGTGGTGCACGTGGACGAGTCCCCGTCCGGGTGGGCCAAGGCGAGTATGACCGTGGCGCTGGACGGTCCGCGGGCCGTGGGCCGGTTGACGGTGTGGGACACCGGTGAGGCGGAACTGGAGTACGGCGTGATCGCGACGGGCCAGGTCGAGTGTGAGCATCGCGACCTGGCCTCTGCCCGGGACCTGCGGCAGGCTCTGGCGGACCTGACCGGCCGGCTCCGCGGGGGCCGCCACCGTCGTGAGGCCGGATGTGAGGCCGGCGCCAGGGCCGGGGAAGCCACGCACATCGAGAACGGGTTGGGTGAGGACTGATGGCGGAGATCGACGCGGTCGTCGATCGGAGCGGATACCTGGATATCCGCTCTCGTGCCGCGGTGACCTTCGATCTCGATGCCAGGCTCCCTGGCCAGGCGTTCAGGGAGCGGGCGGGGGACGCGTTGTTCTGTGAGTTCGACGTGCTGCTCACTCCGGAGCTCTGGCCGGCACTCCGCGCGATGGCCCGGTGGCACGGGGACGACCGTATCGACATCCTCGTCCTCGAACCGGACCGCGACGGTTTCTCCCTCCGCGAGAGGCTGGGATATCCGGCGGTATCCCTGTCCGTCGAGGCAGGTGAGGACGGGTACTGGGCTGCGGTCGGCTACGAGTGCGACGGCGACTTCGCGGAGTCGCTCACGATCTCGGCGAATGTCGTCGCGCTGACCGGAGCATCCGGAAAATGGGGGTGCTGGGGCGAGAGAGATCCCGAGGTGGCGATCTTCCAGGGTTTCCCCGACGAGGCCGCGCGCAGTGAATGGTGCGCCCGGTTCGGTCCCTTCCTGGACGTGGCGGGCGCGCTGGAGTCCTATCTCCCGCCGACGTTCGCCGGTTGGACCGTCCCGGACGAATACGCTGCGGCCCTGGCGGCCAACTACGGCCCTGTGGGTGGCGGGACGACCGAGCCCGCTTGCGGAGGCGGCGAGCGGTGAACGAGGAGGCCGTGGGCAGGATTCTGCGGGAGAGTTTCCCCGAGGTCGATGCGAACGATCCGGTCGCGTACGTCAGCGAACTGGGCGACACGGCGCAGGCCCTCGCCTACTCGTATCTTTTCTGGCCCAGACTGATGGAATTCGAGGGAGCGGTCTTTCTCTGCCTGTGGGGGGATGACGAGGCGCACATCAGAGAACGCATGGTCACGCCCGCTCCTGGCGGGAGCCGGGCTCCCCTGTCCTGGGCGGACGCGGTCGACGGCTACAACTACTTCGAACTCCAGGAAATGTTCAGGATGATCAGAGGCACAGGAGAGAACAACGAGGCTGCCGCCAGAGAACTCGGCGCGGTTCTGGTCGAGTCGTGGAGGGCGAGGCTGGCGACCGCGTATCCGGTGCGGATGTTCAGGGTCGAGCTTGTCGCCCCTGACGAGTCCATGGGCTGGTGCGTCGCGGTAGCGCAGGAACTCCCGGAACTCGTGCCCCCGGCGGGATGGAACCCGAGGAGACGCGCGATCACCGGCGATTCGGGTTCCTGATCGCGGCGCGTCGAAGCCCCTGCTCAAGCCCCTGCCTGCTGGGATCAGCGGTCGCTGACCGGTCCGCCGGCACCCAGGCCGGTCGGCCGGCGACGGGGCTCAGGCCACCGGGCTCAGGCCACCGGACTCAGCGGCGCCTGCTGCAACGGCAGCACCGCCGGAGTCCGGACGCCGGGCAGCGCGGCCCGGCCCGGACGGCGCTCCAGCGCCGCCAGCGGCGGGGTGTCCCCGCACCGGTCCGGCGCGGTGGGCAGGGGTACGCCGACCGGGGAGGCCGACCCGGCGGGAGAGCACGGAAGGCCAGGGATGTCGGGGCCGTCGGGGCCGTCGGGGCCGTCGGCGGCAGGGGGGTCGTAGGGGACGAGGGTCGGGGCGCGGCGGGCAGCCGCAGGGGCGCCGACGGCAGCCACAGCGCGACCGGGCCGAGCCAGTCGCGCGGCACCGCCCGCCAGTGCAGCGTCCGGCCGCCCGGCCGCCACAGCGCCAGCGACCGTTCGCCGCCGGGCACCTCGCAGCGCAGCGCCACCACCGCGGCCTCCGGGGTGAGGATCTGGCCCGGCTGGGCGGCCACCGGCGTGAGCAGCGCCCCCGGCAGCCGCAGCGCCTCGGGGAAGCGGACCGGGTGGCGGCTGCCGAGCACGCCCCAGCCGAGCCGGTCCTCCCCGGTGGCGTCGCTGCGCACCAGCATCAGCCCGCTGTCCGGCTCGGCCAGCAGCAGCCGGTCGTCGCTGGCCTCGGAGAGCTGGAGCAGCGGGCTCACCGTGCCGGAGCCGAGGTCGACGGCGACCGACTTCGTCCGCCCGCCCAGCTCCCGGTCCAGCGCCAGCAGCCGCCCGTCCCGGTCCAGCCACACCCCGCCCGTGCACCGGCCGGGCACCCGCGCCAGCCGGACCAGCCCCCCAGCCGACACCCGGTCCGACGCCCCGCACACCCGCCACACCTCGGTGGCCGAACCGTCGTAGGCGGTGGCGAACGCCCCCACGGCCGAGGCCGGCAGCAGCCGCACCTCCGTACCGGCCAGCGAGCCCACGGCCAGCGAGCCGGTACCCGCACCCGACGGGTAGAGCAGCACCAGATCGGCGCCGCCGCCGTTCGGCCGGGCGGCCAGCACCCGGCCGTCGGGCAGCGGCAGCACGCGCGTGTCCGGCGCCTCCGGCGAGCCCTCGGGCAGCGCCACGGTGTACGGCTCGGGGCTGTCCAGGGACCACCGCTCCACGTACCAGCCCGCTCCGGCCCCGCCCTCCGCCGCCTGGACGGGAGCCGGGCCCTGGGCCGGGGCGGGGGCGCGGCCAGGCAGGCGGCGTACGTGCCGTCGGCGGCGATGGCGAAACCGGTGCGGCGCACGGAGCCTCCCCCGGCCCGGGCAGCCGAGGAGGCGCCCCCGGTCCCGGTCCCGGTCCCAGTCCCGGCCCCGCCAGCGGCGGGCTCCGGCGCCGTCGCACCCAGGGGTGCCGCACTCGTGTACGAAGGGGACGCCGGGGGCGTGGCGCCCGCGGCCCCGGCGCCACCGCGGCGGCGGCCGCGGAGTGCCGGGGGTGCCACCCCGCGTGCTGCGCCTGCTGTCCGGACGGCCCTGTGGACGGTCATCTGCTGCTCCACCTCCGGCACAGGACCGTAGTTCTCCGCATGCCGGGACGATCAACGCGAGGCAGGACGGTTCACACGTAAGGGTGTCCCTGGCGGCGAAGGGTTGTTGCGGTCGGAGCAGTTGTGCTCCCCTTGCGCCCGCACCCGCGCACCCTTCCCGGTGCCCCGCCCTGGGCGGGTACCCTTCGTTTCGTGCCCGTGCCCACCCTCTCCGACGTGATCGCAGCCCTCGACGCGCTGTGGCCGCCGCGCCTGGCCGAGTCCTGGGACGCCGTCGGCCTGGTCTGCGGCGACCCCGCGGCCGAGGTCCGCCGCGTGCTGTTCGCCGTCGACCCCGTCCAGGAGGTCGTCGACGAGGCGGTGCGGATCGGCGCGGACCTCGTCGTCACCCACCACCCGCTCTACCTGCGCGGTACGACGACCGTCGCACCGGTCGGCCCGGCCGGCTTCAAGGGCCGCGTCGTCCACGACCTGATCCGCGCCGGCGCCGCCCTGCTGGTGGCCCACACCAACGCCGACCGGGCCGACCCGGGCGTCTCCGACGCGCTGGCCGCCGCCGTCGGCCTGCGGGTCACCGGCCCCCTGGTGCCGGACCCGGCCGACCCCGCCGGGCGCCGCGGCCTGGGCCGGATCTGCGAGCTCGACGCGCCGCTGACCCTCGCGGAGTTCGCCGAGCGCGCCGCGCACGGCCTGCCGCGCACCGCCACCGGGCTCCGGGTGGCGGGCGACCCGGACGCCCCGGTGCGCACGGTCGCGGTCTGCGGCGGCTCCGGCGACAGCCTCTTCGACGAGGTCAGGGCCGCCGGCGTCGACGCCTTCCTGACCGCGGACCTGCGCCACCACCCCGCGTCCGAGGCGCGCCAGGCCGGTCCGCTCGGGCTGGTCGACGCCGCGCACTGGGCCACCGAGTGGCCCTGGTGCGAGCAGGCGGCCGGGCAGCTCGACGAGATCTCCGACCGCCACGGGTGGGCGCTGCGCACGCACGTCTCCCGCGCGGTCACCGACCCGTGGACGCTCCACGCGCCCTCCGACCCGCCGGCCGGCAGCACCGGCACCACCGCCATGGGCGCCTCGCGCGCCGACCGTTCCACTAGCAGCCCAGGAGCCCCCCGCTGAACGCCGCGCCCGCCGACCAGATCCGACTCCTCGAAGTCCAAGCCCTCGACTCGCGCATCGCGCAGCTCGACCACCGGCGCCGCACCCTGCCCGAGCACGCGGAGCTGGAGCAGGTGAACGCCGACCTCACCCAGCTGCGCGACCTGCTGGTCGCCGCGCGCACCGAGGAGAGCGACACCGCCCGCGAGCAGACCAAGGCCGAGCAGGACGTCGACCAGGTGCGGCAGCGTGCCGCCCGCGACCAGAAGCGCCTGGACTCCGGCGCCGTCACCTCACCGAAGGACCTGGAGAACCTCCAGCGCGAGATCGCCTCGCTGGCCCGCCGCCAGTCCGACCTGGAGGACGTCGTCCTGGAGGTGATGGAGCGCCGCGAGAGCGCCCAGGAGCGGGCCGCCGAGCTGGCCACCCGGGTCGAGTCGCTGGAGGCCAAGGCCGCGGAGACCGAGCAGCGCAAGACCGAGTCGCTGTCCGGGATCGACGCGGAGGGCTTCAGCGTCGCCAAGCAGCGCGAGGTGCTGGCGGGCGAGGTCCCGACCGACCTCCTCGCGCTGTACGACAAGCTGCGCGGCCAGAGCGGCGGCGTCGGCGCGGCCCGGCTCTACCAGAAGCGCTGCGAGGGCTGCCGGCTGGAGCTGAACATCACCGAGCTCAACGAGGTCCGGTCGGCGCCCCGGGACGCGGTCGTGCGGTGCGAGAACTGCCTTCGCATCCTGGTGCGCACGGCAGACTCCGGCCTGTAAGGACGACCCGGTGGCCCGTACCCCCGGCGGCCCGGGGCCTTCGGGCCCCGGGCCGGAGTCCGCGCGCGACGCCACAGCCACGGAGTCCGCGCACTGCTCGCCGTCCGGGGCTGCGCCTTCGGGCCCCGGGCCGGAGTCACCGGCCGCCGTACCCGTGCCGGCCGCGGCGCCCCCGACCTCGGGACGCCCACCGTCCTCGTGCTGCTGCGGCACGGGGAGACGGCGCTGACCGGGCAGAAGCGGTTCTCCGGCAGCGGCGGGGACGATCCGGCACTGGCGCAGGCCGGCGTGGAGCAGGCAGCGCGGGCCGCCCGGGCGCTGGCCGAGCGGGGCGGGCTCGACGCGGCGGCCTCTGCGACTCCGGTGGACGCGGTCGTCAGCTCCCCGCTGGCCCGCTGCCGGCAGACCGCCGAGCCGCTGGCCGCGCTGCTGGGCCTGCCCGTCGCTGTCGACGAGGGCCTGCGCGAGACGGACTTCGGCGCCTGGGAGGGGCTGACCTTCGCGGAGGCGCGCCGCCAGGACCCGGCCGCGCTGGACGCCTGGCTGGCCGCGCCCGAGGCCGCGCCGCCGGGCGGTGAGAGCTTCGCCGCCGTGGCGACCCGGGTGGCCGCCGCCCGGGACCGGCTGCTGGCCGCGTACCGGGGCCGGACGGTCGTCGTGGTCAGCCACGTCACGCCGATCAAGACGCTGGTCCGGCTGGCGCTGGGGGCGCCCCAGGAGGCCCTGTTCCGTTTCGAGCTGGCTCCGGCGTCCCTGTCCGAGATCGCGTACTACGCCGACGGAGCCGCGTCCCTGCGCTACCTCAACCGCCTCCCGCCGCCGCTGTAGCCCGCGCCGCGCCGGCCGAAAGGAGCCCCGGCCCCTCGTACGTACGGTGACGCGGGCGTCCGTACGGCTTCCCCCGTACGGTCAAGCGGGCGTCCCGGCGCGGGGGACCGTACCGGGCCGGACCGTATCGGGTGGGACCGTACCGGGCCGGACCGTACCGCGTCGGGCGGCGGCGGCCAGCTCCACCGCCTCCCGGGCCAGCGCGGCGATCTCGTCCCAGGCCCCGGCCCGTACGGCCTCACGCGGCAGCATCCAGGTGCCGCCGACGCAGGCCACGTTCTCCAGCGCCAGGTAGGAGGGCGCGCGCCGGGCGTCGATGCCGCCGGTCGGACAGAACCGCGCCTGCGGCAGCGGCGAGGCGAGCGCCTTGAGGTAGGGCACGCCCCCGGCGGCCTCGGCGGGGAAGAACTTCATGTCCCGCACGCCCCGCTCCACCAGCCCCAGCGCCTCCGACGCCGTCGACACCCCGGGCAGGAACGGCAGGCCCGAGCCGCGCAGCGCGTCCAGCAGCCGCTCCGTCCACCCCGGGCTGACCAGGAACCGGGCCCCCGCGGCCCGCGCGGCGGCGGCGTGCTCCGGCGTCAGCACCGTACCGGCGCCCACCACCGCCTCCGGCACGCCGTCCGCGACGGCCCGGATCGCGGCGAGCGCGGCCGGCGTCCGCAGCGTCACCTCGACCGCCGGCAGGCCGCCCGCCGCCAGCGCCCGGGCCAGCGGCACGGCGTCCGCGGCGTCCTCCAGGACGACCACCGGGAGGACGGGAGCGAGGTCCAGCACGGAGTCCATGCGGCCCATCCTTTCCCCGGCCCGTACCGCGCGCAACGACCGTTGCACGGTGTGCAACGGCCCTGGTGGTGGCTCGGCCCTCCCGGGGACAGGGATGGGGGTTCAGCGGCGCGCGGCGCCGTGGACGCTCGGTGGAGGTCGGGCACTCGGCGGACGTCGGGCCTCACTGGATGCCGGGCGCGCGGCGGACGTCGGGCCTCAGTGGACGTCGTGCACGAGGACGTCCAGGCGGGTGCCGGCCTCCTCGACGGTGAAGCCCAGGTCCCGCAGCGCGCCGGCCAGGGCGGCCGGGGTGCGCGGCGCGGCCCCTTCGGTGAGCAGGGCCCGCAGCAGCCGGCCCTTCGTCGCCTTGTTGAAGTGGCTCACCACCGAGCGCTTCTCCACCCCGTCCACGACCGAGACCTGGAGCACCCGCACCGTCGCGGTGCGCTGGGCGAGCGGGCCGCGCGGCTTCCAGGCCGCCGCGTACGCCGACGAGCGCAGGTCCAGCACCAGCCCCGAGCCGGCCGCCTCCGGCAGCACCGCCTCCAGGTGGGGCCGCCAGTACGCGGCGAGGCCACCGGCTCCGGGCAGCCGCACCCCCATCGAGCAGCGGTAGGACGGCACCCGGTCGGTCAGCCGCAGGGCACCCCACAGCCCGGAGAAGACCAGCACAGAACGGCGGGCCCGGCGCAGCGCGGCGGCGTCCAGCGTGGCCAGGCCCAGGGCGTCGTAGAGCACACCGGTGTAGAGGTCGGCGGCGGGCAGCGCGGGGGCGGTGCGCAGGGCGGCGTTCTTGGCGACCTCGCCGCGCAGCCCCGGCGTCAGCTCCAGCACTTCCGCCGCCTTCTCCACGTCGCCCTCGCACAGCGCGACCAGCTCCTCCAGCACGCCGGTGCGGGCGGCGGTGAGGCCGGGCAGCGCGAGCCCGTCCAGGTCGACGGGGCGGCCGCGGGTCGCGGTGGCCTTGCCCTCCGACGGGGGCAGCAGTACGAGCACGGTGTTCCTCCTCCGGCCGGGGCGGGCGCCGGGCGCTGTGCGGTGCGACGCGGCGGCCGGTGCCGCGTCCTCCCCGGTAGGAGCCAGCCTACGGGGTGCGCACCGCCTCACCGGCGGGCCCGGGACGCCGCACGGACGGACCCGGGGCGCCGGTGCGCGAGGGGACGCGGGGAGCGACTACGATGGCCGCACGGCAGACGAGCCGGGCGGACGGCCGCGACGGATCAACCCGATCCGCCGAGGAAGGTCCGGGCTCCACAGGGCAGGGTGGTGGGTAACGCCCACCCGGGGTGACCCGCGGGACAGTGCCACAGAAAACAGACCGCCGGGGGCCTCGGCCCCCGGTAAGGGTGAAACGGTGGTGTAAGAGACCACCAGTGCCCAGGGTGACCTGGGCAGCTAGGTAAACCCCACCTGGAGCAAGGTCAAGAGGGGCCGCGGTCGCGGCCCCGCGCGGACGTTCGAGGGCTGCCCGCCCGAGTTCGCGGGTAGACCGCACGAGGCCGGCGGCAACGCCGGTCCTAGATGGATGGCCGTCTCCCGGCCGGCCGCGAGGCCGACCGGAGACAGAACCCGGCCTACAGCCCGACTCGTCTGCCGCTCCCCTCCCGGACCAGCGCCGGGGAGGGGCCTTCCCCCGCAGCTCCTCGCGCTGGCCGCCCGGCACCCGCAGGGGCCCGGCACGGGGAGTCGGAGTCCCTTACGGCCCGGGAGGCCGGTCGGCCGAGGGACGGTAGGTGGCCCAGGTCTTCGGGGTCTCGGAGACGCTCACGGCCGTGAGTTCCGGCAGGCGCGGCTTCCACAGGTCGTGGAGCCACAGCGCGAGGTTCTCGGCCGATGGCGACAGCCCGTCCATCACCTCGTTCAGGTGGCGGTGGTCGAGCGTGTCGTCCAACCACTTCTTGAACATGTCGAGGTCCCGGTAGTCGCGTACGAAACCCGCCTCGGTCAGGTCCTCCCGGAGCGCCGACAGCTCCAGCACCACGATGTAGTTGTGGCCGTGCATGCGGGCGCAACTGTGCCAGGAGGGAAGCGTGTCCAGGACATGGCTCGCGGAGAAGTGGAACTCCTTGGTGATGATCAGCATGGCGACCCCGGCACCCTAGTCACGAAGAGACCTCCGCATGGCTTCAGCGCTCCTTGCACGGTGGTGGCTCACTGAGAAGGCTGGTCGTCATCGGCGATGAGCCGGTTCAGCGGTTCCTGGCGGAAGAGCTCCAGCAGCTCGGGATCGTGGATGTGCCCGGCCTTCCGCGCCACCTCCGCTCGTGCGCGGTCCAGCAGCTCGCGGCCGCGATCCCGGTGGCCGGCGGCGCGGTGGGTGAGGGCGGCGTAGTAGTAGACCTCTTCAGTACGCAGCGCGGGCATGTCACCGACCTCGTTCAGGATACGCAGCGCCTGGTCCAGGCGGTGTGCTGCCTCGTCGACGCGGCCCAGACGCAGGCTGACGCGGCCGAGCAGGCACCGCGCGGCGATCTCGCTGCGGACCATGCCGGACCCGCGCGTCTCGGCGATGGTGGCCTCGGCGAGGCGTTCGGCCTGATGGAGGTCCTGTCGGAGGTCGTGGTCGCGCTCCCCGGCGGGGGCGTCCCTGCCGCTGGTGCGCAGGAGGACCTCGGCGTAGAGGTTGCGCACGATCGGTACGAGGTTGATCAACCAGGTGCGGGTGGTCTCCTCCCATGCCGCCTCGATGAGGCGGCGGCTGTGCGCGCGGTCCTCGGCAGCGTGGGCAGCGTGGGCGGAGTCGGCGAAGGAGAACGCGAGCAGGGCCGTGTTGTAGGCGTGCCAGCCGCTGTCCCCGCCGCGTTCGGCCTCGAAGGCGCGAGCCTCCTCCAGAGCGGCGCGGGCGCCCGGGAGGTCCCCGAGCCCGAACCGTACCTGGGCGAGGTAGTTCAGGGCGATGGGGAGTTCGGCGTGCAGTGCCTCGTGCCGCAGCCGGTCGGTGCACCGCTCCAGGCGGGTGAGCGCCTCGCCGAGGTGGCCGCTGTCGAAGTGGGCGATGCCCAACTGCATCTCGCCGAGGTTCCTCGCGTGCTGGAGCACCGGATCGGGCCGCCCCCCGAGCGAGGGTTCGCAGGCGTACATCCGCTCGGCCTCGGTGAGTTGCCGCAGGCTCTCGGCGAGGTCGCGCTTGCCGACCTGCCGGCCGTACTCCACGCGGGCGACGAACGACGGCCGCCGGTCGTCGAGGACCTCGGCTCTCTCCATCGCCTGCCGCAGCTTGACCAACGAGGGCTCCACACCGCGCGTGGCCAGGAGGGTCTTTCCCCGCAGCAGGGTGGTGCGGGCCACGAGTTCGGGCTCTCCCACCCGCTCGGCTGCCTCCTCCGCCTCGGCGGCGAGGCCGTCGATGTCGCCGGGCGGGCCCGCCGCCTCGTGCTGCCCCCGCCAGCGCACCTCGGTCAGCGAGAGCAGTAGTTCGATGGCGTCGGCCAGCCGCCGGTCCCGCCCCTCCTGCCGCCGGGGAAGTGCCCGAGCGGCCCGGATCGCCTCCGCGCAGTGCTCCTCGGCCTCGGCGTACGACATGCCCTCCGTGGCGGCGGAACGGGCCAGCGCGTAGTGGACGTCGGCGGAGTCGGCCAGGCACTCGGCGCCGCCCAGGCGCAGATGGCGGGCGATCTCCAGCCGGCGGGCGAGGGGTACGGACTCGTCCCGTCCGTCGCCCCAGGCGGCGGCGATCTTCGCGTGGCGGGTGCAGAGCTGGGCGGGTGTCTGCCGTTTGTAGACGACATCCCACAGGGCGCGGTGCTGGAACGTGTAGCAGTCCTTGCTCTCCGCGCCCGCCCAGTCCGGCGGGGTGGCCACCAGCGTGATCAGCTCGTCGACCTGGGCAATGCGCCGCAGCCGCCCCATCACCTCCTCGTGCTCCGCGCCCAGCGCCCGCGCCAGGATGGGGGAGAAGAACAACGCGCCCTGCGAGGCGGCGACTTCCAGCAGCTCCTGGTCGCGGACGTCGAGCGGGGCGAACCGGCTCTCCACGACGCGTGCGAGTCCCGCCGGCAGTTCGGGGGACGGGCCGTCCCCGTCCTTCCAGGCGTCAAGGCACATCCGGACGAACACCGGGTGGCCGGCGGTGATCTCGCTGAGCGCCATCGACAGCGGTTGGGCGGGTGCCGTCGGATGCTTCCGCAGGACGAGTTCGGCGATGGCGTTCACGGGCAGGCCCACCAGCGTGTGGCGGGTGGCCAGGCCGCCGTTCTCCCAGCGGTCCAGAAGTCCCCTTGTCGACTTCGGCGAGGTCCGCGGTTCGTGGCTGAGGACCAGGGCGAGCGGCGCCTCGGACAACCGGGGCAGCAGCCGGTCCAGGACGTGGAGGCTGCTGGGATCGATGTCATGGATGTCGTCGATGAGCAGGACGACCGGGCTTCCCGAGCGGGCCAGCGACAGTATCGTGTCCGCGATCTGCTGGGCCGCGCCATGCTGGAAGGGCAGCAGGCTGTCCAGGGGGATCGAGCCGGTCGCCAGTGCGGCCTTGGTGACTTCCTTGCCCAGCGTGAGAATGTGCTCCAGGCCGGGTACCAGTGCGGCCAGCACCTCCGGGGCCGCACTCGTGGCCGTCACGGCCGAGCGCCTGAACCCCTCCCGGAACCGCTGGGCGCGGGTCCGCTGCGCTTGGAGCCCTCGCAGCACGTCGATGACCGGCGCGTACTGCAGGCCGGTCCCGATCTCCGGCGTGCACCGGGCCTCGACCACCCGGATCCCGGGCCCGTTCGCCGTCCGAGCGCTTTCGCCGAGGAAGTCGAGGAGCGACGACTTCCCCATCCCCAGGTGCCCCTCGAAGACGAGGGTGCCTCCCCGGCCGCGTGACAGATCGTCCACCAGGACGTTGAACGCGGCCAGGCTCTCGACCCGGTCGACGAAGTCGGTCAGCATGAAGCAGCATCCCCCAAGCGGCAGGCATCGATGTCGGGCCACGTTCTGATCATCGACGCTCACTCTAGATCACCGCTCTGCGGGCCGGGGGGCACCTTCCCACCGAAGCCCGGCCGCCCCGGCAGCAGAACGGGCTGCCGACGGCTGACTCAACGGCACCACGCCTCGAAAGGCCGCTCGGCCACTGGTGGTTGAGGCCCTGACGCGGAAGCTGGGCCGACCGGTCACCCATGCGGAGGCAGGTTTCCCGCCGTCGCGGGATCAGGAGCCGTCGGTCTCTACCATCGAAGGGGTGATCGAGCTCGGGCGACAGGACATGGACCCCTCCCGCCGCGGCGTGCTCGGGGCCGCCCTCTTCTCCGCCGCGATGACCATCCCGGCGTGGCAGGAGGTGGTGGGCCGGCTGGAGGCGGTGCGACTCGGTCGTACGGCGAGTATCGGGATGGCGGACGTCGAGGCCGTACGGGCCATGACGGAGAAGGTCTCGGAGCTGGACGACCAGTTCGGCGGCCGGTACGCCCGCCCCATGGCCGCCGCGTTCCTGGTGAACACCGTCGCACCGCACCTCCGGGCCGAAGGGCCGGCGGAGGTACGCCGGGCGATGCTCTCGGCCACGTCGGATCTGCTGTACCTCACCGGCTACATGGCGGTGGACGAGGGGCTGCACGGCCTCGCGCAGCGGTACTACCTGAAGGCACTGGAGCTGGCCGGCGCCGCCGAGGACCATCTGACGTACTGCACGACGCTGCGGGGGATGAGCGTCCAGGCCGTCGACCTGGGGCAGGGCGCGAAGGCGCTCGAACTCGCGGACGCCGCCGCTGCCGCGTCCCCCCAGGCAGGCCCGCGCATGCTCGCGTTCCTCACCGGGCAGCAGGCCCACGCGGCGGCCCAGCAGGGCGACCGCGCTGTCGCCCTGCGACGGATTCGCGAGGCAGAGGCGGCGATGGAACGGGCGGAGAGCCGGTCCAAGGCGTTCGGTTCCTACGATCCCGCCGCGCTGAACTACCACATCGCGCAGGTCCGATACGAGCTCGGTGACGTCGCCGGTTCCGTCGACGCCATGAAGGCCAGCACCAAGGCGCAGTACTCGCACTACCGGCGCGGTTCCGTCCGCTTCCACGCGATCCTCGCGGAGCGGCAGCTCCGGATCGGGCATCTCGAAGAGGCGGTCGACTCCTGGAACACGGCGCTCGACGGCTATCCGTTCGTCCACTCGGGGCGGGCGGACCAGCGCATGGCGGCGATGCGGTCGCTGATCCTCCCGCACCTGAAGAACCCCGGGGTGGCGGAGCTGTACGAGCGGTCGCGCCCTCTCGTTCCGTCGCGGGAGGCGGTGTAGGACGATCCGCCCCCCGCGGCACTCCGGCGGGCGGGGAGGGGCTCGCGGGTCAGTAGCCGCCGCCGCTGGGCGGGGCCGAGGTGGGCTTCGTGGTGGACTTGGTGGTGATCTGCTTGCCGTTGGTGCCCAGGACGTACCACTTGGCGCCGAAGTTGTTGAGGCCCTGGCCGTTGGTCTGGCCGGCCTTCGTGTCCCCGGCGAAGCGGTACAGCGGGTGGCCCTTGTACGTGACCTGCGTGGAACCGTCGCTGCGCTTGGCGGTCGAGAGCAGCTTGCTCTGCGCGCCGCCCGCCGCGGTCGGCTTCCCCGTCACCGTGAGCGGGGGCCACGCCTTCGCGCACGAGCCGTTGCAGGTGGGCTTGCCGTTCTTGTCGGCCTGGAAGAGGTAGAGGCTCATGCCCTTGCCGTCGACGAGGATCTTGCCGAGCTTCACCGACTTGGTGGACACCGTCGCGGGGGTCGACGTCGCGGCGTCCTCCGCGGCGTACGTCCCCGCGACGGACGGCGAGGCGGCGGCGGAACCGCGGTCCGCCTGGTGGGAGCAGGCTGTCGCCGTGGCGGCCAACAGGGTTCCGGCGACTGCGGCGAAGGCTCGGACGTGCTTCCTCACGACGACTCCTCGGAGATCCGTCCACCCTGGACGGGACGATGACGACCCGCCTGACCGGGGCCGTGCCGCCTCCACTACACGTCCCCGCTCCGCCACCGGCCACAGGAGAAGGGCATCCGGGCTACGGCGCTTACGGCGGCACGTCCCGGCACCTGCCGCGCGTACGGCGGTAGGCCCGCCCGGTTCCGGGTACGCGAAGGGTGGCCGTAAGCGGCCCGCGCGGTGCCGCCCGCGGGCGCCCGTTCCCGGCGGCGCCGACGCGGCGGCGGCCTCCGCCGCCCCGGCCGCCCGTACCCGCACGACCAGCTGTGACATGTGGAGGACCGATGCGGCACGACGAGATCATCGGCAAGGTCCAGGCGCTCGCCCACCTCCCGGACCGCGGATCGGCCGAGCACGCCACCGACGCGGTGCTGCGTACCCTCGGCGAGCGGATCGCCCCGGGGCTGGCCGGACACGTCGCCGCCCAGCTCCCGCCGACCCTGGGCGCGCACCTGCGTTCCGCCGCCCAGGACGCGACCGACGAGGGGCGCGACCCCGGCTCGGGCGAGCGGTTCGACCTGGCCGTCTTCGCCGCCCGGGTCTCGGGCCGGGCCGGCGTGTCCGAGGACGCCGCGCTGCGCGACTCGGCCGCGGTGCTGGAGGTGCTGGACGGCGCCCTGTCACCCGAGCTGATGGACAAGGTGGCCGCCGACTTCTCGGCGGACCTCGGCAGCCTGCTGCCCGCCGGCCGGGCCACCGGCCGCTGAGCGGGCAGGCACGTACCGGCGCCCGAGGACGACGAGGACCCGCGGTGACGTGCGGTGACGTGCGGCGACGTACGGAGAGCAACGCGCGGAAGAGCACCGAGAGGGAGTGGTGGGCATGACCGAAGGATCGATGGGCGACGACGTCTACCAGCCCACCGGCGACGACGACGGGCAGGAGGACGACCCGCTGGACATGGAGGACGCCCTCGGCGAGGACGACTACGACGAGGTGCTCGACAAGGGCTACTCGCCGCCGGAGAAGCCCTACGCGATCGACGGCAGCGGCACCACCGCACGGGAGCAGCGCGAGGGCGAGAGCCTTGACGAGCGGCTCGCGGAGGAGGTGCCGGACGACGTCGGCGCGGAGGACGGCGGCCACGTCGGCGGCGAGGGGGAGCCGGGCCGGCAGGAGGCGGGGGACGAGCGCGCCGGCCGTCTCGTGGCGCCGGGCCAGGGCGTCGAGCGGCCCGTCGAGGACGACACCGTCGCCGAGGACGCGGGCATCGACGGGGGCGCGGCCAGCGCCGAGGAGGCGGCGGTCCACCGCATCGACGATCCCGGCGCCGACGAGGACTGAGCCGGGGCGTCGCCGAGCTGTCCCGCTCGCCGTCCTACTCGTTGCTCCGCGGGGGAGTGGGGGCGCCGAAACGATTCTGTGGCCCCTGTGACGACCCCTGCACCCCCTGAGCCGCCCGAGCCCCCTGTGTCTCCTGCACCGCCCGAGCCCCCTGCGCCGCCTGTGCCCCCTGCCGGTCCCCCCGCTCCGGCAGCCGGGCCGCCGGTTGACGGGCCCCGACGCGGGCGGAGTGGGCCCCACGCCGCCGCCGGTCCGCCTCGGCCCGCCAGTACGCCAGGCTCTCCAGCGCCCGGGTGAGCCGCAGCCGCAGGTGGCGGGCGCTCCGCTCGGAGTGGTGCTGCTCGCGGATGAGGTCGGCGTACGCCTGCTCCACCAGCCGCAGGACCTCGTCCCGCTGTGCCGTCACCCGGACCAGCTCGGTGCGGGCGGCCCGCATCAGGCACACCGCGTCGCGGGCGCGGGCATCGGCCGCGCGAAGCCGCCGGCTGGTGGTCAGTCCGAGCACCGTGCACTTCTCCTGTCTCCTGGACGACGCCGACCGTCATCAGCCGCCCCTGAACGACGCTGGACGACGCCGGTCGACATCGGTCGACGCCGGTCGACGCCGGTCGACGCCGGACGACACCGACCGCCGTCGGCCGACGGGACCGGCGCGGCCGGACGGCGGGCGCGAGCCCGTCCGCACCCCGGCTCCCGCACGCGCGCGGCCCGGCCAGTGTGCCCGCCCGGGGTGGTCGGGGCGGGCCGGGTGCACCCGGGTTCATTCGTACGCGGACGGACGCGATCACCTGTACGCAGGCGGCCGGACGCGGAACGGTCCGCGGCTCCGCGCGGGGTGGCACGGGCAATCCGTCGCGCATGGGTCGCGCTCCGCCCCGGTGCCGTCCGGCGGCGACGCCATGACCCGGGTCATCGGACCTTTCTGCGGCCCCACGTCGCACCAACGTCCGTCAGAACAGGGCCAATCGGTCGATACGTCGCGTGATCGCGGATCTGGTCCGGTCCCTTGACGGGATGTTTGGGTCGGCAGTTGAATCCCTGCGGAACGCCAACCCCTCTGCCACAAGTGCTCAGTGTGGCGCGTGCGTCGGGAGCGCACGCGCAGCCCCGACCGCAAGCACGCACACAGGGCGCTCAGCGCACCGGTGAGCCGTGGCGTGCGCGGTATGCGCGGTATGCCCAGACGCGGGGCCTGGGTTCGGCCACTGGACATCGGAGTCACCATGGACGTGTCTCGTCGTTCGTTCATCAGCACGATCGCCGGCGGCTCGGCCGCCGCCGGACTCGCGGTCCTCGGCGCGGGCGCCCAGCCGGCCCAGGCGAGCACCGCCGCGGCCGCCGCACCCGCCGCCAGCGGCGCCGGCGACGTGGTCGGGAAGATCACCGTCGGCTACCAGGGCTGGTTCGCCTGCGCCGGCGACGGCGCCCCGATCAACGGCTGGTGGCACTGGAGCCAGGACTGGAGCAAGGCCCCCTCGACGTCCAACAACGCGATCAAGGCGTGGCCCGACATGCGCGAGTACAGCAAGGGCTACCCGACCGCGTACGCGAACCTCAACGGCGGCAGCGCCGCGACCCTGTTCTCCTCCTACGACCAGCAGACCGTGGACACCCACTTCGCGTGGATGAAGACCTACGGCTGCGACACCGCCGCGCTCCAGCGGTTCAACCCCAACGGCGGCGAGGGCCCGACCCGCGACGCCATGGCGCAGAAGGTGCGGTCGTCCGCCGAGGCCAAGGGCGTCAAGTTCTACATCATGTACGACGTCTCGGGCTGGACGAACATGCAGTCGGAGATCAAGACCGACTGGACCAACAAGATGAAGGCGTACACGGCGAGTTCGGCGTACGCGGTGCAGAACGGCAAGCCGGTGGTGTGCATCTGGGGCTTCGGCTACAACGACGACAACCACCCGTTCACCGCCGACGCCTGCCTGGACGTCATCAACTGGTTCAAGGGCCAGGGCTGTTACGTGATCGGCGGGGTGCCGCGCGAGTGGCGGACCGGTACCGGAGGCTCCCGCGCGGGCTTCTCCGACGTCTACCACGCGCTGAACATGATCTCGCCGTGGATGGTGGGCGCGATCGGCAACGCCGCCGACTCCGACAACGCGTACACCACCTACACCGTGCCCGACGAGGCGGACTGCGCCGCGCACGGCATCGACTACCAGCCGTGCGTGCTGCCCGGCGACTGCTCCGCCCGGCAGCGGGCGCACGGCGACTTCATGTGGCGGCAGTTCTACAACATGTGCCGGGCCGGGGTGCAGGGCATCTACATCTCGATGTTCGACGAGTACGGCGAGGGCAACCAGATCGCCAAGACCGCGGAGAACGCCTCCATGGTGCCCTCCGGCTCCGGGCTGTGGGCGCTGGACGAGGACGGCACCCCCTGCTCGTCCGACTACTACCTGCGGCTCACCGGCGACGGCGGCCGGATGCTCAAGGGCCAGCTCGCGCTCACCGCCACCCGGCCGACCCAGCCGGTGGTCTAGGTGTTCTGTCCGTGGAGGTCGGTGACAAAGTTCATGGTGGTCTGATCCTGAACGGGTGAGGGCCTTCCGGTTCGGTGTGGATTGCGACGTCTACACCGACCGGAAGGCCCTCGTGCCCCACCGCAATGCACCCCTGACCGAGACCGGCCGTCTGCGGCTGGCCCGCCGCGTCGTGGACGAGGGCTGGAGGAGGCCGGAGATCAGCCGGTCTGTGTAGAGCTGGGCCTTCGTGCTGGCGTCCAGCAGGGCTGAGTGTGTGGCACAAAGCCGCGGGACGACCTCTGGAGGACAGCGGCCATCCGATCGGCGTCGTCTGGCACGGCGGCGAGCCGCTCGCCGTCGGCCAGCAGAGGTTCGCGGCCCTGCTCGCGCCGTTCGAGGGCCTGCGCCACGCGGGCCGGGTCCATCACTACGTGCAGACCAACGCCACACTCCTCACCGAGACCTGGTGCGAACTGCTCGCCGCCTACGACGTCCGCGTCGGGGTGAGCATCGACGGGCCGGCCGCCCTGAACGCCGAACGTGTCGACCTTCGAGGCAAGCCCGCCTTCGACCGGATCCTGCGCGGCATCACACGGGCGCGCGAGCACGGCATCCCGTTCTCCGTCATCTCCGTGGTCGGCACTCTGGGCATCACCAGGCCGGAGGAGCTGATGGAGTTCCTGACCGCTCTCGGAGGCCACTCGGTGGGCTTCAACATCGAGGAGATCGAAGGGGCCAACACCGACCGACAACCCCCCGCGCCGGCCCAGGCCGAGGAGTTCTGGCGCCGCATCCTCACCTGGAGCCGCGAGCACCCTGGCTCCCCGACGGTCCGGGAAGTCGAACGCCTCGCCGACTACCTCCAGCTGATCCGCTCCGGACGGAGAGCCGAGTGGGACCGGCGCCGCCTCGACCCGATCCCCACCGTCTCCTGGAAGGGCGACGTGGTCCTGCTCTCCCCGGAACTCGCCGACACCCGGGAGCCCGCCTACGGCGACTTCCTGGCCGGCAACATCCTCAACCAACCCCTTGCCGATATCCTCCGCGACGCCCACCGGCTGGACTACGTCCGCGACTTCCTCACCGGCCTGGACCGCTGCCAGGCCCAATGCGAGTTCTTCGACTTCTGCCGCGGCGCCCAGGCCGCCAACCGCTACTTCGAGAGCGGCAGCCTCACGACCACCGAGACCGACTACTGCCGGGTCTCCCGGCAAGCCCTGGTCACGGCCCTGTCCGCCCTCGCAACGAAGGAGACGGCCGCATGACACTGCTGGACGAACTCTCCACCTCCAGTGCCCCCGTCGTGATGGAGTTGGCAGCCGCGCACGACGTCCCGACCCCGGGCATCGTTGAAACAGAGTGGGACAACAAGCCCACGTGGGACAACTGGGCGAAGAACCCGGCCCCTTTCGACAACCGCCCGACTTGGGACAACTGGAACAAGAAGAAGTAGCCGGCTCTCTGCCGGCACCTCCCTGGGGTGCCGGCAGTGCCGGCGATCGCGTCGCCGCGCTGAGAGGCCGCCTGATGGACACCCGCACGATCCGCCGCACGAGCGTCACCCTCCCCGCCCTGAACGAGCCGGGCCGCTACCTCTCCAACGTCACCTCGCTGGAGGGCAGCCGCGGCCGGCTGGCGGAGTTCCACTACGCCGACGCTGATCTGAGGGACCTCGACCTGGCCGACACCCACCTACTGGGCGGGCGGATCAGCGGCCTCACCGCCCAGCGCACGCAACTGGAGAAGATCCTCGTCGACTCCGTGGAGTTCTCCGGCTGCGCTCTGGCCTCCTTGCGGTGGACCGACAGCAAGGTCTCCCGGGCTGTCTTCCGCGACTGCAAGCTGATGGGCGCCACCCTCGAAGACGTCACGCTCGACAACGTCCTGTTCGAGAACTGCAAGTTCGACTACAGCACGCTCACCCGCGTCCGAACCGCCGGGCCGGTGATCTTCTCCAAGTGCTCTCTGCGCGAGACCACCTTCTCCGCCGCCGACCTCGGCGCCGCCCTGATCGACGAATGCGACCTGCGGCTGACCGAGTTCGACGGCGGGAAGTACCGCGGCTTGGACCTTCGGGGCAACGACCTCTCCCAGCTTCGCGGCCTGGCCTCGCTCAAACAAGTCGTCATCGACCACGCTCAGACACTCCAGCTGGCCGACGCTCTCACCGCCGAGCTCGACGTGACCCTCGGCGAAGACCTCGACGACAAGTAGCACCCCCAAGGGAGGCACGGCCAGCCATGGGCCCGCGACTCACGTTCGACACGTTCGACGACATACGCGGCCGATGCGATGTCGCGCCGGTCCGGCTGACCGTCAAAGAGCCCGGCTACGACGACGGCGCCCTCGTCCCCAGCGACCGGTGGAGCCCCCTCAGCGCCGCCGACGCCGAGCTGTACCGTGCCGACGATTCGACACCGGCCAGCGTCCGGATCGAACTCGTACACCGGCCCCTCCCGGACCTCGACACCGACGACCTTACGGGGCGCCTCCAAGTCGCCGCTGGCCTTGACCCGCTCCACGGCCGCTGGCCAGCCAACCTTCTGGGCTGCGCGACCAGCCCCGGCAACTGGGCCACCACCACCGAGGACTCCGACACCCGGCGGCGCATCGGCCTCCACGTCGACAACTTCGACCGCCTGCCGTACGCCACACGCCACCAAAGCCGCCGCCGGCTGTGCCTCAACCTCGGACCCGGCCCGCGCTACCTCCTCGTCGGCGACCGGGACGTTCAGCAGATCTGCCACGTCCTGTACCCCGACCCGGAGCAGCGCTACCCCCACACCGACGACGTACGCCGATACGCCGCCTCAGGACACCCGCTGCGCTGCCTGCGCATCCGCCTCGAACCAGGCGACGGGTACATCGCTCCGACCGAGTTCCTGCCCCACGACGGCTCCACCGTCGGCACCGGCCAACCCTCCGTCGCCGCCTTCTGGCTCGGCCGACCGTCTAACGCGTCGTGACAGTCACCACCGGCATGGTCGGCAGCACTTGCCCCGTCGGGGGCGGCTACCGGTCAGCCGCGTTGCCAACCTCACCGCGGGGTCCGGCCCGCCGGACCCCGCGCGGGGGCCAGCGGGGCCGGGGACATGGCGGCCCGGCCGGATCAGCCCCGGCCGATGTACGGCATCGCCGTGGCCATCAGGGTGCCGAACTGGAGGTTCGCCTCCAGCGGGAGTTCGGCCATGTGGCGGACGGTGCGGGCCACGTCGTCCACGGACATGACGGGTTCGACGGCGGTCGTGCCGTTCGGCTGGAGCGTGCCGGCCCGCATCGGGGCGGTCAGTTCGGTCGCCGCGTTGCCGATGTCGAGTTGTCCGCAGGCGATCCGGTACGCCCGGCCGTCCAGGGACAGCGCCTTCGTCAGGCCGGTCAGCGCGTGCTTCGACGCCGTGTACGCGGCCGAGTGCGGGCGCGGGGCGTGCGCGCTGACCGAGCCGTTGTTGATGATCCGCCCGCCGACCGGGTCCTGCTGGCGCATCATCCGGAACGCCGCCCGCGCGCACAGGAACGCCCCGTTGAGGTTCACCTCGACGACGGCCCGCCAGTCGTCGTACTCCACCTCGTGGAACGGCACGTCGGGGCCGGGGGCGCCGGCGTTGTTGAAGAGCAGGTCCAGCCGGCCCCAGCGGGAGCGCACCGCCGAGAACAGCGCGGTCACGTCGGCCGGACGGGTGACGTCGGTGGGCACCGCGAAGGACCCGGGTGCGAGGGCCGCGGTCTTCTCCAGCGGCTCCGCCCGGCGCCCGGCCAGCGCCACGGACCACCCCGCGGCCGCCAGTTCGAGCGCGACGGCGCGCCCGATGCCCGAACCCGCGCCGGTGACGACCGCCACCCGGCCGTTGGTGTACGCAGCGTCGTTCATGAGGACGCAGGGTAATCGGTGCGAGGATGGGATCGCGGCAGCCACGGCCGCGCCCGCCGCGATCCGGCCCGACCGCCGCCCCGCCCGGGCCGGGCCCGATCTCCCGATCTCCCGAACGGAAGGCCCCCGATGCCCGAAGCCCTGTCCGCCGACGAGGTGCGCTCCCGTACCGCCGAGCTGCCCGGCTGGGAGGTCGACGAGGCCGGCACGGCGCTGCGCCGCACCTACCGGCTGGCCCACCTGCCCGCCGCGATCCTGGCCGTGCACATCGCGCAGATCCAGAACGAGCTGAACCACCACTCCGACCTGCTGCTCGGCTACGACAGCCTCGCCGTCACCCTCACCACGCACGCGGCCGGCTCCCGGATCACCGCCGCGGACCTGGACCTGGCGCGCAGGATCAGCGACGCGGCCGCCGCGCACGGCGCCGCCTGAGCCCCACCGGCCCCGTACCCGCCGCCCCCAGCCCCCGTCCGGGACCGGGCCGGGGCAGGGGCAGGGCCGGGCGGGACGGCGCCCGGCGCCGTCAGTCGACGCCCGGGTAGCGCACGCCGATCCGCTCGCGCACCGCGTCCAGCGTCCGCATCACCGCGAGCGAGCCGGCCAGCGGCACCAGCGGCGACTGCGTCTCGCCCGCCCGCAGCGCCCGCATCACCTCGCGGGCCTCGTGCCGCATCGAGGTGCCGTCCGGGTCGGCCGGGTGGACGTCGGCGAACTCGATGGTCTGCGGCGCCTCGTCGCGGCGGTGCAGCACCATCCGCGTGGCGTAGAAGAAGCCGTCGGGGATCTCGATCCGCCCCTTCGTGCCCGAGATCGTCGCCGGCGCGCCCGTGTCCGCGGTGAAGCCGCAGCTCAGGGTGGCCATCGCCCCGTTGTTCCAGCCCAGGACGATGCCGGTGGCGGCGTCCACCCGCTCCGGGGTCAGCGTGGCCCACGCCTCCACCGCGTCCGGCTCGCCCAGCAGCAGCTGCGCGAACGAGACCGGGTAGACGCCCAGGTCCAGCAGCGCGCCGCCGCCCAGCGCCGGGTTGCGCATCCGGTGCTCGGGCGGGAACTCGCCGTGGAAGCCGAAGTGCGCCGAGACGTGCCGGACCTCGCCGATCGCGCCCTCGGCCACCAGGTGCAGGAGGTGGCGCACCAGCGGGTTGCAGTAGGTCCACATGGCCTCCATGAGGAACAGCCCGCGCTCCTCGGCCAGCGTCACCAGCTCCCGCGCCTCCCGGGAGTTGAGGGTCAGCGCCTTCTCGCACAGCACCGCCCGGCCCGCCTCCAGGCACAGCCCGGCGGCCTCGCGGTGGGCCGAGTGCGGCGTGGCCACGTACACGACGTCGACCTCGTCGTCGGCGGCCAACTCCGCCCAGCTGCCGTAGGCGCGGGGGATGCCGAACCGGTCGGCGAACGCCTTGGCCGACCCCGCGTCGCGGGAGCCGACCGCCACCACCTCGGCGTCGTCCGGCAGCGTCAGCAGCGCCTCGGTGAAGGTGGCGGCTATGCCGCCGGTCGCCAGGATGCCCCAGCGGATCTTCCGTGTGATCTCGGTCATCCCCGTCGCCCGTCCCTCACTCGTCCCGCCGCGGGCCCGGCGGTTCCGGACCAGCTCGTCCTGCCCAAAAGCCTCATGTGCGTACGTCCGTTGGCCCGGTGCCCCGCGGACGCGAGGGCCTCCGGCGTACGGCGGCGGCCGCGCCGGACCGGCCGCACGCGGCGGCCCGGACGTCTCAGTGACCGGATAACCGGTGACGCCGGACCTGTGCCGACTGAAAGAATAAGCAACGATTCAACTAGATCAATGGAGAGTGTCCCGTGCAGGACGCCGGGCAACAGCCCACCGCCCAGCCCACCGCCCAGCTCGCCCCCACCCCCACCCCACCGCCCCCGGCCAGGCCACCGCCGGTTCCGGGACGCCGCTTCCGTCGGGACCGCCGCCACAGGCGCGTACCGGCCTCGTCGTCACCCTCGTCCTCGGCGGCCTCACCGCGCTGCCGCCGCTGTCGATGGACATGTACCTGCCCGCGCTGCCGCGGGTCTCCGACGCGCTGCACGCGTCCTCCGCCACCGTCCAGCTCACCCTCACCGCGTGCCTGGCCGGCATGGCCCTCGGCCAGCTGGTGGTCGGCCCGCTCAGCGACCGCTTCGGCCGCCGCCGGCCGCTGCTCATCGGCATGGTGATCTACGTGCTGGCCACGGCGGTCTGCGCGTTCGCCACCACCGCGCCCCTGCTGATCGGCTTCCGGCTGGTCCAGGGCCTGGCCGGCGCGGCCGGCATCGTCATCTCCCGGGCCGTGGTCCGCGACCTGTACGACGGCATGGCGATGGCCCGGTTCTTCTCCACCCTGATGCTGATCTCCGGCGTCGCCCCGATCGTCGCCCCCGTCATCGGCGGCCAGATCCTGCGGCTGACCAACTGGCGCGGCGTCTTCGTCGTCTGCACCGCGATCGGGCTGCTGCTGACCCTCGTGGTCTGGCGCCGTATGCACGAGACCCTGCCGCCGGAGAACCGCCACAAGGGTGAGCTGGCCTCCACCTTCGGCGCCATGCGGCACCTGCTGGCCGACCGGGTCTTCACCGGCTACGTCCTGGCCGGCAGCTTCGCCTTCGCCGCGCTGTTCACGTACGTGTCCGCGTCCTCGTTCGTGGTCCAGGACATCTACGGCGCCTCCCCGCAGACCTTCAGCCTGCTGTTCGGCCTGAACTCGATCGGCATCGTCGGCGTCGGACAGCTCAACGGCAAGGTGCTCGTCGGCCGGGTCGACCTGGACCGGGTGCTGGCCGTCGGGCTGGGCCTGATCGGCGTCTCCACCGCCGCGCTGGTGCTGCTCACCACGGGCGCCCTCGGCCACGCCACGCTGCCCGAGATCGCCGCCGCGCTCTTCGTGATGATGTCCGCCATGGGCCTGGTGCTGCCCACCACCAACACCCAGGCGCTGCTGCGCACCAAGGCCAACGCCGGCTCCGCCTCCGCGCTGCTCGGCACCTCCTCCTTCCTGATCGGCGCGGTGCTCTCGCCGCTCGCCGGGCTGGCCGGGGACGGCACCGCCGTCCCCATGGCGGTGGTCCAGCTCGCCTGCACCATCGTCGCCGTCGCCTGCTTCGCCGGGCTCTGCCTGCGCGGTCGGCGTACCGTGGAGGGACCGTAGACCCTCAGGAGGAAGCGATGTCCGACGATCCGGACGAACGCACCTGGGCGTTCAAGAGCAAGGACAGCACCCTGCACACCGGCGCGGAGCGCGCAGTGGACCCGGAGGACCTGGTGATGGCCTCCGGGGCCGACTGCACCCCCGAGCGGATCGAAGCCGCCCGCAGAGCACTGGAGGAGTATGGCCCGGCCGCTGTCGAGAGGTACCTGCCCTGAGGCAGGCCTCGACACCGACGAGATCGCCGGGATCGTCCCGGAGCTGACCGGCTGGCTCCGGCCCGACCCCGGCGCGGGACGGCCGCACCCGTGGTGCGCGGGCGCGGTGGTGCTGGCCGGGCGCGGGCGGACCGTCGCCCTGCACGAGGCCGTCGGCTGGGCGGCCCGCTACCGCGGGTACGACGGGACGGCCGACGCCGCCGTGGAGCTGCCGCGCGAGCGGTGGCTGCCCGCCCGCCCGGACACCGTCTTCGACCTGGCCTCGGTGACGAAGCTGTTCACCGCCGTCACCGCCGTCCGCGGGGTCCAGGACGGCGTGCTCGACCTGGACGCCCCGGTCGCGGCCCACGACCCGTCGCTGACGGCCGCCGCCGCGCACGGCATCACGCTGCGGCACCTGCTCACCCACACCTCCGGCCTGCGCCCCGAGCTGCCGCTGTACGACGAGCCGGACGCCGCCGCGCGGGCCGCCCGGCTGGCCGCCGAGGAGCCGCTGACCCCGCCCGGCACCGCCCGGGTCTACTCCGACCTGAACCTGCTGCTGCTCCAGCGCGTCCTGGAGCGGGTCAGCGGGCACCGCGTCGACCGGCTGATCGCCGAGACCGTCACCGGCCCGCTCGGCATGGCCGACACCCGCTTCAACCCGCCCGCCTCCTTGCTGCCGCGGGTCGCCGCCACCGAGGACCAGCGCCGCCCCTGGGGCAAGCTCGACCGCGGCATGGTGCACGGCGCCGTCCACGACGAGAACGCCCACGCGATGGACGGGGTGGCCGGCCACGCCGGGCTCTTCTCCACCGCCTGGGACCTCGCCCTCTTCTGCCGCGCCCTGCTGGACGACCTGGCCGGCACCGCTCCCGCGAAGCTGCTCTCACCCCCCTTCGCCGCACGGCTGCTCGGTGCCGAGCCGGACCCCGACGGGGTGCGCCGCCCGCTGGGCTTCGAGGCGGACCAGAGCTGGTTCATGGGCGAGCTGGCCGGCCGCGGCGCCGTCGGGCACTGCGGCTTCACCGGGACCAGCCTGGTGCTCGACCCGGCGACGGACACCTTCCTGGTGCTGCTGACCAACTCCGTCCACCCGGTCCGCACCTGGCGCGAGGGCAACGCCCCCCGCGCCCAGGCCGCCACCCGGCTCGCCCGCGCGGCGAAGGCCGGCTGAGCGGGGGGGTGCCCCTATGGGTTTGGTCAAGCGGCCGGGCGGCCCGAGCTCACGTGCTGGTTGGAGCCGGGCCGGTGTAGGTGTAGATCCATCCGGCTGGCGAGTCTTCGGAGGGGGTTGCCTCGTAGGCGTGCCAGTCGGCCGGACCGGCTTGGGTCGTGGGCAGGCTGCGGCGTCCGCCTCGCGCGCGGAAGCGCTGCGGGGGTGTGCCGTCCGGGTTGAGAGTGACGATCTTGGTTCGGCCGTCGAAGGGGCCGCCGACGATTTTGATGCCGACGCTGTTGTTGACGGTCTCGCCGGCGAGCCAGCGGTGGATCGTCCTCATGTGCTCGCTCTCTTCGGCGTCCATGAGGAGAGCCGATCACAGGCGTCTTGGGGCGACAAGACCCGGGCTGTTCATGTTGTTGCCGGTGTCTGTGGTTGGTAGAAGGTGCCGTCGCGGAGCATGGCGAACAGGACGTCGGCCCGGCGGCGGGCGAGGCAGAGCAGGGCCTGGGTGTGGTGCTTGCCCTGGGCGATCTTCTTGTCGTAGTAGGCCCGGGAGACGGGATCGGCGAGCGACGCGAACGCGGAGAGGAAGAAGGCGCGTTTGAGCTGCTTGTTTCCTCTGCGAGAGGGCTGCTCGCCGCGGATCGAGGAGCCGGACGACCGGGTGGCCGGGGCGAGACCGGCGTAAGCGGCGAGATGGGCTGCCGTCGGGAAGCTGGCGCCGTCGCCGACATCGATGAGGATCCTGGCTCCGGTCCTGACGCCGATCCCCGGCATGGACGTCAGGACCTCCGAAAGAGGGTGGCTGTCCAGGAGTTCCTCGATCCGGGTGGCCAGGACCTTGCGCTGGTCCAGCACTGCGGTCAGTGAGCCGGCCAGGCTCGGGACGATCAACCCGGCCGCGTCCGTGCCCGGAACGACGACGGTCTGCTCGTCCAGCGCGGTGAAGATGTCCTCGACCAGGCGCTCTGCCATCCGCGGGGCCTTCGGCCGAAGTAAGCCGACCAGGCGACGGCGTCCGGCCTTGCGGATCTGGGCCGGGGAGCCGAACCGCTCCAGCAGCTGCAGGACGGCGGGGTGCTGGATGCGGGGACCCAGCACGCGCTCCAGGTGCGGGTGGATCTGGGTGAGCAGGCCGCGCAGGCGGTTGCTGACGCGGGTGGCCTCGCCGGCCAGGTCGTCGTCGAAGCCGACGATCATCTCCAGCTCGGCGATGGTCTCGTCCTCGACATCGACCGAGCGGAGCGTGTGCGGCATGACCCGGGCCGCGTCCGCGATGACGAATGCGTCCCGCGCGTCGGTCTTGGCCTCGCCCGGGTAGAGGTCAGCGATGCGACGCATCGTCAGCCCTGGCAGATAGGCGACCGGGCAGCCCATATCCCGTGCCACCGCCAGCGGCAGGGCACCGATGGAGGCGGGCTGGTCGACCACGACCAGCACCGTCCCGTGCTTGGCCTGCAACTTGCCGAAGACCTCGCGCAGCCTGGGCTCGCTGTTGGGCAGCCGCTTGTCGAACGCCTTCTTCCCGGCCGGGGTGACGGCGGTGGCGTGGTGTTCGCCCTTGCCGACGTCCAGGCCGAGGAAGACTCCGATGTCACTGGTGTCGATCACGCGCGTCCTTCGGTCGTCCCCGCCCGGCCGTCCCACGGCACCGATCGCCACATCCACATTACGAAGAGCCTCCCGACCTGCGGACAAGCCGGTGGTCATGCCCCTAATCAGCGGTCTGTCGATGCCTCCGGGCCGGTGACACCACCCCCCAGGCCATGCGTTCGACAGGGGGAGACAGTCATGCCGGACCCGGAGGCCGGGCGCCCCATTGCGGGGCCACCCAAGAAGGTAATGGGGGTGCCGGTGCGGGCGGCCCGCGAGAAGCCGGCCTCGGGCCGGAGACGCTGCCCATAGACTCCCGGCATGGGAGTGGACGTGGGGGTTCCCGATCTCGTGCGGAGCTACGTCGAGCAGCGCGACGCGGCAGCGGTCCAGACGGGTGCTCCCGGTCGGCTGCTCGCCTTCTACAGCGTGGAATGCGGTCTGAAGGCCGCGATCCTCGGTAAGAACGGGATCAGCGCGCGGAGCACCGAGGCCCTCCCACCCGCCCTGCGGACTCACGATCTGCGACGGCTGGCCAAGGAACTGGGCGTCGTCATGCGGCGGGATCGCGAGCTGGCCGGGTGCCGGCGCCGCCACGACGGGGCAGCCAAGGTGCCACCGCAGGATCTGCACGAGGCGTGGCGCTACGGCGCCGCGCTGAACGAGGAGGACGAGAAGGCCGTGGATGCCGCTCTGACCAGCCTGAGCGACTGGTGCCGGCAGGAGCACCGCCGATGAGCCGCGGCACCCCGGTTTCCGCGCCCGGCCACCTCTACACGTGGGTCGACGTCGACGAGCACTTCGCGAGGCTCGCCGTGAACGGGGAGTGGGCGCCCTGGCTGGTGGAGGTCAGCGCCTACTGGGACGGGGTGGAGCTCAGCGTCGCCGCGGGGACCGACCCGGCCGAGGTGTGGGCGTGGCTGGCCGAGCGGCTCGGACCCCTCACGGTGGACGAGAGCCGCGAGACGGTGCTGCTGGAGTCCCTGGTGGACGGTGAGACCGCGCTTCCGGTGCGGCTGCTGCGGGTGGACGACCCGGTCGGTGCCGTCCGGACGCCCCGGTGGAACGAGCGCCAGGTCGTGCGCGAGCTGGCCGAGAGCCTGCCCGCCCCGGACCGTCCCGAGTTCCGCGACGGCGGCGTCCAGGTCTGCGCCTTCCACTCGTTCAAGGGCGGGGTCGGACGCACCCTGCACTGCGTCGCGCTGGCCCGGGAGCTGGCCGGGCGCGGCCGGACGGGCGCCGGGGGCGCCGGGCGCGTGCTGCTGGTGGACGCCGACATGGAGGCGCCCGGCATCAGCTGGATGGTCGGCGCGCAGGGCGGGCGGCTCGACTTCGCCCTGGACGACTTCCTGGCGCTGCTCCAGGGATCGGCCACGGCCGAGGAGCGGGCCCGGACCGTCGCCCTGGCCCGCAAGTTCCTGGTGAACCAGGAGCACGAAGGGGTGATCGTGCTGCCCACCACGCGCGACGCCACGCGGATCGGGCCGCCGCGCATCCAGCCGGCCGACCTGCTCACCGCCGACCGTTCTCCGTACGTGCTCACCGAGGCGCTCGCCGAACTCGCCGCGGCGCTGGGCGCCGACACCGTCCTCGTGGACCTGCGGGCCGGCTCCAGCGAGCTGAGCGCCCCGGTGCTGCTCGACCCGCGAGTCCACCGGGTCCTGGTCACGACGGTCAGCGACCAGTCCGTGCAGGGCACGGTCAACCTGCTGAACCACCTCGCCCACCACGCCCCGTCGCGGCGGGGGACGGACCCGGTGTGCTCGGTGCTGATCACCCAGTTCCAGCCGCGCGACCACGACTCCGAACTCCTCCAGGCGGCTGCGGCGCTTCGGGAGGCGGTCGCGCGAACCGTGGCCGGCTCCGACGAGGCGGCGGACGACGCCGACGCCGGGGCCGGGGGTGTCCTGCCGACCGACCAGGACGTGACGTCGGAGCCGCTGATCAGCCCGTTCCTGGCCTCGTTGCTGGCCCTGCCGAGGAGTTGGAGCGAGGTGGCCGACCGGATCGACCGTACGGGCCTGCGCTCGGTCGTCTCCGGACTCGCCGACGCGCTGCGCCCCCCGGCACCCCCGGTCGCGGCGGCGGGCGCCGTCCCGGACGACATCAACGTCAGACGGGAGAAGCTGGAGGTCCTGGCGCGCACGCTGGTCTACGCGGACGTGGCGGACTCCCCGCAGGCGCAGGACGGCTTCCTGACCACCGAGCCGCTGCTCAGCCTCGTCTCCACGCACCGCACCGAGGCCCCGATCGAGGTCGTCGTGGGCGCCAAGGGCTCCGGCAAGACGTTCACGTACCTGCGCATGTGCCGGTGCCGGACCTGGAAGGACTTCGGCGAGGCCGCCGGGGTCCCCGGCATCGAGCTGGGGGCGCCGCTGGTGCCGGTGCTCGCCTCGGCGAACCTCGCCGCCAGGGTGGGCGACCAGGTGGAGGAGGTCCGGTCGGCGTCCGCCAAGGCGCTGACGGGCTCCGAGCCGGCCACCTTCCCCGCCATCCGCGATCTCGTCAGGGAGTCCCTCGACCGCAACCTCGACGACATCGGCTGGCGCCGGGTCTGGCTCGCCTGCCTGGCCAGGGCGGCCGGCCTGGTGGGCACCACCACGCAGGACGCGGACCGGGTCGTCACCGCCCTCGCCCGTGCCAAGCAGGCCGTCTTCGTCATCGACGGCCTGGAGGACCTCTTCCAGGAGTTCAGCACCGATCCGAGGCAGCAGCGCGCCCTGCGGGCCCTCCTGACGGGCTGTCCGGAGTGGCTGCGGTCGCTGCGCGGCCGCCCGCTGGGCCTCGTGGTCTTCGTCCGCCGCGACCTCGTCCTGGCCGCCGTCCCGCAGAACACCGCCCAGTTCCTGGAACGCCACCGCGCCTACGAGCTGCGCTGGAACCGCACCGAGGCGCTTCGGCTGGTGGCCTGGGTCTGCACCCAGGCACGGGCGTTGGAAGCCCAGAGCGTGGACGTCCGGTCGGCGGCGGGCGACCAGCTGTCCGAACTCCTGGCGCCGGTCTGGGGGCAGAAGCTCGGCTCGGACCACTCCCGGGAGGCGCGGTCCGAGGAGTGGTTCATCGCCGCGCTCTCGGACTTCACCCTCCAGATCCAGGCCCGGGACATCGTCTCGTTCCTCACCCGGGCGGCGCTCGGCTCCACGGGCGACACCCGCTGGACCTCCCGGCTGCTCGCGCCGACCGCCATGCGCCGTGCCCTGCCCGTGTGCAGCGCCGAGAAGATCGACGCGATCGGCCAGGAGAATCCTCCGGTCGGACGGCTCTTCACCCACCTCCAGCAGCTGCCCGAGAGCGTTCGGAAGGTGCCCTTCTCCCTGGAGTCCGTGGAGCTCGACCTCCAGCAGGCCCGCCTCCTGGCCACCAACGGCGTCATCTTCCAGGAAGGCGACCAGTACTGGATGCCGGAGATCTACCGCCACGGCCTCCGGTTCACGCCCAGCGGCAACGGCCGTCCGCGCGTCGTCTCCATCGCCAAGCTCGTCGGCAACCGCGCCGAACACGGCTGAGATGTCGGCGGACGGCGGCCGGTGCGGGACCGGCGGCCGATCAGACCAGCAGTTCGGAGGCGGTGACGGCGCGCAGGCCGCGGGCGTCGAGGTCGGCGAGGATGCCCGGCAGGGCGGGGGCGGTGTCCGGGTGGTCCGAGCGCAGGGCCACCACGGAGCCCGGCCAGGTCAGGCGGGCCACGGCGGCGCGGACCGGTGACGGGTCGGAGCCGCCGGTGCTCCTCGCGGGGGCGAGCGGGTGCGGCGTCGCGCTCGGCGCCGGGCCGTGGTTGAGCGGGCCGTGGGTGAGCGGGCCGTCGGTGAGCGGGCCGTGGGTGAGCGGGTCGTCGGTGAGCGGGTCGACGTCGTAGGAGAGCAGGTGCGGGTAGCCGGCCTGGCGGGCGAGGGAGACGACCAGCGGGCTGGCCAGCCGGGTCTGCGAGGGGCGGAACCAGCGCCCGATCGACCCTGTCTGGTCCCGCAGCACCCGGGCGCAGCCCTCGATCTCCGCGCCGGCGTCCTCGGCCCCCATGGCGTCGAGGTCGCGGCAGCTCCAGGTGTGGTTGCCCAGCTCGTGGCCGCCGTCGAGCACCCGGCGGGCCATGTCCGGGTACTGGTCCAGCCAGTTCCCGGCGGCGAGTACGGTCAGCCGCGCCCCCGCCCGTTCGCTCGCCGCCAGCAGGCCCTCCACGGTGCCGGGGTCGCCCTGGCCGTGGAGGGTCAGCGCGACCAGCGGGCGGTCGCGGCGGCCGTGCGTGATCTGGTCCGGCAGGCCCGGGGGCAGCGCCGCGTCCCACGCCGCCACGGCGGCGGGCGGTGCGGCGGCGGACCGCCCGGCGGCGGGCCCGCGGTACCCGGCGGGGGCTGTCGTACGGGCGTCCTGGCCGGTTCCGGAGCATCCGGTGAGGAGTGCGCCGACGGCGGTGGCCTGGAGGAGGTGGCGACGGGAGAGCGGCACCACGGCAATGTAGGCGTACTTTGCCATCATCTGCGGCATATGCCGGGCGGGCGCGGGCCGTGTCGCACCTCCCGTCGGGCTGCCGCCTGCCCGGGCGGGGCCCGCCGGCCGGGCAGGCACGGCCCCCGGTCGCCCTCGGCCGCGCGCGCTTCGCGGGCATCGTGGGCGGGCGGCGGCGAAAGGGGACTTTTCGGGGACGGGGCGCCCCGGGGGCTGGCATCATGGGCCGATCCGGGCGGCCGTCCCAGCGCCGCCCACATCCGGGGGCGGGGGGCTCGCGTGGCGCGGACGGCGGCGACGGAGGACGCGGCGGAAACCGGTGGCGGCGGCGGCGCTGTGGGCCAGGGGCGCCCGGCTGAGGTGACGCGCGGGCGGCCGATGCGGTTCGGCGAGGCGCTGGCGCGGCTGCGCGAGGCCCAGAAGGCCGCCAAGGGCGTCTCGCTCTACTCCCGCTACCTCAACCGGCCCGCGGGTCGGGTCCTCGCGGCAGCCGCCTACCGCGCTCACCTGACGCCCAATCAGGTCACATTGGTCAGCGCCGCGTTCAGCGGCGGTGCGATCGCCGCGCTGGCCGTCGCCGCGCCGTCCTGGCCGCTCGGCCTCGCGGTGTGGGCGGCGCTGGCCGTCGGCTTCGCCTTCGACGCCGCCGACGGGCAGCTCGCCCGGCTGCTGCGGCGCGGCGGCCCGGCCGGCGAGTGGCTCGACCACGTCGTGGACTGCGCGAAGATGACGGCCCTGCACGCGGCGGTGCTCATCACCTTCTACCGCCACTTCGCGCTGCCCGGCGACCGCTGGCTGCTGCTCCCGCTCGGCTTCCAGCTCGTCGCGGTGCTGATCTTCTTCGGCGGCCTGCTGACCGACAAGCTCACCCCGAAGCCGCCGCCCGGGCAGCCCGCGCCGGCCCCCTCGCGGCTGCGCGCGGTTGCGCTGCTGCCCGCCGACTACGGCGTGCTGTGCGCGGTGTTCCTGCTGCTCGGCAGCGAACGGGCCTTCCGTTACGCCTACGTGGTGTTCTTCGTCGTGCACGCGCTCTTCCTGGCGGGCTTCCTCACCCGCTGGTTCCGCGCCCTCACAGCGCTTCAGACGGAGCCGCCGACGGCTTCGTGAGCGCGTCCAGCGCCAGCCGCAGCTGCGTGCTGGAGGTGTGCACGGTGTAGGGGAAGTACACGATCTCCACCCCGACCGTGGCGAACTTCTGTTCAAGGAGCCGCCCGCGCTCCGTGCCGCGCCAGTCGTCGCCCTTGAAGAGCACGTCGAACCGCACCTGCTGCCACGTCTCCAGCTTGTCCGGCACGGTCTCCACGAACGCGGCGTCCACGAAGCGGATACTGCGCACGATCTCCAGCCGCTCCGGCAGCGGCACCACCGGCCGCCGCCCCTTGGCCAGTTCGGCCATCTCGTCGGAGACCAGACCCGCGACCAGGTAGTCGCACTGGGCGCGGGCGTGCCGCAGAATGTTCAAGTGGCCTACGTGGAACAGGTCGTAGACTCCGGGCGCATAGCCCACACGATGCCGCATGACGCGACCCCCCAGCCTGCCCCGAACGCGAGTGGCGCTCCCCAGCGCCGTCGGGGACTCAGACGATAGCCGGGCGAACGGCGGCCAACGGGGCGTTTGCGGAAAGCTGACGTCTGGGGTTGGCCAACGCATGGCAAGCGCCGGTGTGATGACCATGTGAAGGGCTATGGTGAGCACTTGTCCGTGTCCGGGGGGAAGGAACACTCCGTGGTCTCGTCCGGTGCCCGCCGCCTGCTGATGGTGTCCACCAACTACGCGCCCGAGCACGCGGGGATCGGGCCCTACGCCGCGCAGATCGCCGAGCACTGGGCGGCGGGCGGCGCCGAGGTGCACGTCCTCACCGGCATGCCGCACTACCCGGCCTGGCGGCTCGACCCCGCCTACCAGGGGGTCGTCCGGATCGAGGAGGACCGGGCGGGGGTGCGGGTGCACCGTCGCGCGCACGCTGTGCCGTCCCGTCAGAACGCCCTGAACCGCGCTCTGTTCGAGGCGTCCGTGCTGCGCGGCGGCCGGGACGCGCCGGTCGGGATGGGCCGCCCCGACGCTGTCCTCGCGCAGATGCCCAGCCTCGCCGGCGGTGTGCTCGGCGCCCGGCTCGCGCAGCGCTACGGCGCGCCCTTCGTCCCCGTGGTGCAGGACCTGATGGGCGCCGCGGCCGCGCAGAGCGGCATCCGCGGCGGCGGCGCGGCGGCGGCCGTGGCCGGCCGGGTCGAACGCCACGTGCTGCGCCGGGCGGTGCTGGTCGGGGTGATACACGAGTCGTTCCTTCCGAAGGTCGAGGCGATGGGCGTACCCTCCGGGCGCGTCCGGGTGGTGCCCAACTGGTCCCACATACGCCGCCCTTCGCGCCCGCGGGAGGAGATGCGGGCCCGGCTGGGCTGGCGGCCCGGCCAGACCGTGCTGCTGCACTCGGGCAACATGGGCCTCAAGCAGGGCCTTGAGGTGCTGGTCGAGACCGCCCGCGCCGCGCCGGACATCCGCGTCGTGCTGATGGGCGACGGCAACCAGCGCGAGACCCTGCGGGCACTGGCCGGCGGGCTGCCCAACCTCGACTTCGTGCAGCCGGCCGAGGACGCGGAGTTCCCCGACGTGCTGGCCGCCGCCGACGCCCTGGCCGTCACCCAGCGCGCGTCGGTACGGGACATGAGCCTGCCGTCCAAGCTCACCTCGTACTTCGCCGCCGGCCGGCCGGTGATCGGCTCGGTCGCGGCGGACAGCGGCACCGCCGACGAGATCACCCGGTCCGGCGCGGGCGTGGTGGTGGCCCCGGAGTCGGCGGCCGCACTCATACGGGCGCTGCGCGCACTGGCGGCCGACCCCGCCCACGCCGACGCGCTCGGCGCCGCCGGCCCCGCGTACGCCGAGGCCCGCCTCACCCCGGCCGCCGGGCTGGCCCGCGTCGACGCGCTCGTCGACGAGGCGCTGTCCCTCGCGCCAGCGCGAACCCGGCCCGCGTCCGCCGCTCCGCCCCGCCCCGCGGCGCCGCCCACGCCCGCCTTCCCGCCGACGCCACCCGCGCGTGGGCCGCAGGGGGGCGCGGGCGGCGGGGAGCCGGTGGCCGAGACCGCACCCGAGAGCACGCCGGACGTTGAACCGGGAACCTTGGCGGGGGACGCTGGGCGTACCGGCGGTGAGGAGGCCGTCGAGGCGGACCGGGAGCGGGGCCGGGGTCCGGTGGCCGGGGCGGCCGGCGACGGGCCGGTGGTGGAGGCCGCGGAGACGGCGGCCGACGCGGCGGGGGAGCGCCGTACGGCCGTACCGCCCGCTGAGAACGACGAGGACCGCCCGGACCGCCCGGACGGCACCGATGGCGAGGACGCCGAGGACGCCGAGGACGGCGGGGTCACGGAGGACGCCGGGGTCACCGGCGACGCCGAGGACGCCCGGGACACCGGGGACGGGATCGATGAGGACGCCGGGACGTCGGCAGGGGACGCCGCGGGGGAACGCGGGAGACCGTGGGGCAGGGCGCGGCCGGACCGGGCCAGGGGACGAAGGGGAGCAGTGAGCGAGGACAGGGGGAGCGGCTCCGGCGAGGAGGTCGACCTCGTACGGGACCAGGTGCGGCAGATCGTCCGCTACCGCGGGCTGATCGCCGCCGGTGTGGTGGTGGGGCTGGCGGGGGGCGCCTATCTGGCGCTCGGCGGTACCGACAGCTACACGGCGACCAGCGACGTGATGGTCAGGGCGGCGACCACCGACCCGTTCGCCACGGCCGCCACCAGTGACAAGGGCATCGACATCGGCACCGAGCGGCAGACGGCGCTGAGCACCACCGTCGCCGAGGCCGCCGCCAAGGCCGTCAAGGAGCCCGTCAAGGAGATCCAGCACTGCCTCCAGGTGACCAACCCGCCCAACACGATGGTGCTGCGGTTCAGTTGCTCCACCACCAGCGCGCGCCAGTCCGCGGTGTGGGTGAACGCGTTCACCAAGGCGTACCTCGACAACCGCGAGGCGCAGACCAAGGCCACCATCAAGCGGATGATCTCCGGCTACGACGACCAGTTGAACCCGCTGGTCAAGCAGCGCAACGACATCCTGTCGCAGATCGGCGACTCCAGCGACAGCCAGACGGTGGGCACCCTGGTCTCCGCGCAGACCAACCTGCTCAGCCGTATCACCGAACTCCAGGGCAACATCTCCGAGTTGAAGTCGCTCGACACCACCCCCGGGCTGGTGATCAAGCCGGGTACGGTGCCCGACGCGCCGTCCGGGCCCGGGCTGCCGATCATGGTCGGGCTGGGCGGCGGGGTCGGAGTGGCACTGGGGCTGCTCGGCGCGTGGGTGCGGCTGGTCTTCGACCCGCGGCCGCGCTCCGAGGCCGAGACGGCCCGGGTGCTGGGCGCGCCCGTGCTCGGCACCCTGCCGCGCCCGCGTCCGCGCCGTCGCACATCCGCCTCCGGCAGGCGCCCGTTGCTCGCCGAGGGCCAGGCCGCCGGCCGGCTCGCCGAGGAGTACCGGGCGGTCGCCTTCCGGCTCGGCCACGACCGGCGGTTCGCCGAGCGGCGCCGGCTGCTCGTGGTGGCGCCACGCGGCACCGGTGACGCCCCGGCCGCCGTCGCCGTCAACCTGTCCGCGTCCTTCGCCGAGATGGGCCGCGAGGTGCTGCTCGTCGAGGCCGACCTGCGCACCCCGTCGCTGGCGGCGCTGCTGCGCTCCACCGACCCGTCCCGGCCCGGCTGGGCCCGCACCGCCGGCCTGGGTGACGGAGGGTGGCCGGCCGGGCTGCAACTCCCGGTCGACGCGGGCGAGTCCGGCTCCTTCGACCTGGTGCCCGGGCGCCGGGTGCGCAACGTGGCCCGGGCGCTGACCTCGGCCCCGGCCGCCCGGCTCTTCGCCGAGGCCGACGAACCCGGCACCGTCGTGGTGGTCCTCGCCCCCGCGGTCCTCGCCTACGCCGACGCGCTGGCGCTCGTCGACCGGGTGGACGGCGTGCTCGTCGTCTGCGACCCGCGCCAGGTGCACCGCGACGACCTGACCCGGGTGCGGGAGCTCGTCGAGGGGGCCGGCGGAGCCGTCCTGGGCGCGGTGCTGCACCGCGAGGACGACGCCCCGCGGCGCCGGTTCGGCCTGCACCGCCGCGCGGGCCGCCCGACCCCGCCCGAACCGCCCGGGCCGAGCCGCCCGCCGAGCAGGCGCCGCTCACCCAGGAACGGCACCCGGTCCCTTGACCGGCCCCGCCCGCGACCGCTCCGCGCGGTCGCGGCGGCCGGGGCCCCCGACGCCCACCGGGCCGCCGCGCAGGCCCGGTTCGCCGCCGAGGGCGCGCAAGTCGCGCCTCTCGCCGACCTCCCGACCTCAGCGAGCCCCGTCGCCGCACCCGGTGGTGCGACGTCCTACGCGAGGGGGTCGACAGCCCTTCCCGGAGTCGAACTGCCCAGTACCGCCGACGCCTTCGATGTGCCGACACTCGAAATGCGGATCGTGACCGATCCGTTCGCCGTTCCCGGCGGCGAACTGCCGCCCGCCCAGCCGATGCCGGACCGCACCCGCACCGGGCCCGCCACCACGGCGGCGGAGCCACCGGTGGACGGGTCGGGGCGGTCGGTGACGTCCGGGCGGTCCGGGCGGCGGCGGGGCGTGGCCGCCGTCGTCAGCTCCGTGGCCGACCAGGGGGTCGCGGCCTTCACCAACATCATCGTGCTGGTGGTGGCCGCCCGGCTCTCCTCGGCCGCCGCGTTCTCGGTGTTCTCCATGGTCTACATGGTCTTCACCGTGCTGCTGGGCGTGAACGTCTCCTACGTCGGCCAGGCCCTCGTCCTGGAGCGCGGCACCGAACGGGTGCGCGCCGCCTGCCGGTCGGCGGTCGTCTTCACCGCGACCGCCTCCACCGTCCTCGGCTGGGGCATGGCCGCCGCGCTGATTCCCGCCCACGGCGCCACCGCGCGCGGCCTGGCCGTCCTCGGCCTCGTCCTGCCCGTGGTGCTCACCCAGGACGGTATGCGGTACTGCTTCTCCGCGCTGCGGCTGCCGCACCTGGCGCTGGCCGCCGACACCGTACGGCTGCTGGTGGCGGTGCCCGCGCTGGCCCTCCAGCCGCACGGCACCGGCGCGGTCCGGCTGGTCGCCGTCTGGGGCCTGTCCGGGCTGCCCGCACTGCTCACCGGCGCGCTGCTGCTGCGGAGACGGCTGCGCGGCGCCCGCGCCGACATCCGCCCCTACCTGCGGCGCGGCCACCTCGGCCAGCGGTTCGTGGTGGAGTTCGGCATCGGCAACGCCACCAGCCAGCTCGCGGTGGTCGGCCTGGGCCTGTTCGCCGCGCCGCTGGCGGTGGGCGCGCTACGCGGCGCGACCACCCTCTTCGGGCCGATGAACGTCCTCTTCAACTCGGCGACCGCGTTCGGGCCGCCGCTGCTGAACCGGGTCCGCGGCACCCGCGGCAAGATCCGCGCCACGGCCGTGCTGGCCTTCGGGACGGCCGCCGTCGCCGTCGGCTGGACCGCCGTGCTGCTGCTGCTGCCGCTCCGCACCGGGCGCCAACTCCTGGGCGCCACCTGGGCGGCGTCCTCCGGCCTGCTGCCCGCCTCGGGCAGCCAGTACGCGTTCATGGCGCTGGGCACCAGCGCGCTGCTGACCCTGCGGGTGCTGCGCCCCCGCGCCACGCTGCCGATCCAGGTGACGTTCTCGCTCGCCTCGGTGGTGTTCATGCTCGGCGGCTACGCCGCCGACGGCGTCCTCGGCGCGGCCTGGGGGCTCGCCCTCGGCTCGGCGCTCAAGGCCGTGGCGCTGTGGGTGCGGATCGCCGCGGAGCGGCGGGCGGACCCGGACGGCTCGGGCCGCCACACCGGGCCCGGCACCCCGGGTGCGCCTGGCGGCCCGGAGGGGGTCACGGCGGGGACCTCGGCGGGGGCGTAGCGGGCAACACCCGGCCCCGCTCGGGCGCGTCCGGAACGCCGACCGCGGCCAGCCGCGGCATCGCCGGACCGGGCGGGACAACCCGGTCCCGCGCCGAACCGGGTGGGACAACCCGGTCCCGCGCCGAACCGGGTGGGACAACCCGGTCCCGCGCCGGACCGGGCGTGACAACCCGGTCCCGCGCCGGACCGGGCGGGACAACCCGGTCCCGCGCCGAACCGCACGTCCCCCGGTGTCAGTCCAGGTTCCTGCGCGGGTCGTCGCGGAACGTCGTCACCAGCGCCAGGCAGACCAGCGCGATCCCGATCCGGCCGGCCGCCTGGAGCAGCGGACCGCGCAGCAGGATGAACGAGTAGCCCGCGACCAGCGGCACCACCACCGCCGCCAACGCGCCCGGACGGCCACCGCCCTGAGCGTGCCGGGTGTAGCGCAGGTCCGCGCGGGCGGCTCCGTAGCCGACCAGCAGCAGGCCGAACGTCATCCCCAACGGACCGAAGTCCAGCCATAGTTCGGCCCACAGGGGAGAGGAGAGGTTGGTGTTGGTCATGCCCATCCAGCGGCCCACGATGACCCCGGAGTCCTGCGGCTTGCCGTGCCACACCGAGCGCGGCACGAAGAAGAACACGTCCCCGGCCAGCTGCCGCCCGTCGGCGTGCCCCGCACCGGCGTTCACGTAGGTGATGGTGTTGGCGAACATGCCGATCTGGTCGTAGTCCTTGAGCGTCAGCGGGTCCAACGCCGAGGTGGACTGCACCGGGTGGTAGCCGCTCGCGTCGTACCGGAAGCGGTCCAGGAACGGGAAGAGCAGCAGCGCCGCGACCACGCCCGCCACCAGTGCCGTCCGGTAGGCGGCCGGGCTGCGCGGGAAGGCGGTGAACAGGATCGAGAAGACCACCGTCAGGAACCAGTAACGCGGGTTGGACACCGGGTTGTTGACGATTGCGTTGATGACGGCGAGGCCGGCCAGCGCGAGGATCGCCGGCACGTTGCGGCGGGCCCGCCGCGAGGTGGCCATCCAGCGGATCAGCACCAGCAGCGCGAGCAGCGCCGGCACCGTGCCGAAGCCGCGGATGAACGCCGAGCCGACGTGGCTGTCGCCGCTCGCCCCGGCCAGCCCGCTCGCCTGCACCGACTCGCTGATCCCCTGGCGGCTGCTGAAGAACACCGCCGGCCCGCCCAGCTTCATCACGCACAGCGCGCTGCCCAGGTACGCCACCGCGACCAGCAGCCACAGCCGGCCCCGAGCCACCTGGGCCGGACGCCGCGGCCGGCGCAGCGGGCTCCGCGGCCGCGCCCGGGCGGCCAGCACGCCGACGTCGAACGCGACACAGCCGATCAGCGTCAGCGCGATCGCGGCGGCGGTGTCCGACCGGGGGCCGACCACCGGCGTGGGGACCTGCCCGAGCACCTCCTGGACGAGCGGCGCCACCCCCAGCGCCACGTAGCCGAACAGCCAGAACGCGCCCTGGACCAGGCGCCGCCGCCGGGTCAGCACCATCGCGCACAGCCGGGCCCCGGCGTAGACGGTCAGCGCGAGCTGCAGCCAGAACGCGGTGTCCCGCACCGGCGTACCCGGCTGCGCGAGCACGTAGCCGGGCAGCAGCCCCACCACGGCGATCACCAGCGGCACGGCCAGCGCCCGCGACAGTGCGGCCCGCGGCACGTCCCCCCGCGCCGCCCGCAGCAGCCCGCCGCGCAGGCGGGCCGTCTCCGCGACGGCCCCCGCGACGCTTCCCCCGCCAGCCCCTCGCCGCATGTCCAGCGCCATGGGACCCCCTTCCCCTGGCCGGAGTCTACTGAGCGCCGCCCCCGCCCGTGCCGTGCTTGGCGGTGTCCGCCCCCCGTGGCCGAGCCGGCGTCGGACTGTGCCGTTACTCTGTGATCTCCGAGGAGGGGCGGGGACAGTGGACCTGTGGCAACTGGGCCAGCGGTTGGGCGAGATCTGGGCCTGGCTCCTGGTGGCGGTGGTGGTGGCCTACATCGCGACCGGGCGCTGGCGGGATTACCCCGACCCCGAGGGCAGGACAGCCGAGCAGGTCGCCACCGAGTCGCGCCGCCGGACGCGCCTGGTCCGGCTGTCGGCCCTCGCGATCATCGGCGTGTGGTTCGTGGCGGACACCGTCATCAGCCTCTGGGCCGTCTACGGCCGGTGAGCAGGACAGCGGCACGTCATCCGAGCGGCGCGTCGACCGTCTCGGCGCCTTCCACCGCCTCCACCCTCTCCGCTGCCTCCACCGCCTCGAAGATGTCCGCGTTGGTCTCCCGCTGCCATTGCGGCTGCTCGCTCCAGTCGGCCACGTACGACGGCTTCGGGTCGGGGAAGTGCCGGTGGATCTGGGCGATCCAGCACAGCGACACGAACCGCCCCTTCTGCTCCCGGCCCAGCTTGGCGGCGCGTCCCCCGCTGACGGCCAGGAAGTCCGCCACCTGCCCGTACACCGCCGCAGCCGCCTCCCGCTCCCACCCGGGAGTCTCCTCCCACGGCGCGACGTACCCGGCTTTCGGCTGACGCTCGCCGACGATACGCGCTCGGATTTCCCTCAGGCCAGGACGCGGGAGGCGGCAGAGGCGAGACGTGCTCAGGCAGCGCCCCCCGACAGCCGATCTGCTCCCACGAGGAGACAGCTCGTGAACGACTCAGCGGCCGAGCGCGGCGGTCTTGGCGCGCTGCTGGCCCGGAACGAGGACCTCGCCCCGAACGGGAGTCCTTCGCCGAGTTCACCGCCCGTGGCGGTGGATGGACGGTACGGCAGGGCGGGCCCGTGGCCCTCTGGGACCGGATCGAGGAAGCGCTCGTCGCGTGGCAGGCCGAGGGCAGCCCCGACATCGACGCCGTACGGCTCCGCGTGACGCGGGCGGCGCACCGCTACTGGATCGAGGGCGCGCCGGCGCTGCGCTGGGAGCACCGGCTCGGCTGAGGGCGGGCCGCCGCCCCGGGGCTCGCGGGCCCCGGATCCGGGCGCTGGGGTGAGTGGGGCTACTCGCCCTCGTAGGCGTGGCGGAGCTCGGCGATGTCGAGCTTCTTCATGCCGAACATCTTCTGCGTGGCCCGCGCGGCCTTCTCCTGGTCCGGGCCGGCGATCATCTCGATCAGCTCGGCCGGGACGACCTGCCAGGACACGCCGAAGCGGTCCTTGAGCCAGCCGCACGGGCCCTCCTCGCCGCCGCCCTCGCGCAGCGCGGCCCAGTAGTAGTCGACCTCGGCCTGGTCGGCGCAGTCGATCTGGAAGGAGATCGCCTCGTCGAAGGTGAACTGCGGGCCGCCGTTGAGCGCCACGAACTGCTGGCCGTTGATGGTGAACTCGGCGGTGAGGACCGAACCGGGCGTGCCCGGGCCGGCCTCGTTGAAACGGCCCACCCGGCCGCGCGAGGAGTCCTTGAAGACCGACAGGTAGAAGTCGACGGCCTCCTCGGCCTTGCCGTCGAACCACAGGCAGGTGGTCAGCGGGGTGCTCGTCATGGTGTCTCCTCCGTGTCCGGTGCGGCCGTCCGCGCGGCCGGGTGGCCGCGCCGTCCGTGCGGTGCCACCTATAAAGGACGGCCTCCCCGGCCGGGACTCATCGGCGCGCGCCGGGAACGCGAACCTGTCGCCCGAATGCCCGCGATGCCCCACCCGGGCGGGCCCGCCGCCGCTACTCTGGGCGGAGGTGCCCGGGGAGGGGCACCGGGGGAGCGGCGACGCCGAGCGCGGCCGCGTCAGGGGATAACCCAGGGGGAGGCTTCGCGCCACGTGAACGCTTTGAGGGTCCTGCACGTCGTCACCTTGCACACGCCCACCAACGACTTCGGCGGCCCGACGCGGGTGGCGCTGAACCTGTCGCGGGGCCTGCGGGCGAAGGGGGTGGACGCCCGGATCGCGACCCTCGGTGACGGGTTCACCGGCCCGTTGCCGACCGAGGTGGAGGGCGTGCCGTCCTACGTCCACCAGGCGCGGCACGTGCTGCCGGCGTTCGAGGTCAGCGGCATCACCTCGCCGGGGCTGCTGGCCCGGGCCCGCCGCCTGGTCAAGGGCGCGGACGTGGTCCACGTGCACCTGATGCGGGACCTGATCACGCTGCCGTTCGCGCTGGTCGCCCTGGAGGCGGGGGTGCCGCTGGTGGTGCAGACGCACGGCATGATCGACCCCACCGAGAAGGTCTTCGCCAAGGCCGTGGACCGGCTCGGCATGAAGCGGGTGCTGCGCCGGGCCGACGCGATCCTGCACCTCACGGGGATGGAGCGGGACGGCGTGCAGGCGGTCGTCCCGGACACCCCGCTGGGCACCTTCCACCGCCTCGTCAACGGTGTCGCCCTCCAGGAGCGCCGCCCCGCGCGCGGGCACCGGCCGCCGACCGTCGTCTACCTGGCGCGGGTGCAGAAGCGCAAGCGGCCGGAGGACTTCGTGGCGGCGATGCCGGCGGTGCTGGCCGCCCACCCGGACGCGCGGTTCGTGCTGGCCGGCCCGGACACCGGCGGCCTCACCGGGCCGATGCGGGAGACGGCCGCACGGCTCGGCGTCGCCGACTCCCTTGAGTGCCCTGGGCCGTTGGGCCACGACGAGGTGCTGAAGCTGCTGCGTGAGGCCGACGTCTACGTACTGCCGTCCGTGGTCGAGCCGTTCGCCGTCTCCGTGCTGGAGGCGATGTCGGTGGGTGTGCCGGTCGTCGTCACCGCCACCGGCGGGCTCTCCCCGGAGGTCGCCGAGGCCGGCGCCGGCCGCGTCACCGACAGCCGCCCCGACGCCGACAACGGCCCCCTGGTGGCCGAGGCGATCCTGGAGCTGCTGGAGCCCGAGGCCAACGAGGCCGCCTCGCTGGCGGCTTGGCAGCTCGTCCGGGACCGCTTCTCCATCGAGGCCGTCGTGGACGACCTGCTCGGCGTCTACGGCTCGGTCCGCGCCACCCGGAGCTGACCGGCACCGAGCCGGTCCGATTCCGGTCCGATCCCGCTCCGATCCCGCTCCGACTCCGCTCCGACTCCGCTCCGACTCCACCTCCCGGGCGGGGGGCCATCGCCCCCGCCCGAGGGCGTCCGGGGGTTCAGGGCCGTTGCTGCTGCTCCAACTCCCGTGCTTTGAGGGCGATCTGCCAGCGGTAGAAGCTCATCGCCAGCGCGTAGTCCAGCCCGGCGCGGCCGTCGAGGAAGCCGCGGCGGTAGACGTACGCGTACGCGAAGGAGACCAGCGGTTTGAACGGGGCGCGGTGGAAGAGCTGGCCCTGGCGGGTCTTGACCTGGCGGACGCGCTCCTTGACGGCCGGGTTGAGTTCCAGCCACGCCTCCCAGTCGGAGTAGCGGTTGTGGCGGTCGAACCAGGTCCGCACCGGGTCGAGGTCCTCGTGCTCGATGGGCGCGCGCAGCCGGGCCGCGGAGGGGGCCTCCGGCTGGTAGTGGCCCTCCTGCTCGCCCATGCCGGGCGCGTCGAGGTCGCCGACCTCGGGGAAGCGGCACCGGGTGCGGTCCATCAGGGCGCGCTTGACGATGGTGTGGCCGTGGCGCAGCCGCCGCCCGGCGAACCAGTACCCCAGGGGGATGTCGAACGACGCGACCGTGGGCGGGCCGGCGGCGAAGAGCGCGTGCAGCTCGGCCAGCAGCTCGGGGCTGGGCGTCTCGTCGCCGTCGAGGAAGAGCACCCAGGGCAGGTCGGTGCGGACGTGGTCCAGGCACCACTGCTTCTTCTTCGGGTAGCGGCCGTCCCAGGCGTAGTCGACGACCTCGGCGCCGAGTTCGGCGGCGAGCTTGCACGTGTCGTCGGTGCTGTGGGAGTCCACGACCACCACCGACTCGGCGTGCTCGATCACCGAGGAGACGGTGCGGGCGATGTTCTCCGCCTCGTTCTTGGTGGGGATGACGACGACCAGCGGGAGCTTTGGCACCGCTGTTCCTCCTTCAGCGACGGGTGTCAACGGGCGGCTGACGTGGACGACGTGGGCGACGTGGACGAGGCAGGTGCAGCGGACGTACCGGACGGCAGCCAGGCGTAGCAGCCGGCGGAGTGGACGGAGACCGCGCCGGCCGGGAGGGTCAGCCGGGCCTTGGCGGCGCTGCTCGCCGAGCCCTTGGCGAGGACCCTGCCCTTGGCGCCGGCCACCTGCCACGAGCAGGAGGCGGACGGGGCGGGGGCGCGGTAGGTGCCGGGCGCCACGCTCCGACCGGCCACCGGCGTGGCGGTGACGGTGAACAGGCCGTCGGTGAAACCGTGTTCGGCCGCCGACAGCACCGGCTGCTGGGCGGGGCACAGTGCGGTGACGGCGGCGGTGGCTCCGGACAGGCTGATGTCGCCGGTGACGATGGCGCTCGCGGCGGCGTCGGGGTCGACCTTCGCCGTGCGGGCCAGCCGCTCGCACAGCTCCTGGCCGCCCTCCAGGACGGCGTCCGGGTCGGTGCCCTCGGGCACCCGCCCGGACAGGTACTTCTTCTGCGGGGCGCTGAAGGTGCCGCCGCCGGGCGGGGTGAGCCGGCTGTCGGGCACCTTCCGGGCCTCGGCGGCCGAGCCCGGCGCCTCGCCCGGGACGCCGCTGCCCGACGGCGAAGGCGAGGGTGCGGGCGGCGACCCGGCGGGTGACGGCGACCCGGCGGGCGCCGTCGTGCCGACGGCGCCGGGGCGGCGGCCGCGGCGGCGCCCCGGGTGTGGTGGGAGCTGCCGCAGGCGCTGAGCAGCAGCACCGCCGCCGCCGTGACGAGCACGGCGGCGGCGGTACCGGTGCGGCGGGTGCGGGTCACCCGGCGGTCCCGAGGGCGTAGTGGTTCGCGATCTGGTCCGCGCTCAGCACGGTGGGGTAGACGGCGGTCTCGTCGAGCTGCCCGTTGAAGTACTGGCTGGCGGGCTGGTCCGGCCAGCCGCCGAGGCTGTCGCCGCCGGTACGCCAGTAGCCGGGGTAGTCCTGGCTGTCGGTGACGGTCGGGTCGGCGGAGCGCAGCGTGCCGTCGACGTAGAGCTTGATGCCGTCCGGGCCCTCGCTCGCCGCGACCTGGTGCCACTGGCCGTCGTTGAACGCGGTCGGGTCGGTGACGGTCCGGGTGGAGCCGGTGTAGACGCCGAAGATCAGCTGCCCGGTGTTGGTCATGTAGATGTGCTTGTCGTAGAGGGTGCTGGTCTGGGTCGGGTCGTTGCCGAAGCCCATGAGCATGCCGCCCGAGGTGGTGGTCGTCCTGAACCACGTCTCGATCGTGTAGGTGCCGGGCTTCGGGTGCTGGCGGTCGCTGTAGGTGAACTGCGAAGTCCCGTTGTACGAGTACGCCTTGGAGCCCGGCACCGCGCCCGGCGTCACACCGTGCACCGGGCCGCCGACGCTGACCCCGCTGTCGTCGGAGGACGAGGAGTCGGCGTTGTAGGAGCCGGAGGCGGCCTCGTAGCGCCAGTACAGGTCGGCGCCGTCGGCGAGGACCTGCGTCGGGTACGGGTCGGCGGCGGACGGTACGGTCGCCGAGGCGTTCGGCGACTGGGCGCTGGTGTTGGTGCCGTCGCTGGCCGAGACCCGGTAGGTGTACTTCTGGCCGGGGACGACGTTGGTGTCGGTGTACGTGAGCTGCGGCCTGATCCACGGCAGCGAGCTCGCGGTGACCGTGTAGACCGGCGTGCTGCCGCCGTTGCGGTAGACCCGGTAGGTCAGCGCCGAGTCGTCGTTGTCGAGGCTGGACTGCCAGCTGACCTTCACCGAGTCCGGTGAGACGCTCGTCACCGAGGTCTGCGGCAGGGTGGGCGCGCCGGTGTCCGGGCCACTGGCGAAGCGGGTCAGGCCCTGCTGCGCGCCGCCGTTGACGGTGGTGAACTCGCCGCCCACCCACATGTACTCGGTGCCGCCGGCGTCGGCGGCCGGGACCAGCGACATCACCCGCGGGCCGATCTGCTCGCCGATGCCGTCGTTGGTGTCCGGGAACCACGGCAGCAGCTGCGCGCTGTCGACGCCCTCGGCCAGCAGGTGCTTGCGCACCCCGTTGGGGTACTCGCCCATGCTGGAGCAGTCGTGCGCGTGCGAGCCGCTGTAGAGGACGGTGTCGTAGACTGCCAACGTCTGTGTGGCGCCAAGGCAGTTGTCGCGCCAGACCTGGTTGAAGTCGGTCAGGCTGAACCGTATGCGGCCGTCGAACACCCCGCCGCCGGTTCCCTCGTTGGCGGTGTAGAAGCTGTTGCTGGCCGGGTCGACGATGATGTCCTTGGTGACGGACGTGGCGTCGATGAAGCCGGGCGGGTACGCCTTCACCAGCGCGCCGGTGGTGGTGTCGACCACCGCCAGCGAGTGCGAGGCGGTGCCGTCGACGGTGTCGAAGTCACCGCCCAGGATGGCGTCCTGGCCGTCCGGGGTGAGAGCCAGCGCCCTGCCGGGGTTGTCCACGGCCGGCGCCCAGGGCAGCAGGCTGCCGTTGTCCGCGCTGACGGCCGCGTACCGGTGGCGGGTGGTGCCGCCGACGGAGGTGACGTCCCCGCCGAAGTACACCGCGGTGTCGGTGGCCGTGATGGTGCGCACCGTGCCGCTGACCGCGGGCCGGAAGGTGGTGCTGACCTGGCAGGTCGCGAGGTTGATGGCGGCCAGGCTGCTCACGCCGGTGCCGTTGACCGAGCCGAAGAAGCCGCCCGCGTAGAGGGTGTTGCCGTCCGGGGAGACCGCGAGGGCCCGTACGGTGGCGTTGTTGGAGCCGACGGTGAAGTTGAGCTGGCAGCCGGCCGGTGCGCCGGTGGTGGCGTCGAAGGACGCGAAGTTCGCGACCTGCGTCTCGTTGCTGCCGGCGGCCGAGCCGGGCGGCCGGATGGCGGAGAACGTGCCGCCGGCGAAGACCAGGCCGTGGGACTGGGCCATCGCCCAGACGACGCCGTTGGTCTGGTAGGTGGACAGGTTGTCGGCGGTGATGCCGACGGGGGCCTGGAGCGCGGCCGCCGGCGGCGACCCCACTCCTGCCAGACCTGCGGCTGCCATGGCCAAGGCAGCCGTCAACACCGGCCATTTGCGCATGTGGTGTTCCCTCTCCCCGTACGGAGTGCGGTGCTGGGTGCGTATGCGAGTGCGTGCGTGTGCGTGGGGCTGTGCGTGTGTGCTGCGATCGCGGGGTGCCCGGCCCCGGCCCGTCGCCGGGCCGGTCGCGGGCCGGGCCCGCCGCTTCCGGCGGCCGCGGCGGGGTGCCGCCGCGGCCGCCGGGGTCTGTCACCGGTCGATGCGGACGCCCGCTCCCGCGAGGTGGTCCTCGACCTGCCGGACGTCGGCGTCGACCATGAGCCGGGCCAGCTCCCCGACGCGCACCGACGGCTCCCAGCCGAGCAGTTCGCGGGCCTTGGACGCGTCGCCGATCAGCGCGTCCACCTCACTGGGCCGCTCGTACTTGGGGTCGTACCGGACGTACTCCGTCCAGTCCAGGCCCGCGTGGCCGAACGCGGTCTCCAGGAACTCCCGCACGGTGGCCGCCCGCCCGGTCGCCACCACGTAGTCCTCCGGCTCGTCGCGCTGGAGCATCCGCCACATCGCGTCGACGTACTCCGGCGCGTAGCCCCAGTCCCGTACGGCGTCGAGGTTGCCGAGGTAGAGGCGGTCCTGGAGGCCGGCCTTGATCCGGGCCACCGCCCGGGTGATCTTGCGGGTCACGAAGGTCTCCCCGCGGCGCGGCGACTCGTGGTTGAACAGGATGCCGTTCACCGCGTACATCCCGTACGCCTCGCGGTAGTTGACGGTCGCCCAGTAGCCGAAGACCTTGGCGCACGCGTACGGGCTGCGCGGGTGGAAGGGGGTGCCCTCGTGCTGCGGGGGCGGGGTGGCGCCGAACATCTCCGAGGACGACGCCTGGTAGACGCGCGCGCCGATGCCGCTGGCCCGCACGGCCTCCAGCAGCCGCAGTGCGGACAGGCCGGTGACGTCGCCGGTGTACATGGGCGCGTCGAAGGAGACCCGCACGTGCGACTGGGCGCCGAGGTTGTAGACCTCGTCCGGCATGGTCTCGCGCAGCAGGTTCACCAGCGCCACCCCGTCCGACAGGTCGGCGTGGTGCAGCAGCAGCGAGCGGCGGGCCTCCTGCGGGCCCTGGTAGATGTGGTCGATCCGCTCGGTGTTGAAGGACGAGGAGCGGCGCACGATGCCGTGCACCGTGTAGCCCTTCGACAGCAGCAGTTCGGCCAGGTACGAGCCGTCCTGCCCGGTCACACCGGTGATGAGGGCGGTCTTGCCCACAGGTTTCCCCCAAGGAGTCGTTGGTGCCGAGGCGTGCGGGAAGGGCACGGGTGGCGCTGGTGGTGCGGGTGGCGCTGGTGGTGCGGTGGAACGCCTCCGGTGGCCCCGGAAGCGGGTCGGTACGTGCCCTGCGCGTGCGCCGGAGCAGCTCCGGATGAGTCGGATGCGTTGGCGTTCGATGGTTCGGATCTTCGGGTGCTTCAGGTATCGCGAGTGCTTCAGGTACTGCGGGTGTTTCGGGTACTGCGGGTGGTCCGGGTGCCTCGGTGGTCCGGGTGGTGCGGTCCCCGTGATGTGAAGGAACGTCAAAGAGCATGCATGGAAACCGTGTTGGCGCGCCGGTGAAGTCAGGCGGCCGCAGCCTGATGTCCGTGGATTCTCCGGTTCGTCACGGAATGGCGGGATAGCTCCCGATACCGTGCGGCGGGCTGGCAGAATCGCGGCCATGACCGAACTGCTGCCGTCCCGAGCCCGGATATTCGTCGCCGGCCACCGCGGGCTGGTCGGGTCCGCCGTGGTCCGCCGGCTGACCGCCGACGGCCACACCGTGCTGACCCGCCCCCGTGCCGAACTCGACCTGCGTGACGCCGCCGCCACCGCCGCCTACCTGCGCGACAGCCGGCCCGACGCGGTGGTGCTGGCCGCCGCCACGGTCGGGGGGATCATGGCCAACTCGACCCGCCCCGTGGAGTTCCTGGAGGACAACCTCCGCATCCAGCTCTCCGTCGTGGCCGGAAGCCACCAGGCCGGCGTGGACCGGCTGCTCTTCCTCGGCTCCAGCTGCATCTACCCGCGGCTGGCCGAGCAGCCCATCCGCGAGGAGGCGCTGCTCACCGGCCCGCTGGAGCCCACCAACCAGGCGTACGCGCTGGCCAAGATCGCCGGCATCGTCCAGGTGCAGTCCTACCGGAGCCAGTTCGGCGCCCGGTACGTCTCCGCGATGCCCACCAACCTCTACGGCCCCGGTGACAACTTCGACCTCGCCACCTCGCACGTGCTGCCGGCGCTGATCCGCCGCTTCCACGAGGCGCGCCGCGACGGCGTGCCCGAGCTGGTGCTGTGGGGCAGCGGCACCCCGCGCCGGGAGTTCCTGCACGTCGACGACCTGGCCGCGGCCTGCGCGCTGCTGCTGCGGGTCTACGACGAGGACTCCCCGATCAACGTCGGTTGCGGTGAAGATCTGACGATCCGTCAACTGGCGGAAACCGTACGGGAGGTCGTCGGCTACGAGGGCGCGATCGGCTGGGACACCGGCAAGCCGGACGGAACCCCGCGCAAGCTGCTGGACGTCTCCCGGCTGACGGAGCTGGGCTGGCGGCCGCGGATTCCGCTGCGGGAGGGCATCGCCGCCGTCTACCGGCAGTGGCGCGCCGAGCAGGAGGACGGCGGCCCGGCGGGCACGGTGGGGACGGTGGGCGGCGGTCGCGCCGGCTCTGAGGACGTCCACTAGTAGGCCCCGCGTCCGTCGACCACGGCCCGCACCGTGCGGGCCATCACCTCGACGTCGCCGGCCAGCGACCAGTTGTCCACGTAGCGCAGGTCCAGCGCCAGCGTCTCGTCCCAGGACAGGTCGCTGCGCCCGCTGACCTGCCACAGCCCAGTGATGCCGGGCTTCACCGCGAGCCGCCGCAGCGCCGTCTCGTCGTAGTGGGCCACCTCGTCCGGCAGCGGTGGCCGCGGGCCCACCAGCGACATCTCGCCGCGCAGCACGTTCACCAGCTGCGGCAGCTCGTCCAGCGAGAAGCGCCGCAGCAGCCGCCCCACCCGGGTGACCCTCGGGTCGCGGCGCATCTTGAACATCAGGCCGTCGTGCTCGTTGCCGCCGGCCCGCTCCAACTCGGCCTTGCGGGACTCCGCGTCGGCCACCATCGTGCGGAACTTCCACATCGTGAACGGGTTGCCGGCCAGCCCGAAACGCGTCTGCCGGTAGAAGGCAGGCCCGCGCGAGGTCAGCCGCACCGCCGCCGCCAGCACCGCGAACACCGGGGCCAGTAACGTCAGCAGGAACGCGGCGCCGGCCCGGTCCACCGCCGTCTTCACCGCGATCTGGGCGCCGGCCCGGGCCGGCGGGGCTATGTGCAGCATCGTCAGCCCGGCCGGCGACTCCAGCTGCACCCGCCGCCCCTCGACGTCGATCAGCCCCGGCAGCACCGCCAGCGGCACGCCCGCGTCATGCAGTGCCCACGACAGCCGGCGCAGCCGCTCCGCCGCCAGCCGCGGCCCCGGCGCCACCAGCACCAGCTCGGCGTGGCTGTCACGCACCGCGCCCAGCACCCGGCGGGCGTCCTCCGCGGCCCCGGAGGGCGCCACCGACGCCAGCCGCGCCGCCTCCGGCGCCCCGGCCGCCAGCCGGGCGGCGCCCACCGGCACCACCCCCACCACCACGTACGGGTGGTCGGTGCGGGACGCGAGGTGGCCCACCACGTCGTCCGCCGCGGCCGGCTCGCCCACCAGCAGCACCCGGCGCACCGACCGGGCGCTCCGGCGGGCCGCCAGCAGGTGCAGCCGGGTGACCGTGGCCGCGGCCCCGGTCAGCACCGGCGCGGCCAGCAGCGCGGCGAGCGCCCGGCCCGGGCCGGCGGTGTCGCCCAGAGCGGTGCGCACCACCGCCAGCAGGCCCAGCAGCACCAGCCAGTCGCCCGGCACCGAGCGCCGGACACGGCTCTCGCCCAGCGCGGACGAGGCGTACCGCCCGCGCGCCACCCGCACCGCGGTCCAGGCCGCGGCCGTGACCAGGCCGTACAGCACCGCGTGCGGTTCGGCGGCCGACCCCAGCAGCGCCGCGACCGGAACCCCGGCCAGTGTGTCCGCGGTCAGTGCCAGCGGCAGGTACCACGCCGCCTTGTCACCGTAGCTGCTGTGGGCCCGGTGCACGCTGTGCCGGCCCAGCAGCGCGTGGGCGGCCCGCCCGTACGCACCGGGCACGCCGAGGGCGTCGGTGGAACCCGACGCCCTCGTACCGACGCCGTGCGGAGCCAGGCTCCGCAGGGGTCTGCTCTCACTCTCCGCTGGGACAACCGGAACAGCCGGCTGAGCTTCGATTCGCCGCATGGACCCCCCAGGTACCTAGCGACCGACAGGCGGCTCCCCTCCACTTCCCCAAGCGGAGGCTCGCCGTGACACCAGCGAACGCTAGGGCACGGAAGGCCCGTTCCGCTGTCGATTGCGCATATTCGAGACGATGTCATGACAGAGTTAACCCGCCCGTCGCGGCCCGTCAGTGGACAGATCCGCGCTCCGCACGTCCCTCCGGGCCGGTCTCCGGCCCGCCACGCGCCCCCGCCACGCAGGGGGTCCGCCACCTCGCCGCGCGGGACCTCGCGCCCCCGCGCCCCCCGCGCCCCCTTTGGGGCCCCAGGTCCCTTAAAGTGGGACCTCGTGTCTCTCGTTCCCACCGTGCGGCTGCCCGACGACCTGGCCGCGGCCCTGACCCGGTCCCTTGCCGCCACCGCCCCCGCCGGAGCCCAGGTGGACCGGCTGATCGAACAGTATCGCGGCGCCACCCCCACCGCATCGCCCGTGCTGCGGGACGCCGCCGCGGCCGCCGCGTACGCCGCCTACCGGATGCCCGCCACCTACGCGGCCGTCCGCTCCGCGCTGGCCGCGCTGCGCGCCCGCACCCCCGGCTGGACACCCGCCGCCCACCTCGACCTCGGCGGCGGAACCGGAGCCGCCGTCTGGGCCGTCGCCGACACCTGGCCGGACGGCCCGGCGAGCACCGTCCTGGACTGGTCCGCCGCCGCCCTCGCGCTCGGCGGCACCCTCGCCGCCCAGGCCGCCGCCCCCGCCGTACGGGCCGCGGCCTGGACCCGCGCCCCGCTCGGCGGCGCCCCCGAGCTGCCGGCCGCCGACCTCGTCACGGTCTCCTACGTCCTGGGCGAGCTGACCCCCGCCGACCGCGACGCGCTGGTCGACGCGGCCGCGGCCGCCGCCACGGGCACGCTCCTGGTCGTCGAGCCCGGCACCCCCGAGGGCTACGGCCGCACCCTCGCCGCCCGCGACCGGCTGGCCGCCGCCGGCTGGACCGTCCTCGCGCCCTGCCCGCACAGCGGCGCCTGCCCGGTCACCGGCACCGACTGGTGCCACTTCGCCGCCCGCGTCCCGCGCACCGCCCTGCACCGCCAGCTCAAGGGCGGCACCCTCGGCTACGAGGACGAGAAGTTCTCCTACGCCGCCCTCGCCTGCCCCGGCACCGAACCCGGCACCCCCGCGCCCGCCCGGGTGGTCCGCCACCCGCAGCTGCGCAAGGGCCAGGTGCTGATGGAGCTGTGCACCCGGGACGACGGCCTGCGGCGGGACACCGTCGCCAAACGCCACGGCGCCCTCTACCGGCAGGCCCGGGACGCCGACTGGGGCGACGCCTGGCCTCCGCAGCCCGACCCGGATCACGAGCCGGATCACGAGCCGGAGGACTGAGAGGACCGCAGGACTGAGGAGGCCGGAGGACTGACGGGCCCGGCTCCCCGGCGGGCGGCTCCCTGCCGGGGAGCCGGCCCCCGCCGGGGCGGGCGTCACAGCCAGCCCACCCGCCGGAAGACCCGGTAGCACAGCGCCGACAGCGCCGCCGTCACGCCGACCATCACCGGATAGCCGAAGGTCCAGTTCAGCTCCGGCATGTGCTTGAAGTTCATGCCGTAGAAGCCGGCGATCATGGTGGGGATGGCGAGGACGGCCGCGCCCGCACTGATCCGCCGCATGTCCACGTTCTGCTGCACGGCGAGCTGGCTGAGATTGGCCGAGAGCAGACCGTCCACCAGCTCCCCGTACGACGTCAGCCGCTCCCGCACGTGCACCAGGTGGTCGCTGACGTCCCGGAAGTAGCGGCCCATCTCCAGGCCCACGAGGCCGTCGGCGCCCTCGGCCAGCCGCTCCATCGGGCGGGCCATCGGGAACACCGCGTGCTTGAACTCGATCAGCTCCCGCTTGAGCTGGTAGATCCGCTCCGCGTCGTCGCCCTTCTGCGACGGCGAGAAGACGTCCGACTCCAGCGTGTCCACGTCGAGCTCCACGGCGTCGGCGACGTCGAGGAAGTCGTCCACCACCCGGTCGGTGATCGCGTGCAGCACCGCCGCCGGGCCGTGCGCCAGCAGCTCCGGCCGCGCCTCCAGCGCCCGCCGCACCCGGGCCAGGCCCGGCGCGCTGCCGTGCCGGACCACCACCACGAAGTCCGGGCCGAGGAAGACCATCACCTCGCCGGTGTCCACCACCTCGCTGGTCGCGGTGAGCTTCTCGTGCTCCACGAACACGACCGTCTTGAGGACCAGGAAGAGCGTGTCGCCGTACCGCTCCAGCTTCGGCCGCTGGTGCGCGTGGACGGCGTCCTCCACCGCCAGCGGGTGCAGCCCGAACACCTCGGCGATCTCCGCCAGGTGCTCCGCGTCCGGCTCGTGCAGGCCGATCCAGGCGAACCCGCCGCGCCGCCGGGCGTCCTCCAGCGCGGCCTGCGGCGGCAGCGACGCGGCCCGGCAGCCGTCCTCGTACACCGCGCAGTCCACCACGACGTCGGCGGTGCAGCGCGGCGGCTGAGCAGGCCCCGTGTCGGGCTCCAGCGTGTGCCAGCGTCCGCCGCGCCGCCACTGCCGGCCGACGTGCCGGCGCGTGCCGCTCCCGCGCTGGACCACCGAGGACCTTTCCGTCATCACTTCTCCAGTACCGCCATCGCCGCGTTGTGACCGGGGACACCACTGACCCCGCCGCCGCGGGCCGCGCCCGCGCCGCATAGATAGACGTTCGCATACCCCGTACCGACTCCCCAACGGCCGACCTGGCCCGACTCCGCGCAGGCCATGCCCGCCGCGGGGCCCTCCGCCGGGCTCCGCGGCGGGTCGTACGGCGGGTCGTACGGCCACGACAGGTCGCGGTGGAAGATGTGCCCGCCGGGCAGCCCCACCTCCGCCTCCAGGTCCAGCGGCGACTTCACCTCCAGGCACGGCCGGCCGTCGCCGTCCACCGCCAGGCAGTCCGCCAGCGGTTCGGCCAGGGCCTCGTCGAACCGCTCCAGCACCCGGGCCAGCAGCGCCCGCTTCGCGCCCTCCGGGTCCGCCGCGAAGAGCCGGGCGGGCGCGTGCAGCCCGAACAGCGTCAGCGTGTGGACGCCCCGCGCGGCCAGCTCGGGGGAGAGGATCGACGGGTCGCTGAGCGAGTGGCAGTACACCTCGGACGGCGGCGCGTCCGGCAGCCGCCCCGCCGCAGCCTGCTCGTAGGCGGTCCGGAGCTCGCGGTAGCCCTCACCGACGTGGAACGTGCCGGCGAACGCCTCACGCGGGTCCACGGAGCCGTCGCGCAGCCGGGGGAGCCGCCGCAGCAGCATGTTCACCTTCAGCTGGGACCCCTCCGGCGCCGGCCCCGGGCGCCCGGACGGGGTGCCGCCCGCCGCCAGCAGCGCGTCCAGCACCGTCGGCGCCGCCCCCACCAGCACGTTCCGGGCGGCGAACACCCGGCCGTCGGCGCACACGACCTCGGCCGCCGTGCCGTCCGCCGACAGCGCCACCGCCTCGGTCCGGGTGTGGATCTCGGCGCCCGCCGCCCGCGCCGCGTCGGCCAGCGCGCCGGTGAGGGCGCCCATCCCGCCCACCGGGACGTCCCAGTCGCCGGTGCCGCCGCCGATCACGTGGTAGAGGAAGCAGCGGTTCTGCCGCAGGCCCGGATCGTGGGCGTGGCTGAACGTGCCGATCAGCGCGTCGGTCAGCACCACCCCGCGTACGGTGTCGTCCGCGAAGGCCGCCTCCACCGCCTCGCCCAGCGGCCGTTCGAAGAACGCCCGCCACGCCTCCGGGTGGTCCACCCGCCGCTCCAGCTCGGCCCGGGTGGGCAGCGGCTCGGTCAGCGTCGGGAAGACCCGCTCGGCCACGTGCCGGGTCATCCCGTAGAACCGCCGCCACGCCTCGAACTCCCGGTCCGAGCCGGTCAGCCGCGCGAACTGCTCCCGGGTACGCGCCTCGTCGCCCGCGTCCACCAGCAGCCCGCCGCCGCCGACCGGGGTGTACGAGGAGATCCGGCGCCGCCGCACCGCGAAGCGCAGCCCCAGGTCGTCGACGATCTTCCGGGGCAGCAGGCTGACGAGGTACGAGTAGCGCGACAGCCGCGCGTCGACCCCCGGGAAGGCACGGGTGGACACGGCCGCCCCGCCGACGGCCGGCAGCCGTTCCAGTACGGCGGTGGAGCGGCCCGCCCGGGCCAGGTAGGCGGCGGCCACGAGGGCGTTGTGGCCGCCGCCGACGATCACGGTGTCGTACGCGGCAGACGTCATCCCGGCAATCTAGCGCCGGGCCGCGGGCCCGGACCTCGGGGGGCGGGCTCCGGGCTCCGGGTCACGGGCTCCGGGTCACGGGCTCCGGGTCACGGCCCCGGGCCGCGGACAGGGCCTACGGCCGGATCTCCTGGGTGCAGCACTTCACGCTGCCGCCCGCCTTGTGCAGTTCGGAGACGTCCACGCCCACCGGCACGTAGCCGCGCTCCCGCAGCGGCGCGTACAGCCCCGCCGCCGCGAGCGGCAGTACCACGTTGCGGCCGTCGCTGACGGCGTTGAGCCCGAAGGCCGCCGCGTCCTCCTCGGTGGCCAGCAGCGCGTCGGGGAAGAGCCGTTCCAGCACCGCTCGGCTGCCGGGGGAGAAGGCGTCCGGGTGGTACATGACCTCGTCGGCCGCGTCGTCCAGTACCGCGAGCGCGGTGTCCAGGTGGTAGAAGCGCGGGTCGGTCAGCTCCAGGCTGATCACCGGGCGGCGGAAGAACTCCTGCGCCTCGTCGTGCGCCAGCGGGCTGCTGCGGAACCCCTGCCCGGCCAGCACCCACGACGAGGTGACCGCGAAGTCCCCCTCGCCCTCGTTGACGTGCACCGGCTCCCGCACCTCCAGACCGCCCCGCGCGCGGAACCACTCCAGGTGGGCCGGCGCCTCCGCGGCCCGTTCGGGGTTGGCGAACCGCGCGCCCAGCACCCGCCCGTCCACCACCGTGGCGCCGTTGGCCGCGAACACCATGTCGGGCAGCTCCGGCAGCGGGTCCAGCACCTCGACGGTGTGGCCGAGGGCCTGGTAGCGGTCGCGCAGGTCCTCCCACTGGAGCAGCGCGAGCGCGGGATCGACCGGCTTGCGCGGGTCCATCCACGGGTTGATCGAGTACGCGATCCGGAAGTGCGCCGGCGGGCACATCAGGTACCGGCGGGGTCGGGCGATGCGCAATGTGGGCTCCTCAGGGGGTGGTTGAGTGCCTGGTGGGCACGGAGTCCTCCTGACGGACGGTCGTCCGGAGCGGGGACACGGTGCCGATGACTGAATTGTGCGCCCGTTTTGCGGCCCGCGCGGCTTTTCGCCGAATCCGGTTCGCCGGCCGGGTACGCCGGGGTTTCGGCGCTGTTTCCGCGGCGTTTCGGGGTGGTCGCCGCCGTCTCCGGCACCGCTCAACAACCGGGCAGGGCAAGGGGGTTCGCGGGTGGCGTGTTTCCGTCAGGTGTCGGGCGGGTCAGCGTCCCGGGTATCTCAGGAACCCCAAGGCATGCCAGGAATCTCAGACGTCGCAGACGCGGCCTGACGCGGCCGGCGCGGCCTGACCCGGCCCGGCCCGTGCCGAGCGGAACGGCGCGGCCGTCCGACCTGCCGCCGCGCGGCGGGTCGGGTCGGACGGCCACTGGGAGTGGTGAGCGGTGGGGCCCCGGGAGCGGCGGAGCAGCGGAGTCCCGGGAGCGCCGGGGCGGCCGGGGCGGCCGGGGCGGCGGCTCAGGCCGCGGTGAACTCCGTGCCCAGCTCGGTGAAGAGGGCCGTGTTGAGGCGGAAGGCCAGCCGGCACTCGTCCACCACGCGCTCCTGCTCGGCCGGGGGGACGGGCAGGGCGTCGAGGCGGGCGCGGTAGTCGCGCTTGAAGGCCGCCGGGTTGGGGAGGGCGTCGAAGACGTAGAACCGCACGCCGTCCCCCTTGTGGGCGAAGCCGAAGGTCTTCTCCACGCTGCCGCGCACCACCTGGCCGCCCGAGAGGTCGCCGAGGTAGCGGGTGTAGTGGTGGGCGACGTAGCCGCCCGGCCAGCGCGCGGCCACCTCGGCGACGCGGTCGGCGTACGCGGTGGTGGCCGGAAGGGCGCGGGTCCGGTCCCGCCAGGCCGGGCCCCACAGGTGGGCCAGGTCGCGTTCGAGGGCGGGCAGGCGGGTGAGGCCGGGGTCGAGGAAGGGGCCGGCCACCGGGTCGCCGGCCAGGGCGCCGGCGCCCCGCTCCAGGGCCCGGTAGACGAACCAGAGCTGCTCGGTGTAGCGGGCGTACGCCTCGACGCCGAGGGAGCCGTCCAGCATGTCCCGCATGAACGCCGTGCCCTCCGCCTCGGTGTGCTGCGCGCGGGTGGCGTCCCGGATGACCTCGGAGAACGGCGCGGCGGTGGCCGGCCCGGTGTGGCGGGCGGACCCATCGGGCGCGTGGGGCGAGCGGGACGCGTGGGGTGCTTCGGGCACGGAGGACGGGGTGGGCGGTGTCGGCGGTGTCAAGGGGTGACCTCCCGGGGCTCGTGCCGGACACCCGCGGAGGCGGTCCCGGCGCCGGACTGGCGTCGTCGGCTGGATGTCTGCTGAGCGTCGGCTGAGCTGTCTGCTGACCGTCGGCTGACCGTCGGCGAAGTGGTACCCGGTCGGAGCCTACCCGGCCGCTCGGGACTTTGCCGACGCGTTGTCGGGAAAAGCCTCCGCGCAGGGAAGAGTTCCACCCCGAGTGGGTGTTCAATCCGGCCAGAAGGCAGGATGTCCTCCACCGCCCGCGTACCGTGGATCCACACGGCCCCGGGGGAGGTCGGGGGAGAGGGAAGGAGCTCGATGGCAGGAATGAACAGGTTGTCCGACTGGCTGCGCCGCCGCCAGGACGGCTCCTCCGGTCCCGCCCGGGCTCCCCGATCCGGCCGCGCCAGTCGTTCCGCCCGCCCCCAGCTGCCCGACCCGGACCGCGACGACCTGATCCGCGCCGCCGTCCGCGCCGGCTTCCCGGTGGCGCCGGCCGCCCACCCGGACGGGTTCGGCTGCTCCTGCGAGCGCATCGGCTGTCCCATCCCGGGCCTGCACCCCATCTCCCCGGCCTGGCAGACCCAGGCGTCCACCGACCCGCAGCGGGTCGAGGACTGGCTGCGGGTCCACCCGATGGCCAACGTCGTCGCCGCCACCGGCGAGCACGTCGACGTGCTCGACGTACCGGTGGAGGCCGGCCTGGTCGCGCTGGAGCGGCTGAGCGCCGACGCCGCCACGCTCGGCCCGGTCGCCGCGCTCGGCGAGGAGCGGATGCTCTTCTTCACCGAGACCCGCGGCACCCCCGCCGACGAGGACGAGTGGTGGCCCTGCGAGCTGGACAGCCACCCGGAGACCGCCGAGGAGCGCCCCGGCATCCGCTGGCACTGCCGCGGAAGCTACGTCCTGCTGCCGCCGGCCCGGCTGCCCTCCGGGGACATCGTGCGCTGGCTGCCCGACCTCGGCCCGGACCTCCCGCTGCCCGACCCGCTGCCGGTGCTGGACATCCTCACCGACGCCTGTGCCCAGTTCGGGTACGAGCCGGAGAGCGAGTCCCTGGCCTGGGGCCGCTGAGCCGAGGCGCTCCTCCGCAGTCGCCCCCCGCACCGTCCCGGCCGGTCCCAGGCGGTTCCGCGCGGCGGCCGGGAGGCACCCGGGTGGGCGGCAGCGGCCGGGGCGCTACTCGCCCTTCGCGCCGACCAGCCCGTCCAGCCGGCTGAGGACGGCCACCTTGCCGCCCGCGGACCGCGGCGGGACCTCCGCGACCTCCTGGGCCACCCGGGAGAGCGTGATCGACGTCTTCGGCGTGCCCGTGGTCAGCGCCTGCGTGTCCTTGTCGAGGTCGAGCTGGTAGCCGGCCCGGAAGGTGGCGCGGATCTGGTGGCGGGAGCCGAAGAAGACCAGCGCGCCGCCGTCCCGGGTACGCAGCGCGATCGGGGCGAAGTCGCCCGCGCTGTCGCCCTGGTCGGCGTACTGCGTCACCGTGTTCGTGCCGTGCTGCTCCGCGGTGTGGAGCTGCCGCAGGGCGGAGGTGGCGGTGCCGGCCGCGAACTCCGGACCGCCGGAGGCCCCGCCCAGGTAGGCGGCGTAGGCGTCGCTGAGCTTGCCGGGCTGGACGGAGAGGTTCGTGCCGGCCGCCGGTACGGGGATGGCGTGACCGGCCTTGTCGGTGGCGAGGTCCGGCACCTGCCCGGGCGCGGCGACGCCGAGGAAGTCCGCCCTCCAGGGGGCGTCCGGGCTGTCGCGGCGGAAGGCCAGCAGCCAACGGGCGTCGCCGTTGCGGTTGGTGCGGGTGTCGGCCACGAAGAACTTCGGCCAGCCGCGCTGCTCGGGTATGGCGTACCTGGTGTCGGAGAACCGCAGCGGTGTGAGGCTCTTGTTGCCGCCCGGCGCGTCGGCGTGCTTGGCGCGCATCCCGGCCTGGTCGATCGTGCCCAGCGGTCCCGCCTCGACGGAGGCGATGATCCGCTCGTCGAACGCCCGCTTGGCCGCGGTGTTGCGGTCCGCGAAGTGGGCCAGCACCTGCGCCGCCTCGGCCCGGCTGACCGAGGGGATCAGCGCCCGCTCGCCGTGCACGGTCACGCACCCCGACAGCGGCACGGCCAGCGCGGTGACGGCGGCCCCGAGGCCCAACCTGCGGCGGATCATGGCGCGTCGGCTCCCCTTCGGTCCCCGGCCGGCCCCCCGGCGGGATCGGCGCAACCCTACCGGGCGGCGCGTGTCACGGGAGCGTCAGGACCTCGGCGCCGTCGGCGGTGACCACCAGCGTGTGCTCGAACTGGGCCGTGCGGCTGCGGTCCTTGGTGACCACGGTCCACCCGTCGTCCCACATCTCGTACTCGTGGGTGCCCAGCGTCAGCATCGGCTCGATGGTGAACGTCATGCCGGGGCGCATCACCGTGGTGGCCCGCGGGTCGTCGTAGTGCGGGATGATCAGCCCGGAGTGGAACGACGTGTGGATGCCGTGGCCGGTGAAGTCCCGCACCACGCCGTACCCGAAGCGCTTGGCGTACGACTCGATGACCCGGCCGATCACGTTGATCTGCCGCCCCGGCCGCACCGCCGCGATGGCCCGGCGCAGCGACTCGCGGGTCCGCTCCACCAGCAGCCGCGACTCCTCGGCCACGTCGCCCACCAGGTAGGTGGCGTTGCAGTCGCCGTGCACGCCGCCGATGTACGCGGTCACGTCGAGGTTCACGATGTCGCCGTCGCGCAGCACCGTGGAGTCCGGGATGCCGTGGCAGATCACCTCGTTGAGGGAGGTGCAGATGCTCTTGGGGAAGCCGCGGTAGCCCAGGTCGGACGGGTACGCGCCCGCGGCGACGATGTACTCGTGGGCGATCCGGTCCAGCTCGTCGGTGGTGACGCCGGGGGCGACGGCCTTCGCCGCCTCCTCCATCGCCCGCGCGGCGATCCGGGAGGCGAGGCGCATCCGCTCGACGGTCTCCGCGTCCTGCACCTCGGCGCCGGTGTACGGCGCGGGTCCGGGCCTGCCCACGTACTCGGGGCGCGGGATCGAAGCGGGCACCTGGCGCGTGGGCGACTGCTTTCCGGGTACGAGGAGCTGACCAGACATGCCGACGAGTGTATCGGCGCGGCATCGGGCACGATGGCCACGAGGGCGGCGACCGTCGCGCGGCGAAGGAGGCGTCATGGCGTTCCACAAGGCGAACCGGCCGGCCGGCAAGCCGGGTGAGTGGTTCTACTGCCTCAAGCACCAGAAGGTCGAGGAGGGGCCCGAGTGCCCGGCCAAGAACCGCTTCGGTCCCTATGCCTCGCGCGCCGAGGCCGAGCACGCCATGGAGCGGGTCGCGGAGCGCAACGACGAGTGGGACTCCCAGGACTGAGGCCGCCTGCCGCCTGCCGCCTGCCGCCTGCCGCCCGCCGGGCGACGACCCGGACGACCTGACGGACGCCGGGACGGGGGAGTCCGAGGGCGGTGCGGCGGCGGTGCGGGACCACGGCCCGGGTGAGAAGGGTGAGGGCGTTGCCCGTGCGCGGCCGCTGTGGTTGCCTCGCCCCGTGAACCTTCTCCTGACCGCGAGCGGCCTGAGCAACGGAACACTGCGGGACGCGCTGCGCGCCATGCTGGGCAGGCCGTTCGCGTCGGCGAACCTCGTCCACCTCCCCACCGCGTCCTTCGCCGAGCCCGGCGACCACGGCTGGGTCCTCGGCGGCCTCAACGAGCTGCACGGCCTCGGCTGGCGCGAGTTCGACATCCTGGAGCCGAACGGCCTGCCCCGGCGGATGGTGCTCGACCGGCTGCTGCACGCCGACGTCGTCCACGTCGGCGGCGGCAACCAGTACCACCTCGCGCGGAGCCTCACCCGCGCCGGCCTGGCCGACGACTTCCTGGAGGCCCTGGAGAGCCGTGTCTACGTCGGGGTGAGCGCCGGGTCGATGATCTTCAGCCGGCGCCTGGACGAGCGCTCCGCCGAGGTCATGGGCGACACCGCCGACCTGCACGCGCTGGGCGCGGCCACGGTGGAGCCGCCGTTCGGCCTCTTCGACTGGTACCTGAAGCCGCACCTGTACTCACCGCACTTCCCCGAGCGGGACGACGCCTGGGCCGATCAGGTCGTCGCGCGGGCGGACTTCCCGGTCTACTTCCTCGACGACGACTCGGCGGTCCGGGTCGCGGACGGCGAGGTGGAGGTCGTCTCCGAGGGCCGGTGGCGGTTCCACCCCTGAGGCCGCCGGGACGGCCCCGACCGGCGGTCGGGCGCGGGGCGGGGCGGGATGGCGGCACACGGCGGGCGGGACGGCGGCGCACGGCTCCGGCGGGCGGGTGCGACGATGTGGACCATGACTAGCGCTGAACAGAAGAAGCCCGCGCCCAAGGACCCGTGGGCGCTGCCCGACGTCTCCGGGCTGACCGTCGGCGTGCTGGGCGGGACCGGCGACCAGGGGCGCGGCCTGGCCTACCGGCTGGCCCGCGCCGGGCAGCGGGTGGTGGTCGGGTCCCGCGACGCCGCCCGGGCCGAGGCGGCCGCGTCCGAGCTGAACGCCCTGGACCCGGCCCCCGCCGTGCCCGTGGCCGGCACCGACAACGAGGAGTGCGCCCGCCGCAGCAACGTCGTCATCGTCGCGGTGCCGTGGGAGGGCCACGCCAAGACGCTGGAGGGGCTGCGGGAGGTGCTGGCGGGGAAGCTCGTCGTCGACTGCGTCAACCCGCTCGGCTTCGACAAGCAGGGTGCCTACGCGCTCACCCCCGACGAGGGCAGCGCCGCCCAGCAGGCCGCCGCGCTGCTGCCGGACTCCCGGGTCACCGCCGCCTTCCACCACCTGTCGGCGGTGCTGCTCCAGGACCCGGCGGTGGAGCGGATCGACACCGACGTCATGGTGCTCGGCGACTCCCGGGCCGACACCGACACCGTGCAGGCGCTGGCCGGCCTCATCCCGGGCATGCGCGGGATCTTCGCCGGGCGGCTGCGCAACGCCCACCAGGTCGAGTCGCTGGTGGCGAACCTGATCTCCACCAACCGCCGGTACAAGGCCCACGCGGGCCTGCGCGTCACCGACGTCTGACCCGCGCGCCGATCCGCCGTCCCGGCCCGCACGCGGGCCGGACACCCGCGCAGTGGATCTTCCGCCCGCCGCCCCGCCGGGGGTGCGCCCCCGGGGGCGGTGCGCGGTGGGGGACAATGGCGGGGTCCGAACCCGCCGCCGGGCCCCGCGCCCGGCCCCGCCCGGACGGTGTCGGCCGCCCGCCGCCCGTCCCCCGACAGGAGCACCGCCTTATGCCGCGCCTCGCCGTCTACGCCCTGATCGTCTGCGTGCTCGCGGTGGCCGCCGCGGTGGTGTCCTTCGTCAACGGCAACTGGGTGGGCGTGGTCTGGCTGCTGCTCGCGGGCCTGAGCAGCAACATGGGCTGGTACTACCTGCGCAGGGCCCGGGCGTCCGCCGCCGCCCAGCGCGGCTGACGGCGCACCGGCGCGTCCCCGGGGGTGAGCGGCGTACGGCGCCGTCCGAAGTGGCGCCGCCGCCGGGTTCGGCTCAGTGGTGCCAGAAGCGGAAGAGCGTGTAGCCGTAGTACGCGTAGCCGTCGGGTACGTGGAACCAGCCCATGACGGTGTACATGCGGTCGAAGAACCAGTGGTTCACCGCCTGGATGTACAGCACCACGAAGACCGCGAGCATCCCGAAGGGCGCGAACGGCGCCAGCTGCTGCCGCACCGACCTCGGCAGCCACGGCTCCAGCACCCCGTAGCCGTCCAGGCCCGGCACCGGCAGCAGGTTGACGATCGCCGCCGTCACCTGGAGCAGCGCCAGGAACGCGAAGGCGAAGCGGAACTCCAGCTGCCAGCCGTCCGCCCAGCCCAGGCTGAACGGCAGCATCAGCGCCACCGCGAAGACCACGTTCGCCAGCGGGCCCGCCGCCGACACCAGGCTGTGCCGCAGCCGCCCCCGGATGCGGTGCCGCTCCACCTCCACCGCCCCGCCCGGCAGGCCGATGCCGCCGAGGACGACGAACACCAGCGGCAGGAGGATCGACAGCCCCGCGTTGGCGTACTTCAGCGGGTTCAGGGTGAGGTAGCCCTTGTCCTCGATGCTGAGGTCGCCGCTGGCCAGGGCGGCGCGCGCGTGCGCGTACTCGTGCAGGCACAGCGAGAGCAGCCAGCCGGAGACGACGAAGAGGAACACCGCGAAGCGCGTGTGGGAGGGGTAGTCGGCGGCCAGCGCCCACCCGGAGGCCGCCATCGCCGCGGCGATGCCGAGGAAGACCGGGCTGATCCGCCGGTTCAGGCGGCCGCGCCGGGAGACGCGGATCGGGGTGACGCTCATCGGTGGGCTCCTCGCGGACGGTGCGGCGGCTTCGGGCCGTCAGCGGACAATACGTGGGGACGTCGGGACGTGCGGGGTGTAGGCGCCCGAGCACACCGGGCGTACATCCGTACGTCGGTCAGGTCGGCGGTTCATCTCGGGGTTCGCGTCAGCTGTTCACTTTGGCGGCTCCATGTCGGCTGTCCACGTCGGCTGTCCACGTCGGCGGTTGTGTCGGCAGGCCGGCCGGCGTTCAGGCCGGCGCGGTTCCACGGCCGGGTCGGGCGGTCGGGCGCGGCTGCGGGGGTCCCGGCGGGCGGGGCGCCTGCGGGCGCGGGCCGATCATGTCACCACCAGGGGCCCACCTCCCACCACCTCGCGTCCGACGCGTACCGTGTGCCGTCGGACGGCCACCCAGAGCGAGCGGCACGGCCGGTACGGCGACAACGCGCGGGCCGCCGCCGGGGTTCCACGGGGCACCCCCGAGTACGCGCGCTCACCCGATCGGCGGACTGGGCAAGAATGGCCCTGTGCGCTACGTGATCCTCGGACCGGCTCAGGCCCTGCGGGACGACTCCTCCCCCGTCCTCCTCAGCGGGGGACGGCTGCGCGCGCTGCTGACGGCGCTGGCCCGGCGGCCCGGCCGTGCCGTCGGCCCGGACGTGCTGATCGACGAGGTGTGGGACGGCGACCCGCCGGCCGACGCGACCGGGGCGCTCCAGGCGCTCGTCGGACGGCTGCGCCGGGCGCTGGGGCACGCGCGGGTCGGCTCCGTGGACGGCGGCTACCGGCTGGAGGCCACCCGAGAGGACGTCGACCTCTTCCGCTTCGAGCGGCTGGCCGAGGAGGGCCGCCGGGCGCTGAACGCCGGCGACCCGGGCAGCGCCGCCGCGCTGCTCGGCGACGCCCTGGCCCTGTGGCGCGGCCCCGCGCTGGCCGACCTGCCCGGCCGCGGCTCCGCCGCGGTCCGCGTCGAGGCGCTGCGGCTGGACGTCCAGCGCCAGCGGCTGGCCGCCGAGCTGGCGCTCGGCCGGGCCGCGCAGACGCTGCCGGAGCTGGCCGCGCTGGCCGCGAGCCACCCCCTCGACGAACCGCTGCACGCCCTCCACCTGCGCGCCCTGCGCGCCACCGGCCGTACCGCCGAGGCGCTGACCGCGTTCGAGGCGCTGCGCCGGGCGCTCGCCGAGGAGTTGGGAGCGGACCCTAGCGCGGAGCTGCGGACCCTGCACGCCGAACTGCTCACCCCCGAGCCGCTGCCGCGACCCTCCTCGGAGGTTCCGGCCCACGCGCCGTATTCGGCCCGCGTGCCTGAGCCTGCCCGCGTGCCTGAACCGGCCCGCGCGCCGCGTCCGGCCCGCGCGCCGGAACCGGAATCCGGTCCGGCGCGCGGGCCGGAATCCGGTCCTGAACCCGGTCCGGAATCCGGGCCCGCCCCGGCGGTCCCCGGGCCGGCTGCGGGCCCCGCCGCCGACCGCCCCGGCCCTCGGACGGCCGCCCGTCCGGCTCCGGCGGGAGCCGCCGGACGCGGCCTCCGGGCAACGCCCGCACCCGGCTGACCAGCTTCGTCGGCCGGGAGGAGGACCTGGCCGCCGTCCGCCGCGACCTGGGCGGCAGCCGCCTGGTCACCATCACCGGCCCCGGCGGCACCGGCAAGACGCGGCTGTCGCAGGAGGTCGGCGACCTGGTGGCCGTGTCCTGGCCGGACGGCGTCTGGTACGCCGAGCTGGCCCCGGTGCGGGACCCGCGTACCGTGCCCGAGGCCGTGGTCAGCCAGCTCGGGCTGCGCGAGACGGTGCTGCACGCGGCCGGCAGCGCCGAGGCCGCGCTCGCCGCCGAGGGTGCCCTGTCCAAGCCGCGCGACCCCGTCCAGCAACTCGCCGAGTACTGCGCCGGGCGCGAGCTGCTGCTGGTGCTGGACAACTGCGAGCACGTCATCGACGCCGCCGCCGCCCTCACCGGGCAGTTGCTCGCCGACTGCCCCGGCCTGACCGTGCTCGCCACCAGCCGGGAGCCGCTGGGCGTCCCCGGCGAGCTGGTGCGCCCGCTCGACCCGCTGCCCGACCCGACCGCGCTGCGGCTGCTGGCCGACCGCGGCGCCGCCGCCCGCCCCGGCTTCACCACCGAGGAGGACCCCGCTGCCTGCGCCGAGCTGTGCCGGCGCCTGGACGGGCTGCCGCTGGCCATCGAGCTGGCCGCCGCGCGGCTGCGCGGCCTGTCGCCGCGTCAGCTCGCCGACCGGCTGGACGACCGCTTCCGGCTGCTCACCGGCGGCAGCCGCACCCTGCTGCCGCGCCAGCAGACGCTGCGGGCGGTCGTCGACTGGTCCTGGGACCTGATGGACCCGGCCGAGCGGGTGCTGCTGCGCCGGCTCGCGGTCTTCCGCGGCGGCTGCACGCTGGAGGCGTTGGAGGCGGTGTGCGCCGACCCCCGGGGCGGCGTGGTGGACGGCCTCGCGGGCGCTTTCCGGCACGGCCTCTCGGACGGCGTCGCGGACGGGCTCCCGCGTGGCGTCGCGGACGGCCTCGCGGACGGGTTCCCGCGTGGCGTCGCGGACGGTCCCGCGCGCGGCTTCGTCGACGGTCTCGCGGGCGGTTCCGCGGGCGGTCGTCAGGGCCCGGGCGCGGCCGAGGGGGCGATCGACGCCGCTGACGCCGCCGCGCTCGTCGCCTCCCTGGTCGACAAGTCGCTGGTGCTGGCCGAGCACACGCCGGACGGCCCGCGCTACCGGATGCTGGAGACGATCTTCGAGTACGCGGCCGACCGGCTGGACGAGTCGGGCGAGCGGGCCGCCGTCGAGCGCCGGCACATGGTGTTCTTCCGGGAGTTCGCCCGCACGACCGACCCGAAGCTGCGCCGGGCCGGCCAACTCGTCTGGTTCGAGCGGCTGGAGCGGGAGCACGAGAACCTGCGGGCCGCGCTGGGCCGGGCGGTGGCCTCCGGCGACGAGGAGGAGGGGCTGCTCCTGGTGCTGGGCTGCGACTGGTTCTGGGAGGTCCGCCGCTACACCGCCGAACGCCGCCACTGGGCCGCCGCGGTCTGCGCGATGGGCCCCAACCCCTTCCTCGGCGAACCCGACCTGCGCCCCGTCGAACGCTCCCCGCTGGACGACCCGCCGCCGCTGGAGGGCGGCCGGCTGGCCGAGGCGCGGCGGCACCTCCGCGTCATCGACCTCTCCTCGCGCGAGGGCGAGACGGAGTGGCTGACCGACCCCGAACTGACCGCCATCGGCACCGCGTTGGTAGAGACATACCCGCCGCACCTGCCGCAGTCCGCCCGGCAGCCGGGCATCTCCCGCCCCTACGGCGCCTTCTTCTCCGGCAGTTTCGACCGGCTGCACGAGCTGATGGACGAGACGGTGGAGTGCTGCCGGCGGTTCGGCCGCACATGGGAGCTGGCCTTCTCGCTGCAACTGCGGGCCAAGGTGCGCAACGACCTCACCGACACCCTGGACAGCGCCATGGAGGACATCGGCGAGGCCCGGCGCCTCTTCGAGCGGCTCGGTGACGAGTGGGGCATGGCCGAGACGCTGTCGGCCGAGGCCGAGGCGGCCGGCAACGGCGGGGACTGGGAGCACGCCGCCGAGTGCTGCCGCCGGGCGATCGGACTGGCCCGCAAGCTGGGCGCCGACCAGCACTCGCCGGTGCTGACGGTGCGGCTGGGCGATTCGCTGGTGAACGCGGGGCGGTTGGAGGAGGGCGAGCGCGTCATCCGCCAGGGCATCGCGGAGGCCGAGGAGTACGGCGCGCACGGCGACGGGGCGGGCTTCTTCGGCAGGATGATGCTCACCTCGCTGCTGGCCCGCACCGACCGGATCCACGAGGCGCTGGAGATGATCGACCGCGGTATCGAGGAGGTCGAGCGGACGCCGACTCCGCTGCCCCGGTTCGTGGTCGGCGTGATGACGGCGACGCGCGGCTCCCTGATCGGCCGGCTGGGCCGGCCGGCCGAGGGGCTGGAGATGCTGTGCGCCGGCGTGGCGGAGCTGAACTCCCACCCGCTGTCCCACATGGTCACCCCCCGGCTCGGGATCATCCTCACTCCGGGGGCGGCTGAACTGCTGCTCACCCTCGCGGAGACGGAGTCCGAAGCCGGGTCCGAGTCCGGGTCCGGGTCCGGGGCTGAGTCCGGGTCGGGTGCGGATGCGGGCGCGGAGGCGGCCGGGCGCCTGCGGGCCGCGCGGCTGCACCGGGCCGCCGTCCTGCTCGCCGCCCATGACCGGCTGCGGCCCTCCGTCGTGCCGCCGTTGGAGGCCCGGGACACCGCGCGGGTCCGCGACCGGCTGCGGGAGCTGCTGGGCGAGGAGGAGTTCGCGGCGGCACAGGCGAAGGGCGGCGGCCTCTCCGCGGAGGAGGCCGCCGCCCTCATGTGCGACGTCGACTGACAGCCCAGGTGCCGGACCCGGACCCGGACCCGGACCCGGCTCGACCAGGCCGGGCGGGGTGCGGTTCCGGGCCCGTCAGGTCTTCTTGCGGAACCGGGCCACCGCGAGCGGCGCCGTCACCACCGTGATGCCGACCGCCCAGGCCAGCGTCATCCACACGGTGTGCGCCACCGGGCCGCCGTTGACCAGCGCCCGGGAGGCGTCGGCGAGGTTGGAGAGCGGGTTGACCTTGGTGAAGCTCTCCAGCCAGCCCGGCATCGTGCTCGGGCTCGCGAAGATCGAACTGCCGAACTGCAGCGGCATCAACACCAGCATGCCGAGCCCCTGTACCGACTGGGCGGTCTTCATCGTCAGCCCCAGCAGGATGAAGACCCACATCAACGAGGCGCCGAACGCCGTGGACAGCGCCACGGCGGCCAGCAGGTGCGGCACGTCGGTGGCGACCGACATGCCCAGTGCGAAGCCCATGCCGAGCAGGATCGCGATGGCGATCAGCATCCGCCCGACCTCGACCACGATCTTGGCGATCAGCACCGAGGACCGGGCGATCGGCATGGTGCGGAACCGGTCCATGACGCCCTTGCGGAAGTCGTCGTTGATGCCGGTGCCGACGGACGTGGCGAGGTTCATGCCCATCATGGCCATCAGCCCGGGGACCACGTAGTCCACGTACTGGTGCTGGTGGCCCTTGCCGGAGATCGCCCCGCCGAAGACGTAGACGAACAGCAGGGTGAAGATCACCGGCATCAGCAGGGCGTCGAACATCGACTCCGGGTCCTGCCTGATCTGGAGCACGTTGCGGCGGACCAGGGCGCCGACGTGCCGCAGGTTGGCCCGCAGGCCGATCCTCCCGTCGCCGCCCGCGGCGGCGTACCGGCCGCCGGCCGGCGGGGCCGTCAACGTCTGCGCGCTCATACGGAGACCTCCACGTTCTTCTTCTCGTCGGCGCCGCGGCCGGACCCCTCCGGCTCCGCCGTGCCGGACCCGCCCTCGGAGGTGGGCCGCTCGCCGGTGATGGCCAGGAAGACCTCGTCCAGGCTGGGCAGCCGGGTGTCGATGTGGGCGATGCCGAAGCCGCGCCCCGCCAGCAGGCCCACCACGGAGGTGAGCTGGTCGTCGCTGTGGACCGGCACGCTCACCAGGCTCTCGGCCGGGTCGACCTGAAGGCCGCCGACCCCGTCCAGGCCCGCCTCGGTGATCGCGGCGGCCATCGCCGCCGCCTGCGCCGGGTCCGACGGGCGGATGGTCAGTGTCCGCCCGCCCACCTTGGCCTTCAGCTCGGCGACCTTGCCCTCGGCGACCACCTTGCCGCGGTCGATCACCGTCAGCTCGCTGGCCAGCTGCTCGGCCTCCTCCATGTACTGGGTGGTGAGCAGCACGGTCGCGCCGTCGGCGACCATCCGCTGCACCTCCTCCCACACCTCGTTGCGGGTGCGGGGGTCCAGGCCGGTGGTGGGCTCGTCCAGGTAGAGCACCGCGGGCCGGCCGATCATGCTCGCGGCCAGGTCCAGCCGGCGCCGCATACCGCCCGAGTACTGCATCGCGGGCCTGCGGGCGGCCTCGGTGAGGGAGAACCGTTCCAGCAGCTCGTCGGCCCGGCCGCGGGCCTCCTTGCGGGAGAGGTCGAGCAGCCGCCCGATCATGTAGAGGTTCTCCCAGCCGGAGAGCTTCTCGTCCACCGAGGCGTACTGGCCGGTCAGGCCGATCACCCGGCGCAGCTGCCGGGGCTGGCGCAGTACGTCGTACCCCGCCACCCGGGCGGTGCCGGCGTCGGGCTGGATCAGGGTGGAGAGCACCCGCACCAGCGTGGTCTTGCCGGCCCCGTTCGGGCCCAGCACGCCGAGCACCGTGCCCGGTCGCACGTCCAGGTCCACGCCGTCGAGAGCCTTGGTCGGGCCGTAGTGCTTCACCAGCCCGCGTACCTCGACGGCGGCGGGACCGCCGTTGTCCGTCCGTCGCGTCGTCGTCATGTGCACAACTCTGGGGTACGCCGCCGACAGGGCGCCGACATGCCACCGACAGCGATATGTCGGTTCCCTGTCGGTCAGCTCGGTGCGCGGTATCAGCGCAGGTCGGAGCGGGTGTCCGGGGCGGCCGGACGGTATCGGCAGCGGGCGGCGGCGGGCGGCGCCGGGCGGCCAGGGCCCTTGCGGGGCCTTGCGCAGGCGGTGGCGACCTATGGGGCCGGGGTGCGCGGACGACCTTATGCGCTCGGGCGGCCGGGCGACCTTATGCGGCCCGGCCGCGTGGTCGCGGGCCGGGCGGGGCTATTCCGTGCTGCCGCGCGGCCGGTCCGAGGGCGGGGTGCCGGGGCCGGGGACGGTCACGAGCAGCGTCCCGCCGCTCGTGCGCACCTCGAACCGCTTGATCGCGTCCTTGTGCAGCCCGGTCGTGCCCGAGACGGTGAGCGGCTCGGGGTGCGCGCCCGTCCCGTACCCCTCCTCCGGCACCCGCCAGCTCGCCACGGTCTGCCGCACCGCGTGCGGGCCGATCGCCACCAGGTGGCAGTCCAGCGGTCCGCGCACCCCGGTCAGCCGCAGGTCGACCGTGCTGCCCCAGGTGCGGTCGGTGACGCCCACGATCGCCGACACGCCCGTCGCCGGGTTCGTCGCCGACTGCCGCTCCCCGCCCACCGTCGTGACGGCGGCCGGGGTACCGCCGGTACCTGCCTCGGTGGCCACCACCGCGATCGCCGGGCCGCCGACCACCAGCAGCGCGGCCGCCGCGACCGCCACCACCCGGCGCCGCCGCCGGACCCGCCGGTCCGCGGCGACCCGCGCCAGCAGCCGGTGGAGCATCGCGTCGCCGCCGGGCGGTTCCACCCAGCCGATCCCGTCGTCGCGCAGCTCGGCCAGCACCGGTTCCACGCCGGCCAGCTCGTCCAGCAGGCGCCCGCACTCCTCGCACCCGGCCAGGTGCTCCTCGAAGCGGGTCATCTCCGCGTCGTCGAGCGCGCCGAGCAGGTACGCGCCCACGTCCACGTGGTGCTCGTGGGGTGTCACGGTGTGGTCACCCCTCTCTCCTCCAGTGCGTTCCGCAGCGCGCGCAGCGCGTAGAAGACCCGCGACCGCACGGTGCCGGGCGGCAGCCCCAGCTCCTCGGCGGCCTCGCTCACCGTACGGCCCCGGAAGTACGTCTCGACCAGGGCCTGGCGGTGCGCCGCGGACAGGTCGTGCATCGCGTCGGAGATCGTCATCAGCCGCAGCGAGCGCTCCAGCTCGTCCTGCGCGGGCAGCTGCTCCAGCGCGGCCGGCGGAGCCTCGGGCGGGCGCGCCTGCCGGCTGCGGTGGCTGTCGATGACGATCCGGCGGGCCACCGTGACCAGCCACGGCCGCAGCGACCGCGCCGCCGGGTCCAGCCGGGAGGCGTTCTTCCACGCCCGCAGCAGCGTCTCCTGGACGACGTCCTCGGCGAGGTAGCGGTCGCCGCCGACCAGGCGCAGCACGTACGCGAACAGCGCGCCGGCGTGCTCGTGGTACAGGGCCCGCATCAGCTCGTCCTCGGGCGCGAGGCCGACCGGACCCGCCACGTCCTCGGTCTCCGGGGCTTCGGGGTGCCCGGAGTGCCGAGGGGGCTCGGGGTGTTCCGGGGGCTCCTGGGGTGGTCCTTCCACGGGCGCATCCTGCCGCACGGTTCGGCGCCGGTCGAGTCCGCCTGGGGCGAGTCTGATCATGTGCGGCGGTGATGGTGCCCGGCCGGCCCGGAGGAGGCTCCCCCGGAGTCGGACGCGGGCCGCCCCCGGCCGGGTACGTCGGCCGCCGTGGTGCCCGGTACGGCCGGGCGGCCGCGCGTGGAGCCGGTCATGGGGACCTCCCGTGCGTGCGAGGGGCGCCGTCGAAGCGGCGTTCACCGTCACGTACGTACGGGAGCCCGGACCGTCTCAACGGGGAAGGCCCCCAAACGAGCGGTCCCCGGTGGCGGGGCCCGCCGTCCACGCACCCGCCCCCGGCCCCGGGCGCCTGGAGCGGCCCGGGACCGGGGGCGGGGTCAGCCGACGGTCAGTGGAAGCCGGTCAGTGGAAGCCGGTCCATGGACGACGGTCAGTGGAACGTGTGCTCCTCGGCGGGGAACGCTCCGCCCACCACGTCCTCGGCGTACGCGCGGGCGGCGTCGCCCAGGGTCTGCCGCAGGTCGGCGTACTGCTTGGTGAAGCGCGGCACCTTGCCGCCGGTCATGCCGGCCATGTCCGTCCACACCAGCACCTGCGCGTCGCACTCCGGGCCGGCGCCGATGCCGACGGTCGGGATGTGCAGCGAGCGGGTGATCTCCGCGGCGACCTCGGCCGGGACCAGCTCCAGGACGACCGCGAACGCGCCCGCCTCCTGCGCCGCCTTCGCGTCCCGGATCAGCCGGTCGGCCGCCTCCTCGCCGCGCCCCTGCACCCGGTAGCCCAGGGTGTGCACCGACTGCGGGGTCAGGCCCATGTGGGCCATCACGGGGATGCCGGCCTCGACCAGCGCCTCGGTCTGGGCGAGCGAACGCTCCCCGCCCTCCAGCTTGACCGCGCCGACCCCGGCCTCCTTCACCAGGCGGGTGGCGTTGCGCAGCGCCTGCGTCGTCCCCTCCTGGTACGACCCGAACACCAGGTCCGCCACGATCAGCGCCCGGCTGGTGCCGCGCACGACCGCCGCCGACAGCATCGTCATGTGGTCCATGGTGACCGGCACGGTGGTGTCGTAGCCGAGGTGGCAGTTGCCCATCGAGTCCCCGACCAGCAGGACGGGGATGCCGGCCTCGTCGAAGACGGACGCGGTCATCGCGTCGTACGCGGTGAGCATCGGCCACCGCTCGCCGCGCTCCTTGGCGAGGGTGATGTCACGCACGGTGACCCGGCGGGTGCCGCTGCCGCCGTAGAGCGCCTTCGGGTTGTCGGCCGCCTTCTGGGCAGCCGGAAGCTGCGTCATCAGTGACGCCTCCTTCATGTCATCTCGAGGCGCCCTGACGGCGTCCCCGGACCACCTCCCATGCTGGCACGCCCGCCCCCGCCCCGAAAGCCCGCCCACCCGCTACGTGACACCATTCACCGCTGAGCGGTCGCGCTGCCGCCCGGCCGCTCAGCGGTGGAGAGCAGCCGACGGCCGGCGGACCCGACGGCCGACGATCCGACCACCAGACCGGAGTACGGGGGAGCCATGGAACCGACGGCCCTGCGGGACGCACTCGCCGACTGGACCGACCACGACATCGCGGGCTACCGCCTCGGCCGTCATCTCGGGGTCTTTCCACGCGAGCGCACCTTCGGCTCGGTCAAGCGGCTGTTCTGGATAGCCGACTACCCGGTCGGCGAGGCCCTCGTCGAGATGCTCGACCTGATGGCGGCGGCGGGCGTCCTCCTCAAGGACGAGGAGGAGCTCAGGTACAGGTGGAACCCGGTCCCGCCCGACGTCGACTGGAACCGCGAGGACGCCGAGGCCGGGGCCGAGGCCGCCGAACAGGGCTGACGGCGCGCGCCGGGCCTGCGGCCGAGGGGTCCCCGACCAGCGGGACGGGGGACCGGCCCACCCGCCGGGTGGCGCCCCTCACCGCCGGGCCTCGTCGTCAAGGCGGGCGATCGACTCGGCCAGCCACGCCCGCTCCGCCGCCGCTGTGGCCCGTGCGACGCGGAGCATGCCCTGCCGGAAGAGGTCGGGGACCTCCTCGGCGCTCACCGGCTCGCCGTCGCGGTAGAAGAAGCTGGCCGGCGTCTCCAGGAACGCCTGCCTGCGGCGCAGAACGGCGGCCTGGCCGGCTGGGTCCGGCAGGTGGCGCAGGAACGCGAGCAGCGCGAAGAAGCGCTGACCGTCGGAGATCTCGACGTCCTTGGGGTCGCGCAGCCGGGACAGCAGTTCGGCCCGGCCGGCCGGGGTGAGGGAGACGATCCGGCGGTTGGCGGCACCGCTCCCGGGCTCGGTGTGCTGCTCCACCAGGCCCGCCTTCGCCAGCCGGGTGATGGCCGGGTAGAGCGCGCCGTCGCTCACCGGGCGGATGTGGCCGTTGAGGGCCTGGATGCGCGCCTTCAACTCGTATCCGTGCAGGGGCTCCTCGTGGAGGAACCCCAGAACCGACAGCTCCAGCATGCCCGTAGAGCCCCTTTCCGTTTCCCGTCTCCTGCGCTCGTCCCCCTGGCGTCCGGCCGCGTCCGGACCCTTGGCGGGGGTGACGCGGCCATGCTATCTCTTATCGCTGTACATCGATTCGAGGTACAGCGAAACGAGGGGGGACGGTCGGTGGACGGCACGGAACTCCGGCGCCGGCTGGCGTCGCTGGCGTACCCGGTCTACTTCGAGCTTCTGGCCGGGGTGACGGCGGGGATCATCAACATGGTCTGGGTGGCACGGCTCGGCGGGGCCTCGGTGGCGGCGGTGGCGGTCGCGACGAACGTCGAGAACCTGCTGCTCGGCGTCGTCCTCGTGGCGGGCTCCGGCACCACCGTGCTGGTGGCGCGAGCCCGGGGCGCGGGCGACCCGGCAGGGGTGCGGTCCGCCGTGCGCGGCGGCTGGACGCTGTGGGCGGTCGTCACACCGGTCGTGGCCGTCGGAGGCTACCTGTGCCGCGAGCCGGTGGCCCGGCTCGTCCTCGGCGGCGGCGACGGCCGCCCGCTCTCCCTCGCCACCGGGTACTTCGCGATCGCGCTCCCCGGGATCGCGGTGTTCTTCGCCACCAACGTCGTCGACGGCATCCTCAAGGGCGCCGGTGACACCCGCACCCCGATGAGGCTGTCCCTGCTCGCGAACGGGCTGATCCTCGTCCTGGACCCCGCCCTCATCATCGGCCTGGGCCTCGGGGTGCGCGGGGCGGCCGTCTCCACGGTCCTGGGGCGTACGGCCGCGCTCGCCCGCGGCCTCGTCGCCCTGCGCCGCAACGTCCCGCTCAGGGAAACGGCGTCGGATGCGGCGGGGGAGCGCTCAACGGCGGGAAGCCTCTGGGCCGACGCCCGCCGTACCGCCGCGACCGGGCTGCCGATGTCCGCCGACTTCGTCGTCAGGATGGCCGGGACCCTCGCCCTCGTCGGCGTCGTCGCCCGGATCGGCGTGGCCGACGTGGCGGCGTACGGGATCGCGACCAAGGCGACGTACGTCGCCACCATGGCCTTCTACGCGGTGCGGCAGGCCGCCGCCATCCACACCGCGCACCTCCTCGGCGCCGGGCACGACGCGCGCCGCGCCGTCGGACGCCAGGCACTCGTCCTCGCCGGAGCCCTCGGGCTCGCCGCCGCCCTGGCCCTGCTCGCCGCGGCCCCCTGGATACTGCGCGGATTCGGCGCGGGCGGGCGGGTGGCCGCCGCCGGCACGCTCTACCTGCGGTGCGTGGGCCCCTACCTGGTGCTGCTCGCCTGCTTCATCGCGCTGGGCGGGGTGTTCGAGGCCGCCGGCGGCAGCCCGGCCCTCGCCCGGATCACCACATGCGGCGTGACGCTCCAACTCGCCCTCGCGTACGCCCTGTCCGGCGCCGGTTTGCGCGGTATCTGCCTGGCCATGGCGGTGGCGACCGCCCTCCAGTGCGCGGCCGTCACCCGCATGTACCGTCGTGTGGCGCAGCGGGAAGGCAGGGAAGCGCTGGTCGGCGGAGCGGGAAAACCCGATGGTTCCGGTGCCGGAGCCTCCGTGGCATCCGCCCATGACCGAGTGCACCGGAACCGCGGAGGACGCGCATGACGAGGCGACGGAAAGGCAGGTCTCCTGGCCTGCCGCATCTGTCGGTCTCGCGGCAGTCGAGGCGGACGACGCCGAACTCCCGCACGCCTGGCGGTCCGACCCTGTGGTCGCCCACGAAGGTGTCAGCCGCGCTGCACGCCTACTACGCGGTCCGTCGTCGCCCCCGCAGCCGGTCGGCCCACGTACGGCGACGGCCCGGCCCCGTGTCCCGGCGCGAGCGGGAGGATGCGGGGCCGGGCCGTTCAGGACGACGCCGGGGTGGGCAGGGCACGAGGTGTCGCGTGCGCGGACATGAGCGGGCTCCGCCATCCAGCAACGACGTCCGGACGGCGCGAGGGTCACACGTCGAAGGTGCCCTCGCGGACGGCGGTGAGGAAGTACTGCCAGGAGTCGGCGTCGAAGACCAGGGCGCCGCTCTCGCGGTCCTTGGTGTCCCGGACGGCCTGGCGGCCGTCGGCGAGTCGGGCGTGCTCGACGCAGTTGTCGACCGCTCCGCTGTAGCTGCTCTTGTGCCAGAGTGCGCCCGCCAACTCGCTCGGGGCGGTGTGGCGTATCGACTTAGTCATGTGCAGCTGTCCTTCTCTTAGGGTTGCTGCTGCTGATGACCGCCTGTGACCGCGCATCTCGACGTTCAACCCCACGAGGGTGCGGGACGTCAGATGTCGAAGGTGCCCTCGCGGACAGCGGTGAGGAAGTGCTGCCAGGAGTCGGCGTCGAAGACCAGGGCGCCGCTCTCGCGGTCCTTGGTGTCGCGGACGGCCTGGCGGCCGTCGGCGAGTTGGGCGTGCTCGACGCAGTTGTTGTTGCTTCCGCTGTAGCTACTCGTTCGCCACAGCGCGCCCCCCAACCCGCTCGGGGTGATGCGTGGTGCTGACTCCTGGGTCATGTGCGGCGTATTCCTTGAGGAGATCACGGAGGTGTTGCTGCGACGCGGAAGGGGACAGAGCGGCGGCCGTCATCTCGTCCCACACCTTGACGTATGCCTGGACGTCGACCGGCCGCTCAAGCAACGTACCACCCGTGATGTGCTCCAACCACACATAGTCCGCCGGGGGATCGTCGCGCATCGTGAACAGCGTGAAGGGCCCGTACGCCTCCATCGGCAGTGTGGTCTCCAGCGGCAATACCTGGATGGTCACGTTGGGACGCTGGCCCACTTCGTCCAAGTGCTTCAACTGGTCGCGTCGTACCTCCGGACCCGCGCTGATCCTGTGGAGTGCGGGCACGTCGATGACCGCCCGCAGCCTGAAACCGTGGCGGTCTTCGAGGAGTTCCTTGCGCTTCATCCGCGCCTCAACCATCGGTTCGACCTTCTCTGGCGGCAGCGCCATGGAGAACAGATGCCGCATGTAGGCCTCGGTCTGTAGAACACCTGGAATGACGGCGTGTTCGTAGTCACGCACCAGCTTGGAGTCGGCTTCCAGAGTCAGATAGTCGCGTAGGGCGCTGTGGAGCACCGGGCCCTGGCCGCTCCACCAGTCGACCTTGTGGATCTCCTTGGCCAGCCTTCGCATGGCCGCCCGGTACTGCTCGTCCTCGACGCCGTAAAGGTTCAGCAGCGTCGTGAGATCGAGCGGTCTGATGCCGCGGTTGCCGTTCTCGATCTGGCTGATCTTGGGTTGGCCGCACTCCAACGCCTCGGCGGCATCCCGCACGCCGAGACCGCACTTGAGGCGGAGCCGGCGCAGTTCCCCGCCCAATCGGCGGCTGCGCATCGTGGGCATCTCGTCTTGTGGCATGGAGACATGGTGGTGTTCGCGCACTGTCCTCCGCAACGGATTCTGTCCAACTTCAACCTCGAAGGTGAAAGTTCCTAGGAATACTTGCCTAAGTGACTGCGGGCGCGGCACCATCCTTGCCGTGACTCACAGCACGTGTTGCGTGACGTGCTGTCGACCCTTCGTGCGCGCCGTGATCGGCGCTGGAGAATCCATGAACCCCAGGGCACAGGCAGGTCATCCACGGTTCCGGCGGGAAGTCGTCGCCGTCCCCGAAGCCGTCGCGGAGCTGCGCCATACCGCTGACGCGTACACCCGGCTGTGGGGCTTCGCGGAGCTGGCGGGCGATGTCGCGCTGTGCGTCTCCGAGTTGCTGTCGAACGTCGGGAAGCACACCGGATCGCCGGAGTGCGTGCTCACGCTCCAGCGGCAGGCCGACGGGGTCCGGGTGACCGTGAGCGACAGCAGTCCGGTCCTGCCGCGGATGCGGGAGCCCGACTGGGACGCGGAGGGCGGGCGGGGGCTGCTGGTCCTCCAGGGGATGGCCGAGGTGTGGGGCGCCGTTCCCACGGCGACGGGCAAGGACGTGTGGGTCGAGATGCGGGTCGCCGGGGCGCGGGCCGTGTGCGGTGAGCGCGTCGGCCTCCCGCTCCGACTGCTCGACGCGGCGCTGCGGTTCGCGTCCGGAACGGCCCGGCCCGAGGACGTGGAGCGGCGCCTGCGGTGCACGCTGGAGGGCCACGCCACCGGCGACCACCACGCGTTCGTGATGGAACTCGACGGCGACGCGGGCGCGTTGTGGGCCGCGTGGACGCGGGGGTGCCCGCCCGCCGCGCTCACCGTGCTCCGCGACTGCGCGGCCGTCGGTCCCGTCCCGGAGGCCGCGCCCTGTTGCGAGTTCGCCGACCACCCGGGCGCGCACACCTGGCAGTTGACCGACCCGTCCTACGGCCCCGCGCCGGTCCGCGCCGTCTGAGGCGGCGGCGAGGCGCCGCCCGCTGCGAGAAGAACGCCACCACTCGGTCGGCCGGACTCCATGTCGCGGGCGTCGCCCTCTGGTCCCGCCGGCGGCCGGACGGAACCGGGGGCTCCAGTGCCGCTCCCGGCAGGGTGCGCCCCGCTCGCCGTCCTGGCACGGCCGTCCGCCGCGTTGCCGTACCGGCCGAGCAGGCCCACGACGAGGCCGGTTCGGCGCCTTGCGGCCGACCGCACCAGGACACCTCGCTGCCGGGCGAACCGTGCCGGTCGCGGCACTAGCCGAGTTCGCTGCTCAGGACGGCGCGTACGTGTGCTCGTTGGATGCGGCGGATCGCGGAGGGCGTCTGTCCGGACGCCAGGAGTTCGTCGACCAGGTCGATGTGCACGGCGGCCAGCAGGATGTGCGCCAGGTATGCGGCGTCCTCGGCTGTCAGGGTGGGGAGGGCCTCCATCGCTGTCCGCGCCAGCAGGTCCCTCATCCACCGGTACTGCTCGCTTTGCAGCAGCCCGGAAGCCGTCGCTTCGCGAGCTCTCAGCAGGTTGCCGTTGTCGAGCTTGAAGGTGAGCACCGCGTCGAGGAACGCGACGGCTCGGTCCCGCGCGGGCGCCCCGGGGCCGAGCGGTGGGGGGCCGCTCTCCGCCTGGTCCCGCAGGTCCTGGGCCTTCGTGGCCCACAGCGCGTCCAGCAGGCCGTCGCGACTGCCGAAGAGCCGGAAGACCGTTCCCTTCCCGACCTGTGCCTCCGCCGCGATGTCATCCATGGAGACGCTGCTGACGTCGGCTCGCGCGAAGAGCTTGTCCGCGGCCTTGAGTACCACCTCGGGCGAGGTCGGAGGGCGGCCGCGCCTCCGCTCCCTATTTTCGGACTGGTGGTCCGTAATGGTGTTAGGCTCTTCAGGACACACGGGTCGAACACCTCACTGGAGACGTAATGACCTCATCATCCACCCTGCCCTCGTGGTTCTCCCGCGCACTCGACTCGCTCTGGGCCGACGATCTCGACGGCTTCACGTCGATCTTCGCTCCGGACGCGCTCTACGAGATTCCCTTCACCCCCGCCGGCCCGGTGCGGCTGGAGGGCCGCGAGGAGATCGACACCTTCCTGCGTGGCCTGCTCGACGGCGGTCAGCTCCGCTACGGCTCGCTCACGGAGGTCCGCGCCTACGAGAGCGGCGACGATCTGATCGTCGAGGCGGTCGCCCGCCATCACCGTTCCGCGGACGGATCACCGATCGACCTGAGCTACGTCTGGTTCGTCACGCGTCAGGACGGCCGCGTGACCCGATTCCGCGACTACATGAACCCGCTCGAAATCTCGGCGATCTGAGCGACCCGCAAGGGACTCTGCGCCGTCGGACCTCCGTCATCGGCCTCCGCGCTGTTGGGTTCTCAGGGGGATGCCGCCCCGCCGGGTCGGTGCGAAGGGTCGGTCGCGACGCCGGGGCGCGCGGTGCGGAGTCCGTCGATGAGGACGGCGACCATGCGGTGGTTGTAGTCGGGGCCTTCGCCGGACACGGGCATGCACAGGTTGGCGACGGCGTAGAGCAGGTCCCGGGCGCTGACGTCGTCGCGGACCGTCCCGGCAGCCACGGCGTCGGCGAGCAGCGCCGTGAGGACGGGGCCGACCTTGTCCAGGAAGTAGCCGGACAGCCCTTCGTAGGACGGATCGCCCGAGTGCAGGGCCGGGGCCAGTCCTCGTTTGGTCCCCAGCAGCTCGGTGTACCGGCGCAGCCACTCGGCCAGCGCCTCGGCGGGCTCGTGGGCGGCGCTCAGTCCCGGTGCCGTGGCGGCGAGGGCGTCGATCCCGCTCTCCACCACCGCCTTGACCAGGTCCGAGCGCAGGGGGAAGTGCCGGTAGAGCGTCCCGACGCCGACTCCGGCCAGGTCGGTGATCTCCTTCGCGGGCGCGTCGACGCCGGTCGTGTCGAAGACCTTCTTCGCGGCCTCGACCAGTGCGTCCACGTTGCGCTGGGCGTCCGCGCGTATGCGGCGGGGCGGCCCGCCCTTCTCGGTCATGTTCGCTCCGGTTGCGTAACCGGAAAAGCTTTCCGTATAGTTCCGGAAAGAGTTTCCGTTTGGTTGAGCGTCAAGCATCCCACGGACGCGCTCTTCGCACCCCCTGGAGGGACCCCATGGAGTACCGCACCCTGGGCCGCACCGGCATCAAGGTCAGCCCCTACGCGCTCGGCGCCCTGATGTTCGCCACCCGTATGGGCAACGAACCCGGGGAGTCGGCGCGCATCATCCACAAGGCGCTGGACGCCGGCATCAACTTCGTCGACACCGCCGACGCCTACGGTGACTCCGAGGAAGTGGTCGGCAAGGCCCTCCAGGGGCGCCGTGACGACGTCGTCCTGGCGACCAAGTTCGGCCTGGGCCGGGAGCTCAACCGCCAGGGCACCTCCCGGCGCTGGATCACGACCGCCGTCGAGAACTCGCTGCGCCGGCTGCGGACGGACCACATCGACGTCTACCAGGTCCAGCGGCTCGACCCCACGACCGACATCGAGGAGACCCTCTCCGCGCTCACGGACCTGGTCCGCAGCGGAAAGGTCCGCGCGATCGGCTCCTCCACCACCCCCGCCTCCGACATCGTCGAGGCCCAGTGGGTCGCGGAGCGCCGCAACCTGGAGCGCTTCCACACCGAGCAGCCGCCCTACTCCATCCTCAACCGGGGCATCGAGCGCGAGGTGCTGCCCGTCGCGCAGCGCTACGGCATGGGCGTCATGGCCTGGGGGCCGCTGGGCCAGGGCATGCTCACCGGCCGCGTGCGCAAGAACAGCGAGAACGACCTGAGCCGCGCGGGCTTCTTCAAGCACCTCAACGACGAGCGCCGCATCGACGTCGTCGAGCAGCTCATCCCGCTCGCCCAGGAGGCGGGGATGCCCCTGACCCACCTCGCCATGGCCTTCACCATCGCCCACCCCGGCGTCACCAGCGCGCTCGCCGGACCGCGCACCATGGCCCAGTTGGACGACCTCCTCGCCGGCCTCGACGTCCGCCTCAGCGACGAGGTCCTGGACCGCGTCGACAAGATCGTCCCGCCCGGCACCGACGTCAGCGCCCTCGACCAGGACTACGTGCCGCTCGCTATCCAGGACGCCGGCCTGCGCCGCCGCCCCCTCGCCGAACGCGCGGCCGGCTGACCGACCCGGCGCTTCCCGGACCTCCGGCTTTCCGGTGACGGCCTGATACCCCCGGGACGCGTGAGCGTGCCGGGGGTATCAGGCCGTCACCGGCTCCTCCGCGGCCTGGACCAGTGCCTGGGGCAGGCCCTGGGCTGGGCCCTGGATCGGGCCCTAGCGGCCGGGAAGGATGACGGGCTTGACGACGTGCCCGTCGTGGACGGCCGCTATCGCGGCGCCGATGTCCGACAGCGGGAACGTCGACACCAGCTTGTGCAGCGGGAGGGACCCGTCCTCGACCAGTCCGGCCAGCCGGGGAAGGAACTCGTGGGGGCGCGAGGCTCCCTCCACGACACCGACCACCCGCTTGCTGTCGTTGACGAGGTCGGCGACGTCGAGGGGCACGGTGGTGCCGAACGAGGACACCCCCACGACGGCGATCGTCCCCCCCGGCGCCAGCGCCCGGATGCCGGCCGACAGCGCCGCGGGCGCGCCGCTGCTCTCGAAGACGAACGGGGCCCCGCCGGCGAGCAGGTCCCGGATCGCCTGCTCCGGGTCGTCGGTCATCGGGTTCACGGTCCCGGTGGCACCCAGTTCGCGGGCCAGTTCGAGGCGGGAGTCCTGGGTGTCCACGGCGACGACCTCGCGGTCGCCGATCGCGGCGGCCATCACCGCCGAGAGCCCGACGGCTCCCGCCCCGAAGACCACGACCGGGGCGCCCGGGGGCGGCGCCAGGACGTTCCACACACCGCCCGCGCCCGTCTGGACCGCGCACCCGAGCGGAGCGAGCAGCTCGGGCGGCAGACCGGTGGTGACCGGGATCGCGTTGCGCTCGGTGGCGAGCGCGTAGGTGGCGAGCGCGGACTGCCCGAAGAAGCTCCCGTTCGCCGGACCGCCCGCGAAGCGGAGCCGGGAGGTGCCGTCCGGCCGGGTCCCCGCGGTGAAGTTTCGGGCCACGAACTCCCGGCACTGCGTGGGCGTTCCGGCCTGGCAGCGGTCGCACCGGCCGCACGAGTCGAAGGTCAGCACGACGCGGTCGCCGGGGCGCAAGGTGGTGACGGAGGCACCCACCTCCTCGACGGTGCCGGTGCCCTCGTGGCCGGCGACCACCGGCGTGGGCACCGGGGCGGCGCCGGTCTGGGCCTGGATGTCGGCGTGGCAGATGCCGACCGCGTCGATCCGGACCAGGACCTCATCCGGGGCCGGCGCGCCGATCTCGACCTCTTCGACGAGGAACGGAGCGCCGGGCGAGGCGACGACGGCCGCGGTGGCGCGGCGCCAGCCCGTCATCGTGTGCCCGCCGCGCGGAAGGCCGCGTCGCCGCGGATCGGCGGGAGCCGGCGCCGTACGGCGGGCCGGCCGCTGCTGGTTGGGTACATCGCGCGGTTCCTTATCAGAAGGGCGGCAGCTGGCGCTGCCCGGTCTGGACGGTGATCGCGATCTGGTCGGTGAAGTCGTGCAGCGAGTGCGGTCCGGAACGGCCCCATCCGCTGTCGCGCACGCCGCCGATCGGGGCCTGGATCTCGTCGTCGATCGTCGGCAGGTTGATACGGACCGACCCGGCCTTGATCCGCTCCGAGAGCTGGACCGCGCGGTGCGTGTCACCGGACAGGATCGCCGAGGTGAGCCCGTAGAGCGGGCGGTTGGCGATCTCGACGGCCTCGTCCGCGCTGTCGACGGGCTGGACGATGACCACCGGCCCGAACGTCTCCTCGTTCGACACGATCGCGTCCTGGGGGACGTCCACCAGCACGGTGGGGGCGTAGATCGGGCCTTCGTGGGTGCCGCCGGTCAGCAGCCGGGCTCCCTTGGCGACGGCGTCCCGCACGCGCTCGTCGACGCGGTTCAGGGCGTCCGGCGTGATCAGCGGGCCGATGAAGGTGTCCGGGTCCAGCGGCGAACCGGACCGCAGCGTGCCCGCCTTGGCCACCAGCCGCTCGACGAACTCGTCGTAGATGTCGCGGTGCACCAGGATCTTCCGGGCGTTGAGGCAGATCTGGCCCTGGTGGAAGAACGCGCTGAAGGTGGCGACCTGTACGGCGTAGTCCAGGTCCGCGTCCTCCAGGACGATCAGCGGGTTGTATCCGCCGAGCTCCATCACGGACCGCTTGAGCGTCCGGCCGGCCCGCTCGGCGAGCATCCGCCCGGTCGGGACACTGCCGATGAAGTTGATGCAGCGCACGTCCGGGCTGTCGAAGAACGCGTCCGCGACCGCTCCGGCCTCGCCGGGGCCGTGGGTCACCACGTTGATCACGCCCGGCGGGAAGCCCGCCTCCTCCATGATCTCCGCGACCTGGAGGCCCGCCGACACCGGCGCGAGTTCGGTGGGCTTGACGACGACGGTGTTGCCGGCCGCGAGCGGGGACAGGACCGCGCGCCAGGCGAGGATCTGCGCGCCGTTCCACGGCGTGAAGCTGGCCACCACGCCGAGCGGCCGGCGGACGACGGTCTGCGTGGTGCCGGGGAAGTCGGACTGCAGGAGCTCGCCGGCCGGCAGGTACACCCAGCCCGCCGCCTGCTCGATCAGCTGGATGACCAGGCCGAGCTGGAAGTAGCCGTTGAGCAGCGTGGTGCCGGTCTCCTTGGCCATGGTCAGGGCCAGCTCCTCGCGGCGCCGCTCCACGACGGCCGCGGCGGCCCGCAGCAGGCGCGCCTTCTCCGCCGGCGACGTCCGCGCCCAGGCCGGGAAGGCGCGGGCGGCCGCGGCGATGGCGGCCTCGGTCTCCGACCGTCCGCACCGGGCGGCGGTGGCGAAGACCTCACCCGTCCAGGGGTCGAGGTCCTCGAAGGTGCCGGCCTCGGCGGAGAGCCACTGGCCGTCGCTGAAGTACTGGTACGCGGGCGGGGTCTCCTGGTCCTCTCGCTCCGACTGCGGTGCGTCCGGCAGGACGTGACTCATCGCCATCTCCCTGTGTGTGAGCGTTCGTCGTCAGGGGGTCCGCCCCTGCCCGATCGACTCTCGTCGCTGCCCACCATGCAGTCAAATGCAAGTTGATCAAGACTATTATGCGTCTCGTGCATATTGAAGACGTCGACCTCAACCTCCTCAAGGCCCTCGAAGTCCTGCTGGAGGAGCGGCAGGTGTCCCGCGCCGCCGCCCGCTTCCACCTCAGCCAGCCGGCCATGAGCCGGACGCTGACCCGGCTGCGCGCGGCGTTCGACGACGACCTGCTCGTACGCACCGCCCAGGGCTACGTACTGACACCCCGGGCCCGCGCCGTCCAGGCCGAGCTGACCGAACTCATGCCCAGGCTGCGGTCCATGGTCAGCGGTGACATGTTCCAGCCGGCGACGGCCGTCGGGGTCCTCCGCGTCGCGGCCTCCGACTACTTCCTGGCCGTCCTCGCGGACCTGCTGTACCCGGCGTACTTCGGCGCGGCCCCCGGGATGTCCCTGGTGGTCGAGCCGGTGAACTCGGCGACCTTCGACGACATCGACCGGGGCCGGGTGGACCTCGCCTTCCTGCCCGTCCGGCCGCCCCGCTCGCTCCGGCACCAGGTGCTGTTCTCCGAGGACCACGTCTGCCTGATGGCCCGGGACCATCCGTTGACCGGCGACCGCGTCACCCTGGACGACCTCGGCAGCTACCCGCACGCGGGCGTGGCCGCTCTCCAGAGCGAGCAGATGCTCGTGCAGAGCCGGCTCGAACAACTCGGCGTCCGGCCGCCCGCCGGACTCACGGTCCCGTACTTCGCCGCGGCCGCGGCCGCCGTCCGCGGCAACCGGATGATCGCCGTACTTCCCCGGCGCTTCGCCGCCGCCCACCAGGACGCGGCGGTGCGGATCGCGGAAGCCCCCGCCGAACTGGCCGCCTTCGACTACCTGATGATCTGGCACCCCCGGGTGACCAGCGACCCCGCGCACCGGTGGATGCGCTCACTCATGGCCGAGGCCGGAGCCGCGCTCGACGCGGGGGCCCGCGAGCGGCCGTGACGACCGGCCGTGGCGACTGCCGTGACGACTGCCGTGACGACGGACGACGGCGATGCCTCGGCCGCCTTGGCGTCCCCGGTCCGGGTGCTGTCCATTCATTCCTTTCAGTCATGGAACGAGAGCCGAACGGTCTTGGACGCGCCGGGAGAAGCGGCAGTTCAATGGGGCCATGATTCACCACACGATGATCGTTTCCTTCGACAATCCGATTCCCGAGAGCGAGCTGGACGCCTACCTCAAGGACGTCGAGAACGTCATGACGGGGTCAGGCCACGTCCAGACGTTCGCGGCCCGGCGCCACATCCGTGTCCCCGGCGACGACCACTCCCCGGTGTTCGTCTCCACCGCCGTCGTCCAGCTCGGCCTCGCCGACATCGACGCCCTCAACGCCGCCTTCGCCGTACCCGAGGCCTTCGAGCTCATCGGCCGCTGGCAGGCGCGCCACCCGTACAAGGTGGTGTGGGTCAACCACGAGCCGCTGGCCTGAGCGGTCCCACCGGGGCGGGGCGGGGCGGGGCGGGCCCGGGTCCGGCACCGCCCGGCCGCGGACCGTCGGACGGCGCCGGCCCTGCCCGACGGCCGCCCTGTCCGACGGCCGCTCCTTCCGACGGGCGCCCCTGCCCGCGTGACCCGCCGGAAACCCGCCGGACACGACATCGCGTCGGAGTGACGATTAGACTCGGAGGCGTGCCTCAACTTCGGATCGCACTGAACCAGATCGATTCCACCGTGGGCGACATCGACGGCAACCGCGCCGCCGTGCTGCGCGGCGCGCGGCACGCCGCCCGGCGCGGCGCCCACCTCGTGGCGTTCCCCGAGATGATGCTCACCGGCTACCCGGTGGAGGACCTGGCACTGCGCGGGTCCTTCGTCACGGCCAGCCGCGCCGCGCTCGTGGAGCTGGCCGGGGAACTGGCCGCCGAGGGGCTGGGGGAGCTGCCGGTGGTCGTCGGCTACCTCGGCCGGAGCGAGAACGCCCGGCCCCGGTACGGCCAGCCCGCCGGCGCGCCGCAGAACTGCGCGGCCGTACTGCACGGCGGCCGGGTCGCGCTGCGCTTCGCCAAGCACCACCTGCCGAACTACGGCGTCTTCGACGAGTTCCGGTACTTCGTGCCCGGCGACACGATGCCCGTCGTCCGGGTGCGCGGCGTGGACGTGGCGCTGGCGATCTGCGAGGACCTGTGGCAGGACGGCGGCCGGGTGCCCGGGGCCCGGGAGGCCGGGGCCGGGCTGCTGCTGTCGATCAACGCGTCCCCGTACGAGCGGGACAAGGACGACACCCGGCTGGAGCTGGTCCGCAAGCGCGCCCAGGAGGCCGGCTGCACGCTGGCCTACCTGGCCATGGTCGGCGGCCAGGACGAGCTGGTCTTCGACGGCGACACCATCGTCGTCGACCGGGACGGCGAGGTGATCGCGCGGGCCGGGCAGTTCGAGGAGGAGTGCGTGCTGCTCGACCTGGACCTGCCGGCCGCCGCCGGCGCGCCGCGCTCCGGACGGGTCGCGGACGGCCTGGAGCTGCGGCACGTGGTGCTCTCCGAGACCCCCGTCGAGCCCTACCCGGCGGAGCACCGCGGCGGGCAGGCCGAGCGGCTGTCCGACGACGCCGAGGTGTACGGCGCCCTCGTCACCGGCCTGCGCGCGTACGTGCGCAAGAACGGCCTCCGGTCGGTGCTGATCGGCCTCTCGGGCGGCATCGACTCCGCGCTGGTGGCCGCCATCGCCTGCGACGCGATCGGCGCCGAGCACGTGTACGGGGTGTCGATGCCCTCCTCGTACTCCTCCGAGCACTCCAAGGACGACGCCGCCGAGCTGGCCCGCCGTACCGGGCTGCACTTCCGGACCGTGCCCATCGCCCACACGTTCGACGCGTTCATGGCCGGGCTGGGGCTGACCGGGCTGGCCGAGGAGAACCTCCAGTCCCGGCTGCGCGGGGTCACCCTGATGGCGATCTCCAACCAGGAGGGCCAGATCGTGCTGGCCCCGGGCAACAAGAGCGAGCTGGCCGTGGGCTACTCCACCCTCTACGGCGACTCCGTCGGCGCGTACGGTCCCATCAAGGACGTCTACAAGACGACCGTCTTCCGCCTGGCCCGCTGGCGCAACGCCGACGCCGAGGCGCGCGGCGAGGTGCCGCCCATCCCGGAGAACTCGATCCGCAAGCCGCCCAGCGCCGAACTGCGCCCCGGCCAGGTCGACACCGACTCGCTGCCCGACTACGACGCGCTCGACCGGGTGCTGGAGCTGTACGTCGACCGCGACCAGGGCCGCGAGGAGATCGTCGCCGCCGGCTTCGACCCGGATCTGGTCACCCGGGTGCTGAAGCTCACCGACACCGCCGAGTACAAGCGGCGGCAGTACCCGCCGGGCACGAAGATCTCCGCGAAGGGCTTCGGCAAGGACCGCCGCCTGCCCATCACCAACCGCTGGCGCGAGGGGGGTTGATCCCGCAGGGCCTGCCTCCCGGCCCCAGGACGCGTGCGGCTCAGGGGAGTTCGAGGCGGGCGGCGACGGGAAGGTGGTCGCTGCCGGTGCGGGGGAGGGTCCAGGAGGAGCGCGGCTGGATGCCCTTGACCATGATCTGGTCGATCCGGGCCATCGGGAAGGACGCCGGCCAGCTGAAGCCCATGCCGTCGCCGGCCGCGCCCTGGGCGGAGCGCATCTGCGAGGTGACCGAGGCCAGCGCCCGGTCGTTCATCGTGCCGTTGAGGTCGCCGAGCAGCACCACGTCCGGCAGCGCCTCCTTGGCGATGGCCTCGCCCAGCGCGTCGGCGGCGGCGTCGCGCTGCGTCGCGGTGAAGCCGGCGTCGAACTTGACCCGTACCGAGGGCAGGTGCGCCACGTAGACGGCGACCTTGCCGTGCGGGGTGGTCGCCGTCGCGCGCATCGCGCGGGTCCAGCCCATCTTGATGTCCACCGGCCGCGCCCCGCTCAGCGGGTACCGGCTCCACAGCCCGACGGTGCCCTGCACCGAGTGGTACGGGTAGGCCGCCGCCATGTCGTGCGCGTACCGGGTCACCTGGTCCTCGGGCAGCTCCTCCAGGGCGACGACGTCGGCGCCGGCGGCGACGAGGTCCTTGGCGGTGCCGTCCGGGTCGTGGTTCTCCGCGTTGACGTTGTGGGTCACGACCGTCAGGTCGCCGCCGGGCGCGGACTTCTCCGTCAGCAGCCCGCCGAACAGGTTCAGCCACATCGCGGTCGGCAGCACCACCGCGACCAGCGCCGTCACCGAGCGGCGCAGCACGGCCGTGAGCAGCAGCGGCGGCAGGGCGAGCCCGAACCACGGCAGGAACGTCTCCAGCAGGCTGCCGAGGTTGCCGACCCGGTTGGGCAGGTCGGCGTGGAAGACCAGCAGCCCGGTGAGGACGAGGGCCAGCACCGCGGTGGCGATCCCGCGCCGCCACATGCCCGTCGGGCGCCACCAGCGCAGGAAGGCGGCACCCAGACGCCGCCCGGCGGCTCTGCCCCGCTGCGGGGGGAGGCCGCCGCCGGTGGTCGCGTCCGTGCTGCTCTGCGCCTGCGTCATGGGGGAGTCCTTGCCTGCCGCGGATGCCGCTCGCGGTCGTCGTGCTCGTACCCGGTGCGGATGGGGCCGCCCCGGAAAGCCCGGATGCCTGGGTGTCGTGTCCGTCCGTGCTGCGGAGCACCCGTGCTGCGGTGCGCCCGTGCCCGTGGTCTCGGCGGCCGGGCGGTCCGCGCTGGTGTGATCGTCTGCTGGGCTGCCTGCCGTCTTCTCCCGCGGGTGCGTCTGTTGTGTGGGTCTGCCGTGGGTCTGCTGTGGGTCTGTGGTGGGTCTGTGGTGCGTCGCCCGGTCCTGCTCACTCGGAGCGGCCGTGTCTCCTCTCGGCCGATCCGGTGATCAGTACCGTACTGCTGCTCCGACCTTAGGGAACTGATGTGGCCGATATGTGAACCGACGGGCGGGAAGGGGCCAGGGTTCCCCGACGCGGCGGCTAACGGCCGCCTGTGACAGAACCCGGACACACCCGGTCACGACCTCCGAGCGACCGCGTCCGCCCCGGTTCCCGTCCCCGGTGCCCGGCCCCCCTTCTCGGCCCCCGGTTCCCGGCCCCCGGCTTCCGGCACCTGGACCTCGGCCCCCGGTTCCCGCCCGGCAGGCGGCGAGCGGGGGCCGGGGTCCGGGGGCGACGCCAATCCGGTCGCGGGTCCGGTCGCGAACCGGTCGCGAATCCGGTCGCGGGTCCCGTCGCGAGGTCAGTCGCGAGGCCGGTCGTGGGGGCGCATGCCCTGGAGCAGGATGTCGACCACCCGCTCCGCCAGGTCCGGCGGAAGCGGCGCGTCCGGCCGCAGCGTCGCGCGGGCCAGGACCGGCCCGGCGACCATGTCGGCGAGCAGGTCGAGATCGCCGCCCAGCTCCGGGCGGATGCCGCCCTCCGCGACGCCGCGGGCCAGCAGGTCGGTGAGCAGCCGCCGCCGGGCCGCCACCACCGTGTCGCGGTACCGCCGCCACAGCTCGGGGCTGCTCTCCATCTGCGCCATCATGCTGCGCATCAGCCCCGACTCGCGCTTGGCCAGGCCCCGCAGCCGGATGTACTCCACGGCGGCCACCAGGTCGTCACGCAGGGACCCCGACCGGCGGGCCACCGGCGGCGGCTCGATCGCGGCCAGCACGTCCAGCAGCAGCGCGTCCTTGCCGGCCCAGCGCCGGTAGACCGTGGCCTTCGCCACACCGGCCTCGCGGGCGATGCCCTCCATCGTCAGGTCGGCGATCGAGGCGCCCTCGCCGATCAGCCGCAGCACCGTGTCGACGACGCGGACGTCGACGGCCGCGTCACGCGGCCGCCCCCGCCGTACCGCCGTCCCGGTGCCCGGCGCGCTCACGACTCCGCACCGGCCAGCTCCCGCTCCTCCGCGCCGCCCGTGGTGGGGGCCGCGGGGGGCTTCGCGGGCAGGAAGACCAGGGCGATCACGGCGCCCAGCAGCGCCACCGCGCCGGAGGCGACCGCCGTGACGTGCATAGCGTGCAGGAACGCGTCGTCGGCCGGCTTCACCAGCACCTGGCCGCGCGCGCCCATCCGCTGCGCGGCGCCCAGCGTGGCCTCGATCGACTCGGCCGCCGCGCCCCGCCGGGCCGGGGGCACCACGGAGAGGTGCCCCTTCACCTGGTCGCGGTAGACCGTGGACATCAGCGAGCCCAGAATGGCCACGCCGAGGGCGCCGCCGACCTGCCGGAAGGTGTTGTTGACCGCGGAGCCCGATCCGGCCTTCTCCCGCGGCAGCGAGGACATGATCATCACGGTGGCGGGCGGCATCACGTGCGCCATGGCCGTGCCCATCAGGAAGAAGAGCACTTCGAGCACCCACAGCCCGGTGTGCCGGCCGAGCAGCAGGAAGCCGATGAACGACAGGCCCACCAGCGCCATGCCGCCCGTGCACACCGCGCGGGCGCCGAACCGGTCCACCAGGAGGCGGGCCCGGGGCGCGAAGACCATCTGCGCCACGGCGAGCGGGAGCAGCAGCAGGCCCGACTGGAGGGCGCTGTAGCCGCGCACCGACTGGGTGTAGAAGACGATGAAGAAGGTGACGCCCATCAGCGAGAAGAAGACCAGGCCGATGGCGGCGACGGAGGCGGAGAACTGCCGCTTCCTGAAGTAGCCGACGTCCAGGGCCGGGTGGTCGCAGCGGGCCTCGTACCAGACGAAGGCGGCGAGCACCACGACGCCGCCGACGGAGGTGGTCCACACCTCGGGCCGGGTGAAGTCGCCGTACTGGCCGCCCTTGATGATGCCGTAGACCAGCAGCACCAGGCCGGCGATGGAGAGCACCACGCCCACCGGGTCCAGCCGCCCCGGACGCGGGTCCTTGGAGTCGGGGACGATCAGGAACATCGCGACCAGCCCCGCCGCCACGATGGGCACGTTCACCAGGAAGACCGAGCCCCACCAGAAGTGCTGGAGCAGCAGGCCGCCGGTGATCGGGCCGACCGCGATGGCCAGCCCGACCACGCCGGCCCAGATGCCGATCGCGCGCGGCTGCTCGTCGCGTTCGAAGACGTTCATGATGATCGCCAGCGTGGCGGGCAGGATGAACGCGCCGCCCAGGCCCATCACGCCGCGCCAGGCGATGAGTTCACCCGACGAGCCGGCGAACGCGGACAGCGCGGAGCCCGCGCCGAACACGAACATGCCGAAGAGCAGCACCTTCTTGCGGCCCAGCAGGTCGCCGAGCAGCCCGGCGGTGAAGAGCAGTCCGGCGAAGACCAGCGTGTAGGAGTTGATCGCCCACTCCAACTGGCTCTGGCTGGAGCCGAGTCCGATCGGAGCGGGCTGGGCGATGGTCTTCATCGCCACGTTGAGGATCGAGTTGTCCAGCACCACCACGAGGAGGCTGAACAGCAGCACGGTCAGAATCGCCCAGCGGCGCCGGTGGATCGCTTCCGGCACATGGTGCGCCGACGCCCCCGGCACGTTTTTTGTGCTTTTCCCATCATCGGCCATGAAAAGCAGCGTACATCTTTTCGATACGGGGGTGTCTTGTATCGTGCTCAACTCCGGTTGGACATGCGGGAGATGGTCGTGAAGCCGACCGCCTGAGGGCTGTCCTGACGGATGGTCGGAAACGGAAGCGGCGCGACGGAGCCTCGGCTCGGCGGCCCCCGGGCACCGCGCCGGGACTCAGGGACGCCAGGCCCCCGGGACCCAGGCCCCCGGCGCGTGACCCGGAGCCCCGCGCGCGCCGAACCGCCGGCCGGGGGGAAGGGGCCCCGGCCGACGGTGTACGGGACGGCCGGCGTTCCGGCGCGGGTGTCAGAGGCGCAGCCAGACCGCCGTGTCCCGGGGGAGGCGGCCGTCCTCCGCGAGCGGGCCCGAGGCGAGGAGCAGCTCGGCGTGCGGCGGCAGTTCGGCAGGGTCGGCGGCGAGGTTGGCCACGCAGGCGAAGCCCCCGGCGCGGCGGAAGGCCAGCACCTCCGGGGGCGTGTCCAGCCAGTCCATGGGGCCGTCGCCCAGACCCGGTTCGGCCGCGCGCAGCCGTACCGCGGCCCGGTACAGGGAGAGCATCGAGTCCGGGTCGGCCGCCTGGGCTTCGGCGGTGCGCGCCGCCCAGTCCGCCGGCTGCGGCAGCCACGGCTCGGCCGACCCCGCCGGGCCGAAGCCGAACGGGGGCACGTCCCCCGCCCACGGCAGCGGCACCCGGCAGCCGTCGCGGCCCGGGTTGGTGCCGCCCGAGCGCAGGTACATCGGGTCCTGGAGCCGGTCGGTCGGGATGTCCTCGGCCTCCGGCAGCCCCAGCTCCTCGCCCTGGTAGAGGTAGACCGAGCCGGGCAGCGCCAGCGTCAGCAGCGCCGCCGCCCGCGCCCGCCGGGTGCCCAGCTCCAGGTCGGTGGGCACCCCGAACGCCTTGGTGGCGAAGTCGAACCCGGTGTCGGCCCGGCCGTAGCGGGTGGCCGTGCGGGTCACGTCGTGGTTGCACAGCACCCAGGTGGCCGGGGCGCTGACCGGGGCGTGCGCGGCCAGCGTGGTGTCGATCGAGGCGCGCAGCCGGGCCGGCTCCCAGGGGCAGGCCAGGAAGTCGAAGTTGAAGGCGGTGTGCATCTCGTCGGGGCGCAGGTAGCGGGCGAACCGCTCGGCGTCCGGCAGCCACACCTCGCCGACCAGGATGCGGCCGCCCGGGTAGGAGTCGGCGATCCGGCGCCAGCCGCGGTAGATGTCGTGCAGCTCGTCGTGGTCGATGTACGGGTGCGGCACCGCCGACGGGTCCTCGGCGAGGTCGGGCAGCAGCGGGTCCTTCCAGACCATCGCCGCCGAGTCGATGCGCACCCCGCCGGCCCCCCGGTCGAACCAGAACCGCAGGATGTCCTCGTGCTCGGCCCGCACGTCCGGGTGGTTCCAGTTCAGGTCCGGCTGCCGGGAGTCGAAGAGGTTGAGGAACCAGTCGCCGGGCGTGCCGTCCGGGTCCACGGTCCGGGTCCAGGCCGGGCCGCCGAACTGCGACGGCCAGTTGTTCGGCGGCAGTTCGCCGCCCTCGCCGCGGCCCGGGCGGAACCAGAACCGCTCCCGGGCCGGCGAGCCGGGGCCGCCGGCCAGCGCCTCGCCGAACCAGGGGTGGTCGGCCGAGACGTGGTTCGGCACGATGTCGATGATCGTCCGGATGCCCAGGGCCAGCGCCTCGGAGATCAGCTTCTCGGCCTCCGCGAGGGTGCCGAAGACCGGCTCGACGTCGCGGTAGTCGGCCACGTCGTAGCCGCCGTCGGCCATCGGCGAGGGGTACCAGGGGTTGAACCACAGGGCGTCGACGCCCAGCTCGGCGAGGTACGGCAGCCGGGAGCGCACACCGGAGAGGTCCCCGGTGCCGTCGCCGTTGCCGTCGGTGAAACTCCGCGGATAGACCTGGTAGATGACCGCGCCGCGCCACCAGTTCTCGTCGGCCTCGGGCTGAGGGGTGTCTGCCACGTCAACGTCCTTTCGGGCAGGTGGGACCCCGCCGCCGGCCCCGTTGGCGGGGATGTCGGATGAGGCCGGCGGCGGAGTGCTTCGTGGGTGGGGCGTGCTGGACCGGGCCGGGCTCCACCGGGGTGCGGGGCGCCGGCGGTGGTGCCGGGGCGCCGGGCGGTGGCCGCGGGGGATCAGCCCTTGAGGCTGCCCGCGGTCAGGCCGGACATGATGTTGCGCTGGAAGAGCAGGAAGATCAGCAGGGTCGGCACCGCGGAGATCGCCAGCGCGGCGATCAGCACGTTCTCCGGCACACCCTGCGAGAGCGACTGGATACCGATGTTGATCGGCTGCTTTGTCGGGTCGGGCTCCACCAGCATCGGCCAGAGGAAGTCCTTCCAGACGTTCACCACGGCGAAGATCGACACCACGCCGAGGATCGGCCGGGACATCGGCAGGACCACCGACCACAGGGTGCGCAGCGGACCGGCGCCGTCGATGGCCGCGGCCGCCATCAGGTCCTCCGGTATGGAGTCGAAGAACCGCTTCAGCAGGAAGATGTTGAAGCCGTTGGCCACGGTGGGCAGCCAGATCGCCCACGGGTGGTTGATCAGGTTGACGTGCAGCAGCGGCAGGTCCAGCACCGTCATGTACTGCGGGACCACCAGCACCGCCGCCGGGATCATCAGCGTGATGAGCATCGCGCCGAGCACGATGTTGCCCAGCACCGGCCGCAGCTTGGACAGCGCGTACGCGGCCGCCACGTCGAAGACGAGCTGGAAGAAGAGCGCGCCGAACGCGTAGTACACCGTGTTCCACAGCAGCTTGGCCAGTTGCAACTGGGTCCAGGCCGTCTTGTAGTTGGCCGGGTGCGCGTGGTGCGGGAAGAGCGTCGGCGGGTTGTGCACGACCTCGTGGACGTCCTTGAAGCCGCTGGTCGCCATCCAGTACAGCGGTCCGATGAAGACCAGGGTGAAGACCACCAGCACGACGGACAGGACCGTCCAGTAGACGACCTTGCCCCTGCCTCGGGAGAGCGCGGCGGACGAGATCAGCGTCCGGGTCTGCGGGGTGAACTCAGCCATGTCGAAGTCCCGTCCCTAGTCGCTGTTCCGGCTGAGCCGGGTGTAGAGGCCGGAGAAGCAGATCAGCACCAGCATCAGGAACAGGCCCAGTACCGCGGCGCCGTTGAAATTGTCGTAGTGGTATCCGTACTGGTAGATCATGTAGACGACGGTGGTGGTGGAGTTCTGCGGGCCGTTGCCGCCGGCCATCAGGAACACGTTGGTGAACTCCTGCATGGTGGCCACGACCTGGAGCAGCAGCATCAGCGAGAGCACCAGCCGGGTCTGCGGGACGGTGACGTGCCAGATCTTGCGGAGCAGCCCGGCGCCGTCGAGGTCGGCGGCCTCGTACAGCTCGCCGGGGATGTTCTGCAGGGCGGCCAGGTAGATCAGGGTGGCGCTGCCCATGCTCATCCAGGTGGCGGCGATCACCACGGAGATGAGCGCGGTGTGCGGGGAGTCCAGCCACTGCGAGGTCGGCAGGTGGACGGCCTTGAGGATGTGGTTGAAGAGCCCGTACTCCGGGTCGTAGAAGTACTTGAAGAGCAGCGCGCCGGCCACCGGCGGCAGCATCACCGGCAGGTAGACCAGAACGCGCAGGTAGGCGCGGGCGTGCCGCAGCTCGTTGAGCAGGATCGCCACCAGGAACGGCACCGCGAAGCCGATCACCAGCGCGTACAGGGTGAACAGCGCGGTGTTCCGCCACGCGGTCCAGAAGTACGGGTCGTGGTAGACGGTCTTGAAGTTCCGCAGGCCCACCCAGGTGGTCACACCGCGCCGGGTGCGCTGGAAGCTCATGACGAACTCCCGGACCATCGGGTACCAGGAGAAGAACCCGAAGCACAGGAGGGCGCCGACCAGGAAGCCGTACGCCTGGATGTTGCCGCGCAGCCGGCGGCTCATGCCGCTGCCGGCGGCCGTGGACCGCGGGCCGGCGGGGCGCCGCCCGGGGTGGCGCCTGGAGGTCTTCTCGGGGACGGTCGTCGCCGCCATGGGGGCTCCTCGACGGTGGAGTCGGTGGTGCGGTGCTGTGCGGTTCTCGCGCGGTGCGGTTCTCGCGCGGTGCGGTTCTCGCGCGGTGCGGTTCTCGCGCGGCGGGGTCCTGCGCGGTGCCGGACCCGCGCGGTGCGGCGGCCCGGCCGGCGCCCGTGGGGCCGGTCCGGACCGTGGCCGGTCCGGCGGCCCCCACGGGGCGGGAGGGGCTACTGGCCGGCGGCCAGCAGCTGGTTGGCCTGGCCCTCGGCGGTGGACAGCAGCTTGTCGATGTTCGCGTTCTTGTTGGTCAGCACGCCCGACATCACGGTGTCGAGGACGGTGTACAGCTTCTGCGCGTTCGGCGGCTCGCCCTTCACCGGCACCTGCGCGTCCACGTAGGACGTGAAGTTCTGCACCGGGACGGTGGCGTACTTGGTCTTGTCCGCGGTGTCGGTGGCCTTCGCCGGGCCGGTGAAGAAGAACGGCTGCGGCAGGCCGACCGGCAGGCCGTCCGCCTTGGTGCGGGCGTAGTCGAACTGGCCCTTGCCGTTGGTGAGGAACTTGAAGTTGAGCCAGGCGATGCCGGCCTTGATCTGGTCGGGGGTGTCGGACGACTTGAAGAAGTAGTCGTTGCCGCCGCTCAGTGAGGTCTTCTCGCCGGGGATCGGGCCCATGCCGAGGTCCTCGTAGTTGCCGCCGTACTGCTGCACCATCAGCGTGATGTCGTCCGGCGCGGCCAGGTACATGCCGATCTGGCCGGCGCCCATCGCCTTCTGGCTCTCGCCCCACGCCTTGCCGGGGCTGTCCGGCGTGCTGTGGTCGACCCAGCGCATGTCGTGGATGGTCTGCAGGATCTGCTTCGCCTCGGGCGAGTTGAAGGTGGCCTTGGTGCCGTCGGCACTGACCACGCTGTTGCCCTCGCCGTACAGCGCGGAGGTCAGGTGCCAGCCGCCCTGGTTGCCGGCGCCGTACTCGAAGAAGCCGTGGATGCCCTTGCTGCCGAGCTTGTCCTGGATGGTCTTGGCGTCCTGGCGGACCTGGTCCCAGGTGGTGGGCGGGCTGTTCGGGTCGAGCCCCGCCTCCTGGAAGATCTTGCGGTTGTAGATCAGGCCCATCGAGTAGTTCGTGGTCGGCAGGCCGTACAGCTTGCCGCTGTCGGTGAGGATGTCGAGGGCGCCCTTGTCGATGTTCGGCAGGTTGGGCACCGACGTGGCGGTCACGTACGGCGTGATGTCCGCGGCCTGGCCGGCGTCGAGGACCTGGTTGAGGTCGGTGACGTAGCTGTAGAAGACGTTCGCCTCGGTCTTGCCCTGGAGCTGCGCCGTGAACTTGTCGGTGTCCTCGCAGGGGTAGGTGTCGATGCTCTTGATCGTGACGTTCGGGTAGATCTTGTTGAACGCCGCGACGTCCTCGGTCCACTCCTTGCGCTCCGCCTTCTTGGTGACCGGCGGCTCGCAGTCGACACTGATGGTGACCTTGGTCTTCGGGTCCAAGGGGGTGGAGGCGCTCGCCTTGTCGGCCTTGCCGCCCCCGGAGTTGCCGCCGGAGTTGCCGCCCTTGCTGTTCGAACACGCGGCGCCGGTCAGCCCGATGCCTGCGACAAGCGCGACTGCGACCAGTCGGCGGTAGCCGGTTCTGCTCATCTTCCAACCCTTCCCCTGAACCACTGCGCGTCTTTGGACTGCGTTCTGGGACCCCCGCGGCACGTGGGTGCGCATGCGGTCCGGCGCAGTTGCCGCGCCGCCGTCCCGGGTTGGCTCAACGTACTTAACCCGATAGATGGCCGCAAGATGTCGCGCGAATTTCGCAAAGACACGACTCGGTTACGAGAGGGAGAGCCACGGCCCCGGACGTCATGGCGTGTTCACGCACCCGCGTGCGACCTGCGCCGACGCCGCCACCGCCGCCCCCGCGCACCCCCGGCGGCCGCTCCGACGCCGTGTCGCGGCCCGGCGCAACGCGATGCGGACGGCACCGGGCGGCGGCGGTGGACGGCGGGTTGCGGTGGGTTGCGGCGGATTTCGGGCAGCTTCGCGGCAGCACCCCGCCACGGCCGGCGGCTGTCGCGGCCCGCAAGCGGTTGCTGTCCGCTGCCATCGGGCGCCCTGCGCGCGGAGTACGGCCGTTTGCGGCTGCTTGCTCGCCGGCGGCGGGTCGCGGGCGGGCCTCAGGCGGGGCTTCGGTGGGCCTCGGGCGGGGCCTCAGGCGGGGCCTCAGGCCGGGCCTGGGCGGGCGGCGCCACGCCGTTGGCGGGGCGCTGGGTGCGGGGCGCGAAGGTGCCGGGCCCCGGCGCGGCCGCGCCCCCGCCGCCGGTGCGGCGGCGGGGGCACGGAAGGGTCGCGGGGGCGGGGCGGGCGCTCGGCCGGGGCCCGGGCCGTGAGGGGGCGGCTGCCGGCTCGCGGAACGGGCGGGCGGGCGCGCCGCGTCGGGCCCGGACTCCCAGGGGCGCGCGGCCTCCGGGTGTCCGGGCCGGTCCGTCCTCCCTACGCCCGCGGGTCAGACGTTGGCGCGGTCCGGATGCGGGATGCGGGCGGAGGCGTCGCGGGCCGGGCCGGTGGAGCCGCGCACCACCAACTCGGGCTCGAAGAACAGCTCGTCGTGGTCGACGGGGGTTCCGCTGATCTCCCCGGCCAGCAGGTCCACGGCGGCCCGTCCCATCGCCTCGATCGGCTGGCGGACCGTGGTCAGCGGGGGCTCGGTGCAGTTCATCAGCGAGGAGTCGTCGTACCCGATCACCGACACGTCCTCCGGCACCGACAGCCGGCGGCGCCGCGCGGCCCGGATGGTGCCCAGCGCGAGCAGGTCGGAGGCGCAGATGAACGCCGTGATGCCGCGCCCCAGCAGCCGGCTGGCCGCGGCCTGGCCGCCCTCCAGGGTGAACAGCGCGTGCTCCACGGTCACCGAGGGGTCGACGCGGCGGGCCGCCGACAGCTTGCGGCGGGACGGCACGTGGTCCGGCGGGCCCAGCACCATGGCGATCCGCTGGTGGCCGAGCGAGATCAGGTGGTTCATGGCCTGCTCGACGGCCACCCCGTCGTCGCACGACACCCGGGGGAAGTCGAGGTGGTCGATGGCCGCGTTCATCAGCACCGTCGGCAGGTTCCGCTCGGCGAGCCGGGCGTAGTGGTCGTGCGGCGACTCGGCCTGGGCGTAGAGGCCGCCGAAGAAGACCACGCCGGACACGTGCTGCTGGAGCAGCAGTTCCACGTAGTCGGCCTCCGACACGCCGCCCGCGGTCTGGGTGCACAGCACCGGGGTGAACCCCTGCTGGGCGAGCGCCCCGCCGACGACCTCCGCGAAGGCGGGGAAGATCGGGTTCTGCAGCTCGGGCATGACCATGCCGACCAGCCGGGCGCGTTCGCCGCGCAGCTGGGTGGGCCGTTCGTACCCGAGCACGTCGAGGGCGGTGAGGACCGCGGCCCGGGTCGCGTCGGAGACGCCCGGCTTACCGTTCAGCACCCGGCTGACGGTGGCCTCGCTCACCCCGACCTTCTTCGCCACCTCAGCAAGTCGTCGTGTCATGCCGTCGATTCTAGTACAACGATCGCAAGTTTCTTGCGGTTCCTTTGCGGAATCTCTGCAAGCAATCGGATATTTGCGCCACATCATCGATGTCTTGCTGGTTTCTGTTGGTCACCCGGAGCGCGAACCGCACCACCCGCCCCGCACGGCACGCAGCCCCCACCCGACGGGTGGGGGCTGCGTGGGACTGCGTTCGGGCTGTGCGCGGGCTGTGCGCGATGGGGGTGGGCGGCGGCGCGGGACGGGCGAACCGCGCGCGGTTCAGCGCGTCTTCGGCACCCGGGGGCGGGCGGGGCGCCGCGGGGTGCGGGCGGGGGCGCTGCCGCCGCGCAGGTGCAGGGCCCGTAACGCGATCTCGGTGGCGAACCGCTCGTCGGGGTGGACGAGCTGGTCGCCGAAGGCCCGGTCCAGGATGCGCAGCCGGTAGCGGACCGTCTGCGGGTGCACGCCGAGCTGCTCGGCGACCTGCGCCGCGGTGCCCCGGGTGGTCAGCCAGATCCGCAGGGTGTCGATGAGCCGGGCGCGCTGGGCGGCCGTCAGATCGGCCAGCGGCGCGAGGTACTTGGCGGACATCTGGTCGGCCAGTGCCGGATCGCCCAGCAGCCACAGCGGCAGCAGGTGGTCCTCGCTCAGCAGCAGCGGGTCGCCCGTCAGGACGCCGGTACCGGCCAGCGCGAGGGTGTGCCGGGCCCAGCGCAGCGAGTCCGCGGCCTCGCCCAGCCCGGTGGTGAGCCCGACCGCCGCCCGGCAGCCGCCCAGCGCCTCGGTGAGGCTGGCGCGGCGCTCGTCGGTCAGCGGGCCCGGCACCAGCAGGTGCGGCTCCGGGTCGGCGAAGTCCTGGAGCATGTCCGGGTCCAGGGCCTGGCGGCGCGGCCGGGTGCCCGGGGCGATGGCCACCATGGTCATCTGGTCCGGCAGCCGCCAGCCGCAGTGCTCGGCGAGTTCGGCCAGCGCGCTGCGGGCCACCGCGGTGCCGCCGAGAATGCGGCGCAGCAGCCGCCGGCGCCGGTTGTCGGGCTCCTCGCCGAGTTCGGCCAGCGCCTGGACGTAGCCCTCGCGGGAGAGTTCGGCCAGATCGCCCATGTACGCGAAGAGGGCGTCGGCGAAGGTGAGCATGAAGCCCGCCGACAGGTTGTAGCGGCGGCCCACCGCGCGCACCCGGCGCAGCGCCACCTGGCAGCCGATCCGGTAGGCCGCCTGGAGGTTGTCGAGGCTGCGGCCCTCGTACGCCTCGTAGCGGCCGAACCGCCGGCACAGGTCGTCGCGCAGCGAGGTGGTGGCGGTGGGGGCGGCGACCCGGTCCACGAAAGTGGCGATGCTCTGCTCGATGCCGATGCGGATCACCCGGCTGTTCGGGCCCTCCAGGAGGTGCCCGTATTCGGGGATCGCTGCGACGATTTCAGCGGCCATCTCTTTTAAGAGACTCGGGATTTCCGGGCGCATGATGGCGGCGAACTCCCGTGGTATCGGCCCCGCGATCTCCCCCTGGTCCGTGACCTGCCGCATGACGGACATGTCCGTCCCCCCTCCCGTACCGCTTCATCGCGTCGGTGGCCTCGCTGCAACATAGACCAAAGGTGCACGCTGCGCAGCACCACGGACACGGAAACGTTGTCGGCCGCGCGGGTGCCGGGCTCCGCGCCCGGCGGCGGACCGGGCCCGGCGGGGCGCCGGGCGCGCCGGGCGGTGGCGCGGGCCCGGGTGCGGCTGCGGGGCGCGGCCGGGGTGTGAATGCTCATCCGCCGACAAAAAGACGCGGAGCGATGTTGCCCCGGTGACAGAAAATTACCCGAGGGTAGGGTTCCGCATGGAATCTTGGGCGCCATTGTTGCGCCCATCCGTTACCCGTGCGTAACGTCCAGCACCGCAAGGGCACCCGAGGGAATCGGTGCCCACGTCCCAGGTAGCAGTCGCAGCCGAAATCCCCGCCCACCTGCGCGGAAGTGCGCGAAGGGCGAGGACTCCCGGTTTATCAGGTACGTCGAACTCCTCGGTCCACGAAAGGAACAGCCCATGCGCACGATGTCCAAGACCCTGTCCGGAGTGGCCTTCACCGGAGCGGCCGCCCTCGCGGCCTTCGCCCTCACCGCCGCCCCGGCGTTCGCCTCGGTCAGCACCGCTACCGTCAGCGGGAGCACCGGCACCAACGGCGCGTTCACCGCCACGGCCGCCAACCCGACCCTCGTGGACACCAAGACGGGTGCCACGCTCAAGTGCACGAGCTCCTCGGCCTCCGGCACCGCCGTCAACGGCACGTACACCGCGGGCGCGCCGACGGCGATCCAGGTGGCCTCGCTGAGCAGCGTCACCTGGAGCGGGTGCACGCTCCTCGGCATCCCCTTCAGCGTGACGGGCAGCGGCTACGCGTGGGGGCTCAACGCCACGGGTGCCACCGCCAGCGGTGTGACCCCGGGCTCCATCACCGGCGTCCACGCGGTGCTGTCCGGCGCGTGTGTCGCGACCGTCACCGGCACCGTCACCGGCACGTACACCAACTCCTCCCACACGCTGGCCATCAGCGCCGGCACGCTGACCACCTCCGGTGTCAGCGGCCTGTGCCTGGGCCAGATCAACAACGGCGACGCCGTCACCTACACGGCCAACTACGTCGTCACCCCGTCCACCCTCGCGCTCAACGCGAGCTGATCCTCGCGGCGGCACCGTCCAAGGGGTGCGACCCCGCGCCCCGCGGACGGCGCCGCCGGTGGGTGGCGGCCCCCACAGCGCCACCCCCGCGCACAGCGAAGCGAGCCCCGGCGGGTACGACCGCCAGGGCTCGCTGTCGTCAAGAGGCCGCCGTTCCGGCCCCTTTGGCGGCAGAGGGCCCCGGCTCGGCAGGACCAGGACTCTCCCCGACGAGAAAGGAAACGCCCATGCGCGTGCTCACCAGGACGCTCACCGGGGCCGCCGCCACCGGTGCCGCGGTCGTCGCGGCGCTCGGCCTGGCCGCCGGCCCCGCCTCCGCCGCCGTCACCTCGGCGACCGTCACGGGGGGCGGATCGTTCAGCGCCGCCTCCGGCGCCGTGGTGTTCAAGGACGCCACCACCGGCTTCTCGGTCACCTGCGCCTCCGACACCGTCGCCGGCGTCGCCCCCAACGGGACGTACACCACGGGCGCGCCGACAGCGATCAGGGTGGGTTCGCTCAGCAGCGGCACCTTCACCAGCTGCGCCTACGCCCTGGGGCCCCTCAGCTTCGCGGCCCAGAGCGTGCCCTGGCCGGTCGACGTCACCGGCCCCACCTCCGCGGGGGTCACGGCGATCTCCATGCCCGGCGCCGTGCTCCACATGACCGGCGCCTGCGCCGCCACCCTCACCGGCACCGTGAGCGGCACGTACAGCGACTCCGGCCACAGCCTGTCGCTCAACGGCGGCTCGCTGACCGCCTCGGCCGTGAGCGGAACGTGCGTGGGCCTGAGCAACGGTGACACCTTCACGCTCACCGGGGCCCTCATCTTCTCGCCCGCCACCCTGGTGATCCAGGCCGTCTGACGCCGAGCCGGCCGCCTTCGCGGGTGCGGGGGTCCGGCCCGCGCGCCCGCGAACACGCCGCGGTTCGCGAGCGGGGCGGTGACTGCGGCGAGGTCCGGCCCGCGCGCCCGCGAACACGCCTCACTCCACGACAACGCGCGGGCCGGCGGCATGTCCCCGACACTCACTCGGCGACAAGAACGGGCTCCCGGATTGTCATCGGATGACAAGAAAAGCGTCCCTCGGCACGCTCGTGGAATTCGCCCCTCTCGATCACTTGAACGGCCTTATTACCCGCCCGTAATGTCCGTGCGTCGCGGACGTGCCAGCCGGAGGAGTCAGTCGATGCGAGGTGCCGTGAACCTGCGCCGGGTCGCGCTGACGGCCGCCACGGCCACGGTCGCCGTGGTGGCCGGCATGCTGCCGGGCACGCCCTCCGCCGCCTCCGGGCCGAGCGGAACGGTCAAGCTCGCCTACACCTGCGCCTTCACCGCGTCCGCCGCGTCCGACGGCACGGACCCGGGCACCTCCGACGGCTCCGCGGACACCTCCGGCCCGGCCGACGCGACGGCGGTGACCGAGGACGCCACCGTCACCGTCCACCAGGAGTACCCGGCGACCGGCACCGTCGGCGCCGGCATCCAGCCCGGCCGGCTCACCCTGGAGGTGGCCCTCGGCAAGGACGCCGCCGCCGCGGTGCTGCCGTCCGGAACCACCTCGGCCATCGCGTCCGGGTCGCTCACCGCGAGGGTCACGCAGGGCTCGTCGGCGGCCGACACGGTGTGGTCCGACCTCGTGGCGCCGAGCACGCCCACCGCGGACGGCCTGGACCTGACCTTCACCGGGGACGTCTCCGCCGTCACCGTCAGCGCCGCCGGCACCGTCCGGTTCGACGCCGGTGCCCTGGACCTGTCCGTGGGCGCCGAAGTCGCCGCGACCACGCCGCCGTCCGGCTCACCGACCCCCTCGGCGACCGCGACGGCCGACGGCGACCCGTCCTCCCCGCCGGACGCTCCCGACGCCTCCTCCACCTCCTCGGCCGGAGCGTCGTCCCCGTCCGGTACGGGGGCGAGGATCGTCATGGGCACGGCGACGGGGGCGCGCGCGGTCGCCGCGATCCAGAGCCGCACCGCCTCCTGCACCCCGAAGGCGGGCCAGGCCACCGAGCTGGGCAAGGTCGCCGTCACCTCGGGCGGCCCGGCCGCCACGCAGTCGGCCACGGCCTCCCCGTCCGCCACCGGGACCGCGACGACGGACGCCGCGGGCAGCACCGCCCGGACCGTCCGGAAGGGCACCATCTCGGTGGCGGAGCCCCCGCACTCGGGCACCACGACCTGCCCGCCGCCGCCGACGGGCGAACCGGACCCCGCGATCATCGCCGCCGTCCCGCGCCCGCCGGCCGCCGCCCAGTACCACACCTACTTCCCGCCGGACCAGCGCTGGAACGAGTGCGGCTACATCACCGGACTGGCCAACGTGGGCAAGCTGAACGGGGCGGCGGTCTTCAACGACCTCAACGACCACCCGACGCAGTTGAGCGTCACCGAGACCGACACGTGGGACGACCCCGACACGTTCTACAGCGAGATCGACTCCATCGCGGAGATGACCCCGCCGCCGGGCAAGGCCACCTTCCTCACCTTCGGGTTCATGCCCACGTCGGCCGTGATGACGATGACCCCGGTCAGCCTGATGACCGTGGTGCTGTCCGGCTACAACGTGGCGGGCAAGTCCTCCGAGACGGACATCTACGGCAAGATGACCCTCCGGCTCAGCGACCTGACCGTCAACGGGACGCCGCTGGACGTCGGTTCGGACTGCCGCGCCGTGGCGCCGCTGGACATCAAGCTCATCGGGTTCAGCGACACCGACCACCCGGAACTGGCCACCAACTACAACCCGATCACCGGTGGCCCGGTCTCCCAGGACGACCTCTACATCCCGCCGTTCACCGGCTGCACCGCGCACGGGGAGAACCTCGACGCCCTGCTCACGGCGTCGCTCTCCGGGCACGGCAACTCGCTCAACTTCATCCAGGCCCCGCTGTGCATCCCGTTCTTCGGCGACTACCAGTGCCTCCCGGAGATCGCCTTCCCCACCCCGCCGCACCGCTGACCCCGCGGCCGGGCTCCCCGACGCCCACCGCCACCGCCCACCCGGCGGCCGCGCCCCACCCGCGGCCGCCACCCGACAGCCACCCGTCCGACCCGAACGCCCCCAGGGAGGTGCCCGTGGGAATCGAAGTGACCGTCGAGGGACTGACCAAGTCCTTCGGAACGCAGACCGTCTGGCAGGACGTCACGCTCACTCTGCCGCCCGGCGAGATCAGCGTGATGCTCGGCCCCTCCGGAACCGGCAAGACCGTCTTCCTCAAGTCCGTGATCGGCCTGCTCAAGCCGGAGCGCGGGCGGGTGCTGGTGGACGGCGTCGACATGGTCGGCGGCCGGGAGCGGGACGTCTACGAGGCCCGCAAGCTCTTCGGCCTGATGTTCCAGGACGGCGCCCTGTTCGGCTCCATGACGCTCTTCGACAACATCGCCTTCCCGCTGCGCGAGCACACCCGCAAGAAGGAGGGGGAGATCCGCCGCGTCGTCATGGAGCGGATGGACATGGTCGGCCTGGCCGGCTCCGAGGGGAAGCTGCCCGGCGAGATCTCCGGCGGCATGCGCAAGCGCGCCGGCCTGGCCCGGGCGCTGGTGCTGGACCCGCAGATCATCCTGTGCGACGAGCCCGACTCCGGCCTGGACCCGGTGCGCACCTCCTACATCTCCCAGCTGCTGGTCGACCTCAACGCGCAGATCGACGCGACGATGCTGATCGTCACCCACAACCTCGACATCGCCGCGACCGTGCCGGACAACATGGGCATGCTCTTCCGCCGCCGACTGGTCGCCTTCGGCCCCCGCGAACTGCTGCTCACCAGCGACGAACCGGTCGTGCGGCAGTTCCTCAGCGGACGCCGGTCAGGCCCGATCGGGATGGCCGAGGAGAAGGACGAGGCCGCCCTGGCCCGCGAGCAGCTCGACGACCAGCCCCCGCCGCCGCGCGGCCCGCTCGCCCGCCAGCTGGAGCCCAGCCCCGGCCTGCCGCCCCGCCAGGCCGTGCAGCGCCGCCGGGCCCGGGTGCTGGGCATGTGGGACGAGCTGCCGCCGGCCACCCGGGAGGCGCTGCGCGCCGGCTCCGTCCAGAGCCCGGCCCCGGCCGCGCAGGGGGAGCCCGCATGAGCGCGCCCCCGCAGCCGGCGCCGCAGCCGGCACCACAGCCGGCGCCGCCGCCCGCGTCCGTCCGGCCGCGGCGCCGGTTCCGGCCGACCGCGCCGCTGCGCGCCGCCGGCGAGATGACCCAACTGGCCGCCGGCACCGTCCGCGACACCTTCCGCCGCCCCTTCCAGTGGCGCGAGCTGATCGAGCAGTTCTGGTTCGTGGCGAGCGTGACGATCCTGCCGGCCGCGCTGGTGTCGATCCCGTTCGGCGCCGTGATCGCCCTCCAGGTGGGCTCCCTCGCGCAGCAGCTGGGCGCCCAGTCGTTCACCGGCGGGGCCAGCGTGCTGGCCGTCATCCAGCAGGCCAGCCCGCTGATCGTGGCGCTGCTCATCGCCGGAGCCGGCGGCAGCGCCATCTGCGCCGACCTCGGCTCCCGCAAGATCCGCGAGGAGCTGGACGCCATGGAGGTGATGGGCGTCTCGCCGGTGCAGCGGCTGGTGGTGCCCCGGGTACTGGCCACGATGCTGGTGGCCGTCCTCCTCAACGGCCTGGTGTCGGTGGTCGGCACCGCCGGCGGCTACGTCTTCAACGTGATGCTCCAGCACGGCACCCCGGGCGCCTACCTGTCCAGCTTCTCCGCCCTGGCCCAGCTGCCCGACCTGTACATCAGCGAGATCAAGGCGCTGGTCTTCGGCTTCATCGCCGGGATCACCGCCGCCCACCGCGGCCTGAACCCCAAGGGCGGCCCCAAGGGCGTCGGCGACGCGGTCAACCAGTCCGTGGTCATCACCTTCCTGCTGCTGTTCGTGGTGAACGTCCTGCTCACCGCCGTCTACCTGCACCTCGTGCCGCAGAAGGGAGCCTGAGCGATGGCGCTGCTGGACAGTCACGGCAAGGACGCCCCCAGGCCCGAGCCGCCCGCCCCGCCGCCCGAACCGGTCGCGGCCCGCCCGCCCGTCCGCTGGCTGCGCTGGCTCGACGCGACCGGCGACCACCTGCTGTTCCACATCACGGCCGTGCTGTGGATACCCCGCACGCTGCGCCGCTACCTGCGCGAGGTGCAGCGGCTGCTCTCCGAGGTCGCCTTCGGCAGCGGCGGGCTGGGCGTCATCGGCGGCACCGTCGGCGTGATGATCGGGATGACGCTGGCCACCGGCACCGTCGTCGGCCTCCAGGGCTACTCCGCCATGAACGAACTCGGCACCACCGCGTTCACCGGCTTCATCTCGGCCTACTTCAACACCCGCGAGATCGCCCCCCTGGTCGCCGGCCTCGCCCTGTCGGCCACCGTCGGCGCCGGCTTCACCGCGCAACTCGGCGCGATGCGGATCAACGAGGAGGTCGACGCACTGGAGGGCATGGGCATCCGCTCCATGCCGTACCTGGTCACCACCCGCATCATCGCCGGCGTCGTGGCGATCGTCCCGCTGTACGGCGTCGGCCTGCTCAGCAGCTACGCCGCCTCCCGGCTGGTGACGATCTGGGTCAACGGCCAGTCCGCCGGCACCTACGACCACTACTTCAACCTGTTCCTGGCCCCGCAGGACGTGCTGCTGTCCGCCCTGAAGGTGCTGGTCTTCAGCGTCGTGGTGATCCTCGCCCACTGCTACTACGGCTACACCGCCAAGGGCGGGCCGGCCGGGGTGGGCATCGCGGTGGGCCGCTCGGTGCGCAACGCCATCGTCATCATCTCCATCACCGACTTCTTCCTGTCGCTGGCCATCTGGGGCGCGACCACGACCGTGCGGGTGGCCGGATGACCGCCACCGACACCCGGGCCGCCGTACCGCCGCCGCCCGCCCCGCCCGGGCCACGCGCGCACCGGGCCGCCACCGCCCGCCGCCGCACCGCCGGGATCGTCTTCCTGCTGGTGCCCGCGCTGCTGGCGTGGCTGGCGATCGCCGTCTACGACAAGGACTTCAGCCACTCCGACACCGTCACCGTGGACACCGGCACCGTCGGCAACGAGATGCACCTGGGCGCCGACGTCAAGCTGCGCGGCGTCGTCGTCGGCCGGGTCACCCGGGTCCGCGCCAACGGCTCCGGCGCCCGCCTCACCCTGGCCATCGACCCCGGAAAGCTGCGCGCCATCCCGGCCGGAGTCACCGCGCAGATGCTGCCCACCACCCTCTTCGGGGAGCGGTTCGTGGCGCTCGTCCCGCCGGCCGGCACCCCCGCCGGCGGGCCCTCGCTCGCCGCCCACGCCACCATCCCGCAGGACCGCTCCGCCGACGCCGTCGAGCTGGAGCAGGTGCTCGACAACGTGATGCCGCTGCTGACGGCGGTCCAGCCGCAGAAGCTCGCCGCCACCCTCGACGCCGTGGCCGGCGCGCTCAGCGGACGCGGCGCCGAACTGGGCACCACCCTCGTCCAGCTCGACCGGTACCTGACCAGGCTCAACCCCCAACTGCCCGCCCTCACCGACGACATCAGCCAGCTCGTCACCGTCTCCCGCAGCTACGCGGCGGCCGCCCCCGACATCGTCCAGGCGCTCACCGACTTCACCACCACCTCCGGCACCATCGCCGAGAAGCAGGCGCAGCTCGCCACCGTCTACGGCTCGGCCACCACCACCGCGCAGGACGTCACCACCTACCTCCGGCAGAACAAGGACACCATCATCCGGCTGAGCGCCGACAGCCGCGGCACCCTCCAGACCCTCGCCCGCTACGCGCCGTCCTTCCCCTGCACCCTGCGCACCCTCGCCGACCAGGTGCCGGAGCTGGACAAGGCGCTCGGCAAGGGCACCGACGAGCCCGGCCTGCACGTCGACGTCACCACCGTGCCCTCCCGCGGCTCCTACCAGCCCGGCAAGGACACCCCCGCCTACGACGCGGACGGCGGCCCCCGCTGCTACTCCGTCCCCTACACCGGCCACGGCACCACCCCGCTGGCCAACTCCCCGCAGGAGAACGAACTGCTCGACGAACTGCTGGCCCCCGGTGCCGGCACCTCAGCGGCCGCGCTGCCCGACTGGAGCAGCGTGCTGACCGGCCCGGTCTTCCGCGGGGCGGAGGTGACGGTGAAGTGAGCGCCACCAGCCCCCCCGAGACGACCGGCCGGCTGCGGCGGCCCGGCGCCGGACGCGCCCCCGGCCGCCGGAGCCTGACCGGACCCGTCGTCAAGTCGCTGATCTTCGTCCTGGTCACGGCGTTCGCCACCACCGTCCTCGCGGTGAGCATCGCCGGCGCGGGCGTCGGCGACACCTACCACTACACCGCCGAGTTCACCGACACCACGGGCCTGAACTCCGGCGACAGCGTGCGCATCGCCGGCGTCAAGGTCGGCCGGGTCGACTCCATCCACGTGGTGCGGCACCGGGTCGCGGCAGTGCGCTTCTCGGTGCGGAAGAGCCGCACCCTGCCCGGCTCGGCCACCGCCACCATCAAGTACCTGAACATGGTCGGCCAGCGCTACATCGACCTGGAGCAGGGCACCGGCCCGGTCGGCGCCACCCTCCGCCCCGGCGCCACCATCCCGCTGACCCGCACCACCCCGGCGCTGGACCTCACCGAGCTCTTCAACGGCTTCCAGCCGCTCTTCGAGGGCCTGTCGCCCAAGGACGTCAACCAGCTGTCCGGGGAGATCATCCAGGTCCTCCAGGGCGAGGGCGGCACCGTGGACGGCCTGATGAGCGGCATCTCCTCCCTCACCACCACCCTCGCCGCCAAGGACCAGGTGATCGGCCAGGTGATCGACAACCTCAACTCGGTGCTCGGCACCGTCAACGCCCGGGAGACCGGACTCAACGACCTCATCACCTCGCTCCAGCAGGTCGTCACCGGCTTCTCCGCCGACCGCGAGCCGATCGGGCAGTCCATCACCGCGATCTCCCAGCTCACCACCAGCACCGCCGGGCTGCTCCAGGACGGCCGAGCCCCGCTGAAGCAGTCCATCGACCAGCTCGGCCGGCTCTCCGACAACCTCGCCGCCGGCACCCCGCAGCTCCAGGCGTTCCTCGCCGACACCCCGGCGAAGATGCGGGACATCGGCCGCCTCGCCTCCTACGGCTCCTGGCTCAACCTCTACCTGTGCCAGGCCACCGTGAAGGGCGTCACCACCTCCGACGGCAGCACGCCGCCCACCGGTATCGCCATCACCGCGGCGAGGTGCACGTCATGAGCCTGCCCCGCCCGTTCCGGCGCCGCGCCGCCGCAGGCGCCGACGGCCCGTTCCCGCGCCGCCCGTTCCCGCGCCGCCGCCCGGCCGACCGCGGCCGGCCGCTGTTCCGGCCGCTGCGCGACCGCAACCCCGTGGCCGTCGGCGTCGTCGGGCTGCTGGTCCTGGCCGCCGCCGTGCTCGCCGCCTACAACGCCTCCGCGCTCCCCTTCACCGGCGGCGGCACCAGCTACACCGCCGACTTCAGCGAGGCCGCCGGGCTCAGGTCCGGCAACGAGGTGCGGGTGGCCGGCGTCAAGGTCGGCCAGGTCACCGGCGTCGCACTGGACGGCGCGCAGGTCAAGGTGACCTTCACCGTCCGGCACACCTGGATCGGGAACGCCAGCACCGCCGCCATCGGCATCCGCACCCTGCTCGGGCAGAAGTACCTGGCCGTGGACCCGCTCGGCAACCGCGAGCAGGACCCGGCCAGCCCCATCCCCAGGACCCGCACCACCTCCCCGTACGACGTCACGCAGGCGCTGGACGGGCTCGGACAGACCCTCGGCGCGATCGACACCCAGCAGCTCGCGCAGAGCTTCGAGGCGATCTCCGACACCTTCAAGGACACCCCCGCCTCGGTGCGCGGTGCCGCCACCGGTCTCGCCTCCCTGTCCCGCACCATCTCCAGCCGCGACGCGCAGCTCGCCGACCTGCTCAGCGGCAGCCGCAAGCTCACCGCGACCCTCTCCGACCAGGACGGCCGCTTCCAGCAGCTGATCTCCGACGGCGACCAGCTGCTCGGCGAGGTACAGGCGCGGCGCGACGCCATCCACGCCCTGCTGACCGGCACCGAGAGCCTCGGCGCTCAGCTCAACGGCCTGGTCGCCGACGACAGCAAGCAGCTCGGCCCCACCCTCGACGCGCTGGACAAGGTCACCACCGTGCTCGACGCCAACCAGGCCGGACTGGACAGGATCCTCGCCACCGCAGGCCCCTACTACCGGCTGGTGGGCAACACCCTCGGCAACGGCCGCTGGTTCGACAGCTACCTGTGCGGCGTCGTGCCCAAGAGCTACCTGCCGGCCGGCACCCAGCCGACCACCGGCTGCATGCCGCCCGACGTGGCGACGGGAGGAGCGTCATGACCCCCTTCCCCCGGCCCGGCCGGCGCCGCCGGCGGCTCACCCTGCCGCCGCTCCGGCCCGGACGGCGCGCTCTGCCCCAGGAACCGGGGCGCGGCGCGGACGAGGCCGCCCTGGAGCAGGCCGCCTTGGACCAGACCGCTGTGGAGGCCGCCTCGGGCCGGGCACCGGCCACGCGGCGTGCCGGACGGCTGCGGGCGCCCGGGCGGGTGCTCGTGCTCGCGGTGGTCGTCGCCGTGGTCGCCGCGGGCGCCGTCGCCGCCGGGTTCGCCGTCCTCGGCGGGCCCTCCGGCATCCACGTCACCGCGTACTTCGACCGCACCGTCGGCGTCTACGCCGGCTCCGACCTGCGGGTGCTCGGCGTCAAGGTGGGCACCGTGGAGTCCGTCCACCCCGACGGCACCCGGGTGCGGGCGCGGCTGCGGCTCGACCACGGGGTGAAGGTGCCCGCGGGCGCCGACGCCGTGGTGGTCGCCCCCAGCGTGGTGGCCGAGCGGTACGTCCAGCTCACGCCCGCCTACACCGGCGGGCCCCGGATGAAGGACCACGGCGTCATCCCCGTCTCCCGCACCGCCACCCCGGTGGAGATCGACCAGCTCTACTCGTCCATCACCCAGCTCAGCAAGGCCCTCGGCCCCACCGGCTCCAACGCGGACGGCGCCCTGTCGGACCTGCTCACCACCGGCTCGGCCAACCTCAAGGGCAACGGCAAGGACATCGGCGCGGCCATCGACCAGTTCGGGCAGGCCGCCAAGACCCTCGACGGCAGCCGCGACGACCTCTTCGCCACCCTCGGCTCGCTGCAGTCCTTCACCACCATGCTCAAGAACAGCGACAGCCAGGTGAAGTCCGCCACCGACGAACTCGGCGACGTCAGCAGCTTCCTGGCCGACGACAGCCAGGACCTCGGCGGCGCGCTCCGGCAGCTGTCCACCTCCCTGGACCAGGTGAAGACCTTCATCCAGGACAACCGGGCCAAGCTCAGGACCGGCGTCGACAAGCTCACCCCGATCACCCAGACCCTCGTCGACCAGCGTGCCTCGCTCGCCGAACTCCTTGACGACGCCCCGCTCGCCGCCGACAACCTGATGAACGCCTACGACCCGGCCACCGGAACCCTCGACGGCCGCGCCGACCTCAACGAGCTGAGCATGGGCAGCGCCGCCGCTTCCTCCTCGGCCGCGGGCACGGCCGCCGGAACCGCCTCGGGCACGGCCCCCGCCGCGGCCCCGGCCGGGATGGCACCGCGCGCCCAGGGGGCGGGCGCGCTGCCGCTGCCGCTGCCGGCCGTCGGCACCGTCTACGGCCCGACCACCGCGAAGGGGGCCACCCGATGACGCCCCGCCAGCACCCGGCCCGCACCGCCACCCGCACCGCCGCCCGCCCGCCCGGCCGCTCCCACCCCCGCCGGCTCGCCGCGGCCGGCCTGCTCACCGCCGGGGCCCTCGCCCTGACCGGCTGCTCCTGGACCAACGTGCAGGACATGCCGCTGCCCGGCGGTGCCGACCTCGGCAGCCACCCCTACACCGTCAGGGCGCGCTTCGCCGACGTGCTCGACCTCGTCCCGCAGGCGTCGGTCCGCGTCAACGAGGTCGCCGTCGGCCGGGTCACGAAGATCGCGCTCGCCCCGGACGGCTGGACCGCCATGGTCACCATGAAGGTCAACGGCGGCGTCCGCCTGGCCCCCGACGCCACCGCCCACCTGGAGCAGTCCAGCCTGCTCGGCGAGAAGTACATCGAACTCGCCGACCCCTCCGGCACCCAGGCGTCCGCCGGACGGCTCGCCGACGGCGCCACCATCCCGATCTCCCGCACCAACCGCAACCCCGAGGTCGAGGAGGTGCTCGGCGCGCTGTCGCTGCTGCTCAACGGCGGCGGCGTCCAGCAGCTGCACACCATCACCACCGAGCTGAACAAGGCGCTCTCGGGCAACGAGCCGGCGGTACGGGACACCCTCGGCAAGGTCGACACCCTGGTCACCCAGCTCGACGGCCACCGCCAGGACATCACCCGGGCGCTCGACGGCGTCAACCAGCTCTCCGCCACCCTCGCCGCCCGCGACCAGAAGATCGACACCGTCCTGACCGGCCTCAGCCCCGGCCTGAAGGTGCTGGAGCAGCAGCGCGGCGCCCTGGTCACCATGCTCCAGTCGCTCGACACCCTCTCCGGGGTGGCCGTCGACACCGTCAACCGCAGCAAGGACGACATGGTTGCCGACCTCAAGGCCCTCGCGCCCACCCTCCAGCGCCTCGCCGACGCCGGCGCCGACCTGCCCGACTCCCTCCAGGTGCTGCTCACCTACCCGTTCACCGACCAGGTGGTGAACGGCGTGAAGGGCGACTACCTCAACGTCTACCTGGACCTGACGGCCCAGCCCGGCACCCAGGTCATCCCCGAACTGCCCGCGGCGGAGAACTCCTACCCGCCCGTCCAGCCCTTCACCGCCGCCGAGGCCCGCAAGACCGCCGACGCGCTGGAGACCGAGGGGCGCAAGGCGGCGGGCGCGACGGGCACCGCGGGCACGGCGGCGAAGAAGGGGACGACGGCGACGACGGGGTCGACGGCGGGGAAGACCGGTGCGCCGACGGCCAGCCCCTCCGCCGGTCCTACCGCCGCGCTGCCACTGCCGCTGCCGACCGTCAGCGCGCCGACGGCCACGGGTCCGGCCACCGGGTCCGCGTCCGGCTCCGCCGCCGGGTCGGCCACGGGTCCGGACGCTGCCTCGACCACTGCCGGAGGCCGCTGATGCCGACCCGGACCGTCCTGCTGAAGAACCTCGCCTTCCTCGTCGTGGCCGTCACCGTCATCGTCTGGATCGGCGTCCGCTACGCCGACCTCGGCCGCTACGTGGGCCTGGGCGGCTACTACACCGTGACCGTCCAACTCCCCGAGGCCGGCGGCCTGTACGAGCACGCCGACGTCACCTACCGGGGGGTGTCCGTCGGCCGGGTCGGCACCATCCGGCTCACCGGCGACGGGGTCGCGGCCCAACTGCGGATCGACGACTCGGCGCCGCACATCCCCGCCGACCTCGACGCCGTCGTCGCCAGCCTCTCCGCCGTCGGCGAGCAGTACGTGGACCTGCGGCCACGCACCTCCGACGGCCCCTACCTGCACGGCGGTTCCACCATCGCCAAGGCCGACGCGAAGGTGCCCGCGCCCGTCACCGACGTGCTCTCCAGCGTCAACGACCTTGCCGCGTCCGTGCCGTTGGCGGCGCTCCGCACCGACGTGGACGAACTCGGCCAGGCGTTCGCCGGGCAGGGTGACAACCTCCAGCAACTCCTGGACTCCAGCGGCGAGTTCATCTCCAGCGCCGACGCCAACCTGCCCACCGACACCAAGCTGGTGGACGACGCGCAGACCGTGCTGGCCACCCAGGCCGGCGAGAGCGGCGCCATCGCCTCCTTCGCCAGCGGCGCCAGGCGGCTCGCCGCCCAGCTCGACGACTCCGACACCGACCTGCGCCGCCTGATCGCCGCCGCGCCGGACGCGACGGGTCAGGTCAGCGGCCTGCTGCGGGACGTGGGACCGCAGCTGAGCATCGTCCTCGCCAACCTCCTCACCACCTCCGACGTGGCCGTCACCCGGCAGGCCGGCATCCAGGAGCTGCTGGTCCGGCTGCCCGCCGCGGCCGCCGCCGGCGCCACCACCGTCCACGACGGCGCGCTGCACCTCGGCATGGCCACCACCTTCTTCCAGCCGCTGCCCTGCACCACCGGGTACGGCGGCACCACCTACCGCAACGGCCTGGACACCAGCGCGCCCGCCACCGTCTTCAACACCGCCGCCCGCTGCACCGAGCCCGCCTCCTCCGGCACCGACGTCCGCGGCTCCGCCAACGCCCCCTACGGCGGCGGCGTGCCCGCGGCGGTCCAGCCCGGCTCGGTGCTCTCCGGCGCCGCGGCCGGCTCCGGTTCCGGTTCCGGGACTTCCGGGTCCGCGGCCGGTTCGGGTTCCGGGGCCTCCGGTTCCGGGGCCGCCGTGGCGCTGCCCGGGGCGCTCGGCCTGCCCGGGGTGCCGGCGGGCGGCCCCACCACGATGGCCGGCCTGCTCGGCCTGGAGGGCTCATGACCGACCACCGCCACCTGCCCCGGCCCGCCGTCCTCGGCTGGGCGGCCGCCCTCGCCGCGGCGGCCGTGCTGTGCGCGCTGTCCGGCTGGACGTACGGGAGCGTCCGGGGCGACTCCGCGCTCTCCTACGGCAAGGCCCGGGACGCCGCGCTGAGCGCTGCCCGCTCCGGCGTCACCCGGCTGACCACGGCCGACCCGGCCCACTCCGCGCGCGACCTGGACGGCTGGCTGGCGGTGAGCACCGGCGCGCTGCGCGACCAACTGACCCGCACGCGCTCCGCCGACGCCGCCACCCTGAAGGCGTCCGGCACGGCCAGCCGCGGCACCGTCACCGACGCGGCCGTCACCGAACTCGACAACCGCGCCGGCACGGCCAAGGTGATCGCCACCGTCCAGGTGCGGCTCACCCCCAAGAGCGGCGCCGCGAGCACCGACCGCAAGCGGTTCGAGGCCGACCTGGCCCGGACCGGCGGCACCTGGCGGGTCGCCGCGCTCACCGCCGTTCCGCTGGGGGCGAGTTGACCGGCATGGCGGGGCTGACGGGACGGCGCGGTACGCGGAGGGGAGAACGGATGTCCACGACGGACGCGGCGGCGGAGCCCGTGGCGGCGGTTCCGGAAGGCGGTCCGGGCGGCTCGGACGGCTCGGACGGCCCGGGAGGGCTGGACCGTCCGGGGGAGCGGGAGGCGGTCCTGCCCGAGGCGTCCGCGGTTCCCTCCCCGGAGGGTTCGGCGGACGCGGACGCGGAGGCCCCGGCGGAGGGGGACGGGGGCTCCGCGTCCGAGACGGGGCCGGGGACCGGTTCGGTGGACGGTTCGGCGAGCGGTTCGGCGACTGGCTCGGGGACTGGTTCGGCGGACGGGGACACGGCCCCGGGGGATGGGTCCGACGCGGGCCCGGGGTTCCCGTTCGGCCGGATCGCGCGGCGGGTACGGGCGGGGTGGCCCCGGTGGCTGCGCGGTTGGCGCCGTATCGGGGCCGCGGGCGCCGTCGTCGTCCTGCTCGCCGCGTCCGGGGTGCTGCTGTACCAGGCCCAGCAGCTCCGGGACCCGGCCGCCACCGCCAACCGCGCGCTGACCGACGCGCCCGCCACGGACGAGGTCGTCGGCGACGTCAGCAGCGGCCTCACCCGGATCTTCTCGTACAGCCCGCAGGACACCGACGCCACCGGGCAGGCCGCCCGCGAGGTGCTCACCGGCACGGCGGCCGGCCAGTACCAGGCGCTCTTCGGGCAGATCCAGCAGCAGGTCGCCGCCCAGCAGTTGACCCTCACCACCCGGGTGGTGCGCGCGGGCGTGGTCAGCCTGACCGCGACCCGGGCCAAGCTGCTGGTCTTCCTCGACCAGAGCTCGCAGCGCGCCGGTTCCACCGCCACCTCGGCCGCCGCCCAGCTCTCCGTCACCGCCGACCGCCTGGACGGCCACTGGCGGATCAGCTCACTCACGGCCCGCTAGCCCGGACCACCAGCCCGCCCCACCCAACCGGACCACCAGCCGGACCGCTCCCAGCCAGCACCGCTCCGAAGCCCGCCAGGGGAGAACGCACATGGCACGCACCCGCACCGTCCCGGACGCCGCCCCCGGGGAGCCGTCCATCGCCGAGCCCGGCGCGGAGTCCGCCTCCGAGCCCGCTGCCGGCGCCTCCGATGCCGCCTCCGATGCCGCTTCGGAGCCCGCCTCCGGGTCTGCCTCCGGGTCCGCCTCCGAGCCCGACTCCGGGTCCGCCGACAGCTCCGCCGAGCCCGCTGACGGCGGCACGCCCGACGCCGAGGTGGCGGACGCCGAGGTGGCGGACGGCTGCGCGGATGGCGGCGGCCGGGAGAGGGAGGCGGCCCGGTCCCGGCGTCCGCTGCTGCTGGCCGCCCTCGCGCTGGTGCTGGCCGCCGTGGTGGCCGCCGGGTGGACCGGCGTGTCCTGGTACGCGGCGGCGCACGACGACGACACGGCCTTCGCCCGCACCCGGGACACCGTGCTGGCGGCGGGGGAGCAGGCGGTGCAGAACATGAACACCCTCGACCACGCGCACGTCGCCCAGGGCCTGGCCGTCTGGGAGGCGAGCACCACCGGCGACCTGCACACCCAACTCGTCCAGGGCCGGGCCGACTTCGAGAAGCAGGTGGAGGCCGCCGGGACGGTCAGCACCGCGCGGGTGCTCTCCGGCGCCGTCACCGAACTCGACACCCGCACCGGCAAGGCGAGCGTCATGGTGGCGCTGCGGATCACCGTCAAGGCGTCCACCGGGACGCCCGCGGTGAAGGAGAGCCGGCTGCTCGGCGACCTGACCCGCACCGCCTCCGGCTGGAAGCTCAGCGCCCTCGGCCAGGCGCCGATGGGTGACAGCGCCGCCACCGGCACGGCCACCTCCGCCCCGGCCGCGCCCTCGGCCCAGAGCTCCGCCCCGACCGCCACCGCCCCCACGGCCACCACCCCGTCCGCCGGCCGCTGACGCCGCCCGCGAGAGGACCGCACCCCATGTCGACCACCCGGCACCTGATCAACCGGCAGCGCCGGCTCGCCGCCACCGCGGCGGCCGAGCGCACGGTCCGCCCGGCCCGCGCCCGCGCCGCCGGCACCGTCGAGCGGCCCCGCCCCCGTACCCCCGAGGCCGAGCCGCCGGCCGACCTCACCCGTACCCCGGGGACGGAGGCCGCGGGCCGCGTCGCCCCGGCCGAGCGCCCGGACCCGGCTGACCGTTCCCGCCCCGCCGCCCCGCCGAGGGTGCGCACCCGCCGCACCGCGGCCACCACCCGCCCCGCCGCTGACGACGACCTCGCCGCCGAGCCGCAGCCCGCCGAGCCGGAAGCCGAGGCCGACCCCGAGGCCGACCCCGACCCCGACCCCGAGGCCGCGCCGTCCCGCCGTATCCCCCGGCTGACCCTCCGCCTCCCGCTGCTCCTCGCGCTGCTGGCCGTGGTGACGGCGGCCCTGGGGGTCTTCGCGGCGGTGGCCGCCAACCGGGCCTCCGGGCTGCGCGACGACTCCGCCGCCGCCAACACCGCGCTCACCGACAACGCCCGCACCAGCGAGGTCAAGGGCGCCGTCGCGCAGGACGTGAACGCGGTCTTCTCGTACGACTACGCCGACACCGCGCGTACCGACAGCGCCGCGAAGCGCCTGCTCACCGGCGCGGCCGTGAAGCAGTACGCGACGCTGATCGGCCCGGTCAGGGCGGCGGCGGGCAAGGAGAAGCTGGTGCTGACCACCACCGTCACGGACACCGGCGTGGCGACCCTCGACGGCGACCGGGCGCACCTGCTGGTCTTCGCCGACCAGTCCAACACCAGCGCCGCCCAGGGCGCCGCCTCCGACGACACGTACGCGGCGGCCATGTTCGCGGTGGACGCGGTCCGGCAGGGCGGAACCTGGAAGATCTCCGCGATCGACACGTTCAACTGACCGGTCCGTCCAACCGGCCGGGGGCGCCCCCACCGTCCCCGTCGTCCTCTCCGTCCCCGTTTCCATCCCTCCGTCCCTCCGTTCCGCCGTCCCCCGTCCGCCGGGAGCCGCCTGATCCGTCCGGCCTCTTCGATCACGGGCCGTGAGCGGGCACCATGGGAGAGGAGCGGCACCGGCGATCAGCGTGAAACGCTGTGGTGCAATGCTCCTGATCCCCCGGTTCCCACGGCGGGGGAGCGGTGCCTGACCGGCGAGGATGGATGGATATGGACAAGCAGCAGGAGTTCGTTCTGCGCACGCTGGAGGAGCGGGACATCCGCTTCGTCCGGCTGTGGTTCACCGACGTGCTGGGCTACTTGAAGTCGGTCGCCGTCGCCCCCGCCGAGCTCGAACAGGCGTTCGACGAAGGGATGGGCTTCGACGGCTCCGCCATCGAGGGCTTCGCCCGGGTGTACGAGTCGGACATGATCGCCAAGCCCGACCCCAGCACGTTCCAGGTACTGCCCTGGCGGGCCGAGGCGCCGGGGACGGCGCGGATGTTCTGCGACATCCTCATGCCCGACGGCTCCCCCTCCTACGCCGACCCGCGCTACGTCCTCAAGCGCGCCCTCGCCAAGACCTCCGACCTCGGGTTCACCTTCTACACGCACCCGGAGATCGAGTTCTTCCTGCTCAAGGAGAAGCCGGTCGACGGCAGCCGGCCGACCCCCGCCGACAGCTCCGGCTACTTCGACCACACCCCGCAGAACGTCGGCATGGACTTCCGCCGCCAGGCCATCACCATGCTGGAGTCGATGGGCATCTCGGTGGAGTTCTCCCACCACGAGGGCGCCCCCGGCCAGCAGGAGATCGACCTGCGCTACGCCGACGCGCTCTCCACCGCCGACAACATCATGACGTTCCGTCTGGTGATGAAGCAGGTCGCGCTGGAGCAGGGCGTGCACGCCACGTTCATGCCCAAGCCGTTCTCGGAGTTCCCCGGTTCCGGCATGCACTCCCACCTCTCCCTCTTCGAGGGCGACCGCAACGCCTTCTACGAGTCCGGTTCGGAGTTCCAACTCTCCAAGGTGGGTCGCTCGTTCATCGCCGGCCTGCTGCGCCACGCGGGCGAGATCTCCGCGGTCACCAACCAGTGGGTCAACTCCTACAAGCGCATCTGGGGCGGCTCGCAGCGCACCGCGGGCGCCGGCGGCGAGGCCCCCTCGTACATCTGCTGGGGCCACAACAACCGCTCGGCGCTGATCCGGGTGCCGATGTACAAGCCCGGCAAGACCGGCTCCACCCGGGTGGAGGTCCGCTCCCTCGACTCGGGCGCCAACCCCTACCTGGCGTACGCCGTCCTCCTCGCCGCCGGCATGAAGGGCATCCAGGAGGGCTACGAGCTGCCCCCCGGCGCCGACGACGACGTGTGGGCCCTCACCGACGCCGAACGCCGCGCCCTCGGCATCGAGCCGCTCCCGCAGAACCTCGGCGAGGCGATCGAGCTGATGCAGCGCAGCGAACTCGTCGCCGAGACGCTCGGCGAGCACGTCTTCGAGTTCTTCCTCCGCAACAAGAAGCAGGAGTGGGAGGAGTACCGCTCCGAGGTCACGGCGTTCGAGCTCCGCAAGAACCTGCCGAACCTGTAGCCGCCCACCGGCCCGGGAGCCCGTTTCCGGCGGGCCCCGGGTCCCGAGCGCGACCAGGAGGCGCGGTGTTGGGACTCCTCGGCTTCTACGACGAGTTGGAGGGGCGTTCCGGCGCGCCCAACGGGCTGCTGCGCGCCGCCGTGCGGCCGGTCGGCGAGCCGGACGAGGCAGCTCTGGTCACCTATCTGGACGCCGGCCATGCGCTGATCGACGTCATGGAAGGCGGCCACGACGTCCTCACCGGCTCAGCCCACCGCCATTCCGCCGGTTGTTCCTCGCTGTCGACCGACGGCACCTGGCTCTGGCGACGGGACCTCCCGCACTACGTCGAGACCCACCACGTCGCCCTGCCCGCGGCTTTCCTGGCGCACTCGCGCGCCCTGAACCACCGGATGCCCGCGCTCGTCGGCGCGGAGTTCGCCCCGCTCTTCGACGCGACCATGCCTGTCGTCGGCTGGACGTCGGCCGTCCCATGGCGTTCCGTCCAGGCCGTGATCGAGCCCGAGCCGCGCGCCGTGATCAGCAAGGCGCAGTTCGACGCCGCGCAGTCGGACCGCGCTCGGGCCCGGCCGGGCAGACCGCGCAAGCCGAGGAAGCCTTCGAGCCCGCAGGGGTGAATGGGCTGTCCGGCGGGTCCACTGGAATCGAGCTGACCACACGGCTCTCCGAGTGTGATCATGCCGGGCATGCTGCTGCCACCGACGTTCGTGGACACCGAACTCGTCGAGGTCGTCCACATCACCGACCTCCGCTCCGCCGCCACGCACTACCCGTCGCGTGGCCTGATCGGCGACACGGTGGCGATATGGGCGGGCGAGGAGGCCGCCGAGGCGCTGTCGCTGATCACCGGGCTGGCAGGCGGCGACGCCTACCGTTGCTTCGTCCCCCGGTGGGGAATCCGGGCGCACGGCGCCACGAGCCCGCTCTTCGAGATCGCCTTCTGCTTCCGGTGCCAGGCCACCCGCGGCCGGCGCATCGACTCTGGCCGGGGGCAGTTCGGCGAGCACTTCGACGCGGCGAGCCCGGCGGCCGTCGAACTCCTCCGACGCTTCGACGCCTGCCTGCCCGACTAGGGGCCGCTCCCGGCAGGGTGTGCCCCGCTCGCCGCCCTGGCACGGCCGTCCGCCGCGTTGGCGTACCGGCCGAGCAGGCCCGCTACGAGGCCGGGTCGGCGCCTTGCGGCTGACCGCACCAGGACACCTCGCTACCGGGCGAACCGTGCCGGCCGCGGGACTAGGCGTCCCCGCAAGCCCGAGCCTCACGGTCGCGTGGACGAGCCCCGGGCAGGCGCGCGGCCCGCGCCCTTCCGGCGGCCTGGAAGCCGAAGACAGCAGGCCGTGGCGGTGCGCGGGCCGCAGGAAGGGTACGAGCGCGGCTGACGCGGGCTCAGCCGGGAGGGGGTGCCGGGCGGGGGCGCTCCGGGCTCAGCGGACGCGGGCGGTGTCCTGCTCGTCCTCGTCCGGCTCCTCGCCGGGGACGTGGACGTCGCGGACGTTGACGTTGATCTCGACGACCTCAAGGCCGGTCATCCGCTCCACCGCTTTGGTGACGTTGGACCGGATGTCGTCGGCCGTGTCGGCGATCTCCGTGCCGTACTCGACGACCAGGTCGAGGTCGACGGCCGCCTGGCGCTCGCCCACCTCGACCTTCACCCCGCGGGTGTGGTCGGCCGAGCGGGAGACGCGGTCGCGGACCGCGCCGACCGCACGGGTCGGGCCGCCGCCCATGGCGTAGACCCCGTCGACCTCACGCGTCGCGATCCCGGCGATGGTGGCCACCACCGAGTCGGCGATCGTCGTCTTCCCGGCGGTCTTCGAGTGGGACGTGCTGGGCTTCTCCGGGGTGGTCATAGGGCTGGCCCCTTCCTCGCAGGGTTCGCAGGGTGGCCGCGCAGGGGAAACGCGGGCTCTTCCCACCATCGCCCCGGCGGTCCACCCCTGCCACTCCAATGCAGCAGCGCCGACCCGTACCGGGAGGGGCGGCAGGGGGGACGGGCGCCCCGGGCGGGGCCACAATGGCCGGGTGGAGACGCGGGACGGGCAGGACGGGCGGCCGGTGTGGTACGTCGCCTACGGGTCGAACACCCACAGCGAGCGGCTCGCCCGCTACATCGCGGGCGGGCGGCTGCCCGGTGCCTCCCGCGACCACCCCGGGTGCCGGGACACCACCCCGCCCGCCCGGTCGGTGCCGCTGGAGCCGCCGGGCGCGGTGTACTTCGCGACCCACTCGCCGGTGTGGGGCGGCGGCCGCGCCTTCTACGACCCGGCCGCGCGCGGGCGGGTGCTGGCCCGCGCCCACCTGGTGACGCTCGGGCAGTTCGCCGACATCGCCGCCCAGGAGATGTACGGCCGGCCCGGCGCCGATGTCGACCTCACGCCGCTGCTGCGCACCGGTCGGCAGCGGCTCGGGCCCGGCCGCTACCAGACGCTGCTGCGCTTCGGCGCCCTCGACGGGCTGCCGCTGCTGACCTTCACCGCGCCCTGGTCCATGGCCGACGTCCCCTGGACGGTCCCCACGGCCGGATACCTGGACCACCTCGCGGCGGGCCTGCGGGAGGCGGGACTCTGGGACGCGGCCGAGGTCGCCGGGTACCTCGCAGGCTGCCCCGGCGCCGCCGGCCACTGGCGGGCCGAGGGCGCCCGGCTCGTCCCCGCCACACCCGCGCCGCCGCCCCCGCCGGGCCCGCCCGGACCGCCCGGACCAGCCACGGAGCCGTAGGCCCGCGCCGGAGCCCGTAGGCCCCGGGCCCGCCGTCTGCTACGGCGGCCCACGCCACGGGACAGGCGGGATCTCGACCGGTCCGCCGCCGCGAGCAGGGCCTATGCTCGACCCGGGCGGCCCGCCAGGGCGCCGTTGCGTGTGGGCCAACCCGCGGGAGGGCGGATGCAGGGGCGACGCGGCAGTACGTACACCCGGCTGCTGCGGCACGGCTTCACCGACCCCGGGGCCGCCGAGCGGCTGCTGGACTCCGACGCCCTCGCCTCCGTCCGCAGCGACCCCGTCCTGATGGAGGGGCTGGGCGCCACCGCCGACCCCGACCAGGCGCTGCTGGCGCTGGTGCGGCTGGCCGAGGCGCTGGAGCTGGCCGAGCGGCGCACCCTGCTGGACACCCTGACCAGCGCCAAACCGCTGCGGGACCGGCTGCTGGGGGTGCTCGGTGCCTCCGAGGCGCTGGGCGACCACCTCGCCCGGCACCCCGGCGACTGGCACGCCCTGGTCACCTACGAGGCGTCCGACCTGCACCCGGGCGTCGCCGAGTTCGAGGCCCGGCTGGCCCCGGCCCCCGACCCGGACGCGCTGCGGACGGCCTACCGGCGCTGCCTGCTCGGCATCGCCGCCCGCGACGTGTGCGGCACCAGCGACCTGGTGCGGACCGCGGCCGAGTTGGCCGACCTCGCCACCGCCACGCTGCGCGCTGCCCTGGCCATGGCCTCCGCCGAGCAGCCGGAGGACGCCGCCGCGTGCCGGCTCGCCGTCATCGGCATGGGCAAGTGCGGCGGCCGGGAGCTGAACTACGTCTCGGACGTCGACGTCATCTTCGTCGCCGAGCCGCCGGACCGCCCCGAGAGCCCCGCGCCCGCCGAGAGCCCCGGCACCGGAGCCGGCACCGCAACAGGTACCTCAACCGGCACCGGCACCGGCGCCCCCAACGGCAACGGGGGCGACGAGACCAGAGCCGTCCAGGCCGCCACCCGGCTCGCCGCCCGCATGATGCGGATCTGCTCCGACACCACCGTCGAGGGCACGATCTGGCAGGTCGACGCCAACCTCCGCCCCGAGGGCAAGAACGGCCCCCTGGTACGGACGCTCGCCAGCCACCTGGCCTACTACCGGCGCTGGGCCAAGACCTGGGAGTTCCAGGCGCTGCTCAAGGCCCGCCCGATGGCCGGCGACCCCGACCTGGGCGCCGCGTACCTGGCGGCCATCGGCCCGATGGTGTGGCAGGCCGCCGAGCGCGAGCACTTCGTCGCCGACGTGCAGCAGATGCGCCGCCGCGTCGTGGACGGCATCCCCGCCGCCCATGTCGAGCGCGAGCTCAAGCTCGGCCCCGGCGGCCTGCGGGACGTCGAGTTCGCCGTCCAGCTCCTCCAGCTCGTGCACGGCCGCAGCGACCGCACGCTGCGCAGCCCCACCACCCTGACCGCGCTCGCCGAGCTGGCCGCCGGCGGCTACGTCGGCCGGGCCGACGCCGCCGCCCTGGACGCCGCCTACCGCTTCCTGCGGCTGATGGAGCACCGCATCCAGCTCTACCGGCTGCGCCGCACCCACCTGGTCCCCGACGACCAGGCCGGCCTGCGCCGGCTCGGCCGGGGCCTGGGGTTCCGACTGGAACCGGTGGAGACCCTGAACCGGGAGTGGCGGCGGCACGCCCGCGAGGTGCGGCGGCTGCACGAGAAGCTCTTCTACCGGCCGCTGCTCGACGCCGTCGCCCAACTGGACACCGACGAGAGCCGGCTGAGCACCGGCGCCGCCCGGGAGCGGCTGCTGGCCCTCGGCTACGACGACCCGGCCGCCGCCATGCGCCACCTGGAGGCCCTGGCCAGCGGCGTCAGCCGCGCGGCCGCCATCCAGCGCACCCTGCTGCCGGTGCTGCTCGGCTGGTTCGCCGACTCCGCCGACCCCGACGCGGGGCTGCTCGGCTTCCGCCAGGTCTCCGAGGCGCTCGGCAAGACCCCCTGGTACCTGCGGCTGCTGCGGGACGAGGGCGCCACCGCGCAGCGGCTCGCCCGGGTGCTCTCCTCCGGCCGGCTCGCCCCCGACCTGCTGCTGCGCGCCCCCGAGGCGGTCGCGCTGCTCGGCTCCGCCGACGGCCTGGTGCCGCGGGAGCAGGCCGCGCTGGAGCAGGAGGTGCTGGCCGCCGCCGGCCGGGCCGACACCCCCGAGCAGGCCATCGCCGCCGTGCGCGGGGTGCGCCGCCGAGAACTGTTCCGCACCGCCGCGGGCGACATCATCGGCGCCTACGGGGACGACGCCGAGGAACCGGTGCCCGCCGGCGGCACCGGCCCCGCCGAGCCCGCCGGCACCGGCGCCTCAGCCGACCAGGGCGCCCTGGTCGACCGGGTCGGCGCCGCGGTGTCCGCGGTGACCGCCGCGACCGTCGCCGGCGCCCTGCGGGCCGCGGTCAACGTCGTCACCGGCAACGACGCCCGGCCGCTGCCCACCCGGTTCGCCGTGATCGGCATGGGCCGCTTCGGCGGCGGCGAACTCGGCTACGGCTCCGACGCGGACGTCCTCTTCGTCCACGACCCGCGCGAGGACGCCGACCCGGCCGAGGCCACCCGCGCCGCCCTCGCCGTCGCCGACGAGCTGCGCCGGCTGCTCCAGATCCCCACCGCCGACCCGCCGCTGCTGGTCGACGCCGGCCTGCGCCCGGAGGGCAAGAGCGGCCCGCTCGCCCGCACCCTGGCCTCGTACGGGGCGTACTACCGCCGCTGGTCGCTGGGGTGGGAGAGCCAGGCGCTGCTGCGGGCCCGGCCGGTGGCCGGCGACGCCGACCTCGGCGCCCGCTTCACCGCCCTCGTCGACCCGCTGCGCTACCCCGACGACGGGCTGCACGACGACGCGGTCCGCGAGATCCGCCGGCTCAAGGCCCGGATGGAGTCCGAGCGGCTGCCGCGCGGCGCCGACCCCACCACCCACACCAAGCTGGGCCGCGGCGGACTGTCCGACGTCGAGTGGACGGTGCAGCTCCTCCAGCTCCAGCACGCCGCCCGGCTGCCGTCGCTGCGCACCACCGGCACCCGCCAGGCGCTGGCCGCCGCCCGCGCCGAGGGCCTGGTCACCGCCGAGGACGCGGAGGTGCTGGACGTGGCGTGGGTGCTCGCCACGAGGGTGCGCAACGCCGTGATGCTGGTCCGCGGCCGGCCCGGCGACACCTTCCCCGGCGACGGCCGCGAGCTGGCCGCCGTCGCCCGCTACCTGGGCCACCCGCCCGGCCACGTCGGGGACATGCTGGAGGACTACCGGCGCACCACCCGCCGGGCCCGCGCCGTCGTCGAACGGCTCTTCTACGAGAACTGACGCGTGACAGCCGACGGCGGCGCGCAGGGGGGCGGGCCGTCGGCCGTCAGCGGACCGACGGCTCAGGCCCCGGCACCGCGGGAAGGGCGGGAGCGCCGGGAGCGGCGGGAGCCGTCGAGGGCGGGTACGTCCGCAGGCAGCCGGTAGGCCCACCGCCCGTACAGCAGGTACACCGCGCCGTAGCCGGCGGCCAGGCAGACCGCGCCGCCCACCGCGTCGGCCCAGAAGTGGTTGCCGGTGGCGACGATCACGACGAGCGTGACGGCCGGGTAGGCGCCCGCGAGTACCCGCACCCACAGCCGTCCGGACAGCGAGATGACGGTGAAGGCGCACCACAGCGACCAGCCGATGTGCATGGACGGCATGGCCGCGTACTGGTTCGACACCTGGGAGAGGTCGCCCGAGGAGAGCGAGCCCCAGGTGTGGTGCACCTGCACGGTGTCGACGAAGCCGCCGCCGGTCATCAGTCGAGGCGGCGCCAGCGGGAACGCCCAGAAGCCGATCAGCGCCAGCCAGGTCGTCACGAACAGCGCCAGCCGGGGCGCCGCGTACCGCTTCGGGTGGCAGAGGTACAGCCACACCAGGACCGCGATGGTGATGACGAAGTGCAGGGTGGCGTAGTAGTAGTTCATGCCGACGATCAGCCATGTCACGTGGTTGATCGCGTGGTTGACGGAGTGTTCGACGCCCAGACCGAGGGCCCGCTCCAGGCGCCAGACGTCCCGTGCGTGCCGCAGCGCGGTCTCCCGCTGCTCCGGTACCGCGTTGCGGATCAGCGAGTAGAGCCAGTAGCTGAACCCGATGAGCACGATCTCGAACCACAGCCGGGGCGGGCGGGGCGTGCGCAGCCTCCGCAGCAGCGCCTGCGGCGAGAAGGCGGAACCGGAGGCGGCGTCGGCCCGCGTGGCCCCGGTGGGCCCCGCGGCCCCGGAGGAGCCCGCGCCCGCCTGCTGGGTGCCGTGCATCGTCTTCGAGGTCGGTTCCCCCATAGGACACCAGTCTGCCAGAGCCACCCGCTCCGGCAGCGGCACGACCGCCCCGACGGCCACCCCGCGTGTCGGGTCCGCTACGCCCGGCCGCCCAGGGGCGTGGCCGGGTCGGGAGCGGCCGGGGCCGCGCCGGTGGAGCCGCGCACCACCAGCTCCGGCATGAAGACGAACTCGCTGCGCGGGGCGGCCGTGCCGCCGATCTCCTCCAGCAGGGTGTTCACCGCCGCCTGGCACATGGCCGGCACCGGCTGCCGGACGGTGGTCAGCGGCGGGTCGGTGAAGGCGATCAGCGGCGAGTCGTCGTACCCGACCACCGACACCTGCGCCGGCACCGACAGCCCCCGCTGCCGGGCCGCCCGGATCGCGCCCAGCGCCATCATGTCGGACGCGCACACGATCGCCGTGCAGCCCGCCGCGAGCAGCGCGCCGGCCGCCGCCTGCCCGCCCTCCAGTGTGTACAGCGAGTGCTGCACCAGCTCCCGGGCCGCCGGCTCCGGCACCCCGAGCACCTCGCCCATCGAGGCGAGGAAGCCCTCGACCTTGCGCTGCACCGGGACGAAACGCTTCTGCCCGACCGCCAGGCCGATCCGGCGGTGCCCCTGCGCCGCCAGGTGGGTGACGGCCAGCCGGACCGCGGCCCGGTCGTCCGGCGAGACGAACGGCGCGTCGATCGCGTCGGAGTAGCCGTTGATCAGCACGAACGGCACGCCCTGGCCGCGCAGCCGGGCGTACCGGCCGGTGTCGGCGGTGGAGTCCGCGTGCAGGCCGGAGGCGAAGATGATGCCGGCCACCCCGCGCTCCACCAGCATCTCCACCAGCTCGTCCTCGGTGGAGCCGCCGGGCGACTGGGTGGCCAGCACCGGGGTGTAGCCCTGCCGGGTCAGTGCCTGGCCGATGACCTGCGCCATCGCCGGGAATATGGGGTTGGCCAGTTCGGGGGTGATCAGCCCGACCAGCCCGGCGCTGCGCTGCCGCAGCCGCACCGGCCGTTCGTAGCCCAGCACGTCGAGTGCGGCCAGCACGGACTCGCGGGTGGTCGCCGAGACCCCAGGCTTGCCGTTGAGCACGCGGCTCACCGTCGCCTCGCTGACCCCCGCCTGGGCTGCGATGTCAGCGAGCCGCGCGGTCACAGCACCGGATGCTAGGCGACGAAGCACCGCCATGTCAGATCGCCCACCAGATCGCGGTGTCCGGCGCGAGCAGCACCGTTCCGGCGGAACCGCCCTCGGCCGTGTCCCCTGCGGTCCCCGCGTTCCCTGCGCTCATTGCGGCCACTGTGTTCGCCGCGTCCGCTGTGTCCACCGGGGCAGTCGTGCCCGCCGTGCCCGCCGCGTCCGCCACCGGGCCCGCGCTGGACAGCAGCAGCCGGCCCGGCCGCGCCACCTCGACCCCGTCCGCCGTGAGGTTGACCGTGCAGACGAGGCCCCCGCCCGGCGCGTCCCGGCGGAAGGCCAGCACGCCCTCGGGCGCGTCCAGCCAGGTCAGGCCGGGCGCCGCGCCCAGCGCCGGGTGGGCGCGGCGCAGCGCCAGGGCCGCCCGGTACAGCTCCAGCGTGGAGGACGGGTCGCCGGTCTGCGCCTCGACGCTGAGCCCGGCCCACGCGGCCGGCTGCGGCAGCCAGCTCGGGCCGCCCGGCACCGGCCCGAACCCGTACGGCGCCGCGGAGCCCGACCACGGGATCGGCACCCGGCAGCCGTCGCGGAAGCCGTCCTGGCCGGCCGCGCGGAAGAACGACGGGTCCTGGCGCGCCTCGTCCGGCAGGTCGGTCACGTCGGGCAGGCCCAGCTCCTCGCCCTGGTACAGGTACGCCGAGCCGGGCAGCGCCAGCATCAGCAGCGTGGCCGCCCGGGCCCTGCGCAGGCCCAGCTCCCGGTCGCCCGGGTCGCGCAGCTGCGTGCCCGCGCCGGGCGGGTTGCCGAACCGGGTCGCGTGCCGGGTCACGTCGTGGTTGGAGAGCACCCACGTCGCCGGGGCGCCCACCGCGCCCATCGCCGACAGCGAGCGGTCCACCACCGCCCGCAGCACCGCCGCGTCCCACGGCGCCGACAGGTACTCGAAGTTGAACGCCTGGTGCAGCTCGTCGGGGCGCAGGTACATCGCGGCCCGCTCGACCGTCGGCGTCCACGCCTCGGCCACCCCGATCCGGGCCCCGCCCGGGCCGTCCGCGTACTCGTCGAGGACGCGCCGCCAGCCGCGGTAGACCTCGTGCACGCCGTCCTGGTCGAAGTACGGCATCGGCGCGTTGCCGAGCAGCGCCAACTGGCCGGCGTGGCCGACGTCCGGCAGTCCCGCGGCCTTCACCAGGCCGTGCGCCACGTCGATCCGGAAGCCGTCCACGCCCAGGTCCAGCCAGAAGCGCAGCACCGAGCGGAACTCGTCCCGCACCGCCGGGTGGTCCCAGTCGAAGTCGGGCTGCTCCGGTGCGAACAGGTGCAGGTACCACTCGCCCGGGGTGCCGTCCGGGTCGGTGGTCCGGGTCCAGGCCGGGCCGCCGAAGATCGACTCCCAGTCGTTCGGGGGCAGTTCGCCCTGCGCGCCGGTGCCGGGGCGGAAGTGGAAGCGGTCCCGCAGCGGCGAGCCGGGGCCCTCGCGCAGCGCCCGGGTGAACCACTCGTGCCGGTCCGAGCAGTGGTTGGGCACCACGTCGACGATCACCCGCAGGCCCAGCCCGTGCGCGGTCCGTACGAGGTCGTCGGCGTCGCCCAGGGTGCCGAACATCGGGTCCACGGCCCGGTAGTCGGCGACGTCGTACCCGGCGTCCGCCTGCGGCGAGGCGTAGAAGGGGGACACCCACACCGCGTCCACGCCGAGGTCGCGCAGGTAGGGCAGGCGCGAGGTGACCCCGGGCAGGTCGCCCATGCCGTCCCCGTTCGCGTCGGCGAAACTGCGCGGGTACACCTGGTAGATGACGGCGCCGCGCCACCAGTCGCCGCTCTCGTCGGCGGTGCGTGGCGGCGCGTCGGCCGCGGCCGGGAGGGGCGCGGGGGCGGGGGCGGCGGGCGCGTCGGTGAGGTGCTGGCTCATGGGTTCCCTTGTTCGTGCGGGGGAGTGGCGGAGGGCCGGGGCGGTTCGAGGACCGGGGGGCGCGGTCGGCCGCGCCCGTACGGCGGCGGGCGTCGGGGCGGTCAGCCCTTGGTGCCGCCCGCGGTCAGCCCGGTCACCAGGTGCTTCTGGACGAGGATGAAGACGATCGCCGCGGGTATCGCGATGACCACCGACGCGGCGGTGAGGCTGCCCCAGTCGGCGCGCTCGTCGGCGGCGAAGGTGCGGATGCCCACCGCCACGGTGATGTGCGGGTCGCGCATGAACTGGTTGGAGTAGGCGACCTCGCCCCACGCCGTCAGGAAGCTGTAGAAGGCGGTGACGGCCAGTCCGGGCTTGGCCAGCGGCATCACCAGCCGCCAGAAGGTGCCGAACGGGCTGAGCCCGTCGACCCGGCCGGCCTCGTCGATCTCGCGGGGGATCGTGTCGAAGTACCCCTTGAGCATCCAGGCGCAGAACGGCACCGAGATGGTGCAGTAGACCAGCACCAGCCCGACGTAGGTGTCGAGCAGGCCCAGCCGGACCATCAGGTTGTACAGCGGCACGATCAGCACGGCCACCGGGAACATCTGGGTGACCAGGAAGAGCCACATCAGGGGGCGCTGCCCCGGGAAGCGCATCCGGGACACGGCGTACCCGGCGCTGGCCGCGGTCAGCACGCCCAGCACGGTGGTGGCGGCGGCGACCACCACGGAGTTGAACAGCCAGCGCGGGAAGTGGCTGTGCAGCAGCACGTACCGGTAGTTGCCCAGGCCGAGGTGGTGCATCACCTCGTGCGGCTGCTGCCAGGCGCTGCTCGGGCCCAGCGAGATGAACAGGATCCACAGCACGGGGAAGACGGCGACGGCGCTGGCCGTCAGCAGCGCGGCGTGCAGCCCGATCGAGGCGGCGGTTCCGCGCTGCCCGCGCCCGCGGGCCCGGACGGCACGTTCGCCGCGCCGTCGGGCGAGCGGTCCGGAGCGCGCAGGGGACGGAGTGGGGGAGGTGGTGGTCGCGGTCATGGGGTGACGGCTCCTAGTCCTGCGGCCTGATCCGGCGGCGGTAGAAGGTGGAGAACGCCACGAGGATCATGAGGATGACGATCCCGTAGGTGGCCGAGCCGGCGTAGTCGGCGGCGCCCCCGCCGAAGGCGAGTTCGTAGGCGTGGGTGACGAGGATGTCGGTGTCGCCGGTGGTGTTGTTGCCCAGCAGCAGGTAGATGATCGGGAACATGTTGAACGTCCACAGCGTGCTCAGCAGCACCACCGTGGTGGTCACCGGCCGCAGCCCCGGCACCGTGACGGCGCGGAACCGCTGCCAGGGCGTGGCGCCGTCCATCTCGGCGGCCTCGTGGAGCTCGCCCGGGATCGCCTGGAGGCCGCCGAGGAGGGCGACCATCATGAACGGCACCCCGCACCAGACGTTGACCAGGATCACCGCCGCCTTCTGCGCGCCCGGTGTGCCGAGCCAGTCCTGCGCGGGCAGCCCGACCGCCGTGATGAGGCGGTTGAGCACGCCGTACTGCGAGTTGAACATCAGCCGCCAGGCGAACACGCCCACGAAGGCCGGCACCGCCCACGGCAGCACCAGCGCGATCCGGTAGAAGAGCCGGAACCGCATCGGCCGGTTGAGCAGCACCGCCATGGCCAGCCCGACGGAGTAGGTGACGGCGACGCAGGCCACCGTCCACAGCACCGTCCACTCCAGGCGCGGGTAGAAGGCGCCGTCCTGGCCGGAGAGGACCTGCCAGTAGTTGTGCGCGCCGACGAAGCGGTAGGAGGCCGGGATGTGGATCGGGCCGATGTTCTGCGCGACGTTGCGCTCGTCGGCGTCGGTGAGCGACAGGTAGGCGCCGTACCCCAGCGGGTACAGCACGAGGACGCCGAGCACGATCACGACCGGGGCGACCATGGCCCAGGCGTACCAGTGGCGGTCCCACGCCCGGCGCAGGGCCGGCAGCACCCGGGCGGGCACTCCGGACCCGGTCCGGCCGCGGCCCGGATCGGCCGGGTGCGGGGCGGATTCGTCGACGGTGGCGGTGGACATCGCTCCTGAGCTCTCCTCGGCTGGTTCCAGCGGACGTTCGGGACGGGCGCGCGCCCGGGGGCGCTTCCGGGACGGTCGCGCGTCTTCGGGACGGTCGCGCGCCTTCGGGGCGGGCGCATGCCTTCGGGGCGGGCGTGCCTCGGTGACGGGCGCGCCTTCGCGCTGAACGCGCCCGCCGACCATGGCGCTAGCTCACCGAATAGCCCGGCAGCAGCCGGCCGAACTGCTTCGCCGCCGCGTCCAGTCCGGCCTGGACCGGGGTACCGCCCTGGAGGATCTTGATGTACTGCTGCTGGAGCGGCGTGAACAGGCTGCCCACCTGCGGCAGCGCGACCCGGGGCCGAGCGCTGTCCATGATCGGCCGGAACCCGGCGATGGTCGGGTTCCGGAGCACCTTCGCGGTGTAGGCGGACGTCCGCGTCGGCAGCGTGCCGTTCCGCTCCGAGATCTGCGCCTGCGCGGCCGAGGAGGTCATGAAGCCGGCGAACAGGTAGGCCGCGTCGAGGTTCCGCGAACCCTGGTAGACGGCGAGGTCGTGGCCGCCGGTGGGCGCCAGCGCCTTGCCGGAGGAGCCGGCCGGCACCGGCGCGTACCCGAGGTTGGACGCGTCCTTGAAGGCCGGTCCGGTCAGGTCGTCCCCCACCGACCAGGGGCCCTGGACCAGCATCGCGACCTTGCCGGTCTTGAAGGACGTCTGCATGTTGTCGTAGGCGTTGGCGAAGTCGACCTTCATCGACGAGGTGTCATACACCTTCTTCGCCTCCGTCACCGCCTTCACGGCGGCCGGCGAGTTGACGGTGACCTTCTTCGCCGCCGGGTCGGCCAGGTCGGCGCCCTCACCGAAGAGGTACGGCAGCAGGAAGTACGCGTCCGGGTTGACGTACGTGCCGGTGACGCCGGGCACCTTCTGCTTCACCAGCGCCGCGTCGGCGATCATCTCCTCCCAGGTGGCGGGGGGCTCGGCGATGCCCGCCTTCGCGAAGACCGCCTTGTTGTACAGCAGCCCCAGCGTGTCGGTGACCGACGGCACGCCGTACGTCTTCCCCTCGTACTTCGTGGTGTCCATCGGGCCGGCCACGAAGTCGGAGGTGTCCTGGAGGGCGGCGGTGCCGTCCAGCGGCGCGATGTAGTGCAGCGAGGCGTACTCGGGGATCAGCCCGACGTCGGTGCGGACGACGTCGGGGGCGCCCTTGCCGCTCTGCGCCGCCGCCTTGAACTTCTGCTCGACGGTGGTGAAGTCCACGTTCTGGTAAGTCACCTTGATCTTCGGGTACTTCGCCTCGAACTGCTTGACCAGGGCCTGGTAGGCGGGCGCCTCGTTCTTCGCGTCGGAGGTGTCCCAGTAGGTGATGGCGCCCGTGACCGTGGCGGGGTCCGCCGCCGTGCCGCCGCCCGCGCCTCCGCTGCCGCTGTCACTGCCGCCGCCACCGCAGGCGGTGGCCCCGAGGATGATGGCCGCGGCCATCGCCACGGCGGATATGCCGCGTCGCATACCTGACTCCTTGATGAGGGAAGTGCCCATGGCCCCGGCGACCGGCCCGCCGGACCCCCGTCCTGGGGCCGGCTCCGGCGCGGGCTGGGGAGGAACGTAACAGCGGTGCAAGGCTTTGCGAAAGAAGCTGCAAGCAACTTTCCGCAAGATCCTTCATCCGTGACCCGTGCGGGACCCGTCCGGTCGTACGCCCATGCGGACAGCCGCGCACGGGTGCGGAGTTCGGAGCCGTCGACGTCCGACGTCTCGTCAGTTGCGTTTGACGGAACGCGTTCACCGAGGAGTGCGGGGTGCGTGGTCCGGGTCCACCTGTGGAACCGCCGTCACCTGGCGCTCGCTCAGGGGGCGCCCGCGAGGGGGGTGGCGGGTGCACGGAGAGGTACCCGGAGAGGTACACGGAGGGTCATGTACAGGCAAGGGACAGGCAAGGTACAGGTGGGGAGAACGTGGGGGAAAGGTGGTGGACCGATGGGGGGAATGTGGCGTTCCGGGGCGTGAGACGGGTCACTCCGGGACGATTCGGGGGAACCTTCGGGCCGGGCGGTGCGTCCATGTACCCATGAACACCCCGCCCGTGTCGATCCGCCCGGCCGCCCTCGACGACCTGGACGCGATCTGTGGCGTCCACGCCCGGGCCCGCGCGACGACCCTCGCGGGGCACATACCGGGCGAGGGGCTCAGCGGGCCGGAGGTGCTGGAGCGCCAGCGGGTCGAGACGGCCGAGGCGATCGCCTCCCGGGAGCTGACGGTGCTGTGCGCCACCCGGGAGGTGGACCACGTCGTCGGCTTCGCCGTGCTCGGCGCCCGCCACGAGGGCGACCGGCTCTTCCACTTCCACATCGACCCCGAAGTGTGGCGCACCGGCACCGGTACCGCGCTGCACCGGGCGTGCGTCGCCGTGTGGCAGGCCGCGAAGCTGGCCACGGTCCGGCTCGACGTCGCCGCCCCCAACGCCCGCGCCCGCGCCTTCTACGCGCGCCAGGGGTGGCTGGACGTCGCCCGGGACGCCGACCACGTCACCATGAGCCTGACCCTGCCGTCCGAGCCGTCGTCCGACGCGTTGTCCGAGCCGTCCTCCGAGTCGTCCTCCGACTGAACGCGGCGCCCGGCGCGGGGGGTTGGTCCCTCGCGCCAGGCGCCGCGCTCCGTCGGACGGGCGATGGTGTGCGGCCGACGCTCCCGCGGATGTCAGTCGTCGCTCAGCGGGCTGAGCGGGGTGCCGTCGGCGAGGTGGCCGCTGAGCGTCGCCCGAGTGCCGCGCGACGCCGGGGCGGCCAGGAACGCCCCCCGCACCGAGGCGTTCACACCGTTGACCGCCGTGAGGTCGGTGGTGCCCTTGCTGGCGGCGGCCAGCACGTACCAGGTGGCGTCGGGGGCCTTCCACATCACGCCTGCCATGACGTGCGGGTCGTACGCGCTGCACGCGTTGCCGTTCACCTGCTGCCCGGCCAGCGTGCCCAGCGCCCCCGCCTTCAGGCCCGGCGGGACGAACTGCACGAAGGCCACACCCGGTCCGCGCCAGGTGTCGGCCCGGGCGCAGGTCCACGACGCCTCGCCCGCCTCACCGGGCAGCTGCGTACGGGCGAACTCCCAGTCGTCCACGGACTTCATGCCCTGGCCGCGCAGCTGGCCCAGCCGGCAGGCGCTGTGCGCCCAGCTCTCCAGCGCCCGCGACCCGGTGGCCCCGCCGGCGGACGAGGTGGGGCCGGCGCTGTTCGGCGAGGAGTAGGCCAGGCGCACCGGTACCAGGTCGCCGAGGTCGGTCAGCAGCGTGGCACCCCCGCCGGGGATGCGCGAGGAGGTGCCCAGCTGCATCGCCGGCCACGTGCTGCCGCACGCCGCGCTGCCACTGGCCACCTCGCTCGCGCCGGGCATGGGCACGGGGCCGGTGACGCCGTCGGCCGAGCGGCTCAGCGGCGCCGCCGCCTGGTCCGGCCGCAGCAGGTCGCGGGTGCGTGCCCCCGTCACCCAAGGCGCCGTCAGGAAACGGGCGTTGCCGTCCACCCGGTCCACCAGGACAGCCGAGGAGGTGGCCGCGTCGGCGTCGCCGGCCTGAGCGAAGTCCAGCGCCGCCCGGCCCGCGCCGTGCCGCGGCTGGGCGTAGCGCACCAGTCGGCTGCCGTCGTAGAAGAGCACCACCGTGGCGGCGTCCTCGTCCCCGGCGAAGAGCAGCTGCGGCGCCTGGCCCGGGGCGCCGCGCGAGGTGCCCGGGGTGGCGCTGACGTCCACCTGCGAGCCGGGGGACGCCCACACCGCGAGCGCCCGGCCGAGCAGCGCGGTGTCGTGGACGCGGTCGCCGCGGGCCGGCCACGCCGAGAAGTCCATCCGCGTGGTGGCCTTCCACTGCCCGGCCGGCGCCCGCACCAGCGACGCCGGGTCGAGCGCGTGCGGGTCCGTGCCGGGCGCGCCGGACGCCGTGTAGGACTGGGGCGAACCGCCGCCCGCGGTGAGCGCGGCCACCACCGCGCCGGCCGCCGCCACGGCCACGGCCACCCCGGCGATCCGGCCGCGCCGGCGCCGCCGCAGCAGGCCGGTGGGGCGCAACTGGACGACGCAGGCGTCGGGTTCCACGGACGCGGGCGGCCGCCCCGGCTCCGCCGTCCCGGGGCCGCCGGGCCGCGGCACCGGCAGCTGGCCGGCCTCCCGGATCGCTTCGCGCGGATCGTGCGCGCCCGCGGCGTCCAGCACCGTGCGCGCCTCCGGCTCGCCCAGGCCCTCGGCGGTGAGCAGCACGTGGGCGGCGCGCGCCTCGGGGGAGAGGGCGGCCAGCGCGCGCAGCAGCGCCGGCTCCTGCGCGGGGGCGGAGGCGGGCCGGGGCACCATCCGCAGGCCCAGCGCCCACGGCGGCCGCAGCTCGTCCAGGGCCTCGCGCAGCCGGCCCTGCTCCTCGACGGCGAACGCCGCCGCCAGCACCCGCTGGCGCAGCAGGCCGTACGCCCCGCCGCGCGCCTCGCCGGCCGCCTTCGGCAGCGCGCGCTGCACGAGCCGGTGGGCGGCCAGGGTGCGCTGGTGCCGGCCCTGGCCGGCCGGCAGCGCGGCGTAGGCCAGCCGGACCAGCCGCGGATAGTGCTCGACGAGTGCCGCCTCGGCCTCTTCGACCGAAACGGGCACCGCCGTGCCGCCGGATGTGGTCGCTGCGGGTGCGGCTTGCGTGTTCACGCCCCGTCAAACGAGTCGCCGTGGGGATGGTCACCCGGACGGCGACCACCCGAAAGCGTGAAACCCGTGAAACGCGTGAAAGGCGTGAGGGGCCCGAGCGGCGTGCGAGCGCTGCTGGGCCGGGAAACGCAGGGGCGCCGCCCGTCCTCGGGGGACGGGCGGCGCCCTCGGTGCTCGACTCCGTTACCGGGCCTTCTGCCGGGCCGCTGCCGGACCCCGCCGGGGTCCGTACCGCGGGTCGGTGGGTCAGACCAGGCCGGCCTTCTCCAGCGCCGCGCCGCAGGTGTCGACGATCAGCCGGGTGACGACGTACGGGTCGACGTTCGCGTTCGGGCGGCGGTCCTCGATGTAGCCCTTCTGCTCCACCTCGACCTGCCACGGGATGCGGACGGAGGCGCCGCGGTCGGAGACGCCGTAGCTGTACTTGTTCCACGGGGCGGTCTCGTGCGCGCCGGTCAGGCGGGCCTCGACGCCGGCGCCGTAGTGGCGGATGTGCTCCAGCGGCTTGTCGTCGCGGCCGAGCGCCTCGGCGGCCTCGATGATGGCGTCGTAGCTCTCGCGCATCTTCCTGGTGGAGAAGTTGGTGTGCGCGCCCGCGCCGTTCCAGTCGCCCTTGGCCGGCTTCGGGTCCAGGGTCGCCGACACGCCGAAGTCCTCGGCCGTGCGGTAGAGCAGCCAGCGCGCCACCCACAGCTGGTCGGAGACCTCCAGCGGGCTGAGCGGGCCGACCTGGAACTCCCACTGGCCGGGCATGACCTCGGCGTTGATGCCGGAGATGCCCAGGCCCGCGGCCAGGCAGTTCTCCAGGTGCTTCTCCACGATCGGGCGGCCGAAGATCTCGTCCGCGCCGACGCCGCAGTAGTAGCCGCCCTGGGGAGCCGGGAAGCCGTTCTCCGGGAAGCCGAGGGGGCGCGAGCCCTGGAAGAACGTGTACTCCTGCTCGATGCCGAACAGCGACTCCTGGTCGGCGAAGCGCTCCGCGACCTCACGCAGCGCGGCCCGCTGGTTCGACTCGTGCGGGGTGCCGTCGATGTTGTAGACCTCGCACAGCACCAGGCGGTCGTTCCCGCCCCGGATCGGGTCCGGGTAGTCCGCGACCGGCTTCAGCACGCGGTCGGAGGCGTGGCCCTTGGCCTGGTTGGTGCTGGACCCGTCGAAGCCCCACGTCGGCAGCTCGGCGCCGTCGGCGAGAATCCTCGTCTTCGAGCGCAGCTTGGCGGTCGGCTTGGTGCCGTCGATCCAGATGTACTCGGCCTTGTACGTCACGGGGGCCATCCTCAACGAACGAGCGGGTGCGGGTGCGGGTGTCCCGAGCTGCTCTGATCGGGCCGGAGCACACTTTTCCAGCGGCCTTTTTCCCGACCGTTGCCCCTGTGTTAACCACACGTGAACTGGGTCGCTGACCAGCCACTCTGTCCCCACGAGTCAACCTGACGCACAGGGGCGCGGGACCGGGCCGGCGCGGACTCCGCCGAGTGCGGACGGACGGTGACGGGGAGGTGGCCGAACGCGTCCGCCGCCCCCGTGACCAGGCCGCCAAGGCGCCGCCGGCCGACGGTGTGCGCCCGTCCGGCCGGGCGGATAGGGTCGCGGAATGCCGCACATAAGGGTTGAGTACGACGAGAAGGTCGCAGGCGTCTTCGACCGGCGCGGGTTCGCCGAGGGCCTGCACGGCGCGCTGGTGGAGATCGTCGGCGGGCGCGCCGGCGGGTGCAAGACCCGCTTCCTGCCGCTGGCCGAGACGTACATCGCTGACGGCTCCGACGCCTACTCCATGGTGCACGTGGAGATCGGCATCCTCCACGGACGCACCCCGGAGGCCAGGCGGGAGCTCGGCGAGGCCGTGCTCGGCCTGCTGCGCAAGAGCGTGGGCGCCACGCCGGGGGCCGAACTCCAGCTCTCCGTGGACGTCAGGGAGCTGGACCGCGAGACGTACGTGAGGTACGACCGACCCGCCGAGGAAGCATGACGCTCCGAGTCGGCCTCCTGGGCACCGGCCCCTGGGCGCGCCGCACCCACGCGCCCGCCCTCGCCGCCCACCCGGGGGTCGAGTTCGCCGGGGTGTGGGGGCGCCGCCCCGACGCCGCGGCCCAGCTGGCCGAGGAGTTCGGCACCCGCGCCTACGCCGACGCCGACGCGCTGATCGCCGACGTGGACACCGTCGCCGTCGCCCTCCCGCCGCACCTCCAGGCGGAGTTCGCGGCCCGCGCCGCCCGCGCCGGGCGCCACCTGCTGCTGGACAAGCCGCTCGCGGCCACCGTGGCCGACGCCCGCGCGGTGGCCGAGGCGGTCGAGGCGGCCGGCGTGCGCTCGGCGGTCTTCTTCACGCTGCGCTTCGACCCGGGCCCGGCCCGGTGGATCGAGCAGCAGGCGGCCGCCGGCGACTGGCTGACCGGCCGGGCCGACTGGTACGGCTCGGTCTTCGGCGCCGGCTCCGCCAGCCCCTACGCCGCCTCCCCCTGGCGCCGGGAGAAGGGCGGCCTGTGGGACGTCGGCCCGCACGCGCTGTCCGTGCTGCTGCCGGTCCTCGGCGACGCCACGGAGGTGCGCGCGGCGGCCGGCCCGGGCGACCTGGTCCACCTGACGCTGCGGCACGACAGCGGCGCCTCCAGCACCGCCGCGCTCACCCTGAGCGCGCCGCCCGAGGCCGCGGGCGTCGCCGTCGAGTTCCGCGGCGCGCACGGCGTGGCCGCCTACCCGATGGGGATCGCGGGCCCGCCGGACGCGTCGATGGCGCGGGCCCTGGACGCGCTCTCCGCACCCGGGCCGCACCCCTGCGACGTCCGGTTCGGGCTGCGGGTGACCGAGATCCTCGCGGCGGCGGAGCAGGCGCTGGGCGCGGCACGCTGAAGCGGTCGGGCGCCCGGGTTCGGGCGCTCGGGGGGCGGGCGCCCGGTTCGGCGGCGGGTCGGCGGCACCGCCGCGGGAGCGCCGGTTCCGGGAAGAAACACGCTCCCGGAGTAGCTTCTGGTAGTCATGAAGGCGATCACTTACACCAGCAACGGCGGTCCCGAAGTCCTCACGCTCACCGAGCGTCCCGTACCCGAGCCCGGCGCGGGCGAGGTCCGGGTCCGGGTCGAGGTCTCGGCCGTCAACCCCACGGACTGGAAGTCCCGCGAGGGCACCCCGCCCACCGGCCACCAGGTGCCGAACCAGGACGGCGCGGGCGTGATCGACGCGGTGGGCGAGGGCGTGCCGGCCGAACGGGTCGGGCAGCGCGTCTGGCTCTTCGAGTCCGCCTACCAGCGCCCCCACGGCACCGCTCAGGAGTACACCACCGTGCCCTCCCGGCAGGCCGTCGAGCTGCCCGAGGGCGCCTCCTTCGACCTGGGCGCCGGCCTCGGCGTGCCCGCGCTCACCGCGCACCGCGCCCTGACCCTCGCGGACGGCGGCCCGCACCGGCTCGCTCCGGGCGCCCTGTCCGGCCGTGTCGTCCTGGTGGCGGGCGGCGCCGGCGCGGTCGGCAACGCGGCCATCCAGCTGGCCCGTTGGGCCGGTGCCACGGTGATCAGCACGGTCAGCGGCCCCGAGAAGGCGGCACTGGCCACCGCGGCGGGCGCCCACCACGTGGTCGACTACCGCCGGCAGGACGCCGCGGCCGAGATCCGGGGGATCGTCCCCGACGGCGTCCACATCGTGGTCGAGGTCGCCCCGGGCGCCAACGCCGACCTCAACGCCAAGGTGGCCGCGAACGGCGCCCTGATCGCCTTCTACGCCAACGACCAGGACACCTTCACCGCGCCCGTCCGGCCGTCCATGGTGGCGAACCTGCGCTGGCAGGGCCTGCTGCTCTACACCGTCCCGGCCGCCGCGAAGGACCTCGGCGCGGCCGCGGTGACCGAGGCGGTGGCCGCGGGCGCGCTGCGCGGCGGCCCCGAGGCGGGCCTGCCCTACCACCGCTTCCCGCTGGAGCGGACCGCGCAGGCGCACGAGGCGGTGCGCGACGGCGCCGTCGGCAAGGTGCTCATCGACGTGCGCGCTTCCTGACCGGAGGCGGGCGGGCGGCAGCCCGGACACGTCGGCCCGGACACGTCGGGCCGGACACGTCGGCCCGGAGTGCTGAGCCCGGCGGTCCGGCGCCCTGACGGGTTCGGGCCGACGGCTGGGGGCCGCGGCTGGTGCTGGCGGCTGCCGTGCCGGTCCGGCCGGGTCAGACCGCGTCGAGCCGGTCGCGTACCCGCACCGGGTCGACGCCCAGGGCGGTCAGCAGCTCCGCCGCCGGGTCGGGGCGGCCCGCGGCGAGGAGGGCCAGCAGGAGGTGGCGCGGCTGGACCCGCCGCCCTCCGCGCTCGCCCTCCGCGGTCCGCTTCGCCCGCACCATTGCCGCCCGCACCGAGGAGTTGAGCGGGAGCCGGCGGTGGTCGCGGACGAGCGCGGGCGGCGCGGCGACCGGCTCGCCCAGGTGGACGCCGATCGCGGCCAGCGCCGCGCGGTCCAGCTCGTCCAGCGCCGCCCGGCCCTGCGCGGGCGTGGCGTCCAGCACCTGGGGACACGGCCGCGAGGAGTCGTGCAACAGGGCGAGCAGCAGGTGGTCGGTGCCGACGCGGCGGTCGCCGCGCCGCTCGGCCTCCTGCCGGGCGAGCGCGATCACGGCCTTGAGCCCGGGCGCTGTGGTGGTCTCCGGCATGGCGGCCTCACTTCCCGTACTTGGCGTGCACCGACTGGCGGGACACCCCGAGGGCGTCCCCGATCTGCTCCCACGACCAGCCCTCGCGCCGGGCCAGCGCCACATGGGCCGCCTCGACCTGTTCCGCGAGCCGGTGCAGCGCGCCCACGGCCCGCAGGCCGACGGCGGGGTCCTCCGCGTTCATGACGGCGGTGATGTCCATGGCTGTCAATCTAGGCTGACGACTCGGTGGGCGTCAACGCAAACTGACACTTCTCACCGGTCTTCTGTCGGTCCTGGCTGACGTACGGACCGGGGCGGCGGAGAGGCCAACGGACCTTCCGTGCAGGGGCCGACGACCCTTCGGGCGCCAGGGGCGCCCCCTGGAAGCGGGGGTACGGCGGGTCGGCGGTTCCCGACCGGGCAGGACGTCGACGGGGCGCGGCACGGCACCGCGCCATGGTGCGGACCCGCCCAGCCCCTTCGCCCCGGTGGCCACCCTGGACTCCGGCGACCTGGCCGCCAGGCTCGGCCTGTCCGCCCCCGGGTGAGCCCCTGTGCGTCCGGTTCGGCGCGGTGCCGGGCACGGGCCGCCGGTCAGCCCTCGGACTCGACGTACGCCTGCGCCGCCGCCTTGGCGATCCGTGCGACCTGGTCGATGCCGCCCTGCTCGGTCTTCTGACCGTCGGAGAGCACGCTCACCAGCAGCCGGTGCCCGTCGCGTTCCACCTCGCCGATGCTGTTGATGTCCCACAGCCCGGTCGCGCTGCGCGGCAGCCAGCCGTTCTTGACCGCGTAGCCGCTGCCGTCCGAGTCGGCCGCGGGAACTCCCCAGTCCTGCCCGTCGGTCACCGACCGCATCAGCCCCGACAGGTAGGAGCGCGAGGCCGCCGTCAGGGGGGAGCCGTCGTCGAAGACCGCCCGCAGCAGGGCGATCTGGTCGCTCGCCGTGGTCTGCGTCAGCCCCCAGAGATCGCCCTCGCCGCCCTTGGTGTGGTGCAGCCCCAACTCGGAGTTGGCCGTGGCCAGTCCGGAGGCGCGTCCGATCGTCTGCCAGAGGGCGAGGGCGGCGTCGTTGTCGCTGTTCTCGATCATCTTGACGGCCGACGAGCGCTGCGCCGAGGTCATCTGGGTGCCCTGGTGCTGGTCGCGCAGCAGCAGCGCCGCCAGGATGTCCGCCTTGACGATGCTGGCGGTGTCGTAGGAGGTGTCCGAGGAGCTGTTCCAGGTGGCGGTGGAACCGCCGTCGGCGTCCACGACGGCCACGGACAGGCGGCCGGTCACGCCGCTCGCCCGCACGGCCTGGGCGACCGCGTCGGCCGGGCTCAGGGCGGCCGACGCCGCGTCTCCGGCCGCGGTCGTGGCCTGCGGGGACGAGGGTGCCGCGGTCGGCGCGGTCGTCGTGCTCGTGGCGCCGGGCGTCGTACCGGGCGTGTCACCGGGGGCGGACGTCGTGGGCGTCGAGCCCGTCGCCCGTTCCGCCTGGGTGCTGGAACCGGCTGTCGCGGAGGGCGAACGCACCACGGCGACGAGGGTGATGACGGCCATCGCGGTCAGCGCCGTCGCGGAGAGCACGGCGGGGCGCGACCACCAATGGCGCGGCAGGCGCTCGGCGGGAGCCCCGAGGGGCATGTCGGCCGCCGGTTCGGTCGGCGGTTCGGCCGCCGGGGGGCTGTCTGTGTCGTCCGCAGCGCCCGCGCCGCCGTCCTCGGCGGCATCGGGTGACGCGGCGCCGGCGCCGCCTGCCTTGCCGGCTTCCTCGGCGGACGCCGGCTCGGACCCGTCCTGGTCCGGCCCGTCGGGCCCGTCACCGTCCGAGGGGTTCTCGTCCGCGCCGGCTGCGCCGTTCACGCCGTCCGGGGCCGTTTCGCCGTCGGGGTCCGCGGCCGGCGCTTCCCGGAGTTCCGGGGGCTCGGGCGCTTCCTGTGCCGAGGTGTCGGGGTCCCCGGGAGCGGCCTCGTCCGTGGAGGAGCCGGCGGGCGCGGGTGTCGCCTCGGCGTGCTGGGGGCCGTCGGCTATGAGGACGTCGGAGTCCTCGGAGTTCTCGGAGTCGTCGGAGCCCTTGGAGCCGTCGGAACGGTGCGAGTCGCCGGGCTCGTCGGAGCCCTGGGGCGCGTCCGGCCCCGGTTCTTCGCCGGCCTTCGGGCCCCGCCGGGCAACCTGCCCCGGGATCTTGCCCGTGCTCCCGCCGCCGTGCCCGTCCTCCTGCCGCACGTCCGCTCGCCCCCCGCCCACGCCGCCTTCGGGCGACGGATGCTCCTGTGTCATGCTGCCGACAGTAGAGAGTCTTTCTGGGGTTCCTCTGAGAGCCGGGTGGCAATCCGCTGAGACCCCGCCCCACCTGCGCCGCGATGGTGATCCCGCCCCGTCCTCGACGGGTTCGGCGAGTGTGTCCGCCGCCGGGCGCGGGTGGTGTCACTCCCACACGACGATCTCCGGCGGGCCTCGGTTCCATCGGGCCCAGGATTGGGGGGCACTGTTGCGGCCGGTGAACCGGTCAAGCGGGGACGGCAAGCGATTGTGGCGGGTCCGGTGAAGGAGTTGGGCTGGAAATCGGACTTTCGTGGGCGCCTGTGGACAACCCGGCCCGCGATGCTCGTGGAGCACCTACGGTTGTCGTCGTGAGGCGCGAGGGGGTGCCTTTCGACGGGGCGATCAGGGGAACGGGAAAGTCGGAAAAGGGGGCAAGGCGATGCGCGGGGCGGAGTTCGGGGATTTCCGCGGGGTGGTCACCGCCGGCCATGGGCTGCTGCTGGAGCCTGCCGCCGCGGCGTCCGGTACGGCGGCAGCGGCGGGCTCAGGGGCGGGGCACCGTGCAGGTGAGAGTGGCCGGGAGGGGCGCGGCGGGGTGACCGGCCATGCCCGTGCCCGGTCAGCTCGGCTGCCGGTCGGCACGGTCGGCACACTCCTGGGGCGGGAGGAGCAGTTGCAGGCGATCCGCGGCGCGGTCCGTACCCGCGCGATGATCGAATTCACCGGGGAGAGGGGTTCGGGAAAGACCGCGCTGCTTCAGGCCGTCGCGCCGGATGCATATATCCGCGTGGGCGGGACGCCGTTCGCTGATTTCCTTCAGGACCTCGTCGTGGAATTCCGCGGTCGCCCCCCGGGCGGCGGCCGAATTCCGGCGCCGGAGTGCTTCCGGGTGCTGTCGGAGGTCCGGGCCGTCATCGCGCTCGACGACGTCTCCTACAGCCCCGGCGAGATCGGCGAGCTGCGGCGGGCGCTCGCCGGGTGCGCGGTGCTGGTCGGAGCCCGCGAGCCGGTGGTCGGCCCGATGGGCCACTCCTACCGGCTCGCCGGCCTTTCCGAGCCCGACGCCATGGCCCTGCTCGCCCGTGACACCGGCCGGCTCATCCACCCGGGGGAGGTGCCGGCCGTCCAGTACCTGGTGGCGGCGGTGGAGGGCTCTCCGCTCGCGCTGCGGCAGGCCGCCGCGCTCGTCCGCCTCCGTCGGTACGACCTGCCGGCACTGGCCGCGGCCCTGTCCACCGCCGCCCAGCAGGCGCCCGCCCAGCAGGCGCCCGGGCGGAACGCCACCCTCGGTCCGCCGGGCCACCCGGACCCGCCGGGCCACCCCGGTCCGTCAGGCAACCTCGGCTCGCCGGGCCACTCCGGCCCGTGCGACGGGTCCGGCCCGTGGGACAGCTCCACTCCAGGGGACGGCCCTGCCCCGTGCGACGCCTTCGGCACACGCGGCCACCCCGGCTCTCCGGACCGCTTCGGCCCGGGCGTTCCGCCGGAACCGGAGGAGCGCGGCCAGGCATCGCGGACGCCGGGCGGCCAGGCATCGCGGACGCCGGGAGGGGCGTTGCTGGAGGAGCTGGCGATCTCGGGTCTCGGCCCGGACGCCCTCCGGGTCCTGGCCGTACTCGCCCTGGCCGAGGGCTGCTACCTGCCGGAGCGGCTGCTGTCCGCGATGGCCGGGGCGGGCGACGGCTCGCGGCACCTGGCGCTGCTCGCCGGGCTGGGCCTCGCCGAGCGCCGAGGTGATCTTGCGGGGCCGCGCTCAGGCAGCCCCGAACCGTCCCGGCGACTGATCGCCGACGCCGTGGACCCGCGCCTCGCCCACCGGGCCCTCGTCACCTGGTTCGGCACCCGCGACCCGGACGACGCCGAGGTGCGTCCGGCGCTGGGCGTCGCGGCGGCGCTGCTCCGCCAGGCCGTGCACCAGGGCGACTGGCCCGCCGTCCACCGGCTCGCCGCCGCGGTGGAGCCCGCGTTGTGCCTGCACGGGCACTGGCGGTCCTGGCGCTCGACGTTGGAAGCCGGCGCGGAGGCCGCGGCGCACATCGGGGCGCCGGACGTGATCGCCTACACCGCCCACCAGCTCGGCACCCTCCACCTGCTGGAGGGCCGCGTCCAGGAGGCGCGGGCGGAGCTGGCCCGTGCGCTGGACCTGCGGACCCGCCTCGCCGACCGGGAGGGCGCGGCCGTCACCCGGCGCAACGCCGAGCTGGCGGCCCCCGCGCCCGCCCCCGCCGCGGCTCTCCCCGCGGTCGGGCGCGGCCGCCGGGGCGCGACGCGCCTGATGGCCACGGTGGCGGTGCTGGCGGCAGGCGTGGGGGTCAGCGCGGGCGTCGGTGCCCTGGTCACCGGCGGCCACGGCGACACCCCGACCACCACCGGAGGCCACGGCGGCTCCTCCGGCGCGGCGGACTCGGACCCCGACGCTTCGGCCGCCGGGTCGGCGGAGGCACGGGCCGACGACCCGGCGGCCCCCGTGGCCGTGCCGAAGGCCACGGTCCCGCCGGCCGCGGGGCGCCACCGGGCACCCGCCGCGACGGCCTCCACCCCGCCTGCCACCTCGTCCTCCACCTCGTCCTCCACCCCGTCCGCCGCTCCGGTCGCTGTTCCGGGAGCGGACGGCGTGCCCGGCCCCACCTCGCTCCCGAGTGCGTCCCGCAGACCCACGTCCATCGCCGTAGCCGGCAGCCGCGGCTGAGCAGGGCGGAGCCCGGGGACGCGCGGGAGCCGGCCCGGGGCCGGCGCCGACGGAGCCGGAGCGCGTCGGCCGGTGCCCGGTCGGCGCAAGGCGCGCTGACGGCGCGCTGACGGCGGGCTACTTCAGGAGGCGGGACATACGGCGGTCGGCCAGAGGCTTGCCGCCTGTCTGGCAGGTCGGGCAGTAGTCGAGAGCCGAGTCACTGAACGACACCTCGCGGATCGTGTCGCCGCACACCGGGCACGGCTCACCCTTGCGGCCGTGCACCCGCAGCCCGCTCTTCTTCTCGGCCTTCAGATCGCGCAGCGGCAGCCCCCGGGAGCGTTCGACGGCCTCCCCGAGCGTCGTGCCGATCACCTCGTACAGCCGTGCCACCTCCTCGTCGGACAGCCGTGCGGCCAGCTTGTACGGCGACATGCGGGCGGCGTGCAGGATCTCGTCGGAGTAGGCGTTCCCGATGCCGGCGAGCACGCTCTGGTCCCGCAGCACGCCCTTGACCTGGCGCCGCTCACCCGCGAGCAGCTCCGCGAGGGACTCCCGGGTGAAGCCGTCGGCGAGCGGGTCGGGGCCGAGGCGTGCCACCCCGGGTACCTCGGCCGGGTCCCGCACCACGTACACGGCCAGCCGCTTCTGGGTGCCGGCCTCGGTGACGTCGACCCCGGTCCCCGGCGGCTCGGCCAGCCGCAACCGCAGCGCCAGCGGGCCCTTGCCCGGGCGCGGCGGCGCGTCGGGCAGCTTCTCGTTCCACCGCACCCACCCGGCCCGGGCCAGGTGCATCACCAGGTAGAGCCCCCCGGCTCCCTCAGCCCCCTCGGCCCGCAGCCCCAGGAACTTGCCGTACCGCTCCACCGCGTCGACCGTCCCGCCCTCCAGCGCCCAGACTCCCGGGTCGTACGTCTTGAGCGCGCTGACCGCCACCGGGTACACCCGCTCCACCACCCGCCCCACCAGGTGTTCCGCGAGAAACCCGCGCAGCGCTTCGACTTCAGGCAATTCCGGCATACCACCATAATGCCCCCACTCTCGCCGCTCGGAGGCCCGGTGGGTCGGGTAGCCGCCGGGCCGAGCGGAGAGCCCGAGCCAACCCCGCGCTCCGGGACGTCAGCACCCGCTGGGCGGAGCTACCCCACGACCCGCGGCACGCCACCCTTGCGGCCGATGTTGAAGGCGATGCGGTACACGTCCGGCAGGTCGAGGCGCCCGTCCCGCCGGCGGCGCATCACCCCCAGAGCGATCAGTTCCTCGATCAGACGGGCCGGATCGTCCGGGTAACGCGGGCCCGTACGGACCAGGGTGTCCTCTTCCCCACCCGCCCCGTACCTCTCGGCCTCCCGATGCAGCACGTCGACCAGACGAGCCTCGTTCCACATCTCGGTCACGGTGTCCTGCTCGATGGGAACCTGCCGGCCGGCCAGCGGCTCGACGGCCAGGCGCACCCACGGCATGTCCTCGCCGACCTCGCGCACCCGGGCCTCGGAGGCGGTCTGCACCCCCCGGCGGATGCCCTCGTGATGAAGGGCGTACTCGTGGCCCGCGTACCTGCCGCGGGTCTCGGTGACAGCCTTGTTCAGGGCGCTGAGGAAGCTGCGCGGGCTGACCTGCTCGACGCCGTCCATCAGGTGGTTCGGCAGCCAGGTGTACGTGTTGCCCTTGCGGTAGTTGGCGCCCATGTACGCCCCGGCGATCAACGCGAACTGCTCGGCCTGGGACCGTTCGTCGCCCCTCAGCAACGCGGGTGGGATGTGACGGCTGCCGAAGGCGTCGGCCTCCCAGTCACCGGTGAGGCGGCGGAAGCGCTCCGCGTGCTCACCGTCATGGTTGCCCATGTAGTGGAAGAGAAGCCCGTACAGGTTGGTGTTGGACCAGGTGAGGCTGGCGGCGTTGGCCGTGAGCTTGGAAGCGTCGGGGAAGTGGAGAAGCGCGCCGTCGAACATGTCGGGTCGGATGAACACCTTGCAGCGGATGTTGCGGGTACCCAGGCGCATGGCGAGAGCCAGTTCCAGGATGCCGCTCACCAGGCGGTCGGCCTGCGCGCGGAGCCGGTGGAGGTGCTCCAGGGCATCGAAGATGATCAGGTGAGTGGTGCCGTCCCGCTGCGCTTCCTGGTCAGCGTGCCGCACTGTCCGTTCCGCCGCGCCCGGGTTGGCGCGCACCCACGTGACGCGGTCGCGCCACTCCGGGAAGGCGTGCAGTTCAGGCTGGCCGAGAGCGCTCAGGAGCACGGCGTACCAGAGGTCGTACGGCCGCACGCCGTCATCCACAAGTTGCCGCAGCACACCCGTGCCGGGATACAGGTCCGGTTCGACGGCGACCCCGTAGCCGGGAGAGACGGTGAGCCGACGCAGCCGCTCGATGCCGTATTCCTCGGCTGCGACCTCCCGCAGTGTCTTGTCGAGCAAGGAGCGGTACCAGAAGGTCTTGCCCACACCCCGCCCGCCCCGCACCACGGTGCTGTCGACGTAGAGCGCCACGCGGTGGCTGTCCGGGGTGAACAGGGTGTGCACGTTCGGAAGGAGCGTGTCCGCGTCCGTCGCCTCGGGCAGCGCCGCGGAGAGCACCTCGCGGTACTCCTCGGCGCCCAGTGCGGTCGTCATCAGGGTCCTTCGTCGCTCTGCGGGTCGGCGGTGATCAGGAGGGTCGAGGTGGTCAGGAACTCACCGTACGCGGCTTGCACGAAGGCGCGGTCCTGCCACCCGGGTGCGCTGTCCGCGTCAAGACCCACCAGGCCGGGATCGAAGAGGATGGGAATCGGGTGGTGGGGGGCCGAGTCGTCCTCCAGAGACGGGGAGAAGGCCCCGGGAACCAGCAGCCCGGTTTCCGGCTCCGGCTCGTCGTTGTCGTAGAGCACGGAGAAGCACTCCCACGAGTGCTCGCGGAACGACTCCAGATAAGCACCCATGGGGCGCTGCGGAGAGTCCGGAACCATGGAGGCGACCATGCGCAGCTTCTCCCGGATCGCCGCGGCCTGCCCGGAGGACTGCCAGGCCGCGAACAGGTCGCCGTAGCCGCCCCAGGTCTGCCTGTTGTCCGCGCCGAACAGCAGGGCGAGGTCGCACAATCGGGAGATGGCGACAGCGGCGATGTCGTGGATGCCGGCCCGGCTGTCGAGGAGGACTACGTCGGGGCGCCGACCGCTCTCACCCTCGCGGGCCACAGCGTCCTCGCAGGCACGGACCGCGGCCGCGAGACGGTCGGCGAAATCCATGCCGGGGATGTCGGCATACACCCGGTTGAGCTTGTCGACGTAGGAGTAGGGCGTGCCCTGGGAGCCTCGGCCGCGGGCCGGGGCCACCCACAGCTCGCCTCGACCGGCGCGTGGCATGTACCGGGTCGGAGCCACCACTTCCAGGCCGTCCGCGTTGTCCAGGGCGGACTCGATGAGCTGGTCGACGATTCCATGGCGGGGCAGCAGAGCCCCCGACGCCAGGAGCGGCCCGGCGCCCGGGGACTCCAGGTCGAGGTCCACGACGAGGACGACGTGGCCTTGGTCGGCGAGATGCCGTGCCAGGAGGGCGGTCGCCGTGGTGCGCCCGACACCGCCCTTGAAGCCGTACAGGGCGGTCCGGTGTGTTCGGGAGCCGTCGCTCTCGACTGCCGGAGTGGACACCTGGGCCCAGTCCTCCCCGACCACGGTGTTGTCCAGGAGCCGGACGCCGCCGTGCCCTTCGGCACGCGGGTGCAGAGGGTCGGGCTGCGCGCGCTCGGAGCCGAGCAGGTCGTCGGCGGAGAAGAGCTCCGAAGCCAGCAGCAGGGGGCGTTCTGCCGCGTACGGCTCAAGTTCCGCCGCCAGGCGTCCGTTCAGCGCGACGACCCGGTCGGCCAGTACGCCGCCGGACGCGCGGTCGTCGACGACGAGCGTGAAGCGGCCCAGCACGTCCCGTACGAGCAGCACGTCCACGCCGTCGGCGGCCGCGTCGTAGGCGATGGCCCGTGCGCGGGGACGTGCCTCGTCGAATCGGATCGGGACGGGGGACAGGTTCACTGGAGCCTTCCGGTGATCAGGGCCTGCTCGTGCAGGGTGAGGATCTCTCGCGCCACGGTACGCCGCTTCGACACGTCGGCCTCGGAGACAGCGGCGCCGTCGAGATACCGCTGATGGACCGTCCATGATTCGAAGGCGGTGAGCGTGGCGAGGACGGCCGACAACCGTGCCGCGGACCGGCCGTGGGTCAGCAGGGCGACGTCGGCGGCAAGCCACGGAAGGTGTCCGTACTCGTGTTTCACCCTGCCCGTGGCCGGATCCGGCACCCACGGAGCCTTCGCGGGGCGTCCGCCCTCCCGTTTGGGGGCCATGGTGGCGGCCGTGAACCTGAGCAGCAGGCTTTTCAGCGCGCACTCCACCGCGAAGCCGAAGTGGTAGTCGGCGTTGGGCAGACGACCGTCGCCGTGGAGGTAGACGGCGTCCCTGTAGTGCCGCTCGGCGGCGTGAGCGTAGTGGTGCTCATGCGTAGCGGCTGACGAAGCTCCCGATGACGTTCCCAAGGTCCCCGACACGCAAGGGATCATAAGGTGAGATCACTCGAAGGGCCGAGTCCGCCGCCCGGCCCTTTCTCTGCTGCTCGGAGGAAGAGGTCCCGCAGCCGCCGTTCACTCGAACGGCCTACGAACTCGACGGTTCGTCCGAGGTACCCGGGCGCCCGATCCGCGAGCGCAGTCCCCGTCCCGCCCGCGCGGAGTACGGGGGCGGGCGGACCGCGGCGCCCCTGGCCGACCGGCCGGGATCAGTGGGCGGCGCGGGTGGTCGGGGGTGGGGACCCGGCCGCGGTGGCCGTCATGTACTGGGTCCAGATGGCGGTGGGCAGGTCGCTGCCGGGGTTCGACTTGGCGCGGCCGCCGGTTCCCGTCAGTGGCAGCAGCTGCTGTGACTTCGGGTCGACGCGGAAGAGGGTCACGGCCGTCGCCGTGTCGGAGTCGTAGCCGACGAAGGAGGCGGAGGTGTTGTCGGGGGCGGTGCCCGGGGTGCCGGCCAGGCCCTGTCCGGCCTTCGCCGCGCTCCTGGCGGCGCCCGAGGTGACACTGTCGCGCAGCGCGTCGGTCACCTCGGCGGCGACGTGCGCGCTGAAGGGGTGGGTGACGGCGGGCGCGGGGAGGGACACCCGGTTGCCGCCGACGGTGACGCTCTCCACCGAGTACGGCTCGGTGTGCGTGCCGCCCGCCGCGAACGTCCCGTAGGCGTCGGCCATCCGGATCGGGCTCGGGGTGGACGTACCGAGGGAGAACACCGGTACCTGCTCGCCGAATCCGCTGTCCGGGAGCAGTCCGGCGTCGACGGACGCCTTCCGCACCTTGTCGAGGCCGACGTCCATGCCCAGCTGCATGATCGGGCCGTCGACCCCGTCCGCCACCGCCTGCCGCAACGGGATCATGCCGTAGGAGCGCTTGCCCTCGTTGGCGGTCCTGACGATCCTGCCGTCCCGGTTCCAGTACGGGCCCTCGGGAGTCTGCACGGGTATGTCGTCGTCGCCGTCGTAGAGGGAGTCCGGGGTGACCTGGGCCAGGGGCGCGTCGCGGGTGCGCACCACGCCGTCGCGCAGGGCCGCCGCGTACACCAGCGGGGCGTAGGCGGTGCCGGCCGGGACGATGGAGATGTCGGCGTCGTCGAAGCCCTGGGTGACGTAGTCGGGGCCGCCGTACAGGGCGAGGATGCGGCCGTCGGCGGCGACCGAGGCGGCGCCGACTCTGACGTCCCGGTCGGCGGCACGGGTGGTGGGCCGCAGGCCGGCCAGGTGCTGCTTCACGGCGGCGGTCAGGGCGTCGGTCCGCGGCTTCTCGAACGTGGTGTGGATCTGGTAGCCGCCGAGGGCGAACCGCGCGTCGGAGATGCCGCTGTGCGCGGAGACGTAGGCGCGCGCGGTGTCCACGAGGTAGCCGGTCTCGCCGCTCAGCCCGGCCGGCCGCGGCGGCGCCTTGGGCTCGGGGAAGACTGTGTACGTGGCGCGTTGGGCTGGTGACAGCCGGCCGATCTTGACCATGCGGTCCAGTACCCAGTTCCAACGGGCCACCGCCCGGCGGTGGTTGGCCGGGCTGATCGAGGGGTCGTAGAGCCCGGAACCCTTGAGCAGCGAGGCCAGGAAGGCGCCCTGGCTGGGGTTGAGCTGCGTGACGTCCTTGCCGTAGTACATCTCGGCCGCGCGCTCGACACCGTAGGCGCCGCGCCCGAACCAGCTGGTGTTGAGGTAGCCCTCCAGGATCTGCTGCTTGCTGACCTTGTCGTCCAGCTTGACCGCGATGAAGATCTCGTCGACCTTCCGGGAGAGCGTCTGGGCCTGGTTGAGGTAGACGTTCTTCACGTACTGCTGGGTGATGGTGGAGCCGCCCTGGACGTCGCCGCCGGTGGCCATGGTGGTCACGGCGCGGGCGATGCCCCGGGGGGAGACGCCGTGGTCGCTGTAGAAGTCGGCGTTCTCCGCCGCCAGTACCGCCCACTGGACGCCGGACGGTATCCGGTCCAGCGGCATGACCTGCCGGTCCACCGGGCCGACGCGGGCCATCTCGGTGCCGTCGGCCCAGTAGTAGACGTTGTCCTGCTGGGTGGCGAAGGCGTTGAGGTCGCGGGGTATCGCGGTGTGCTCGTAGCCGTACCCGATCAGCCCGGCCAGGGCGAGCACCGTCCACACGCACAGCAGCAGGGACTGCCGCAGCGACGGCAGCCAGCGCCGCAACCCGGTCCGGGCGGGGCGCGGGTAGCGGGGGCGCAGTATCCGCAGCATCCGAAGCGCGGGCGGCAGCGGGCGCGACGGGCCCGACGGTCCCGACGGGAGCGGGGGGAGCGGGGGGAGCGTCCGCGGGACGGCTGCCCGTCCCGCGCCCCACGCGACGCCCTGCCGGAGCCGCTGGACGCCCTGCCGGACGCGCCGTACGAGTGCCGGCCCGGCTGCCTGTACGGCTGCCCGTACGACTGCCCGGCCCGCGTCCCGCACGGCTTCTCGTATTCGGCCCGCCGCCCGTCGGGCCCGCCGTATGGACATCCGCTGCTCCTCGTTCGAACCGCCAGGACCGCTGCCCGACGGTAGGGAGGTTGTGGGGCGGCTCCGGGATGGGAGCGTCACAGTCCTGAAACAGGTTGAAAGACAAGGGAGTTGACGGCCCGTGAAATCGACCGGGCGGGGCCGCCCCAGGTGGTCCGTTGTTACGGTCCCGTGACGGAGCGAGCCAGAGACCATCATCTGCGAGCTCCAGGGTGAGCCCCTGCCACCGTCACCCGGCCAGGAGAAGAACCCATGCCCCCTCTGCGGCTTCGCACACCGGCGTTACTGTCCCGCGGTCGTCCGCGCCCCGTTCTGTACGCGCTGTGCGGCCTGCTGTCCGTCGCGGTGCTCGGCACCCTCGTGTTCGCGGTGGCGCCCGGGTCCGCGCACGGCGGGCGGAACGGGGCCGCGGCGGCGTCCGAGCGGCTGGCCGGCTCCGGGAAGGACCCGGCCCCGGAGAGCGCGCGGACCGCCGGGTCCACGCCCGGGCCCACGTCGACACCGACCGCCTCGCCGACGTGGGACGGCAGGACCAAGGTGATCGGTGACGGCTCGACCTCCGACACCGGCCCGCAACCACACCAGTTGAAGCCGGAGAAGCTCAAGCCCGGTGAGAAGCCGCCGCAGTTCGTGGTCTTCTCCTGGGACGGCGCACTGGAGAACAACGACCACCTCTTCTCCCAGTTCCGGGAGTTGGCCGAGAAGAACAACGCGCACATGACGTTCTTCCTCAGCGGCATCTACCTGCTGCCGAAGGCGAAACGGACCCTCTACAAGCCGCCGATGCACTCGCCCGGCGCGTCCGCGATCGACTTCCCGACCGACCAGCACATCCGCTGGACGCTCCAGCAGCTGCGGCTGGCCTGGGAGGACGGCGACGAGATCGGCACCCACTTCAACGGCCACTTCTGCGCGCCCGACCCCGGCGGGGGCGGCAACTGGACCACGAAGGACTGGCTGAGCGAGATCGCCCAGGCCACGTCCTTCGTGCGCGAGTGGAAGACGAACACCGGCTTCACGGACATCCCGCCGCTGCCGTTCGACTACGACAAGGAGCTGGTCGGCGGCCGCGCGCCGTGTCTGGAGGGGCAGAAGAACCTGCTGCCCGCCGAGAAGTCCCTCGGCTGGCGCTACGACGCCAGCTCCCCGGGCGACTTCCAGCAGTGGCCGGCCAAGAAGGACGGGGTGTGGGACTTCCCGCTCCAGCTGGTGCCGTATCCGGGCAAGGACTTCCAGGCCCTGACGATGGACTTCAACTTCCTCTACAACCAGTCCGGCCCCGACGTCACCGAGGGCGACCCGGCCAAGTACGCGCAGTGGGAGAAGACCACGCGGGAGGGGTACCTCAACGGCTTCGAACGCGCCTACAACGGCAGCAGGGCCCCGCTCTTCATCGGCAACCACTTCGAGACCTGGAACGGCGGGATCTACATGCAGGCGGTCGAGGACGTGGTCAAGGACGTCTGCAACCGCAAGGGCGTGCAGTGCGTGTCGTTCAAGGAGCTGTGCGACTGGCTGGACGTCCAGGACCCGGCGGTCCTGGCGAAGCTGCGCGCCCTCGACCCGGGCGAGTCCCCGGACTGGTCGACGTTCCTGAAGAAGCAGTGACGGACCGGCCGCCGGCCGCCGCGGCCGTGTAGCCGACCGGGGCCCGCGGCCGGCTTCGGGGCCGCGGCCCCGGCGGTCGCGGCCCGGCCGAGCCCCGGGGCCCGCGGCCGGCTGTCCGCCCCGCCCCCGCGTGGGCGGGGCGGGGGAATGGGAAGGCCCTCCAATTGTAGGAAAATCATCAAGTAGCTCGCTCGGCGAACGCGCTCCCTGGCGCTCCGAGTTTCTCCGGGCGATCAAGAAACACTCGCACGAGTGAAAGCTGCCGAGACCATTTGGTCCAGGCGGGCGCGGCTCCACTACGGTGATGGACGAGCGGGTTGCCGGACTTCGTCGGTCAGGAATTCTCGATCGCCAAAAAGGAATCGGAATTCTGACGATGGTTCATGCCACCCGCCCGGCTGTGTGCTGCCGCTTCGGTGCGCGGCGCCCGGGTCCCTTTCACGCGTAGCGAGGATGAAGCATCGTGCCGCCCGTCGTACCGCCCTTCCTGATCGGCCTCATCGCCGGCCCGCTGGCCAAGCGCCTCCTCGGGCCGCTGACGCGCGGCGTCGTCAAGACGTCCGTGGGGCTCGCCCTTGAGGTGAGGAAGGCGGCGCGCGAGGCCGGCGAGAACATCCACGGCCTCGCGGCCGAGGTGGCCGCCGAGACGGTCGCGGAGCGGATCGCCGCCGGTGACGGCGAGGCCCGTACGGGTGCGGGCCGGCCGGCCGCCGGGGGCGGCGCTCCACAGGGCGGGAGGGTCGAGACCGCCGCACGGGCCGAGGGCGAGGCGGCGCGGACGCCGAGAATCCGGCTGACCGCCGACACCGCCGGGGCGCGCTGACGCCCCGTGCGGCGGACCGCGGCCGCCGGCCAGGCGCGCTGACGGTCCGTCCCGCGCGGACCAGGGCCGTGGTCCGGCCCCCGGACCTCGCCCCGGCTCGGGCCCGGATCGGGAGCCGGCCCCGGGGCGGGACTTGGGCCCTGGCCCGGAGCCGGTCCGGGACAAGGATTCGGGACCGAGGCCGGGGCCCGGAGAAACGTACCCGCGCGGTGACCGGCCGCGAAATCGCCGGCCGTCTCGCTTTCCCCGTGCTTTCGCATCCTTTCTTCCCCGCGTTTTCCACTCTGCCGCATATATCCGCTGTTCTCATGGCGGTATGTGCGACCTCTGCAAACAGGTGATCGTACACATGCCGTCTCTGCTGGCTGCCGCAGCCGGATATCGCTCCGTGGATCTGGACGTGCGTCCGCGTTCGGTCGTTCCGGGACGCCAGCGCTGGGACGTCAGACTGGTTCTCGGACGGCCCCGGGCGGCGGAGATCCTCGCCGCGACCCTGCGGCGCCTTCCCGGGATCACCGAGGTGCGGGCCAACCCGGTCACCGGCGGGCTCCTCGTCCGGCACGACGCGCGAGTGGCGGCCGCGGACATCGGCCGGCTCGTCCGCGGAGCCGTCGTCCGGATCGTGGAGACCTCCGCCCCGGCGGGGCGCTCGGTCCCGGCGGCGCGCACCGTCCCGGCGCCGCCCGCCGGCGAGCCGGCCCCGCGCCCGGGGCGCGGAGCGGTGCGTCCGGTGCTCGCCGTCGGGGGCGGGGTGGCGGCCGGGATCGCGCTGGTCCGCGGGTCGGCGCTGAGCAGGCAGCTGGTGGCGCTCGGCGGGGTGGCGGTGGCGACCGCGGCGGTCATCCGGAGGGCCTGGGCCAGGATGGCCGAGGCGGCCGGCGAGCTGCCGGGAGACGGAGGCGAGGCCGGACGGCACCCCCTCCTGGAGATCGTCGGACCGCACCGCCCGCGGCTCTACCGCGCCTCCGCGCTGTCGGTGGCCTGCCAGGCGGCGGAGATGGCGCTCGGCACCTTCATCGGCTGGACCGCGCTGGTCCTCATCAAGGGCGAGGCCGCGCCGCTCGTCCACCTCGGCCTGACCACCGCGTCCGCCCAACTCTGGTGCCTGGCCGGTCTGGTGGCCGCCGCCTGTGCCGCCGTGTCGGCCCTCTCGTACTCCTCGAACCTCCAGTGGCGGCGGCTCGGCCAGGACATCGAGCACGACTGGCGCAACCGGACGTACACCCACGTGCAGCACCTCGAACTGCGGCACCTGGAGGGCGAGCGGACCAGCCGGATCGCCGGCGCGCTCACCGACGACGTCCACCAGCTGGGCGCCTTCTTCGCGACCTCGGCCAACGACGTGCTGCAACTGGGCACCAGCCTGGCCCTCCTCGTGCCGCTGTTCCTGCTGCTGGCACCGCAGATCGCCTGGATCGCGTTCCTGCCCATCCCCGTCATCGCCTGGCTGTCCTTCCACCACCAGGACAAGGCCGCGGCCGACTACGCCGTCTCCGGGGAGCACCGCGCCGCGCTGCACAGCCAGCTGGTGAACACGCTGGAGGCCGGCGCGACCGTCAAGAGCTTCTGCACCGAGGACTACGAGGCCGAGCGGATCGACCGGCTGAGCGCGGAGGCCCGGGAGAGCAACCAGCAGACCGACCGGAGCACGATCCGCCACGGCGAGATCGTCCGCGTCTGCACCACCGGCTCGATGGCCGGGACCCTGCTGATCGGCGGCCGGTCGGTGCTCAACGGCAGCCTGCCGTTCGAGGTGTTCAGCCCGCTGATCGGGCTGCCGCAGATGGTGATGCTGCGGATGAACCGGCTCGGCGGCATCGTCGACCAGTACCAGCGCACCCTCACCTCCTACGACCGGGTCCAGCGGCTGCGCGCCCTGCCCGCCGAGGCCGACACGGCCGGCGAACCGCTCGACGTCGAGAAGGTGCGCGGGGAGATCGTGCTCGACAACGTGACCTTCGCCTACCCCGGCCGGCCGCCGGCCCTGGAGAACCTCTCGCTGGCCATCCCCGCCGGGCGGTTCACCGCGCTCGTCGGCGCCACCGGCTCCGGCAAGACCTCCATCGCCCGGCTGCTGATGCGGTTCCAGGACGCGGACTCCGGCACCGTGCTGCTCGACGGGCGCGACGTACGGGACCTGCCGCGGCACGACCTGCGCCACGCGATCGGGTTCGTCGCCCAGGACCCCTTCCTCTTCGACGGCACCATCGCCGACAACATCCGCTACGGCCGCTTCGCGGCCTCGGACGAGGCCGTGGTCCGGGCGGCCACGATGGCCGAGGCGCACACCTTCATCGCGTCCCTGCCGGACGGCTACGACACGGTGATCGGCGAGCGCGGCGCCGCGCTCTCGGGCGGCCAGCGGCAACGCGTCGCCCTGGCGCGCGCGATCCTCAAGGACTCACCGGTCGTGATCCTCGACGAGGCCACCTCCGCCGTGGACAACGCGACCGAGGCCGCCATCCAGCACACCCTCCGCGCCTTCGCGGCCGACCGGACGATGGTCGTCATCGCCCACCGGCTCTCCACCGTCCGCCACGCCGACCTGATCTACGTCATGGACAAGGGCGGCGTCGTGGCCGAGCAGGGCACTCACGACGAACTCCTCGCCCGGCACGGGCTCTACGCATCCCTCTGGCAGCTCCAGGCCGGCGAACTCGCTGCCTGACCGCACCAGCCGCGCCACCCGACCACCCACCGCCTGACAGCACGGCGGTCGGTGTGTCGCGGCGCGCCCCGCGACACGCCTGCCCACACTCCTGGAGGTACCCCCATGTCCCGTCGCGACGGCGACACCCTTCCCCTGACGGCGGCACAGCGCGAGATCTGGCTCGCCGAGCAGCGCGCCGGGACAGGGCTCGACGCCTACCGCGTCGGCGACTACCTGGAGATCCACGGCCCCGTCGACGCCGCGCTCGCCGAGGCCGCGCTGCGCCGGGTGGTGGACGAGACCGACGCGCTGCACGTGAGCTTCACCGACGACGGGGACGAGCCCCGGCAGGTCGTCCGCGCGACCTGGGACTGGCGGCCCCGGCTGCTCGACCTGGGCTCGGAGCCCGACCCGCGGGCGGCGGCGCTGGCGTGGATGGCCCAGGACCGGACGCGCCCGCTGGACCTCGCGCGCGACCCGCTCTTCAGCCTCGCGCTGATCAGCCTCTCCCCGACGCGCCACCTCCTCTACCAGAGCTACCACCACCTGGTCATGGACGGCTTCGGCCTGTCCCTCGTCCGGCGCCGGCTCACCCGGACGTACGCGGCGCTGGCCGCCGGCGGCACGGTCCCGCCGTCGCCGTTCCGCTCGCTGGACGACCTGGTGCGCGGCGACCTGGACTACCGCGCCTCGGAGGCGTTCACCGCCGACCGCGGCTACTGGACGGAGCGGCTGGCCGACTGCCCGGAACCGACCCGGCTCACCGGCGCCGCCCCACGGGGCGGGAGCGCCCCGCGCGCCGCGGTGGAACCGGGCGTGCTCCGGGTGGACGCCCTGCACGCCGCCGCGGCGCGGACCGAGGTCCACTGGTCCCGCCCGCTGATCGCCGCGGCGGCCCTCTACGCGCACCGGCTGACCGGCGACCGGGACGTGCTGATCGGCCTTCCCGTCACCGGGCGCGAGGGCGCCGGACGCGCCCTGATGGCCGCGCCCGGCGCGGTCTCCAACATGGTGCCCCTGCGCCTGCCCGTACGGCCGGAGACGCCGTGGCACGAACTCGTCGCGGAGGTGGCGCGCGAGGCCGACGCCGCCCTGGCCCACCAGCGCTACCGCGGTGAGGACGTGTTCCGGGACCTCGGCGTCCCCGGCCCCCCCGGGGCGATCGCCCCGCTGGTCGTCAACATCCTGGTCTTCGACGCCGCGCCGACCTTCGCCGGGCACCCCGCCACGCTCCACTACATGCTGCCGGAGCCGACCGCCGGGCTGGCCCTGTGGATCACCGGCCAGCGCGGCGAGAACGACCTCCGGGTGGAGCTCAAGGGCGCGCCCCGAAGCTGGAGCGCGGACGAACTCGCCGACCACCAGCGGAGGTTGATCGCGCTGCTGGACACCCTCGCGGGCTGCGCCCCGCAGGAGCCGGTCGGTCGGATCGGCCTGCTCGCCCCGGACGAGGAGCGTGGGCTGCTGGAGTTGGGCGCGGGTCCGGTGGTGGAGGTCCCGGGGGGGAGTCTGCCGGAGGTGTTCCGGGCTCAGGTGGAGGCGAGTCCGGACGCGGTCGCGGTGGTGGGGCCGGACGGGTCCCTGACGTATGCGGAGCTGGAGGCGCGGGCGAACCGGTTGGCGCACGCGCTGATCGCGCGTGGTGCGGGGCCGGAGCGGTTGGTCGCGGTGGCGGTGCCTCGTTCGGCCCAGTTGGTGGTGGCGATCCTCGCTGTCCTGAAGTCGGGTGCGGCGTATGTGCCGGTGGATCCGGACTACCCCGCCGCGCGGATCGGCCACATGCTGGGCGAGGCCCGGCCGGTGCTGGTGGTGACCGACTCGGGTACCGGGGAGCGGCTGCCCGCGGCGGGTTCCGTCGAGCGGCTGGTGCTCGATGACCCGGCGACGGAGGCGGTCCTCGCGGGCTGCCCCGTGGTGGACCCGGGGGTGGCCATCGATCCGGAGCACCCGGCCTACGCGATCTTCACCTCGGGCTCCACGGGGCGGCCCAAGGGCGTGCTGCCGACGCACGGCGCCCTGCACAACCTCCTCGCCGACCACCGCAGGACCCTGTACCCGCCGCTGCTCGCGGGAGGGCGCCGGCTCCGCGTGGCCCTCACCACGTCGGTGTCGTTCGACGCGTCCTGGAACCAGCTGCTCGCCGTGTTCGCCGGCCACGAACTGCACGTCCTGGACCACGCGACCTGGACCGACCCGGACGCCTTCCTCGACCACGCCCGGCGCAGCCGGCTCGACTTCCTGGAGGCCACTCCGTCGTACCTGCACGTCCTGGTGGAGCGGGGGCTGCTGGACGATCCGCGGTGGCGCCCGGCGATGGTCGCGGCGGGCGGCGAGGCCGTCCCGGACGCGCTGTGGGAGCGGCTGCGCGCGGCCGGCGGTGTGGCCTGCCTCAACTTCTACGGTCCGTCCGAGTGCACGGTCAACTCCGTCGTCGCGCCGTTGGCTTCGAGCCCGCGCCCGGTGATCGGCCGACCGGTCGGCAACACCCGGCTGTACGTCCTGGACTCCGCGCTGCGGCCGGTTCCGGAGGGCGTCGCGGGTGAGCTGTACATCGCCGGCGCGGTCCTGGCCCGCGGTTACCTGAACCAGCCGGGGCTGACCGCCGGGCGGTTCGTCGCCGACCCGTACGGTCCTGGCGGCGGGCGGATGTACCGTACCGGCGACCTGGTCCGGTGGAACGGCGACGGGAACCTGGAGTTCCTCGGCCGCACCGACGACCAGGTCAAGGTCCGCGGCTTCCGGATCGAGCCCGGCGAGATCGAGGCCGCGCTCACCGGACACCCGCACGTCGCGCAGGCCGCCGTGGTGGTGCGGACCGAGGAGGACGCCCGGCTGGTCGCCTACGTGGTGCCCGCCGCGGAGGCGGCCCCGAGCCCGGCCGAGCTGCGCGAGCACCTGCGCGAGCGGCTGCCGGAGTACATGGTGCCGTCGGCGTTCGTCCCGCTGGACGCGCTGCCGCTGACGCCGAACCGGAAGCTCGACCGGCGGGCACTGCCCGCCCCCGAGCAGCTCGCGGCCGCCGCCGGCCGGGCACCGCGCACCGCGACCGAACACGTGCTGGCCGGGCTGTTCGCCGAGGTGCTCGGGGTCGCCGAGGCCGGGCCGGACGACAGCTTCTTCGACCTCGGCGGGCACTCGCTGCTGGCCACCCGGCTGGTGGCCAAGGCGCGGTCGGCGCTCGGCGTGGAGCTGCGGCTGGGCGACCTGTTCGACGCGCCGACGGTGGCGGAGCTGGCGGCGGCGGTGGACGGCGCGAGCCGCGCACGGCCCGCACTGGGACGGCGCGGGCGGCCCGCCGAGGCGGCCCGGGGTGTCCCGCTGTCCTTCGCGCAGCGCCGGCTGTGGTTCCTGCACCGCATGGACGGCCCGAGCGCCACGTACAACATCCCGCTGGCGCTGCGGCTGTCCGGCGCCCTGGACGAGCGCGCCCTGGAGGACGCCCTGGCGGACGTGGTCGAGCGCCACGAGAGCCTGCGCACCGTCTTCCCGGTGGTGGACGAGGAGCCGCGCCAGCGGGTGCTGGACCCGGACGCGGCACGGCCGCGGCTGCGGGTGACCGAGGCCGCCGCGCACGACCTGCCGGACCGGCTGGCGGCGGCGGCCCGGCACGGCTTCGAGCTGGCCGAGGAGCCGCCGCTGCACGCCGAGCTGTTCCGGCTGCGCGCCGACGAGCACGTGGTGCTGCTGGTGGTGCACCACATCGCCGGCGACGGCTGGTCGACGGGGCCGCTCTCGCGCGACCTGGCGACGGCCTACGCGGCGCGTTCGGAGGGGGCGGAGCCGCAGTGGTCGCCGCTGCCCGTCCAGTACGCCGACTACGCGCTGTGGCAGCGGGAGCTGCTCGGCGAGGCGGCCGACCCGGACAGCCTGATGAGCGGCCAACTGGCCTACTGGACACAGCGTCTGGCGGGCCTGCCGGAGCAGGTCGAGCTGCCCTTCGACCGGCCCCGGCCGGCGGTGGCCTCGCACCGGGGCGCCCACCTGCCGATGCGGATCGACGCCGAACTGCACCAGGGCCTGCGCACGCTCGCCCGGGACGGCGGGGCCAGCCTCTTCATGGTGCTCCAGGCCGGACTGGCCGCCCTGCTGGGCAGGCTCGGCGCGGGCACCGACATCCCCGTGGGCACGCCCATCGCCGGACGCACCGACGAGGCCGTGGACGACCTGGTCGGCTTCTTCGTCAACACCCTGGTGCTGCGCACCGACCTCTCCGCCGACCCGACGTTCACCGAACTGCTGCGCCGGGTGCGCGCCGACGCGCTGGCCGCGTACGCGCACCAGGACGTGCCCTTCGAGCACCTGGTCGAGGCGCTGAACCCGGCCCGGTCGCTCGCCCACCACCCGCTGTTCCAGACCATGCTCGCGCTGCAGAACGCCCCCCTCGGCACGTTCGAGCTGCCCCGGCTGCGGGTGGCGGCCGACCTGGTGCCCACCGGGACGGCCAAGTACGACCTGACCTTCATGCTCACCGAGGAGCCCGGCGCGGACGGGCTGTCGGGCCTGGTGGAGTACAGCACCGACCTCTTCGACGCGGCCACCGTGGCGGCGGTCGTCGACCGGTGGCTGCGGCTGCTCCGCGCCGTGGTGGCCGACCCCGGCCGGCGGATCGGCCAGGTGGACCTGCTCTCCGCCGACGAGCTCCGCGCGCTGCTGCCGGCCGGCACCGAGGAGGACGGGGACGTGCCGGAGACCACCGTCACCGCGCTCTTCGAGCGGCGGGTGCGGGCGGACCCGGCGGCGGTCGCCGTGGTGAGCGGCGACGTCACGCTCACCTACGGGGAGGTGAACGCCCGGGCGAACCGGCTCGCGCACGCCCTGATCGCCCGGGGCGTGGGGCCGGAGCAGCTGGTGGCCCTGGCCCTGCCGCGCTCGGCCGAGCTGGTGGTCGCGGTCCTCGCGGTCCTCAAGACGGGAGCCGCCTACGTCCCGGTGGACCCGGAGTATCCGGCCGCCCGCGTCTCCTACCTGCTCCAGGACGCCCGGCCGGCGCTGCTCGTGACGACCGGCGCGGTCGGCGGACTCCCGGGCGCGGAAGGGGCGGAGCGGCTGCTGCTGGACGCCGCCGACCTGGACGGGCTGCCGGACGACGACCCGGTCGCCGCCGCCGGCCCCGGCAACGCGGCCTACGTCATCTACACCTCCGGGTCCACCGGCAACCCCAAGGGCGTCGTGGTCCCGCACCGGAACGTGGTGCGGCTGTTCGGCACCACCCGGGAGCTGTTCGGCTTCTCCGCCGACGACGTCTGGACCCTCTTCCACTCCTACGCCTTCGACTTCTCCGTGTGGGAGCTGTGGGGCCCGCTGCTGCACGGCGGCCGCCTGGTGGTCGTGGACCACGAGACCAGCCGCTCGCCCCACCGGTTCCTGGACCTCCTCGCCCGCGAGCGGGTGACCGTCCTCAACCAGACCCCGTCCGCGTTCTACCAGCTGATGCGGGCGGACGAAGAGGCCCCGGAGGCCCGCCGCCCGCTCGCGCTGCGCACCGTGGTGTTCGGCGGCGAGGCGCTGGAGCACGCCAGGCTGGCCAGCTGGTACGAGCGGCACCCGGACGACGCGCCGCGCCTGGTCAACATGTACGGCATCACCGAGACCACCGTGCACGTCACGTACGCGGCGCTGGGACGGTCGGGCACCGCCGCGGGCGAGGTCGGCGCGGCCCTCCCGGACCTGCGGACGTACGTGCTGGACGCGCGCCTGCGCCCGGTGCCCCCGGGCGTGCCCGGTGAGCTGTACGTCGCCGGTCCGGGCCTCGCGCGCGGCTACCTGAGCCGGCCCGGCCTGACCGCCGGGCGCTTCGTGGCCGACCCGTACGGTCCCGGCGGCGGGCGGATGTACCGCACCGGCGACGTCGTGCGCCGGAGCGCGAACGGCAGCCTGCGGTTCGTGGGCCGGGCCGACGACCAGGTGAAGGTGCGCGGCTTCCGGATCGAGCTCGGCGAGGTGGAGGCGGCGCTCGCCGCGCACCCCGGCGTCGCCCATGTCGCCGTCGTGGCGCGGCAGGACCGGGCCGACGACACCCGGCTGGTCGCCTACCTGGTGCCCGCCGCCGATGCCGCCCCGAGCCCGGCCGGACTCCGCGAGCACCTGCGCGCACGGCTGCCGGAGTACATGGTGCCGGCCGCGTTCGTCACGCTGGAGAAGCTGCCGCTGACCGCCAACGGCAAGCTGGACCGCCGCGCGCTGCCCGCCCCCGACCTCGCCCCGGCGAGCACCGGCCGCGCTCCGCGCACCCCGCAGGAGCAGCTCCTGTGCGAGCTGTTCGCCGAGGTGCTCGGCGTGGCCGAGGTCGGCGCCGAGGACGGCTTCTTCGAGCTCGGCGGCCACTCGCTGCTCGCCACCCGGCTGGTGGCCCGGGTGCGCGCGACCCTCGGGGTGGAGCTGGAGCTGCGCACCCTGTTCGAGACCCCGACCCCGGCCGGCGTGGCCGCGGCCCTGGCGGGGCCGGCCAGGCGCGGCCGGCGCTGGCGCCCCGCCGGCGGCCCGCGGAGGCGGCCCCCGGTACCCCCGGTACCCCCGGCGGCTCCGGCACCCCCGGCGCCCTCGGCGAGCCTGGTGATCCTGGCGACGGAACGATCCCGCTGTCGTTCGCCCAGCGGCGGCTGTGGTTCCTGCACCAGCTGGAGGGCGCCGGCGCGAACTACCACATCTCCCTCGCGTGGCGGCTGTCCGGGCCCCTGGACCAGCGGGCCCTGGAGGCCGCCCTGGCGGACGTGGCCGAGCGCCACGAGAGCCTGCGCACCGTCTTCCCGGCGCTGGACGGCGTGCCGCACCAGAAGGTGCTGGACGCCGTGGCGGGTCGGCCGCGGCTGGCCGTGGCCCGGACCACCGAGGCCGCGCTGCCGGCGGCGCTGGCGGCCGCGAAGGCCCGTCCTTTCGACCTGGCGGCCGATCTGCCGCTGCGCGCCGAGCTGTTCGAGCTCGCGCCGGACGAGCACGCGCTCCAGGTGGTGCTCCACCACATCGCCGGTGACGGCTGGTCGCTGGGGCCGTTCACGCGGGACCTGGCCGCCGCCTACGCGGCGCGCCGCCGGGGCGAGGAGCCGCGATGGGCGCCGCTGCCCGTCCAGTACGCCGACTACACCCTGTGGCAGCACCGGCTGCTCGGCGACGGCACGGACCAGGAGAGCCTGTTCGCCCGCCAGGCCGCCTACTGGACACGCCAGTTGTCCGACCTGCCGGAGCAGCTCCAGCTGCCCGCCGACCGGCCCCGCCCGGCGGTCGCCTCGTACCGGGGCGGCTTCGTGCCCGCCGGGCTGGACGCCGAACTCCACCACGGCCTGCGCGAGCTGGCCCGGGCCCACGGGACCAGTCTGTTCATGGTGCTCCAGGCCGCACTGGCGGCGCTGCTGAGCAGGCTCGGCGCGGGCGAGGACATCCCGGTGGGCAGCCCCGTCGCCGGCCGGACCGACCAGGCGCTGGACGACCTCGTCGGCTACTTCGTCAACACCCTGGTGTTCCGTACGGACACCTCGGGCGACCCGACCTTCGCCGAACTCCTGGGCCGGGTGCGGGACACCGCGCTCGCCGGGTACGCCCACCAGGACCTGCCGTTCGAGTACCTGGTGGAGGCCCTCAACCCGGTGCGCTCGCTGGCGCACCACCCGCTGTTCCAGGTCATGCTGGTGCTCCAGAACGCGCCCCGGGCCGACTTCGCCCCGCCCGGGCTGGAGGTCGCCGACCTGCCGTTGACGACGACCACCGCCAAGCTCGACCTGATCCTCTCGATGTCCGAGCGGCACGGCGAGGACGGGTCCCCGGCCGGGATCGACGGGTTCGTCGAATACTCCAGCGACCTGTACGAACCGGCAACGGTCAAGACGATGACCGAGCGCTGGGTGCGGCTGCTCCGGGCCGTGGTCGCCGACCCTCGGCAGCGGCTCAGCAGTGTCGGCCTGCTTGCTCCGGACGAGGAGCGTGGGCTGCTGGAGTTGGGCGCGGGTCCGGTGGCCGAGGTCCCCGCGGGGAGCCTGCCGGAGGTGTTCCGGGCCCAGGTGGCGGCGAGTCCGGACGCGGTCGCGGTGGTGGGGCCGGACGCGTCCCTGACGTATGCGGAACTGGACGCGCGGGCGAACCGGTTGGCGCACGCGCTGATCGCGCGCGGGGCCGGGCCGGAGCGGTTGGTCGCGGTGGCGGTGCCTCGTTCGGCCCAGCTGGTGGTGGCGATCCTCGCTGTCCTGAAGACGGGTGCGGCGTATGTGCCGGTGGATCCGGACTACCCCGCCGCGCGGATCGGCCACATGCTGGGCGAGGCCCGGCCGGTGCTGGTGGTGACCGACTCGGGTACCGGGGACCGGTTGCCCGCGGCGGGTTCCGTCGAGCGGCTGGTGCTCGATGACCCGGAGACGGAGGCGGTCCTCGCGGGCTGCCCCGTGGTGGACCCGGGGGTGGCCATCGATCCGGAGAACCCGGCCTACGCGATCTTCACCTCGGGCTCCACGGGACGGCCCAAGGGGGTACTGCCGACGCACGGCGCCCTGCACAACCTGTTCGCCAACCAACTGCCGCTGCTGTTCGCGCGTCGGCCGGAGGAGCGGCTGCGGGTGGGGCTGACGACGTCGGTGTCGTTCGACGCGTCCTGGGACCAGCTGTTCGCCGTGTTCGCCGGCCACGAGCTGCACGTCCTGGACGACGCGACCTGGACCGACCCGGACGCCTTCGTCGACTACGCCCGGCGCTGCCGGCTCGACTACGTCGGCGCCACTCCGTCGTACCTGCAGGTGCTGGTGGAGCGGGGGCTGCTGGACGATCCGCGGTGGCGCCCGGCGATGGTCGCGGCGGGCGGCGAGGCCGTGCCGCAGCGGCTGTGGGAGCGGCTGCGCGCGGCCGGCGGTGTGGCCTGCCTCAACTTCTACGGTCCGTCCGAGTGCACGGTCAACTCGGTCATCGCGCCGTTGGCTTCGAGCCCGCGCCCGGTGATCGGCCGACCGGTGGGCAACACCCGGCTGTACGTCCTGGACTGCGCGCTGCGGCCGGTTCCGGCGGGGGTCGCGGGTGAGCTGTACATCGCCGGCGCGGTCCTGGCTCGCGGTTACCTGAACGAGCCGGGGCTGACCGCCGGGCGCTTCGTGGCCGACCCGTACGGTCCTGGCGGCGGGCGGATGTACCGCACCGGCGACCTCGTCCGGTGGAACGGCGACGGGAACCTGGAGTTCCTCGGCCGCACCGACGACCAGGTCAAGGTCCGCGGCTTCCGGATCGAGCCCGGCGAGATCGAGGCCGCCCTCACCGGACACCCGCACGTCGCACAGGCCGCCGTCGTCGTCCGGCAGGACCGGGCGGAGGACCGGCGCCTGGTCGCCTACCCGGTACCCGTCGCCGGGCAGGAGCTCCGACCGGACGCGCTGCGCGAGCACCTGCGCGAGCGGCTGCCGGTGCACATGCTTCCGGCCGCGTTCGTGATCCTGGAGAGCCTGCCGCTGACCGCCAACGGCAAGCTCGACCGGCGCGCGCTGCCCGCACCGGAGTACCCCGCGACGCGGACCGATCGGGCCCCGCGCACCCCGCAGGAGCAGGTGCTGGCCGAGCTGTTCGCCGAGGTCCTGTGCGTGCCGCGGGTCGGCCTCGACGACAGCTTCTTCGATCTGGGCGGCCACTCCCTGCTGGCCACCCGGCTGGTGGCCAAGGCCCGGTCGGCGCTCGGCGTGGAGCTGGAGCTCCGTTCCCTGTTCGAGACGCCGACCGTGGCCGGGCTGGCCGCCGGGCTCGGCGGGGCGGGCCGGGCACGGCTCGCGCTGCGGCGAGCGGAGCGGCCCGACCGGGTGCCGCTGTCCTCCGCGCAGCAGCGGCTGTGGTTCCTGCACCAGCTGGAGGGCGCCGCACCGGTCTACAACATGCCGCTGGCGTGGCGGCTGTCCGGGCCGCTGGACCGGACGGCCCTGGAGGAGGCGCTGGCCGACGTCGTCGCCCGCCACGAGACCCTGCGCACCGTCTACCCCCAGGCGGACGGTGCGCCCTACCAGGAGGTGCTGGACGCCTCGGCCGCCCGGCCGCGGCTGCCCGTCACCCGGGTCGGCACGGCGGACCTGACGCGGCCGCTGGCTGCCGCCGCCGCGCGCGGCTTCGACCTCGCCACCGAACCGCCCCTGCGCGCCGAGCTGTTCGAGGTGGCGCCGGACGAGCACGTGCTGCTGCTGGTGGTGCACCACATCGCCGGTGACGGCTGGTCGCTGGGCCCCCTCTCGGCCGACGTGGCCACCGCCTACGCGGCGCGCCGCCTGGGCGAGGAGCCGCGGTGGGCGCCGCTGCCCGTCCAGTACGCCGACTACACCCTGTGGCAGCGCGAGCTGCTCGGTGACGCGGCCGATCCCGACGGTCTGTCGTCCCGTCAGGCCGACTACTGGGAACGCCAGTTGGCCGACCTTCCGGAGCAGCTCCGGCTCCCCGCCGACCGCCACCGCCCGTCCGCTCCCTCGTACGCCGGCGGCCACCTCCCGATCGAGCTGGACGCCGACCTGCACGCCGGGCTGCTCCGCCTGGGCCGGGAGCACGGGGCCAGCATCTACATGGTGGTGCAGGCCGCGCTGGCGGCGCTGCTGGACAAGGTCGGCGCGGGCGAGGACATCCCGGTCGGCAGTCTGATGGCCGGCCGGACCGACCAGGCGCTGGACGACCTCGTCGGGTTCTTCGTCAACACCCTGGTGCTGCGCACCGACACCAGCGGCGACCCGACCTTCACCGAGCTGCTGGGCCGGGTCCGGGAGACCGCGCTGGCCGCGTACGCCCACCAGGACCTGCCGTTCGAGCACCTCGTCGAGGCTCTCAACCCGACCCGGTCGCTCGCCCGGCAGCCCCTGTTCCAGGTGCTGCTCGCACTCCAGAACACGCCCCGAACCGAGTTCGCCCTGCCCGGCCTGAGCGCCGAGATCGTCCTGGTGCGGACGCCCACGGCGATGTTCGACCTCTCCATCCACCTGCTGGAGCGCGGCGGCACCGGCGGGCCGGCCGAGGGCGTCGTCGGACGCGTCGAGTACAGCACCGACCTGTTCGACCACGCCACGGTGGAGGCGCTGGTCGCCCGGTGGCTGCGGCTGCTGGCGGCGGTGGTGGCCGAGCCGGACCGGCCGCTGAGCCGGATCGACGTCCTGTCCGCCGAGGAGCGCCACGAGCTGCTGGTCGCGCGGAACGACACCGCGTGCCCGACCTCCGGCGCCGGCCTGGCGTCGCTGTTCGAGGCCCGGGTCCGGGCCACCCCGGAGGCGCCGGCGGTGGTGTTCGAGGACACCGCGCTGACCTACCGGGAGCTGGACCGCGCGGCCAACCGCCTGGCACACGCGCTGATCGCGCGCGGGGCGGGACCCGAGCAGGTCGTCGCCGTGCGGCTGCCGCGCTCCACCGAGCTGGTCGTCGCCGTCCTCGCCGTCCTCAAGACGGGCGCGGCCTACCTGCCGGTCGACCCGGACTACCCGGCCGCCCGCATCGCGTACATGCTGGACGACGCCCGCCCGGCCGTGGTGCTCGACGACCTCGCGGCCGTCACACCCGCCGGGGAGTGGCCGGAGCACGACCCGGGTACCGCCCCGGACCCGCGGCACCCGGCGTACGTCATCTACACCTCCGGCTCCACCGGCAAGCCCAAGGCCGTGGTGATGCCCGCCGCCGGGCTGCTGAACCTGCTGGAGTGGCACCACCGGTCCGTCGGCGGCGAACCCGGCACGCGCACCGCGCAGTTCACCGCGATCAGCTTCGACGTCTCGGTGCAGGAGATGCTCTCCGCGCTGCTGTACGGCAAGACCCTCGTGGTACCGACCGACGAACAGCGCCGCAGCGCCGAGCTGTTCGCGCACTGGCTGGACCGGCACGGGGTCGAGGAGCTGTTCGCGCCCAACCTCGTCGTCGAGGCGCTGGCCGAGGCCGCCGAGGAGGCCGGGCTGGAGCTGCCGAGGCTGCGGCTGGTCGCGCAGGCCGGCGAGGCGATGCGGCTGGGCGGCGCCGTACGGCGCTTCCAGGCCCGGAGGCCGGGCCGGGAGCTGCACAACCACTACGGCCCCGCCGAGACCCACGTGATCACCGCCTACCCGCTGCCGGCCGACCCCGCCGACTGCCCGCTGCCGGTGCCGATCGGCCGACCGATCGCCAACTGCCGTGCTTACGTGCTCGATTCGTCGCTGCGGCCGGTCGCCCCCGGCGTCACGGGCGAGCTGTACCTCGCCGGGGCGGGCCTCGCGCGCGGCTACCTGAACCGGCCCGGGCTCACCGCCTCGCGGTTCGTGGCCGACCCGTTCGGCCCGGCCGGCGGCCGGCTGTACCGGACCGGCGACCTGGTCCGCTGGGGCGCAGGGGGCGAGCTGGAGTTCGCGGGCCGGGTGGACCACCAGGTGAAGGTGCGCGGCTTCCGGATCGAACCCGGGGAGATCGAGGCCGAGTTGGCCGCGCACCCGGGCGTCGCCCAGGTCGCCGTGCTCGCCCGGGCGGACCGGCCGGGCGAGACCCGGCTCGTCGCGTACGCGGTGCCCTCGGCCGACACCGTCCTGAGCCCGGCGGAGCTGGCGGCGTTCCTGCGCGACCGGTTGCCGGACTACATGGTGCCGTCGGTGTTCGTGGTGCTGGAGGTGCTGCCGTTGACGCCGAACGGGAAGCTGGACCGGGCGGCGCTGCCCGCGCCGGAGCCGGTGGCCGCGGCGGCCGGGCGGGCGCCGCGCACGCCGCAGGAGCAGATCCTGTGCGAGCTGTTCGCGGAGGTGCTGGGCGCGCCCAAGGTCGGGGTCGAGGACGACTTCTTCGAGCTGGGCGGGCACTCCCTGCTCGCCACCCGGCTGGTCTCGCGGGTCCGGGCGACCCTCGGCGTCGAGCTGGAGCTGCGCAGCCTGTTCCGGACGCCGACGCCCGCCGGTCTCGCGGCCGGACTGCACGCCGCCGGCACCGCGCGGCAGGCGCTGGTTCCCCGGCCGCGCCGCGAGGTCATGCCGCTGTCGTTCGCGCAGCGCCGGCTGTGGTTCCTCCAGCAGCTCGGCGCGCCGAGCGCCACGTACCACATGCCGCTCGCCCTGCGGCTGTCCGGCGACCTCGACCGGGGCGCGCTGCGGGCCGCCCTCGCCGACGTGGTGGCCCGGCACGAGACGCTGCGCACCGTCTTCCCGCAGACGGCCGGCATCCCGCGGCAGCGGGTGCTGGACGCCGCCGAGGCCGCCGTCCCGCTGGCCGTGCGGACGGCCGGCGAGGCGGAGGTCCCGGCCCTGCTGCGCGAGGCGGCGGTGCGGAGCTTCGACCTGACATCCGAACTCCCACTGCGGGCCGAGCTGTTCGCGGTCGCGCCGGACGAGCACGTGCTGCTGGTGGTGATGCACCACATCGCGGGTGACGGCTGGTCCATGGGCCCGCTGGCCCGCGACCTCGCCACCGCCTACGCCACCCGCCGGGACGGCGGGGCGCCGCAGTGGCCGCCGCTGCCGGTGGCGTACGGCGACTACACCCTGTGGCAGCACGAGATCCTCGGCGACGAGCACGACGAGGACAGCCTGTTCGCCCGCCAGGTCGCCTACTGGACGGAGGCGCTGGCCGGACTGCCCGAGCGGTTGCCGCTGCCGGCCGACCGGCCCCGCCCGGCCGTCATGTCGTACCGGGGCGACCTGCTGGACGTCCGGATCGACGCCGAACTGCACTCTTCTCTCTCGGAGTTGGCGCGGCGTTCTGGTGCGAGTCTGTTCATGGTGCTCCAGGCCGGGTTGGCCGCGTTGTTCACGCGGTTGGGGGCGGGGACGGACATCCCGATCGGCAGTCCCATCGCGGGGCGTACCGACGAGGCGTTGGACGATCTGGTCGGGTTCTTCGTCAACACGCTGGTGCTGCGTACGGACACCAGTGGTGATCCGGGCTTCGCCGAGCTGCTGGGCCGGGTGCGGGAGACGGCGCTGTCGGCGTACGCGCACCAGGACGTGCCGTTCGAGCACCTGGTGGAGGCGCTGAACCCGAACCGGTCGCTGTCCCACCACCCGCTCTTCCAGACCGGGCTGGTCGTGCAGAACACGCCGGGCGGCGACTTCGACCTGCCCGGCCTGAAGGCCGCCGGGATGGCCGTGCCCACCGGGACCTCGCGGCTCGACCTGACCTTCGGCCTGGCCGAGACGCACGGGCCCGACGGCGCGCCGGCCGGGATCGTCGGCGCGGTCGAGTACAGCGCCGACCTCTTCGACCGCCCGACCGTGGCGGCCCTCTTCGCCCGCTGGACCAGGCTGCTGGCCGCGGTCGCCGCCGACCCGGAGCAGCCGATCGGCGGGTTCGACCTGCTCTCCGACGGGGAACGGCGCGAGCTGCTGCCCGCCGCCGGGAGCACGGCCGCCCCCGCGAGCCTGCCGGAGCTGTTCGCGGCGCGGGTGGCGGCGGCGCCGGACGCGGTCGCCCTCGTCAGCGGTGATGTCGAGCTGAGCTACGGCGAGTTGGAGGCCCGGGCGAACCGGCTGGCGCACGCGCTGATCGGCCGGGGGGTCGGTCCGGAGCAGCTTGTCGCGGTGGCGCTGCCGCGCTCGGTCGAGTCGGTCGTCGCCGTCCTGGGTGTGCTGAAGGCGGGCGCGGCCTATCTGCCGGTGGACCCGTCGTACCCGCGGGCGCGGATCGCGTTCATGCTGGACGACGCCCGTCCCGCCGTGGTGATCGACGATCCCGCGCTGGTCACCGATGCGCAGGGGCCGGAGACAGCTCCCGAGGTCGCGCTCGACGTCCGCAATCCGGCCTACGTCATCTACACCTCGGGCTCCACCGGCCGCCCCAAGGGCGTCATGGTGAGCCACGCCGGTGTGGCGGGCCTGGTCGCCGCGCAGGTCGAGCGGCTCGGCGTGCAGCCGGGCAGCCGGGTACTCCAGTTCGCCTCGCCCAGCTTCGACGCGTCGTTCTGGGACCTGTGCGCGGCCCTGCTCACCGGCGCCGCCCTCGTGCTGGCCCCGGCGCGGGCCCCGCTGGAGGCGTTCACGGACCGCCGGCTCGACGCCACCCATGTGACCCTGCCGCCCTCCGCCCTGGCCGCGCTCGACAGCGCCGAGGTCACGGCCGCCACCCTGGTGGTGGCGGGTGAGGCGTGCCCGCCGGAGCTGGTGGCCCGGTGGGCCCCGGGGCGCCGGATGATCAACGCGTACGGCCCGACGGAGACGACGGTGTGCGCCACGATGAGCGACCCGCTCACGCCGGGCGCGGGCACGCCGCCCATCGGCCGGCCGGTCGCGGGGTTCCGGACCTACGTGCTGGACGAGCGGCTGCGGCCGGTGCTGCCCGGCGTGGCGGGGGAGCTGTACGTGGCGGGTGCCGGTCTGGCCCGGGGCTACCTGAACCGGCCCGGGCTCACCGCCTCGCGGTTCGTGGCCGACCCGTTCGGCCCGGCCGGCAGCCGGCTGTACCGGACCGGCGACCTGGTCCGGCGGCGCGCCGCCGGAGAGCTGGAGTACGTCGGGCGGGCCGACGAGCAGGTGAAGGTGCGCGGCTTCCGCATCGAACTCGGCGAGATCGAGGCGGCGTTGGCCGAGCACCCCGCCGTCGCCCAGTCCGCCGTCCTCGCCCAGGACGACCGGCTCGTCGGCTACGTCGTCCCGCGCCAGGAGGCGGCCCGCCCCGACGCGGCCCCGCGTCCGGCGGAGCTGGCGGCGTTCCTGCGCGACCGGTTGCCGGACTACATGGTGCCGTCGGTGTTCGTGGTGCTGGAGGTGCTGCCGCTGACGCCGAACGGGAAGCTGGACCGGGCGGCGCTGCCCGCGCCGGAGCCGGTGGCCGCGGCGGCCGGGCGGGCGCCGCGCACGCCGCAGGAGCAGATCCTGTGCGAGCTGTTCGCGGAGGTGCTGGGCGCGCCCAAGGTCGGGGTCGAGGACGACTTCTTCGAGCTGGGCGGGCACTCCCTGCTCGCCACCCGGCTGGTCGCACGGGTCCGCTCGGTGCTCGGCGTGGAGCTGGGGCTGCGCGCGCTCTTCCAGGCGCCCACCGTCGCGGGCCTGGCCGAGGCGCTGGCCGGGACGGGCCGTGTCCGCCCGGCGCTGACGGCGCACGCGCGGCCCGAACAGGTACCGCTCTCCTTCGCCCAGCGCCGGCTCTGGTTCCTGCACCGCATGGACGGTGCCGCCGCGACCTACCACATCCCGCTGGCGCTCCGGCTGACCGGAACGCTCGACGCGGCGGCGCTGGACGAGGCGCTCGCCGACGTGGTGGCCCGGCACGAGAGCCTGCGGACGGTCTTCCCGGAGGTCGACGGCGTACCCTGCCAGCGCGTCCTGGACCCGGCCGCGGCCCGGCCCCCGGTACGGAGGACGGAGGTGTCGGAGGCCGAACTCCCTGAACAACTCGGCGCGTTCGCCCGTCGGCCCTTCGACCTGGAGACCGAACCACCGCTGCGGGCCGAGCTGTTCGCGGTCGCGCCGGACGAGCACGTGCTGCTGGTGGTGATGCACCACATCGCGGGCGACGGCTGGTCCACCGGCCCGCTGGCCCGCGACCTGGCGCAGGCGTACGCGGCCAGGTCCGAAGGCCGCGCCCCGAACTGGCCGGACCTGCCGGTGCAGTACGCCGACTACACCCTGTGGCAGCGCGACCTGCTCGGCGACGCTGCCGACCCCGAAAGTCGCTTCGCCGAACAACTCGGCTACTGGAAGGAGCAGTTGTCCGACCTTCCGGAGCTGCTCCAACTGCCCGCCGACCGCGCTCGGCCGGCCGTCGCCCGCTGGCACGGAGGCCAGGTCGGCCTGGAGCTGAGCGCCGAACTGCACGCTTCTCTGGCGGAGTTGGCGCGGCGTTCTGGTGCGAGTCTGTTCATGGTGCTCCAGGCCGGGTTGGCCGCGTTGTTCACGCGGTTGGGGGCGGGGACGGATATTCCGATCGGCAGTCCCATCGCGGGGCGTACCGACGAGGCGTTGGACGATCTGGTCGGGTTCTTCGTCAACACGCTGGTGCTGCGTACGGACACCAGTGGTGATCCGGGCTTCGCAGAGCTGCTGGGCCGGGTGCGGGAGACGGCGCTGTCGGCGTACGCGCACCAGGACGTGCCGTTCGAGCACCTGGTGGAGGCGCTGAACCCGAACCGGTCGCTGTCCCACCACCCGCTCTTCCAGACCATCCTGGCCGTGCAGAACGCGCCGATGGGCCGCTTCTCGCTGCCCGGCCTGGAGGTCGCCACCTACGCGGTGGCCACCGGAACCGCCAAGTTCGACCTCGGTGTGAACCTCGCCGAGCAGTTCGGGCCCGACGGAAGCCCGGCCGGGATCGTCGGCGGGGTGGAGTACGCCACCGACCTCTTCGACCAGGACACCGTCGCCGCCCTCGCCCGCCGCTGGACCCTGCTGCTGGAGGCGGTCGCCGCCGACCCGGAGCAGCCGATCGGCGGGATCGACCTGCTCTGCGACGAGGAGCGGCGCCGGCTCCTGGAGCACGGCAACGCGACCGCCCGCGAGGTCGGCACCCTTCCGGTGCCGGAGCTGTTCGCGGCGCGGGTGGCGGCGGCGCCGGACGCGGTCGCCCTCGTCCGGGGTGATGTCGAACTGAGCTACGGTGAGGTGGACGCCCGGGCGAACCGGCTGGCGCACGCGCTGATCGGCCGGGGGGTGGGGCCCGAGCAGGTCGTGGCCGTGGCGCTGCCGCGCTCGGTCGAGTCGGTCGTCGCCGTCCTGGGTGTGCTGAAGGCGGGTGCGGCCTATCTGCCGGTCGATCCGTCGTACCCGTCGGCGCGGATCACGTTCATGCTGGACGACGCCCGTCCCGCCGTGGTGATCGACGATCCCGCGCTGGTCACCGGGGCGGACGGGCCGGAGACGGCTCCCGAGGTCGCGCTCGACGTCCGCAATCCGGCCTACGTCATCTACACCTCGGGCTCCACCGGCCGCCCCAAGGGCGTCATGGTGAGCCACACCGGTCTGGCGAGCCTGGTCGCCGCGCAGATCGAGCGCTTCGCGATCGAACCGACCAGCCGGGTACTCCAGTTCGCCTCGCCCAGCTTCGACGCGTCGGTGTCGGAGATCCTCACCGCGCTGCTGTGCGGCGCCGCCCTGGTGCTGCCCCCCGCCGCCGATCCGGTCGCCGCGCTGACCGACCCGGACCTCGCGGTCACCCACGTGACCGTGCCCCCGTCCGTCCTGGCCGCCCTGCCGGAGGCCACGTCGACCGTGACGACGCTGGTGGTGGCGGGTGAGGCGTGCCCGCCGGAGCTGGTGGCCCGGTGGGCCCCGGGGCGCCGGATGATCAACGCGTACGGCCCGACGGAGACGACGGTGTGCGCCACGATGAGCGACCCGCTCACCCCGGGCGCGGGCACGCCGCCCATCGGCCGGCCCATCGCCAACGCGCGGGCGTACGTCCTGGACGAGCGGCTGCGGCCGGTACCGCCCGGCGTGGCGGGGAGCTGTACGTGGCGGGTGCCGGTCTGGCCCGCGGCTACCTGAACCGGCCCGGGCTCACCGCCTCGCGGTTCGTGGCCGACCCGTTCGGCCCGGCCGGCAGCCGGCTGTACCGGACCGGCGACCTGGTCCGGCGGCGCGCCGACGGAGAGCTGGAGTACGTCGGGCGGGCCGACGAGCAGGTGAAGGTGCGCGGCTTCCGCATCGAACTCGGCGAGATCGAGGCGGCGTTGGCCGAGCACCCCGCCGTCGCCCAGTCCGCCGTCCTCGCCCAGGACGACCGGCTCGTCGGCTACGTCGTCCCGCGCCAGGAGGCGGCCCGGGACAGCGGCCTGGAAGCGGACCACGTGGGCGAGTGGCGGGACATCTACGACGCCCTGCCCATCGTTCCCGAGGAAGCCGCCTTCGGCCAGAACTTCGTCGGCTGGAACAGCAGTTACGACGCGAGCCCGATCCCCGTCGAGCAGATGCGGGAGTGGCGGGACGCCACGGTGGACCGCATCCTGGCCCTGCGCCCCCGCCGGGTGCTGGAGGTCGGCGTCGGCACCGGCCTGCTGCTCTCGCAGGTCGCACCGCACTGCGAGAGCTACTGGGCCACCGACTTCTCCGCCACCGCGATCGACGCGCTGGCCGCCCAGGTGGCGCGGGAGGAGCGGCTGGCGGAGCGCGTGGTGCTGGAGACCCGCCCGGCGCACGACACCGACGGACTGCCGGCCGGACGGTTCGACACCATCGTGATCAACTCGGTGGTGCAGTACTTCCCGTCCGCCGACTACCTCGCGGACGTGATCGGGAAGCTGACGCGGCTGCTCGCCCCCGGCGGCGCGCTCTTCGTCGGCGACGTCCGCAACCTGCGGCTGCTGCGTCCGCTGACCACGGCCGTCCAGCTGCACCGGACCGCCGACGGCGCCGACCTGCCCGCGGTGCGCCGCGCCGTGGAGCAGGCCCTGCTGGTGGAGAAGGAACTCCTCGTCGACCCGGACTTCTTCACCGTCCTCCGCGACAGCGACCGTGACCGTGGAAGCAGCACCGGCGCCGACATCGGCACCGTGGCCGTGGAGGTCAAGCGCGGCCGGCACCACAACGAGCTGACCCGCTACCGCTACGACGTCACGCTGCACAAGCGGGCAGCCGCCCCCACGGACCCGGCCACCCCCACGGACCCGGTCACCCTCACGGACCCGGCCGCTCCGGCGGACCCGCCCGCGCCGCGCGAGCCGGCCTGGGGCCGGGAGGTCGCCGACCTCGCGGACCTGCGCGAGCTGCTGGCCCGGCACGGGGCGGGCCCGGTCCGCGTCAGCGGGGTGCCGAACCGGCGCGTCGCCCGCGAGGCCGGGCTGGCCCGGGCGGTGCGGGACGGGGAGGGCACGCTCGCCCAGCTGCTGGAACGGCTGCACGGCCCGGACGGCGGCGACGCGCCCGACCCGGAGGACTTCCACACGCTCGGCGGCGAACTCGGCCGCAGGACGGACGTCACCTGGTCGGCCGACGCGCCCGACGCCCTGGACGTGCTGTTCGACGGCGTACCGGGAGACGCCCCGGCTGAGGCGTACCGGCCCGTCCACGGCACCGGCACGGCGCTGTCCTCGCTCACCAACCGCCCGACCGGGAGCCGTACCAGCGGTGCCCTCGTCGGCGAACTCCGCGACCGGCTGCGCGACCGGCTGCCCGACTACCTCGTGCCGTCGGCCTTCGTGGTCCTGGACGCGCTGCCGCTGACCCCCAGCGGCAAGGTCGACCGCCGCGCGCTGCCCGCCCCCGACCTGGGGACGGCCGCGACCGGACGGGCGCCGCGCACCCCTCAGGAGCAGCTGCTCGCCGACCTCTTCGCCGACGTGCTCGGACTGCCGGGCGTCGGCGTCGAGGACAGCTTCTTCGACCTCGGCGGCCACTCCCTGCTGGCGACCCGCCTGGCCTCCCGGGTACGGGCGGCCTTCGGAGCCGAGTTGCAGGTCCGCACGGTCTTCGAGCACCCGACCGTGGCCGGCCTGGCCGCCCGCCTCGACGGCTCCGCCACGGAACGGCCCGCGCTGACCGCCCGTCCGCGCCCGGAGCGGGTCCCGCTGTCCTTCGCCCAGCAGCGCCTCTGGTTCCTGCACCGCATGGACGGCCCGAGCGCCACCTACAACATGCCGCTCGCGCTGCGCCTGGACGGCGAACTGGACCGGGCGGCGCTGCGGGCCGCGCTCGCCGACGTGGTCGCCCGGCACGAGAGCCTGCGGACGGTGCTGCGCGAGGCGGACGGCGTGCCGTACCAGCTCGTGCTGGGCGCGGACGCGTGCCGGCCCGAGCTGCCGGTCGTCGAACTCGACGACGAGCGGCTGCCCGGCAGGCTGGCGGAGGGCGCCCGGTACGGCTTCGACCTGGCCGCCGAGCCGCCGATCCGCGCCGAGCTGCACGCCCTCGCCGCCGACCGGCACGTGCTGCTGCTGGTGGTGCACCACATCGCGGCCGACGGCTGGTCGATGGGCCCGCTCTCCCGCGACCTGGCGACCGCCTACGCGTCCCGCAGCCAGGGTGCGGAACCCCGGTGGTCCCCGCTGCCGGTGCAGTACGCCGACTACACCCTGTGGCAGCGCGACCTGCTCGGCGACGCCGCCGACCCGGAGAGCCTCTTCGCCCGGCAACTCGCCTACTGGGGCGAGGAGCTGGCCGGAATCCCGCAGCGGCTGGACCTGCCGGCCGACCGGCCCCGCCCGGCGGTGGCCTCCCAGCGGGGCGGCAAGCTCGGCGTCCGGCTGGACGCCGAACTGCACCGGGCGCTGCGCGACCTGGCCACCGAGTCCGGCGCCAGCATGTTCATGGTCCTTCAGGCGGGCCTCGCCGCGCTGCTCACCCGGCTCGGCGCCGGCACCGACATCCCGGTCGGCAGCCCCATCGCCGGGCGGACCGACCAGGCCCTGGACGACCTCGTCGGGTTCATGGTCAACACCCTGGTGCTGCGCACCGACACCAGCGGCGACCCCGGCTTCGCCGAACTGCTCGGCCGGGTCCGGCAGAAGGCGCTGTCCGCCTACGCCCACCAAGACGTGCCGTTCGAGTACCTGGTCGAGGTGGTCAACCCGGCCCGGTCGCTGTCGCACCACCCGCTGTTCCAGATCATGCTGGCCCTGCAGAGTTCGCCGACCGGCGAGTTCACGCTGCCGGGGCTGTCCACCGGCCACCTGGAGGCGCCCACCGGCACCGCGCGGGTCGACCTGACGTTCAGCCTGTCCGAGCAGTACCGCCCGGACGGCGGCCCGGACGGCATGGTCGGCGCGGTGGAGTACGCCACCGACCTCTTCGAACCAGCCACCGTGGAGCTGCTGTTCGCCCGCTGGGCGCGGCTGCTGCGCGCGGTGGCCGCCGCCCCGGAGCAGCCCCTCAGCCGGATCGAGATCCTGTCCGACGAGGAACGCCACCGGCTGCTCACGGACTTCGCACAGGCCGACGGCACCCCCGACGCGGCGCCCGCACTGCCCGAGGCCGCGCTGCCGGAGCTCTTCGCCCGCCAGGTGCGGGCCACCCCGGACGCGGTGGCCGTCGTGGCCGGCACCACCGAGCTGACCTACCGGGAACTCGACCTGCGGTCCAACCGCCTCGCGCGGGCGCTGATCGGCCAGGGCGTGCTGCCGGAGACGCCGGTCGCGGTGCTGCTGGAGCGGTCGGCGGACCTGGTCGTCGCGATCCTGGCGATCATCAAGGCGGGCGGCGTCTACGTACCGCTCGACTCCCGCTTCCCGTCCTCCCGCATCGACCTGATCCTCCAGGAGGCCGGGGCCGCGCTGGTACTCAGCGAGGACGTGCTGACCGCCCTGATCCAGGCCGAGCCCGACGCGTCCGACCCCGGAGTCCCCGCCGACGCGCGGCAGTTGGCGTACGTGATGTACACCTCCGGCTCGACCGGGCGGCCGAAGGGCGTGGCCGTCACCCACCGCGACGTGGTGGGCCTCGCGCTCAGCCCGTGCTGGCGCGGCGGCGGGCACGAACGAGTGCTGCTGCACTCGCCGACCGCCTTCGACCTCTCGACGTACGAGCTGTGGGTGCCGCTGCTGGCCGGCGGCCGGATCGTGGTCGCGCCGCCCGGCCGGCTCGACCTCGACCTGCTGCACCAGGCGGTCAGCGAGCACGGGGTGACCGGGCTGTGGCTGACGTCCGGTCTGTTCCGGCTGGTCGCCGAGGAGCGGCCGGGCCTGCTCGCCGGGGTCCGCGAGGTGTGGACCGGCGGCGACGTGGTGTCCCCGGCCGCCGTCTCCCGGGTGCTGGCGGCCTGCCCCGGCATCAAGGTGGTCAACGGCTACGGACCCACCGAGGCCACCACCCTGGCCACCTTCCACCCGCTGCGCTCCCTCTCCGAGCACGCGGCGAGCGTGCCGATCGGCCGGCCGATGGCGGACATGCGCGCCTACGTGCTCGACGCGGCGCTCCGCCCGGTCCCGCCGGGCGTGGTCGGCGAGCTGTACCTCGCCGGGGTGGGCGTGGCCCGGGGCTACGTCCACCGGCCCGGGCTCACCGCCTCGCGGTTCGTCGCCGACCCGTTCGACCCCGACGGCGGCCCAGACGGCGGCCGCGGCGGGCGGATGTACCGCACCGGCGACCTGGCGCGGTGGCTGGCCGACGGCACGCTGGAGTTCGTCGGCCGGGCCGACCACCAGGTCAAGCTGCGCGGCTTCAGGATCGAGCCCGGCGAGGTCGAGGCCGTGCTCGCGGACTGCCCGGGCGTCGCCCAGGCCGCCGTCGTCGCCCGCGAGGACCAGCCGGGCGACAAGCGGCTCGTCGCCTACCTGGTGCCCGCCCCCGACGGCGCGCCCGAGGCCGGCGAGCTGTCCGACCTGCTGCGCCGCGAACTGCCCGAGTACATGGTGCCGTCGGCGTTCGTCACCCTCGACGTGCTGCCGCTGACCGCCAACGGCAAGCTGGACCGGGCCGCCCTGCCCGCCCCCGACTACAGCGCGCCGGGCGGCGGCCGCGGCCCCCGGACCCCGCGGGAGCAGCTGCTGTGCGGCCTGTTCGCCGAGGTCCTGGGCCGGGAGCAGGTACGCATCGACGACAGCTTCTTCGACCTGGGCGGCCACTCGCTGCTCGCCGCCCGCCTGGTCTCCCGGGTCCGCGAGACCCTCGGCGTCGAGGTGGGACTGCGCACGCTGTTCGAGGCGCCGACCGTGGCCGGGCTCACCGAACGCCTGGTCATGAACGACCCGGACGACGCCCTGGACGTGGTGCTGCCGCTGCGCACGACCGGCGGCCGGACCCCGCTGTTCTGCGTCCACCCCGGCGGCGGCATCAGCTGGTCGTACAGCGGGCTGCTGAACCACATCGGCCCCGAGTACCCGGTCTACGCGATCCAGGCACGCGGCCTCGGCCGGCCCGAACCCCTTCCGACGTCCTACGAGGAGATGGCGGCCGACTACGTCGAGCAGATCCGCAAGATCCAGCCCGAGGGCCCGTACCTGCTGCTCGGCTGGTCCGCCGGCGGGCTGATCGCCCACGCCGTCGCCTGCGAGCTGCAGGCGCAGGGCGAGCGGACCGCGATGCTGGCGATCCTCGACGCCTACCCGGTGAAGGACGTGGCGTTCGAGCAGGTGCCCGTGCCCACCGAGCGGGACGTGCTCGTCGGCGTGCTCGACGTCGACCCGGACGAACTGGGCGACCGGGAGATCACCTACGCCGAGGTCGCCGAGATCCTGAGCCTGCGGGGCAGCGCCCTGGCCGGCCTGACCGAGCGGCAGGTCGAGGTCATCGTCCAGATCATGATCAACAACGCGAAGCTGGCCGTCGACTTCGTCCCCGGCAGGTTCGACGGGGACCTGCTGCTCTTCAACTCCACGATCGACCGCGGCGACGACGGCTCCGGGCCCGCCATCTGGCGCCCGTACGTCGCCGGCCGGATCGTCTCGCACGAGATCACCACCCGGCACGACCGGATGACCCAAGCCGGCTCGCTGGCCCAGATCGGACCGATCCTGGCCGCCGGACTCGCCGCGGCCACCGGCACCACCCCGACCCGCAACCAGGAGGACTGACCCCCATGACCAACCCGTTCGACGACCAGGACGGCACCTTCCTCGTACTCGTCAACGAGGAGGACCAGCACTCGCTGTGGCCGCGGTTCGCCGACGTGCCCGACGGCTGGACCACCGTCCACGGCCCCGACACGCACGCCGCCTGCCTGGAGTACATCGAGGAGAACTGGACCGACATGCGGCCCAGGAGCCTCGCCGACGCCATGGCCGCCCAGCGGTAGCGCGGCCGACGTGACCTCCACCGACACCCTGGACGGGGCCCGCGGCACCGCGGGCCCCGCCGGGCCCGGCGACCTCGCCGCGGCGCTGCACCTGCCCGAGGCCCGCCGCGACCCGTACCCGCTCTACGCCCGCATGCGGCGCGAGAGCCCGGTCCACCGCAGCGACCAGGGCATCTGGTACCTGACCCGGTACGCCGACGTCGAGGCGGCGCTGGGCGACATGCGGCTGTCCAACGACCGGGACCGGATGACCCGCGCCTACGGCGCCCTCGGCGGCGACCTGAAGGCGTTCAGCCGGATCACCGACCGGCTCGGCCGGGTGATGACCAACACCGACCCGCCGGACCACGCCCGGCTGCGCAAGCTCGCCAACCGGGCCTTCACCGCCCGGCGGGTCGAGGCGCTGCGCGACGGCATCCAGCGGATCGTCGACCGGCTCGTCGACGAGGCGGTCGCGGCAGGGCCGGCGATGGACCTGCTGGAGGCGGTCGCCTCGCCACTGCCGATGTCCGTCGTCTGCGAGCTGTTCGGCATCCCGGAGGGGGACCGGCCGCAGGTCAAGGGCTGGTTCCGCCGCTTCGGCCGGCTCAGCGAGGACATCGGCAAATCCGAGGCGGCCATCGAGCAGTACGAGGAGTACCTGTCCGGACTCATCCGGCAGCGCCGGCGGGAACCGGGCGACGACCTGATCAGCGCCCTGGTCGCGACGCAGGCGCAGGACGACCGGCTCACCGACTCCGAACTGCTGTCCACCTGCTTCGTCCTGATCACCGCGGGCGACGAGACCACCACCCACCTGATCGGCAACGGCATGCTGGCCCTGCTGCGCCACCCGGACCAGCTGGCCCGGCTGCGCGCGGACCCCGGCCTGATCCGCGGTGCCGTCGAGGAGCTGGCCCGCTACGACACGGTGACCCAGGCGATCGTCCGGGTCGTCGCCGAGGACGTCGAGATCGGCGGGCGGACGCTGCGCGAGGGCGAGTTGGCGTACCTGTTCCTCGCCGCGACCAACCGCGACCCCGAGCGCTTCGAGGACCCCGACCGGCTCGACCTCTCCCGCCCCGGCAACCGGCACCTCAGCTTCGGCAACGGCCCGCACTTCTGCCTCGGCGGCCCGCTGGCCAAGCTCCAGGCGGAGGTGGCCGTCGGCACCCTGGTCCGCCGGCTCCCCGACCTGCGGCTGGCCGACGAGACGGCCCTGGAATGGCGGCCCAACCCGCTGCAACGGCGGCTGAGCGCCCTCCCGCTCACCTACTGACACCCGAACCACGACGAAGGAGAACCCCCCATGCCCCGAGAGTTCCAAGCCCGCTACGAGCAGGACCTGCCCGCCACGCCCGAGCAGGTCTGGGACGCGGTCGCCACCGGCGCCGGCAACCTGGGCTGGCTGTACCCGATGGAGGTCGAACCGCGCGTCGGGGGACGGGTCACCCGGGGCGACGGCACCGTCGTCGCGTGGGAGCCGCCGCACCACTTCGCCGTCCGCGTGGCCCTGGCCGACGGGTTCTCCAACACGCTCTCCTACCGGATCGAGCCGCTCGACGACGGAACCAGCCGCCTGCGGATGGGCATCCACTGGGTGCACACCGGAGTCGTCGACGCCGACTGGGACACCAAGGCGGACGCGGCCGAGAAGCACGTCGCCTTCTACCAGCGGGGCCTCGCCGAGTACCTGAGGCACTTCGCCGGCCGCACCGCCGTCTACGTCAAGGCCGACACCGGCCGCCGCACCGACGACCCCGCCGACTTCGCCGCCCTGCTCCGCCGCCTCGGTGTCGCGGACGGCACCGCCGTCGGCGACCTGCTGCCGCTCGACCTCCCGGGTACGGACGGCGGTTCGGAGAAGGTGGTCGTGGACTGGCTCAGCGCCGACTTCGTCGCCCTGCGCGGCCAGGACGCGCTGTACCGGTTCTTCAACGGCAGCAGCTGGAACTGGCCGATCTGGCTGGGCCACCACCTGTTCGCCGAGGACATGGACGAAGAGCGGGCCGCCCAGGCCACCCAGGCGTGGAACGCCTGGCTCAACGGCGCCTGACCCGCCACCCGACACATCCGACACACCCGGAGGACCCTGGTGGAAACGCTGCTCTACTCCGCCGAGATCGTGCACGAGGACGGCACCTACAAGCTCGTCGTCCATGACATGGTGCGGAACACGGTCCAGGTCACCCTTGTCCCCAAGTCCGCGGTGGACAAGCTTCCGACCTTCCTGTCGGTGCTGAGCGCCAAGCTCGGCACCGTGCCGGCCCAGGGCCGCCGGTAGACCACCCCCGGCGTCGTGGTCCGGCGGCCGCTCCGGGTCCCGGTGTCCGGGCCGATCCCGGTGTCGGGCCGGGGCTCGGTGTCCGGATCGGGGCTCGGTGTCCGGGCCGGGCACTCCGCCCCGATCCCGCTTCGTGCGGTGGTCCGGCAGCGGACCTCCGCCGGAGTCAGGCGGCCCCGGCGGACTCCGGGACACTCCGCCGGAAGTCCTGCCGGACTTCTTCGGACTTCTTCGTCTGCCGGGGACTTCCGCGGACCGCTGCCAACTGCCGCGGATCACCACGGACTTCCCTGGTCTTTCGGGTATTCCCGCGGGCTTGTCCCGCGCTGTCTGCGGACCGAACAGCCAGCGGAAAGAGGGCCGTTCCCCTCGAATGAGTGAAGGCCGCAGCGGAATCCGCAACGACCTTCCCGCTCTCGGATACGCTCCGAGGTACGGGGTGGTTGACGGGGGAATCCATGCATGTCATCGCATTTTCCCGGCACTTCTCGTTGGCCCTTCAATCACTATTTCCCCAGTAGAAGAAAAGGACATCGCACCATGCCACCTGTGGTACCTCCTTTCCTGATCGGCCTGATCGCCGCCTCCCTGGCCAAAAGGCTGGGCAAGCCCCTCATGCGAGGGATCATCAAGACGTCCCTGGGGCTGGGGATCGAAGTCAAAAAGGCCGTCCACGAGGCCAGCGAGGGAATCCAGGACCTCGCAGCCGAGGCGACCGCCGAAATGCTCGCCGTCCAGATGACGCACGGAGCCGGGAACGGCACCGCCGCCGAGGCTCCGGCGGGCGGCACCGCGGTCCGCCCCGGAGCGGACGCCGGGCTGGTTCCGGCGGGCGTGGCGGCCCACGCGGCGCAGGCCGGCGCCGAGAGCACGTCCGTCGGCAAGCCCCGCACCACCGGTTCGGCCGCCGCCAAGGCGCGCTGAGCCCGCACCACCCACGGGTTCCACCGCCTCTTCCCCGCACGCACCCGGCGACGGCCGATCCAACTCGGCCGCCACCACCCGGCCCCGCACCCTCGACGGGGAGCAGGCGTCGGAGGCGTGGAAGGCGCGGCCGGAGACGGAGACACCTTGATGGAGGCAGGTCGGATGCCGGCGACCGGAACACCCCCGTACGCAGCCGAGCCCACACGACGGGCGGCACGAGCGTCCAGGAGGGCGGCGAAGCGGCTCCCCGCCTGCCTCTCCGTGCTCGGTTCCCCCCAGCAAGGCGGTCTCCGGCAGCGATGACGGCGCACGATCCCGAGAAGTGGTTCCGTGTCCACCGGCGAGCGGCGGACCCCAGGCTCCGACTGGTGTGCCTCCCGCACGCCGGCGGCACGGCGCAGCTGTTCCACGGCTGGCCCGCGCTGCTGCCGGCGGACGTCGAGGTGCTCGCCGTGCGGTACCCCGGCCGCCAGGACCGGCTCGCGGAAGCCTGCGTCGAGGACATGGCCACCCTCGCCGACGCGATCGAGAGCGCGCTGCTGCCCCGGCTCGACCGGCCGCTGGCGCTCTTCGGCCACAGCATGGGCGCCTGCGTCGCCTACGAGCTGGCCCTGCGGCTGGAGGCCCGCGGCATCGTCCCCGAGCACCTGATGGTCTCGGCGCACGTGTCCCCCCAGTGGACCGCGCACACCACCCTGCACGCCGCCGACGACGCGACCCTGATCACCCACGTCCGGCACCTCGGCGACCTGCACTCGGAGGCCTACGACATCCCGGAGCTGCGCGACCTCCTGCTCCCCGCCCTCCGCGCGGACTACCGGATCATCGAGACCTACGACTCCCCGCGGCCCGCCCCGGTCAAGGCCCCGATCACCGCCTACGTCGGCCAGGACGACCCGAGCTGCCCGCTCGACCAGGTCCGCTCCTGGTCCGACCTCGCCGCCCCGGGCTCCTTCGAGCTGCGCTCGTTCCCCGGGGACCACTTCTACCTCGTGCCCCACGAGGCCGACGTGGCCGCGGACGTGTCAGCCCGCCTCGCCCGCCCGGCCCGAGGACTCCGCGCCTGACGGCGGGAGCCCTCGGGGCGTCGTCGGAGGACGCCCGGGGGAGGAGCCGGGCTGAGGCCGGCGCTCAGGCCGACGCCGCTCGGCTGCCGGGATGGACCAGGCCGGTCTCGTAGGCGATCACCACGAGCTGGGCGCGGTCACGGGCGCCGAGTTTCGCCATGGCGCGGTTGGCGTGCGTCTTGGCCGTGGCCGGCGTGACGACCAGGTGTTCGGCTATCTCCTGGTTGGACAGTCCGGTCGCCACCAGCCGCAGGACTTCGCGTTCGCGCGGGGTCAGGGAGTCGAGCGCCGCGGGATCGGACGGGCTGCCAGGCTGGGGCCGGGCCAGGAACTGCGCGATCAGCCCGCGGGTCGCGGTGGGCGACAGCAGGGCCTCGCCGTCGGCGACCAGCCGGATGGCGTCCAGCAGCTGCGCCGGCTCGACCCCCTTGCCGAGGAAGCCGCTGGCTCCGGCGCGCAGCGCCTCCACGACGGACTGTTCGGCCTCGAAGGTGGTCAGGACGAGCACCTTGACGCCGGCCAGGTCCTCGTCCTCGTCGATCATCCGGGTGGCGGCGATGCCGTCCAGCCCCGGCATGCGGATGTCCATCAGCACGACGTCGGCCTGGTGGGTCCGGGCGAGTTCGACGGCCTCCCGGCCGTCGGCCGCCTCGCCGACCACCTCCATGTCGTCCTGGGCGTCGATCAGCAGCCGGAAGGCGCCGCGCAGCAGTGCCTGGTCGTCGGCGAGCAGGACGCGGATGGTCGTCATCAGGGGCCTTTCACTTGGGCGGCGTCGCGGGAGGCGGAAGCGGGGGGTGCGGTGGCGGTGGCGGGTTCCGCCGACGCCGTCACCGCCGCGGAGGACGAGGGGGACAGCGGCAGTTCGGCCCGGACCCGGTAGCCTCCGGCGGGATCGGGGCCGGCCGTGATCGTGCCGCCGAGAGCGGTGGCGCGCTCGCGCATCCCGACCAGGCCATGGCCGGTGCGCGCCCCCGGGCCGAGACCGGTGGGCGCCCCCGTGCCGTGACCGGTTTCCGTGCCCGCGGGGAAGGGCGGTCCGGCGGGCCCGGCGGTCTCCCCGCGGGCCGCTCTGAGCCGTTGGCCTCGGCCGGGGCTGTGCTGGTGGACGGCCCCGGCGCCGGCCGCTGCGGCTTCCACGCGCCGCCGCCCGTCGCGGCCGGCTCCGGGTCCGGCCGCCGGTTCCGTGCCGGGTTCCGTGCCGGGTTCCGTGCCGGGTTCCCTGCCCGCAGGCCCGGTCCGCTGGTCCTGGTCGCGGAGCCTGTCGTTGGCCACGGTGACGTGCAGCGCGTCGGCGTCGTACTCCAGCAGCACGCGGACGTGCGTTCCGGGGGCGTGACGGCGGGCGTTGGTCAGCGCCTCCTGGACGATCCGGTAGGCGGCCAGCTGGACTCCGGCCGCGACGGGCGCCGGGACGCCGTGCCGGCGCACGTCGACCTGGGAGCCGGCCGCCCGGAAGGCGCCGACCAGCTCGTCCAGATCCGCCAGGCCGGGCATCGGGTGCAGCGGCGCCGGGTCGTCGTCGGACTGGCGCAGCAGCCCGACGGTGGCGCGCATCTCGTCGAGCGCGGCCCGGCTGGTCTCCTTGATCTGCCCCAGCGCCTGGTAGGCGGCGGCGGGGTTGTCGCGCATCAGGTGGTGCGCCACCCCGGCCTGCGCGTTGACCAGGGTGAGGTGGTGCGCCGTGATGTCGTGCAACTCGCGGGCGATCCGCAGGCGTTCCTCGACGACCGCGCGGCGGGACTCCTCCTCGCGGGTGCGTTCGGCGCGTTCGGCGCGCGACTCGACCTCGGCCAGGTAGTCCCGCCGGTTGCGCACCGTGTCGCCCAGCGCCGTGGCCAGGATCGGCAGGTCGAACAGGCCCAGCACGACGCCGGACGTCCCGCTCTCCCCGTGGGCCACGGCGTAGGCGGCGGTGACCAGCGCGGCCGAGACGATCCCGAGCGGCCAGGCCAGCGAACGCCTCCGGCGCGTCGCCAGGGTGTAGAGCGCGACCAGGACGGCGGCCGGGGCGGTCTCGGACTGCTGCGTGACGACGACGCGCACCACGTCGAGCGCCAGCGTGGCCGCCAGGACCGGCAGCGGCCACCGGCTGCGGACCACGAGTGGAAGGCAGGAGGCCACGGCCAGCAGGGCCGGGACGGTGGCCGCACGCGTCCAGCCGTGGACGCCGAAGGCCGGTGCGATCACGAAGACGACCGCCAGCACGACGGCCGGCGCCGCGTCGCGCACGCGGCGGTCGGCGCGCAGCCGAGCCGGGATGGTTCGCGTCGCCCTCACCTCCTTTGACATACGGGTCCGGTCCACGCCGGCGCAAGGCGGGGCGGGAACCGGCGTGGACAGCGGCTCGTGCGCCACGGACCGTGGCTCGTGCGCCACGGCCCGCGGCCCGCGCGCCACAGACCGCGGCCCGCTGCGCGGGTGACCGCGCCGCGGGCCGCGGACACGGCTACGGCCGGCCGTGGACCGGCGCGTAGGCGGGCGGCGGGACCTCGGCGTCGGCGGGTGCCGAGTCGATCTCGCCTTCGACCGAGATGGAGGGCAGCAGGCGGTCCAGCCATCGCGGCATCCACCAGTTCGCCCGGCCGAACAGGTGCATGAGCGCCGGCACGACGACCAGGCGGATGAGGAGCGCGTCCAGCACGATGCCGACCGACAGGGCCACGCCGAACTCGGCGATGACCCGGGCGCCGCCGAAGACGAACGAGCCGAACACGAAGAACATGATCGCGGCGGCCACCGCGATGACCCGTCCCGTCTCGCCGTGCCCGACGCGCACGGCGCGGTTGTTGTCGCCGGTGCGGACCCACTCCTCGCGCATCCGGGAGACCAGGAACACCAGGTAGTCCATGGACAGGCCGAAGACCACGCCGATGATCATGGGCGGGACGAAGGACTCGATCGGTCCGCCCGACCCGGCGCCGAGCAGCGAGACGCCGAACCCGTTCTGGAACACCAGCACGGTGGCGCCGAACGCGACGCCGATGCTGAGCACGTTGAGCACCGCGCCCACCAGGGGGATGAGCAGGCTGCGGAAGGCGATCACCAGCAGCAGGAGGCCCAGCACGGTGATGACCGCGATGAACAGGGGAAGCTTTCCGGTCACCGTGGAGGCGAAGTCGTCGTTGTTCGCGGTGGTGCCGCCGACGTACGCCTTCATCGTGCTGCCCTGCTCGGCCTGCGGGATGACATCGGCCCGCAGGTGGTCGATCAGGTCGGAGGTCGCCGCGGCCTCGGGCGAGGTCGACGGCACGGCGACGATCTCGCTCACGCCCTGCGCGGCGTTGACCGGCCGCTGGGTCACGCTGACGATCCCGGAGGTGTGTTCGAGGGCGCTGACCAGCCGGGTCTCGGCGGCCTGGTCGGCCTTGCCGTGGCTCTGCACGGCGATCTGGAGCGGGCCGTTGAAGCCGGGGCCGAACCCGTCGGACAGCAGGTCGTACGCCTGCCGGTTGGTCGAACTGGTCGGCAGGTTGCCGTCGTCGGCCGCGCCGAGGCGCAGCGACAGGGCCGGTACGGCCAGCGCGATCAGCACGGCCAGCCCCGCCACGGCCAGAATCCGGGGCCGGGCCTGGACGCGGGTGGCCCAGCGGGGCCAGAACCCGGCCCGTTCGGTGCCACCGGAGGAAGGGTCGGCCAGGCGGCGGCGCTGGGCGCGGCTGAGGACCTTCGGGCCGATGAAGCCGAGCAGCGCGGGCAGCAGGGTGACGGCGGCGAGCACCGTCAGCACCACGGTGACCGCGGCCCCTTCGGCCATGCCGGTGACGACCCCGAGCCTGAGCGTCGTCATTCCGAGCAACGCGGCCACCACGGTCAACCCCGCGAACACCACGGCACGTCCCGAGGTGTTCAGGGAGGCGCCGATCGAGTCGCCCACACTCATCCCGGCCGTCAGGTTCCCCCGGTGCCGGTTGACGATGAACAGCGCGTAGTCGATCCCGACGCCCAGACCGATCAGCGCACCCAGGGTCAGCGCGGTGGACGGGATCGTGACGACGTGGCTGAGCAGCATCACGGTCAGCGCCGCGGTACCGACGCCGGCGATCGCGGTGATGATCGGGAGAACGGCGACCCACACGGCACGGAAGACCAGCACCAGGATCACGAAGGCGAGGACGATGCCGATGGCGTCGGCCGGACCACCCGCCGCCGGCTCGCTGCCGAACGCCTGCCCGCCCACGGCGACGTGCACGCCCGCGGAGTCGTCCGCCAGCACAAGGGACTTGACGCTCTTCTGCTGCTCCTTGGTCGCGGCGTGGTCGAACTGCACACTCGCATAGGCGACGGTGTGGTCAGAGCTGACCTGAGCGGCCCCGGCGGCGTCGTAGGGGCTGGTGACCGAGGCCACCGTGGGCTCCTGCGCGATCCTGCCCAGGAGGCCGGACATCTCGGCCTTCACCGACGCGGTGGTGACCGTGGCGTGCGGCGTCTGCCAGACCACGTACCCGCTGTCCCCGGACCTCCCGGCCGAGGCGTGCTGCAACAGCGCGGAGGCCGTGGCCGATTCGGTGTTCTGCGATGTCTGGCTGCTGCTGAACCCCGTGCCCACCGCCCCCAGCGCCCCGGCGAGTGCGATCAGCAGCACCACCCAACCCAGCAGAACGGCGAGACGGTGCCGGTGGCACCATCGGGCAAGGGCTGACACGAGAGCCTCCAAAGGAGCGGACGGAACGGGGCGCACCCGACAACCGGTGCCCTCCAAGACTTCCCGACACGCCTCCCGCCGTCGTCCACCGAACGCAGACACTTGCGTCTACTGCGATCGCAGTAGACGCCGGACTCCTTGCGGTACTTGGGGGGCGTCGCGGCAGCGGATCGGGAGCGTGCCGATCGCGTTCCTCCGAGCCGGCGTAGGGAGTCCCTGGCAGACAGCGAATCCGTCGATCACGGAGACGGCACATGAGGGAGACGACGACCGGGCGCGAGCCTGTGGCGGAACCGGTAGGGCACGGCGCGTCGGACGAGCGGTTGATCGCGACGCTGGTCGATCGGGCCCGGACCGAGGGCGTGCGGCTGACCGGCGCGGGCGGGCTGCCGCGGCAACGAGTTCGCGCCCTTTCCGTCCTTCGACGTCGAGATCCGTACGGTCACCTGATCGACGAACGCCATCACGTCCGTCAACGCCCGCATACGCAAGGCCGTCCGGGCCCCCGGGCACTTCCCGACCGGGACCGCGGGTCCTGAAAAGCCTCTTCACGGCCCCGAAAAGCCTCTTCACGGTACTGATGAACCCCAACCCGACGGGCAAAGGACCAAAAGGCGGACTATGCGCTGGAAGGCGCCTTTGAACGCCTTCCTGATCGCCTTAGCCGGGGCCTCACCCCGCGACGGGGCCCGGGCTCTCTTCATCCCCTGACGGCCTGATCTGGGAGCTGGGGACTTGGGGACTTGGGGGCTGGGGGCTGGGGCCGGGAGCGCCAAGTGCCCGTCAACGGGGCCGGCCCGTAGGCGGTGAGCCGCTCTCCACCGCAGGACAAAACGTCGTCACATTCGGCAAGGGCGACAACTGCGCCGAATTCGGCTTCTGTTCCCTGCCGACGAGCGGTAGATCAATGCAGTAAAACCGCACCAAAACGACTTTGCGCAGTCATTGCACAGGGGGTAGACGTCACTCCAGCACCCTGCTTTCATTCTCACCGTCCACTCTTCCAACGTTGGAAAGATGGCGAGGGCATGAACCTCCGCCGTTCCCTGGACGCCGAGTTCTCCCACGGAGAGGTGTATCCGCAGTGAGATCAGGCAGATTCCGCCCACCGAACCGACGCCGACTCGCCGCCCTGGTGCCGCTGCTGCTGGGCGCGGCACTGCTCGTCCCGACCGCCGCCGGCGCCGCGGTCCCGGCGTCCGCCGCGGGGTCCGCGGCGCCCACCGCCGACACCCCGCAGGGCCTGCGCGCGGACTACTACCTCAGCTCCGACGCGACGTCACTGGACTTCGCGCAGTACAGCAGCACCGGCGTCGAGGACTCCCTGAACGTCCCCGACCTGCTGCCCACCCTGCGCGACTACGCGGGTTCCACCCTGAACGTCGCCGCGCACTGGACGGGCCAGCTCGACGTCCCGGCCGGCGGCACGTACACGTTCTACATCAAGGGCGACAACGGCTTCCGCCTCTCGCTCGACGGGTCGAGCGTGATCGACCACTGGACGACCGACTGGGACGTCCAGACGCAGTCCGAGCCGATCACGCTCACCGCCGGCCCGCACACGCTGGCGTTCGACTACAACCAGGGCGACGGCGGCGCGTACATCACCACCGAGTGGTCGGGCCCCGGGATCACCCGCCAGGCGATCCCCGACTCCGCGCTGCACCTGCCGGCCGGCTTCACCGCGCCCACCGTCGACGCCGCGGTCACCTCCTCGGGCAAGTCCGCGACGGTGCAGCTGCCCGGAGCGGTCACCTCGCTGCCGTCCGACCTCGGCAAGCACCTGTCGGTCATCGCCGGCAGCAGTCGGTGGACGCCTGACATCGTTGTCAATCCCGCCGACACGTCCCAACTGCTGCTGACCGCCGGGAAGTCCGACATCCCCGCCGCGCTGAAGGCGAAGGTGCGGATCAGCTACGACGGGCAGGGCGGCCTGACCACGGCCGCAGGTCCCGTCCCGCTGTTCTCCGGCCTGGCGACCAACAACTCCACCTGGTACTTCGCCACTAAGTGGGCCAAGGACGTCAGCCCCACGAACGCGCTCCCGGACTACCCCCGGCCGCAGATGACCCGTGACCAGTGGCAGAACCTCAACGGGACCTGGCAGTTCCAGGGCACCGCCGAGAACGCCGCGCTGCCGAAGGGCAAGCTGAGCGGGTCCATCCTGGTGCCGTACCCGATGGAGGCGCCGCTGTCGGGCGTCGCCGAGCACCACGACTGGTCGCTGTACCAGCGCACGTTCACCGTTCCGCAGAACTGGCGGGTCGGGTCGGGCAACCGGCTGAACCTCAACTTCGGCGCGGTGGACTACGAGGCGTGGGTCTACGTCAACGGCAAGCAGGTCGCCCACCACGTCGGCGGCTACGAGGCGTTCACCGCCGACGTCACCGACGCGCTGGTCGGCCGCGGGCCCCAGACCCTCACCTTGAAGGTCAAGGACACCATCGACCCCGACACGCCGACCGGCAAGCAGTCGAGCGACCCCAGCGGCATCTGGTACACCCCGTCCTCCGGCATCTGGCAGACCGTCTGGATGGAGCCGGTGGCCAAGGCGAGCATCGACTCGCTGGCCACGACGCCGAACCTGTCCGACGACACGCTGTCCGTCACCGTGCGGCCGTCCGCCGGCACCCCCGCCTGGTCCCTGGTGAACGCCACCGCGTACGTGGGCGACAAGCCGGTGGGCACCGTCATCGGCACCGTGGGCAAGAAGCTGACGCTGCACATCCCGCACCCGGAGCTGTGGAGCCCCGACCACCCCTACCTGTACAACCTCAAGGTCTCTCTCACCGACGGCCTCTCGTACGACTCGGTGGGTTCGTACTTCGGCATGCGGTCGGTGTCCGTCGCCAAGGTCGGCGGCGTGGACAAGGTCGAGCTGAACGGCAAGCCGACCTACCTGCTGGCCAACCTGGACCAGGGCTTCTGGCCGGACGGCATCTACACCGCGCCGACCGACGAGGCCCTCAAGTCCGACCTGGAGCTGGACAAGCAGCTCGGCTTCAACACGGTGCGCAAGCACATCAAGGTCGAGCCCGCGCGCTGGTACTACTGGGCCGACAAGCTCGGCCTGATGGTCTGGCAGGACATGCCGAGCCGCAACGTCGGGCCCGGCGCGAGCGAGGCCAGCGACCAGGCGTTCAGCGACCAGGCCCACGAGATCGTGGACCAGCACCTCAGCGACCCGTCCGTCATCGTCTGGACCATGATGAACGAGGGTTGGGGCGAGCAGTCCAAGGAGGCCACCGGCGCGCTGGCCGACTCGATCAAGCAGCAGGACCCGAGCCGGCTGGTCGATGCCGCGTCCGGCGTCAACTGCTGTGCCTCGCAGGGCGACTCGGGCAAGGGCGACCTGATCGACTACCACGTGTACCACGGCCCCGCCTTCCCGTCCCCGGACGCGACCCGGGCCGCCGTGGACGGTGAGCACGGCGGGTACTCGCTGAACGTCCCCGGCCACATCCTGGGCGTCTCCGGCGGCCAGAACTACGGTGGTGACGCCTCGACCATCGCGGAGCTGACCCAGGACTACGTCGACAACACCAGCCAACTGCTGCCGGCCGCCGCCGGCAACCTGTCCGGCTCGGTGTACACGCAGCTCAGCGACGTCGAGGGCGAGCTGAACGGGTTGATCACCTACGACCGCGCGGTCCTCAAGGTCGACCCCGGACCGGTGCGGGACATCAACCGCAAGCTCATCGCGGCCGGCGCCGCGGCGGGCACGTCCTGACACCGTCTCCCGGCAGTTGACCCCTGCCAGCAGTTGTCCCCTGCCGGGCAGTCGACACCTGCCGCCCCACCGGGACGGCGCCAGCCAGGCCCGGCGGCACCTCAAGTGCCGCCGGGCCTGGCCCGTACTCAGGCGCCGGTCAAGCGGGCGATCCCGTCCGCGCTGCTCGGGCCTGGCGGCGCGTGCATCGGGCGGCGCCACACCTGGTAGCGGTCGCGGCCCGTGTCCTGGCGGACCCTCCTTTGACGCGGCCGGTGAGCGCGTACTGGCGCTTGTCCAAACGCCAGATGCCGTCACCTCACGCACGTGATGTCTCCATGATCGACATATCAGCCGTTGATCAGACAGTCCCGATAGTGAACGGTCGATGCCGCCTCCGAGGCGGGATCCCCGTCCGGTTGACGGAGACCGGGCATGGTCGAATAGGGGCTGACGCGCGTCTCGAACCCTTCCCCCTCTTGTGGCGGCCACGGCTTTCCTGCAAAGGGAGGCGACGGGACCGCTGCAAGATCTACCATTTGCGAGCCGGGGAGGGGCTTTGGGGTGGCGCGATGAGATCACTACGGCGGTCGACGAATGGATCGCCGTGGAAGGGGGAGCAGGTCAGCGCCCGCGCTGGCGCAGGGTCGGCCGCGCGGCCCGGGCAGGCGATCCGGGCCGCTACACCGTGGATCTGCGGGGCACCGAACTCAACCCGGACCAGCTCGAAAGCCTGCGTCTTGCCGGGCCCGAGGAATCCGGTGTGGAAGCCGGCTTCGCCGTCACCGAAACCATGCAGAGCGGTTCGTCGCTGACCGTCAAGGTCGCCGAGTTCGCGGACCCGGTCGACCCCTTCCTTTGGGTTCTTCAGCAACCCCCCACCTTTCTGCTGGAATCCCTGAGGGACGGCATCGCCGCGCTGGGGGACACCCCGCTGGGCAGTCTGCTCGCTTCCGGCCGCCCCGCCGGAGAGCCTGCCCGGGCCGAGGCGCCCGCCGGGCTCTTCCCGGAACAGGCGGAGGCCTACCGGGCCTGCCTCGGGACCGGCGTACACCTCGTGTGGGGGCCACCCGGCACGGGGAAGACGATGGTCCTCACGCTGGCCATCGGGCATCTGATCGCCGCGGGCAAGAGAGTCCTGCTGGTCTCCGCGACCAACATCGCCGTCGACAACGCCCTGAAGGGCGTCCTGAGGGGACACCGCCACACCAGCGGAGACATCGTCCGCGTCGGGCCGCCCCAGCTGAAGGAGATCGCCGAAAACCCCGAAGTGTCCCTGCCTCTCATGGTCCGGGCCCGGCTGGCCGACGTCGAGGGACGGCGTGCCCGGGTGTCGGCGGAGCTGCTGGGCATGCGCCGCCGCGCGGAAGACCTGGCGGAGCTGGAGGCGGGCCTCGTACGGTTCGACGCAGCGTCCTACGCGCAGGCGAGGGCCCTGGTGACCGAGCCGTTCGGCGACGCGGCGTCGCGCGACATACGCGTGGAGGAGTTGAAAAAGGCCGCCCGGGAAGTCGGCCGGAGTCTGGCGGCGGCCGACCGTGACCTGGACGCGGCGCTGAAGGACCGGGACGACGCCGCGGACTCCCGCCACCTCTGGGAGCAGGTCGATGCCCTCCGCGGGGAGGCGGACCAGGTGGAGAACGCGGCGACGGCAGCCGAGTCCGCCGCTCTTCTGAGGGAGGAGCGGCTGCGCGAGGCACAGCGCACCCTGCGCGGGATCGAGCAGCGGACCGGGTTCGCCAGACGGCGCTCACGTAAGGAGCGAACCGAGGCACAGGCCGCGTGCGGTCAGGCGGAATCCCAGTTCAGCGAGGCGCACGACCACGCCCTCAAGGCCCGCGGCATCGCGGACCGCCGCCGGGCGCGGATCGCGACGCAGACCGAGGAGATGATCCGGGCGATCCCCTTCTCCGACAGCGAGATCGGCAGACGTGACGCGACGGCGCGCGCCGCCGCCATCCGGCATCAGACCCTGACCCGGTCCGTGGGCGAACTGCGCACCGCTCTCGCCACGGCCGAGGACGAAGCCGGGCGGGCACACCGTGCGGAGGCGCTCATCGCCACCGCCGAGGAGCACGGTTGGCCGGCGCGGCACGGGAAGGCCGTGGCCCTGCGTTCCGTCGTCGTCGCAGAAGCGGCTCGAAAGGGCCCGCTGGAGAAGCAGTACAAGGAGATCCAGGAGGAGTACGAGCGGCTCGCCCGCGACGCGCAGGGTGAGATCGTCAAGAACGCCCGTCTCGTTGCCACCACCCTGGCCCGCTTCCGTACCAACCGGCACGTCTTCTCCGGCCACTATGACGTGGTCCTCATCGACGAGGTCGGCGCTGCTTCGCTGCCCGAGGTGCTGCTCGCCGTCTCCCACGCCGAGCGGGCGGCCGTGCTTCTCGGGGACTTCATGCAGCTGGGCCCGGTCGTTCCCCGTGTGCTGAAGGACAAGAAGCGTCCCGACATCCAGCGCTGGCTGGTCCCGGACGTGTTCCAGCACTGCGGCATCACCGACCCGGCGGCGGCTCGGACACACGCCGCCTGTACCACCCTGGTGACCCAGAACAGGTTCGGCCGGGCCGTGATGGGCCTCGTGAACGGCCTGGCCTACGGCGGTGTGCTCCAGGCCGGCCCCGTCGTACGGCACTCCAGGAGCTCCGAGGACCCGGAGATCGTCCTCATCGACACCGACGGGCTCCACGAGCTCGCCCATGTCCATCTCACGGGCCCCAGCAAGGGCTGGTGGGCCGCGGGCCCGCTCATCTCCCGTGCCCTGATCGACCTGCACGCCGGGGACGGCGAGAACGCAGGTGTCGTGACTCCGTACGGGGACCAGGCCGAAGCCACGCTGGAGGCGCTGCGGGACATCGAACGGGCCGGGGGGCCGAGCGCCGAGGTCGGCACCGCGCACCGGTTCCAGGGACGGGAGTTCCCCATCGTCGTCTTCGACACCGTCGAAGGCGAACACAGCCGGCCGCTGTGGATGGCGAAGGCATCGAGTGCGCCGGAGGCGAGCGACTGGATGCGCAGCGGGATCAGGCTGTTCAACGTGGCCATGACCCGCGTACAGACCCGTGTGTACGTCATTGCGAGCGGCGCACGCATCCGGGAGGTGGCGCAGAAGGCCCCGGACTCCCCGTTCGGACAGCTGGACGCCCTCATCGGCACGCCCGGGGTACGGGTCCTCCCCGCCAGAACCCTGATCACGCCGCCCGAGCTGAACGTGCCGCGCGGGGAGTTCGGCGACCGCCTCGCGGACGTCCTCGCACGGCACGTCGAGGTCAGCGACGTCGACGACGAGACGACGTTCTACGCGTCCTTCGTCGCTGCCGTCAGAAGCGCGCGGACGTCCCTGTGGCTGTGGGCTCCCTGGGTGGCCAGGCGCATCCGGATGATCCTCCCGGAGCTGCGTGCCGCAGTCGACCGGGGCGTACGGGTGACCGTGTTCGTCCGTGACTCCAGCGACGAGCTCCAGAAGAGGCCAGCGAACGCGTCCCTCGTCGAGGACCTGCGCGCGGTCGTCCACACCGTCGTACCGATGCACGTCATGCACCAGAAGATCGTCGTCGTGGACGAGAAGACGGTGATGCTCGGCAGCCTCAACGCCTTGTCGCAGAGCTGGACCCGCGAGGTCATGGTCACGATGCGCGGCGCCTACTTCGCCCGCAAGATCCTCGCTCACGAGCACGCCGAGATCTTCGCCCGCCCACCGAAGTGTCCGCGGTGCGGGCAGGGCGACATCGAGATCAGGCGCGGCGCGAAGCAGAACTGGTACTGGCGTTGCTACAACAGGCGGTGCCCGACAGGCGGCGGCAACAAGGCATGGAAGAAGGACATCGACCTATGGCACCGCCCGGGCAGTACGAAGCCGTAGCCTCATCGCGACCTGCGAGGGATGTCCTCCGCCAGACGTTTCCGGCCGATGCGGCCGATGCAGCCGATGCGTACGCGGCCCTCCTCAGCGACCACTCGCAGGTGGATGCGGCCGGGCTTCCGCCGGAATCGGGTGTGGAGGCTGAACAGCCGCTTGCTCTCATTCCACACGGTGAAGCCCGGAACTTCGACGCGAGTCCCTCGAACGACGTTTCCGCAGGTCAACGAGGTGCTGACCTGCGGAAACGAGAAGAGATCGAACTGCGTTTCCGCAGGGCAGAGGCTCTTTACACGTCGAAGTAGAGCTCGAACATGCCTCTGACCTGCATGTATGGGCGCTTGTGAGGAGGCATCCCACAACTCGCGCACAAGGCGGCCGGTCCACGACTACGCGGCGCTGTGGTAGCGCCTGCCGATCGCTTCACGACCTTGTCGAGCGAGCAGGTGCCTGCGGAGGTAGCTACGGAGTGTCAAGATCGGATCTTCGTTGGCCGACAGGTGGCTCTGACGTGAGACCGCAGACATGTCCGCCAGGAAAACCGCATCCACTCGGCCGAAGGTGATGCAGAGTTTCAGACGGTGGAGCGGCGGTACTTCCTCGCCGGCCACGCCGACAGAAGGGCCGTGAGCTGCTCTGCCTCGGCAGCGGTCACCGAGCGGATCGGGAGCATGAGCGCCTTTTCGGCCTCGCGGGGTACGAAGATCCACGTCTGCGCGGTTCGGGTTACGTGGCGAAGGTCGTCCCACGGCAGAGTGGTCACTGCGTCTTCTTGAGTGGCGGTGATGGACTTGTCGGATATCGCCACCTTGTAGGGCATGGCGAAACGTGCAGCCGGTGCCGCCACCTTTCGGGCCCGACTGATCCACGTGAGGGACAGGGAGCCCATGACGAGGAAGCCCAAGCCGAAGGGGACCGTCACAGTGACAGGCAGAACCCCAAGGCCCAGTAGGGTCACCGCGCCCAGAAGGACAACGGCCGGAACGCTGCGCATGCGTTCGAACCGCATGAGCGAGGCTGAGGCGGCGCCGATTTCAACGTCCGACATCTTCGTCTCGATGGTGATGTTCATGTGCGCTTTGGTCATCCTGATTCCTGGAGGACTTGGGCGAGGTCGCCGCGCGTGCAGCACCCTCGCCCAGTTGACGAGGTGACGATGGCCACCGATGTCAGTAGGTCGTCGAGCGGTTCCGTGCGGGCCGGGCGCGTTGGCGCCCGGCCCGCACGGAACTGGCGGGGTGGTGAGGTCAGGTGAAGAATCCTGTGCGGTCGACCACTACGTCAACTGGGTCGCCGTTGACGTAGACGGTGAACTGACCGTTGGACAGGCGCGGCAGGGCGAGATTCGCCTTAGCCTGGCGTTTAACCTCGCCGTGTTTGGTGTTTCTTGATCGACTCGGCCCGTTTGGCGGTCTTTCCGACGTCGTGGTGTTTGGCGCGGTGTTTGTTCTTCGAGCCGGGGGGCCGTCCGGGCCCTGGCCGGGACGGTTTCGGTGCGGCTGCCGGACGGGCTGCCGTCGCGTGGACGTTGCGAAACCCCCGCCGGACTCGGGCGGGGGCGAGTCGGCGGGGCTCGGTGGGCCGTTCCCAGGGGCGGCGGAGGTCTTCGGCCAGCGGGCGGGCCAGGCGGAGTTGGGTGTGGGCGGCGATGATCAGCCACGTCCACAGGTCGGCGGTGTCCGCGTTCCGGATCTTCGGGGCGGTCCAGCCGAGGGTCTGCTTCATCAGCCGGAAGGTGTGTTCCAGGTCGAAGCGGCGCAGGAACGCCTGCCACCAGCGGTCCACGTCTGCCGGTGCGGGGGCGGCCTGGGAGGTCCACAGCCAGACCGGTTGGGGTCGCGGTCACCTGGTAGGCGCTCGACCCTCAGGCGGATCAGCGTGCCGTGCGGAATGGGCAGTTCCTCCTTTGCCAGGTCCAGCCAGGGGCCGCGGTGGGTGAGCCGGGGGTGTATCCGGTCCCAGGCCATCGCTTCTGCCGTGCCGTAGCGGGTGGTGTCGGTGACGCTGGTGACAACGGGTTCGTGCCAGCTGTCGGGCCGGGCGAAGGACAGGACGCCGCCGTGCTTGCGGGGTCGGCCGCCCTTCGGGCCTGACCGGGTGGGCCCGGCGTCGCGCAGCATCACGCGGTCCGAGCGCAGACGTGCGACCAGGACGACGGGCAGGTCCGCGAGCGCATGGGAGAGGAAGGCGACGTCGTAGCCTGAGTCCATGACGACCCAGATCTCCCGGTCGCCCTCGCGCCACTGCCCGGCCTGCGTCAACCGTGCTACGACACCGCGCAGTTGAGTGGCGGTGACCGCGGTCGCGTCGTCGGCCCGGCCCAGGCGGACGGCGTCCAGCAGGGCGGTCCAGGAGGTTCGGCCGGTCTCCAGGGCCGCGACGAAGGAGTAAGGCCAGCCGGGGACGAACTGGTCCTTGCTGCGGTTGCCGCGCCCGTAGAGGTGGCAGAACAACCGGTCGTCGCTGGTGGGGGCGTCGGGGCGGAGCCAGTTGCTCACGTCGACGGCCAGCACGATCCGCCCGCCGGCCGCGCGGGGCAGCGGCAGCCCGGCCAGAGCACGGCGCAGACGGGCAGGCTCGCACCAGCCCCGATCCAACGCGGCGTACAGGGCTGCGTGCCCACGCCGGTGCTCGACCGCCAGGCACAGCTCGACCAGCGTCTTCACCGGCCCGTCCACACACAGCACCGCGTCCGTGAGCTCGAAGAGCACGTCCGCACGGGCGTACAAGGACTCGTAGAACTCGATCCGAAAGCGGGACAACAAGCCCAACGCCGTACCAGCGGGCTCAGCGACAGACAGACTCATACACAGCGGCCGTTCTCTCGCACTTCAAGACTCGACATCTCGAAGGGTGGAGAACGGCCGCGCCCGTCGTCCCACACAGAACCACAGATCAGCAGGTCGGGTGACCTGCGAGGTCAAACGCCAAGCTCAGGTGCCTGCGGGTGCGACGTTTCCGCAGGTCGGCGAGGTGCTGACCTGCGGAAACGAGAAGAGATCAACCTGCGTTCCCGCAGGTCAGAGGCTCTTTACACGTCGAAGTAGAGCTCGAACTCGTGCGGGTGGGGGCGGAGCTGGAGGGGGGCGATCTCGTTGGTGCGCTTGTAGTCGATCCACGTCTCGATCAGGTCGGAGGTGAAGACACCGCCCTGGAGGAGGAACTCGTGGTCGCGCTCCAGGGAGTCCAGCACCGCCGGCAGGGAGGTCGGGACCTGCGGGACGTTGGCGTGCTCCTCGGGGGCCAGCTCGTAGAGGTCCTTGTCGATCGGCTCGGCCGGCTCGATCTTGTTCTTGATGCCGTCCAGGCCGGCCAGCAGCAGCGCGGAGAAGGCCAGGTACGGGTTGCCGGAGGAGTCCGGGGCGCGGAACTCGACGCGCTTGGCCTTCGGGTTGGAGCCGGTGATCGGGATGCGCATGGCGGCCGAGCGGTTGCGCTGCGAGTAGACCAGGTTCACCGGGGCCTCGAAGCCCGGCACCAGGCGGTGGTAGGAGTTCACCGTCGGGTTGGTGAACGCCAGCAGCGACGGGGCGTGCCGCAGGATGCCGCCGATGTAGTAGCGGGCGGTGTCCGACAGGCCCGCGTAGCCCGCCTCGTCGTAGAAGAGCGGGTTGCCGCCCTGCCACAGCGACTGGTGGACGTGCATACCGGAGCCGTTGTCGCCGAAGATCGGCTTGGGCATGAAGGTCGCGGTCTTGCCGTTGCGCCAGGCGACGTTCTTCACGATGTACTTGAAGAGCATCAGGTCGTCGGCGGCGGCGAGCAGCGTGTTGAACTTGTAGTTGATCTCCGCCTGGCCGGCCGTGCCCACCTCGTGGTGCTGGCGTTCGACCTGGAGGCCCGCGGCCTCCAGCTCCAGGGAGATCTCCGCGCGCAGGTCGGCGAAGTGGTCCACCGGCGGGGCCGGGAAGTAGCCGCCCTTGTAGCGGACCTTGTAGCCGCGGTTGTCCTCCAGCGCACCGGTGTTCCAGGCGCCCGCCTCGGAGTCGATGTGGTAGAAGGACTCGTTCGCCTTCGTCTCGAAGCGCACGCTGTCGAAGACGTAGAACTCCGCCTCCGGGCCGAAGTACGCGATGTCCGCGATGCCCGTCGACGCCAGGTACGCCTCCGCCTTCTTCGCCACGTTCCGCGGGTCGCGGCTGTACTGCTCACCCGTGATCGGGTCGTGGATGAAGAAGTTGATGTTGAGCGTCTTGTCCCGGCGGAACGGGTCCACGCGGGCGGTCGACAGGTCGGCGCGCAGGGCCATGTCCGACTCGTGGATCGCCTGGAAGCCCCGGATGGACGAGCCGTCGAAGGCCAGCTCCTCGGCCGGGTCGAAGGTCGACACAGGCACCGTGAAGTGCTGCATCACGCCGGGCAGGTCGCAGAACCGGACGTCGACGAACTTGACGTCCTCGTCCTTGATGAACTTGTTGGCGTCGTCAGCGGACTGGAACATCCAACTCCTCCTAGGCCCGGCCGCTGGCCGGGAGGCGTGGCGATCGGGGCGCGCGGTTCGGTGGACCGGCGCACTCTACCGAGACCTTAGGGACAGGCCATTTCTCCAGCATGACTCATTTGTTTCGCAGAGGTTAACCACGCGGCCGCCTCGTCGCCGCCGCGCCGCGCTCCGGTCGGTCCGGCGAGTTCGCTCCCCTCGCCGCCCGTCGCCGCCCGTCGCCGCCCGTCGCCGCCCGTCGCCCGGCTCCGGTCGGCTCTCGTCGGCTCCGGTCGGCTCGCCGGACGTCCCGCCCTTCACCTCTGCCCCAGCCTGCCCGTCGGTCCCGGGTTCCGCCTGCCCGACGCGGCCGCGCCCAACCGTTCTCCCGCCCCTTCCCGCCATGGCCTCCCGGCCCTCGGGCGTTGCCACGGCGCGGGTTACCTTTGATGCGTGGACAACAGGGAAGTAGTGGGTTCGTGGCTCTCCGGGCCCCGGGCCGCCGCGGAGCAGATGGGCGTCGAGTTCGGCTACCGCGGCGAGCGGCTGGGGCTGCCCGAGGAGGGGCCGGGGTCCATCGCACCCGTCGGCCGCCGCATCGTCGCGCTCCTCATCGACTGGCTGCTGTGCGTGCTGATCGCATACGGCCTGATCGCGCACCGTAGCCTCTACGGCGCCAACAACTGGGCGCTGGTGGTCTTCGGCGTGCTGAGCGTCATCGGGCTCACCCTGGTCGGCAGCACGCCCGGCAAGGTGGTCACCCGGCTGCGCGTGGTCTCCGTCGACGGCGGGCGCCTCAGGCCGCTCGGCGTGATCATCCGTACGGTGCTGCTGCTCATCGTCATTCCTGCCGTGGTCTGGGACCGCGACACCCGCGGCCTGCACGACAAGGCGGCCAGAGCGGTCCAGGTCCGCGCCTGACGTCTCGCGCCTGATGTCTGGCGTCTGAGGCGTCGGACCTGACGTCTCGCGCCTGAGTTCCGGGCCGAACGTCTCGCGCCAGGGGCTCCGGGCCTGACGTCTCGCGCTGAACGTCTCGCGGCCGAAGCCTCGCGCTGACGACCCGCGCCCGGGGCGGCATGCAACGCTGCCCGGCGCCCCCATATGAGGACGGCCGCGCCCGCCCGGAAAGCTCCGGGCGGGCGCGGCCGTGTGAGGAGTGGAGGGGGAGGGGCTCAGCGCGGTCCGCGCGGCATGCGCATGCCGCGGGGCATCGGGCCCTTCGGGATGGGCATGTTGCTCATGAGGTCGCCGAGCGCCCGGAGGCGGTCGTTCACCTCGGTGGTCTTCGGACCGTCCAGCGTGCGCGGCAGCCGCAGCAGGGTGGAGCGGATCTTCTTCAGCGGCAGCTGGCCCTCGTCGTCACCGACCACGAAGTCGTGCACCGGCACGTCGTAGACGACCCGGGCGACCTTCTTCTTCTCGTTGGCCAGCAGGCCCTTGACCCGGTTGGGGTTGCCCTCGCCGATCAGGACCACGCCGGCGCGGCCGACCGCGCGGTGCACCATGTCCTGGCTGCGGTTCGCGGCCACGGCCTGGCTGACGGTCCAGCCCTTGCCGACGTTCTGCAGTACGGCCGCCGCAGCGCCCGGCTTGCCCTCCATCTGGCCGAACGCGGCCCGCTCCGCCCGGCGGCCGAAGACGACCGCGGTGGCCAGCAGGCCCAGCAGGAGGCCCAGGATGCCGGCCCAGATCGGATGTCCGATCGCGAAGCCGATGCCGAGGATGACGCCGAAGGTGACGACTCCCACAGCGGCGAGGACAAGCCCGATCCTGGAATCGGCCTGCCGCGTCATCTTGTAGGTCTGCGCGATCTGTGCGAGCCGCCCAGGGCTGCTCTCGGGGGTTTCCTTCCTCGCCATGCCGCACAGGATACGTGGCCGGTCGGGACGGCGTCACCGCGGCTGGGCGGCGCCCCCGCTGCCAGTGCCCGTCAGGGCGGCGAACTCGTGCTCGGCCTCGTGGCGGTCGAGGGCGCGCTGCCGGTCGGCCACGACGGCCGCCCAGGCGTTCCTGCGGGCCGTTCGCTGGCCACCGCTCAGCAGAAAGGTTTCCACAGCGCGCAGAGCGCCCCTTACGGGCGTGCTCGGCTGGCGGTGCTGGATGGCGGGCACCTGCTCGGACGACATGGCGTCCCCCTCGGAAGAGCGTCGCGGAGCGGCGGTCGGGCGGGCGGGGTCAAACGGTGGAGCGGTGGAGCGGTGGATCAGCCGAACGGCGGATCAGCCGAACGGCGGATCGGCCGAACGGTGGAGCAAGTCGGAACGGTCGAGCGGTCGAGCGGTCCAGCGGAGCGAACGGGACGGAACGGGCTGAGCCGTCGAACAGGCGGAGCCGGCCGCCCGGGTCGCAGAACCCGGGCGGGTGGAGCGGGCACGGGACGGGCACAGGGCGGACGGGCACGGGGTGGGACGGGCGCGCGGGGTGCCGCCCTGCCACACCAGGATCGCCACTCCGTGTTACCAGCCGGTGACGACCGGGTCAATCGCGGATGAAAGCCGCACCCCGCCCACCACGGCGGCGCCGGACCGGCCTCAGCGGGCCGCGCCGGCCGCCGGCGCGGTGGCGCCGCCCAGCTCCGCGGCCTGGCCGCGGCGGTCCATGGCCTGCTGGAAGAGGCGCCCGGCGCGGTACGACGAGCGGACCAGCGGCCCGGACATCACACCCGCGTAGCCGATCTCCTCGGCCTCCTCCTTCAGCTCCACGAACTCCGCGGGCTTCACCCACCGCTCCACCGGATGGTGGCGCACGGACGGCCGCAGGTACTGGGTGATGGTGATCAGCTCGCACCCGGCGTCGTACAGGTCCTGGAGGGCCTGGCTGATCTCCTCGCGCTCCTCGCCCATGCCGAGGATCAGGTTCGACTTGGTGACCAGGCCGGCCTCGCGGGCGCGGGTGATCACCTCCAGCGAGCGCTCGTAGCGGAAGCCGGGGCGGATGCGGCGGAAGATGCGCGGCACCGTCTCCACGTTGTGGGCCAGCACCTCGGGGCGGGCGGCGAAGACCTCGGCGAGCTGCTCGGGCTCGGCGTTGAAGTCCGGGATCAGCAGCTCGACCTTGGTCCGGCCGTCGGCGCGCTCGGCGGTCATCGCGTGGATCTGCCGGACCGTCTCGGCGTAGAGCCAGGCGCCGCCGTCGGGCAGGTCGTCGCGGGCGACGCCGGTGATCGTGGCGTAGTTGAGGTCCATGGTGACGACGGACTCGCCCACCCGGCGCGGCTCGTCGCGGTCCAGCGGTTCGGGCCGGCCGGTGTCGATCTGGCAGAAGTCGCAGCGCCGGGTGCACTGGTCGCCGCCGATGAGGAACGTGGCCTCACGGTCCTCCCAGCACTCGTAGATGTTGGGGCAGCCCGCCTCCTGGCACACCGTGTGCAGGCCCTCGCTCTTGACGAGCTTCTGCATCTGTGTGTACTCGGGGCCCATCTTCGCCCGGGTCTTGATCCATTCGGGCTTGCGCTCGATGGGGGTCTGGCTGTTGCGGACCTCCAGGCGCAGCAGCTTCCGTCCGTCTGGTGCGACTGCGGACACGACCGACTCCCTACAGCGTCTATGTACAGCTCTTACGTACAGGTCTACGTCGATACGGCTTCGTCTGCGACCGACGGGGACCGCCGGCGGTTGCCGGTGGCTGTCGTCCACCGCCCCGGCAGTGCCAGGGCGGCTTCGGTACGGCGGCGCCGGAACCGTCCGCCGCGCGCGGTTTCACCCACGGCGGCTTCGAATCCTCGGCGGACTCCAGCGTACGCCTGCGGTTCACCGCCTCCCACCGTGGCAACCCCCGCCCACCTCGGCGCATTCCCCCGCGAAGGGCCCCCGGGCGTGCCGGAGATCACACGGGACGCGGTCCGGCCGGCGGTCCGGCCCGGAGCGCGGCGCCGTCAGACCGCGCGGGGGAGGGGCACGGCCGCGGTGAGCACCTCGGTGAGGTGCTTCTCGACCACCGGCGCCACCTCCTCGACGGTGACCTCGCGGCCCAGCTCCTGGGAGAGCGAGGTGACGCCCGCGTCGCGGATGCCGCAGGGCACGATCCGGTCGAAGCCGGTGGTGTCGGGGTTGCAGTTCAGGGCGAAGCCGTGCATGGTCACGCCCTTGGCCACGCGGATCCCGATCGCCGCGAGCTTGCGGTCCTCGCGGCGCAGCCCGGCGTTGGAGGGCGCGTACTCGGGGCCGCTCAGCCGCGGGTCGAACTCCTCGTCGTGGATGCGCGGGTCGAAGTCCAGGACGAGGCCGCGGGCCGTCCGCTCCTCCAGCGGGTCGCCGAGCACCCAGACGCCCGAGCGGCCCTCGACGCGGCTGGTCTCCAGGCCGAAGTCGGCGGCGGTGCGGATCAGCGCCTCCTCCAGCCGGCGGACGTGGGCGACCACGTCGACCGGGCGGGGCAGCTTCAGGATCGGGTAGCCCACCAGCTGGCCGGGGCCGTGCCAGGTGATCTTGCCGCCGCGGTCCACGTCCACCACCGGGGTGCCGTCCAGGGGCCGCTCGTCGTCGGCGGTGCGGCGGCCGGCGGTGTAGACCGGCGGGTGCTCCAGGAGCAGGCAGGTGTCCGGGACCTCGTCGACGAAGCGGGCGGCGTGCACGCGGCGCTGCTCCTGCCACGCCTCCTCGTAGTCGACCTTGTCGGCTCCGAAACCGAGACGGACGAACTGCAGCTCGCTCACGGCGACTCCCTTTGCGTGTACGCGGCGGGGGGCCCGGCTCTGGCTGATGGCCGTCGCCGAACCCACCCAGCAACTGTACGGCGGGCCGCCGCGACAGCCGCGGGGCGGGTGCGGGCGGCCGCGACGGGGCTGCGGCGAGGGGCGGCGGCGGGCCTGCGGTGAGGGCCGCGGGGGGCTGGGACGAGGGGGACCGGGGCGGCTGCCGGGGCCGGTACGCAAGGGGCGTCTGGGACCGCCGACACATGCGCGTGCGGGGGTGGCGGGAGTCCGTTATGCCGTCAGTTGTAGCCCATTCAGGCGAATATACGGTTCTTACGGTGAGCTTCCCACCGCAGACCGTTACATTCGCGCCGACCTGAGCGCCCAGAGGAAGTGGACCGTACCGCCGATGACGGACCGCCCTATCCCGCGTACACCTGGCCGTCCCCTGCCCGGAACGGAGCGCGCCGGCCGCCCCACCCAGCCCGGCTCCACCGTCCCCCGGCCCGCCCCGGGGAGCCCGCCCCGGGACCCCGCCGGACACCCCGCCCGCACCCGGCACCCCGGCGCGGGCGGGCCGCCGAGCCCGTCGGAGGCGTCAGGCCCCGCGAGCGCGTCGGGCCAGCCGGGCCGGCCGAACGTGAAGCTCGCCGCCGTCATCGCCGAGGCCGGCTTCTCGCACGCCGGGCTGGCCCGCAGGGTCAACCAGCTGGGGGTCGAGCACGGCCTGGACCTGCGCTACGACAAGACCTCCGTCACCCGCTGGCTGCGCGGCCAGCAGCCGCGCGGCACCACGCCCGCGCTGATCGCCGAGGTCTTCACCCAGCGGCTCGGCCGCCGGCTGTCGACGCAGGACCTCGGCCTGGACGCCGCGGCCCCGGTCTACGCGGGCCTGGAGTACGCCGCCACGCCCGGCGAGGCGGTGGACATCGTCAGCGGGCTGTGGCGCAAGGACACCGGGAGCCCGGTGGAGCTGCGGAAGATCGCGTTCACGCCGGCCGGGCTCGTGGTGCCCAGCCGGGACTGGCTGATCGGGCGGCCCGACGAACGGGTGGCGCGCGAGGAGGACCCCGAGGCAGGTCACGAGGCAGGCCACGGGACGGGCGCCGAAGGGGTACCCGGCACGGGGCCGGGCCGCGCCCCCGGCGGGACCCGGCCCGGCCCGGTGCCCCTGGTGGGGCGCTTCCGGCCGGGCGCGGCCGGGGCCGGCGGCGGGCTGCTCCCGGCGCGGGCCGGCCGGGTACCGGCGCAGACCCGGGGCGGCCCCCGGATGCCTCCCGCGGCCGCCGCCCCCGTCGTGTACGGGCGGGTCGGCGGCGGCGAGGTCGCGGCGGTCCAGGCCGTCGGCGACCTGTTCCGCTCCCTCGACCACGCCTACGGCGGCGGCCACGCCCGGCTCGCCCTCGTCCGCTACCTGGAGCACGAGGCGGAGCCGATGCTGCGCGGCGGCTACGGGGAGGCCCTCGGCCGGCGGCTGTTCGGCACGGTGGCCGACCTGACCCGGCTGGCCGGCTGGACCTCGTACGACATCGGCGCGCACGGCCTGGCGCAGCGCTACTTCGTGCAGGCGCTGCGGCTGGCCCAGGCGGCCGGGGACCGCGTCTTCGGCGGGTACGTGCTTGTCACGATGAGCCGGCAGGCGGTGTACCTGGGGCACGGCCGGGAGGCGGTGCAGCTGGCGCGGGTCGCACAGCAGGGGGTGGGGACGGGCGCGCCGCCCGTCGTACAGGCGCTGCTGCACGCGGCGGAGGCCCGGGGCCACGGGCTGCTGGCCGAGGGGCGGGCGTGCGCGGCCGCCCTGGCGCGGGCGGAGCGGGCGCTGGGGCCGCGCGGGGCGGGGACGAGGTGCCGGCCTGGGCGCGCTTCTTCGACGAGGCGCAGCTCGCCGACGAGTTCGGGCACTGCTTCCGGGACCTCCAGCAGTACCGGGCGGCGGCGCAGTACGCCGAGCGGTCGCTCCAGCTGCGGTCGCCAGCGTACGTGCGCAGCCGGCTGTTCTGCCGGACGGTGCTGGCGTGCGCGCGGCTGGGGATGGGGGAGGTGGAGGCCGCCTGCGCGCACGCGTGGGAGGCGCACAAGGGGGCGGCGGAGATGAGGTCGATGCGGGCGGCGGAGTACGTGCGGGACTTCCGGCAGCGGCTGGAGCCGTTCCGGGACTCGGCGGCCGCGCGGGCGTTCCACGACCGGTTGACGGCGCTGCCGAGGTGAGGGTGGCGAGAGGACCGTCGGAACGCGGGGCGGGCGCTCTGGGCCGGGGGGTCGGAAGCCGTGTGCTCGCGGCCCTTCGGTCGAAGGGCACACGGCAGGGTCGCGAACCCCCGGCCCGTCGAACCCGCCGTGTCGACAGGGCCGTTCGGGTGAGTTCGGGCGAGTCCGTGAGTTCGGGTCAGGGGCGGGGGGTGTGGAGGTCGTGGAGGGCCGCGGTGGCGGCACGGCGGCCGGAGACGAGGGCGCCCTGGACGGTGGAGGTGTCACGGTGGTCGCCGCAGACGTAGAGGCCGGCCAGCAGGCGGACCGGGCGGCGGAGGTCGTGGGGGGCGGGCATGGCCGGGACGGCGGTGGGGTCGGTGCGGGTGGCCAGGTGGTCCCAGTGGTCGGTGGGGGTGTCGTAGAGCTCGGCGAGGTGGGCGCGGACGGCCTTGTCGCGGGTCTCCTCGGTGCCCGGCGGCAGCGGGCCGAGCAGCACCGAGGTGACGAGGGCGCGGCCGAGCGGGGCGCGGCTCGGGTCCACCGCGCTGGCCTGGTACGTGTAGGCGACCGGCCCGGCGCGGTCGGCGTCGAGGATCAGGGCGGGCCGGCGGACGGAGGTGGCCGGGAGCGCGTGGTGCACCACCGTGACCTGGTGGAAGTCCGGCACCCGCAGGCCCGGCAGCAGTTCGCCGGCCGAACGCGCGTCGGTGGCCACCACGGCCGCCCGGCAGGCGAGTTCGGTGCCGTCCTCGGTGCGGACCCGGTTCACCGCTACGTGGACGGCCCGCACGCCGAGCCGGACGGTGCCCGGCGGCAGGGCCGCGGCCAGCCGTTCGGGCAGCCGCGCGGCGCCGCCGGCCGGCAGGCAGACCCGGCCCCGGGCGAAGCCGCGCAGCACCAGGTCCGCCACCCGGCTGGAGGTGTTGAGCTCCTGGTCGTAGAGGAGCGCGGCCAGCAGCGGGCGCAGGAAGCCGTCCACCGTACGGGGTGCGAAGCCGCGCGCCCCGGCCAGCGCCACGGCGGTGGTGGTCTCCGGACGGGCGGTCAGCCGGGTCACCGGGGTGGCGGCGAGCCGGTTGAGGGCGGTGCCGTACCGCGCCCGGTCGAGCGCCGAACCGATGGGCGTCCGGACGGGAGCGAGGGCGGTACGGGCGCCGCGCGGCTCGCCCACGCGGTAGCTCCGGCCGCCGGCCCGGACCATCACGCCGGGGGCGAAGGAGGCGAGCTCCAGCCCGCGCAGGGCGGGTTGCCGGCGCAGTTCGGGGTAGCAGGAATTGAGGAGGTGGGGCCCGCGGTCGAGCCGGAAGCCGTCCAGGGTGTCGGTGGCCATCCGGCCGCCGATCCTTTCCGAGGCTTCCAGGACGATGACGGACAGGCCCGCCTCGGTCAGCTGATGCGCGGCCGAGAGACCGGCGAGTCCCGCGCCGATCACGATCACGTCCGCGGTGGTGGCAGTTCTCCGGCATGCTGGCGAGAGCACGTTGCCCCTCCAGGAGATCGGGTCCTTCCCCGCTCGCGCCGCGGCGGCCGGCACAGAGGTGCGGGTCTGGCACGGGACCTCCGCCGGGCGCTGCTAGAGGTCATGCCCCCAACAACGACAAAAAATGCGGGCGGCGCACACGAACCGGACAGTCCCGGACAGGTTCTGACGGCAGGTCGGAGGTCTGTTCTCCTCCGGCGGAGCCCCCGGCGGTGGCGGAGGGGTGTCCTCCGGTCGCGGCGGTGCGGCCGGAGGGGCCGTGAGCGGGCCGGACACGTCAGCCCGCGGCACCCCCGGGCCCGTACGGCCCCCGCCCGGGTCCGGCGGACTCCGGCGCGCTGATGGCGCGTTGCTGTCGTCCGCCCGGCCCGCGAGGGCGGGCGGCGGGGCCTCGGGCGACGGTCGTGCGGGGCCCCGGGCGACGGTCGCGCGGAGGCCTTCGGGCGGCGGTCGTGCGGCGGGGGAGGGTTCGGGCGGCGGTCGTGCGGCGGGGGAGGGTCAGACGCGGTTGCGCGGCGGGAGGGCGGCGCGGATCGCCTCCTCGATTCCCGGGTGGGTGAAGGTGAAGCCGGCGTCGAGCAGGCGGCTGGGCCGGACCCGCTGGCTGCCCAGCACGTCCCCGGCGAACTCGCCCAGCACGGCCCGCAGGGCGAAGCCGGGCACCGGCAGGGCCGTGGGGCGGCGCAACACCTTGCCCATGGCGGCGGTGATCTCGCGGTTGGTCAGCGGTTCGGGCGCGGTCAGGTTCACCGGTCCGGACAGCCCCGGGGTGTCGATGGCGAAGCGCAGCGCGGCGACCTCGTCGGCCAGCGAGATGAAGCTCCAGAACTGCCGGCCGCCGCCGATCCGGCCGCCGAGACCGGCCTGGAAGATCGGGAAGAGCGCCCCCCACGCGCCGCCGCCGTGCGCGACCACCAGGCCGGTGCGGGCGTGGACGGTACGCACCCCGGCCTCCCGGGCCGGGTCGGCCGCCGCCTCCCAGTCCCGCACCAGGTCGGCCAGGAAGCCGTGCCCGGCCGGGCTCTCCTCGTCCACGAACCGGTCGCCGGTGTCGCCGTAGTAGCCGATGGCGCTGCCGCACACCAGCACCGGCTTGGGGTCCAGCGCGGCGACCGCGCGGGCGAGGGCGGCCGTCCCCTTCACCCGGCTGTCGCGCAGCTCCCGCTTGCGCTGGTCGCTCCAGCGGCGGGCCGCGATCGGCGCGCCGGCCAGGTTGACGACGGCGCCGCAGCCGCTCAGGGCCTGCGGGGCGACGGTGCCCGCAGCCGGGTCCCAGCGGGCCTGTCCCGGTCCGTCGGGATCGTGGCGGACGAGCGCGACGACCTGGTGGCCGTCGGCGGCCAGGGACTCGGTGAGGGCGGAGCCGATCAGGCCGGAGGCGCCGGCGACAGCGATACGCATGGCGGCCATTGTGCCGGGTCGCGGCCGGGGGCCGGCCGAAGCGCGCCCGCAAGGCGCTCAGCCGGAGCGGGCCCACCAGGCGCTCAGCCGAAGCGCGCCCACAGGCGGGGCAGGTCGGCGGCCATCGCCTCCGCGTCGTCGAAGTCCGGCCGGTCGCCCTCAGGGGCGTCCTCCTGCGGTGGCAGGCCCAGCTCGGGCAGGCGCAGCCCGGTCAGCTGCTCGTACGCCTCGTCGGCCGCGTAGCCGACGTCCTCGGCGTCGCCGTCGGTCTCCGGGTCGAAGGCGGGGACGAGGTCGGCCAGGTCGTCGGGGGAGGCCAGGGCGCCCTCGAAGACGTCCCGGCCCTGGGCGATCAGCCAGCAGCGGAAGAAGTCGAACGCCTCCTCGTCGGCGCCGCCGAGCATGACGTCGGCGGCGGCCCACACGTCCCAGCGGTGGGCGCGGTGGAAGCGGGTCTCGAAGTGGCGGGCGAAGTCCAGGACGGCCTCGGGGTCGTCGAGCTCGGCCAGCCGGTCCACCAGCGCGTCGGCGTGGTCCTCCGGGTCGCCGTCGGCCGCCGCGCGGGTCTCGTCGACGATCTGCCAGAACTCCGTCTCGTCCATCACGCGTAACAGCTTCCCGCCCCGCCCCACCCGACGCACGCCCGGCGGGCCGGATGCGGCCGTGTTGTTACGTGCGGGGCGGGAGGGGAGCCTCCCGCCGGGCCCGCGGGCGTCAGCGGCGCAGGGCGAGCCGGTACGCGACGGTACGGCGCAGCGGGCGGTAGCCGAGCGCCGCGTTGAGCGCGTGCATGTGGCGGTTGTCGTCGGCGGTGCCGGTGGTGATCTCGGCGACCGCCGGGTGGTCGCCGCGCACCCGGCGCAGCATGGCCGCCTTCAGCCACAGGCCAAGGCCGTTGCCCCGGTGGCCGGGCAGCACCGCGGTGTCGAGCTGCCGGGCCGGCTCGGCAGCCTCCGCGGGCAGCACCAGCCGCGTGTAGCCGGCCACGGCGCCGTCCGGGTCGGCGAGCGCGGCGACGGTCAGCAGCCGCTCGCCGCGCCGGGCGGCGGCCTCGGCCGTGTCGTGCTCGCCCAGATGCGGGGCGTGCCGTCCGGCGTCGCCGCGCGGGCCGCCGCCCAGCGTGCCGCGGGCGGCGGCGAACCCGGCGGCCAGTGCGGGCGGCGGCGGCCCCTCCCACACCGACAGCCGGTAGCCCGGGTGCGGCACGTCCGGCAGCTTGACCACCCGTTCGGGTACCTCGCACAGCGCCAGCCGCTGCCACGTCAGGCGCTGCACGGGGACGAACCCGCGGGTGGCCAGGAAGTCCTCCCCCGGAGCACCGGCCGGGACCTCGGCGGTGACCCCCGCGCACCCCTCGGCGGCGGCCGCCTCCGTGGCGGTGGCCAGCAGCCGGGAGCCGGTGCCCATCCGCCGGTGGGCCGGGTGCACGACGAGGTCCAGCCCGGCGGTGGGAACGCGGTCGGAGGCGGGCAGCCGCAGCGCGGCTGTGGCCGTCGGGTCGCCGCCGGGGCGCCGCACCAGCCACAGCAACTGGCGGGAGTCCTCGCCGGCGGCCGTGAGCGCCCTGCGGACCGAGGCCGGTGAGGGCAGCGGTTCGCCCGGCCGGTCGTGGCTGGACGCGGCCGTCCACACGCGGTGCCAGGCGCTCAGGTCGTCGGCCGACGGCGCGCCCAGCGGACTGGGGTTGGGTGGCATCCGGGGGACGGTAACCGCTGTCCGTACGCCCCCGCAATCCCCGTTCCGGCCACGGCACGGCGACGCCGCCCGATGGAATCCTCCACCGGGCGGCGTCGCCGTGCCCGACCGTCGCGACCGGCGTCGCGAGAAGTGCTACAGCCCGTAGCGCTCAGCGGCCTCCTTGACGACCTCCGGCTTGACCTCGCCGCGCCGGGCGAGTATCGACAGCGCCTGGACGACCACCGACTGGGCGTCCACGCCGAAGTGGCGGCGGGCCGCCACGCGGGTGTCGGACAGGCCGAAGCCGTCCGTGCCCAGCGAGATCCAGTCCTGCCGCACCCAGGGGGCGATCTGGTCCGGGACCGCGCGCATCCAGTCGCTGACGGCCACCACCGGGCCCGGCGCGCCCTGGAGCGCCCGGGTCACGTACGGCACGCGGTCCTCGCCGCGCAGCCGGGCCGCGTCGCACTCCATGGCCTCGCGCCGCAGCTCCGTCCAGGACGGCGCCGACCACACGTCGGCGGCCACGCCCCACTCCTCGGCCAGCAGCTGCTGGGCCTCCAGAATCCAGTGGATCGCGGTGCCCGAGGCCAGCAGCTGGACCCGGGGCGCGTCGGCGGCCCGGACCTCCGCCTCCTGGAAGCGGTAGAGGCCCTTGAGGATGCCCTCCTCCACGCCCTCGGGCATGGCGGGCTGCGCCTTCGGCTCGTTGTAGACCGTCAGGTAGTAGAAGATGTCCTCGGCGTCCGGACCGTACATGCGGCGCAGACCCTCGCGGACGATCACCGCGACCTCGTACGCGAACGCCGGGTCGTAGGAGATCACCGCCGGGTTGGTGGACGCCAGCAGGTGCGAGTGGCCGTCCGCGTGCTGGAGGCCCTCACCGGTCATGGTGGTGCGGCCGGCGGTGGCGCCGACGACGAAGCCGCGGCCGAGCTGGTCGGCGAGCGCCCAGAACTGGTCACCGGTGCGCTGGAACCCGAACATCGAGTAGAAGATGTAGAACGGGATCATCGGCTCGCCGTGGGTGGCGTACGACGTGGCCGCGGCGGTGAAGTCGGCCAGCGAGCCGGCCTCGGTGATCCCCTCGTTGAGGATCTGGCCGTTCGTCGCCTCCTTGTAGTACAGGAGCTGGTCGCGGTCGACGGGGTCGTACGTCTGGCCCTTGGGCGAGTACAGGCCCGCCGACGGGAAGAGCGACTCCATGCCGAAGGTGCGGGCCTCGTCGGGCACCACGGGCACCCAGCGGTGGCCGGTCTCCTTCTCCCGCATCAGGTCCTTGACCAGCCGGACGAACGCCATCGTGGTGGCGATCTCCTGGCCGCCCGAGCCCTTGTGCAGCGCGGTGAACGACTTCTCGGCCGGCATCGGCAGCGGCTTGGCGACGACCCGCCGGGCCGGCGCCGGGCCGCCCAGGGCCGCGCGGCGCTCGCGCAGGTACTGGGCCTCGGGGGAGTTCTCACCCGGGTGCCAGTACGGCACGGTGTCGCCGGCCAGGGCGCTGTCCGGGATGGGCAGCTCCAGCAGGTCCCGCATGTCGCGGAACTGCTCCATGGTGAGCTTCTTCATCTGGTGGTTGGCGTTGCGCGACTCGAAGTGCGAGCCGAGCGTGTGGCCCTTCACCGTCTGCACCAGCACCACGGTGGGCGCGCCCCTGTGCTCCAGGGCGGCGCGGTAGGCGGCGTACACCTTGCGCGGCTCGTGGCCGGCGCGGGAGGTCTGGAACAGCTCCAGCAGCTTGGCGTCGTCCAGCCGGGAGGCGATGGCGCCCAGCGCGGCGTCGGCGCCGAAGAAGTGGTCGCGGATGTAGGCCGCGTCACGGGTGGCGTACGTCTGGAACTGGGCGTCGGGCGTCGCGCGCAGCCGGCGCAGCAGGGCGCCGTCGGTGTCCTGGGCGAACACGCCGTCCCAGGCCGAGCCCCACAGCGACTTCACGACGTTCCAGCCGGCGGCGCGGAACTGCGCCTCCAGCTCCTGGACGATGCGGAAGTTCGGGCGGACCGGACCGTCGAGCCGCTGCAGGTTGCAGTTGACGACGAAGGTGAGGTTGTCCAGGCCCTCGCGGGAGGCCAGCGCCAGGGCGGCGGTGGACTCCGGCTCGTCCATCTCGCCGTCGCCGAGGAAGGCCCACACGTGCGAGTCGGAGGTGTCCTTGATGCCGCGGTGCTCCAGGTACCGGTTGAACCGGGCCTGGTAGATCGCCGACAGCGGGCCGAGGCCCATGGACACGGTCGGGAACTCCCACAGCCACGGCAGGCGCCGCGGGTGCGGGTAGGAGGGCAGGCCGTCGCCGCCGGCCTCGCGGCGGAAGCGGTCGAGGTGCGCCTCGGTCAGCCGGCCGTCGAGGAAGGCGCGGGCGTAGACGCCGGGGGAGGCGTGGCCCTGGACGTAGAGCTGGTCGCCGCTGCCGTTGTCGGCGCCGCCCAGGCCGTCCTTGCCGCGGAAGAAGTGCTGGAAGCCCACCTCGTACAGCCACGCCGCGGAGGCGAAGGTCGAGATGTGGCCGCCGAGGCCGTCCTTGCTGCCACGGGTGACCATGGCCGCCGCGTTCCACCGGTTCCAGGCGGTGATGCGGGCCTCGATCGCCTCGTCACCCGGGTACGCGGGCTCGGCGGCGGTCGGGATGGTGTTGAGGTAGTCCGTCTCGGTCAGCGACGGCAGACCAAGATCGGCCTGGGCGCTCTCCAGGGTGCGGCGCATCAGGTAGGCGGCGCGGTGCGGGCCGGCCGCCTTGGTGACCGCGGCGAGGGAGTCCCGCCATTCCGCGGTCTCCTCGGGGTCGGTGTCGGGTACCTGGTCGAGCTGAACCGGCCGGTCCAGGGGCCGTTCGAGGGGCCCGGTGGGGCCTACGGCGTCAGGCATGGGTGCCGCCTTCCGGACAGAGATTGGGGGTGGGGAAAATGCTTCGGTCGGGCACGACAGGGAGCTCCCCACTACCGACGATACGACGCCGATCGATGATCGATCAATAGCCGTAACACGAGGAAACCGCAGGTCGGCACAGGGTGCCAGCCTTCGAGGCACGCAGTGCCAGCGGATTCGGGCCTTGGATTCCCCGGCCGACGGGGTCTTCCACGGGCGTGAGGACCGGAGAACTCCCGGCTCCGGGCCTACACCTGCGGGGCACAGCTGAGCACGTGCTCCTTGATCAGTCCGGTGATCTCCGGGTCGCGGCGGCGGAACGCGTCCACCAGGTCCTGGTGCTCCTGGGCGTACTCCCGCGGCGCCGGGCTCAGCCAGCGGATGGACAGGGTGGTCCACACCTCGGTGCCCAGCGACTCCCAGGTGTGCAGCAGCACCGCGTTGCCCGCGGCCCGCACCAGCTCGTGGTGGAACGCCACGGTGTGCCGCACCTGCGCCTCGCTGTCCAGCGCCGCGTCCGCCGCCCGCAGCGCCGCCACCTCCCGCTCCAGCGCCGACAGGTCCTCGGCCAGCCGTCCGGCCGCCAGCTCGGCCGCCACCTGCTCCAGCCCGGCCCGGACCGGGTAGCTCTCCTTGAGGTCGGCCGGCTTCAGCTCGCGCACCCGCACGCCCTTGTTGGGCGCGGAGTCGATCAGCCGCAGCGCCTCCAGCTCCCGCAGCGCCTCGCGCACGGGCGTCTGGCTGACCCTGAGCTCCACCGCGATCCGCCGCTCCACGATCCGCTCACCCGGCTTCCAGCGGCCGCTGACGATGCCTTCGAGGATGTGCTCGCGGATCTGGTCGCGCAGGCTGTGCACGACCAGGTTCGTAGCGGCGGCAGGGCCCATCGGGCGCCCTCCTTCACGGTTGCGGTGCTCTAGACGATACGACCCCGCCTCCGCCGCCGTCCGCCACCCGGGGTCTGCGCCCCGCGCACCCCGTCCCGCCGGCTACCGCTCCGCGTCCGGGCCGTACCACTGGAGGGGCTGCCCGGTGAAGGCCGCGACGCACTCGAAATCGCGGTCGCGGTGCAGGAGGGTCAGCCCTCGGAGCTCCGCGGTCGCCGCCACCACCAGGTCCACGGCTCCGGCACTGCGGTGCTGCCCCTTGCGGGTCAGTAGTTCCTGGATGCGCAAGGCCCGGTCGTAGGCCCGGTCGTCAACCGGGACCCAACCGAAGAGCATCCGCATGTCCTCGATGCCCCGGGCGCGGTCCTCGGCCGACCGTGCGCTGTAGAAGAACTCCAGCTCGGTGATGGGGCAGGTCGAGATGAGCCCCGCCTCGGCGGCGCGGTCCCAGCCGTACTTCTCGCCGTCTCCCCGGAGGAGACGGGCCAGAGCGCTGGTGTCGATCAGGAACTGCGACGCACTCACCGGCGGTAGTTCCTCTTGTCTTCGAAGAGGTCGAGGTCGAAGCCGCCCTGACCGGCCGCTGAACGGAGCCGGGCCAGCGCCAGGGCGCGCCTGCGGTTGTCCAGAACCTCGCGGAGGGCCGTGTTGACCGTGTCCTTCTTGGTGTTCGTTCCTAGGGCCTGTGCGACGTCGGCCAGCAACCCGTCGTCGAGGTCGATCACCGTTCGGCTCATGTGCGGCACCTCCGTTGATATATGTGATGTATCGAATGATACATCGGCGGATGTACGCGTCGGTGCGGAAACGGCTTGGGCGGTCCGGACACCCCCGGAAAGCAGCCGGCGGCCGCCCCCGGAAGGGGGCGGCCGCCGGACTGCGGGCGGGGTGGTCAGAGGCCGAGCTCGACCTCGAACTCGCCGGCCTCCAGGATCTCCTTGACCGCGGTCAGGTAGCGGGCGGCGTCGGCGCCGTCCACCAGGCGGTGGTCGTAGGAGAGCGACAGGTACGTCATGTCCCGGACGCCGATGACGGTGCCCTCGGCGGTCTGCACGACCACCGGGCGCTTGACGGTGGCGCCGATGCCCAGGATGGCGACCTGGTTCGGGGGCACGATGACCGTGTCGAACAGCGCGCCGCGCGAACCGGTGTTGCTGATCGTGAAGGTCGCGCCGGCCAGGTCGTCCGGGGTGATCTTGCTGGCCCGGACGTTGGCCGCCAGCTCCGCCGTCTTCTTGGCGATGCCCGCGATGTTCAGGTCGCCGGCGCCCTTGATGACCGGGGTCATCAGGCCGCGCTCGGAGTCCACCGCGATACCGACGTTCTCGGTGTCGAAGTAGGTGATCGTGCCCTCGTCCTCGTTGATGCGGGCGTTGATCACCGGGTGGGCCTTGAGCGCCTGGGCGGCGGCCTTGACGAAGAACGGCATCGGCGAGAGCTTCACGCCCTCGCGGGCCGCGAAGGACTCCTTGGCCAGCCCGCGCAGCCGCATGAGGCGGGTGACGTCCACCTCGACGACGCTGGTCAGCTGCGCCTGCGTGTGCAGGGCCTTCAGCATGTTGTCGCCGATGACCTTGCGCATCCGGGTCATCTTGACCGTCTGGCCGCGCAGCGGGGACACCGCCGGCGTGCCGGCCGCGGCCTTCGCCGGGGCGGCGGCCGGAGCCTTCGCCGCGGCCTTGGCGGCCTCGGCGGCGGCGAGCACGTCCTGCTTGCGGATGCGGCCGCCGACGCCGGTGCCGCGCACCGACGCCAGGTCGACGCCGCTCTCCACGGCCAGCTTGCGGACCAGCGGGGTGACGTAGGCACCCTCGGACCCGCCGGCCTCGGCCGGAGCGGCCGGAGCCGCCGGCTGGACCGGTGCGGGCGCCGCCGGGGCCGGGGCCGCGGGCTGGACGGGGGCCGGAGCCGGAGCGGCCGGGGCCTGCGCCTGCGGGGCGGGGCGGCCGGCTGCGCGGGGCGGCCGGCTGGACCGGGGCGGGCGCCGCCGGAGCCGGGGCCGGGGCGGCGGGGGCCGGGGCCTGGGCCGGAGCGGCACCGGCCGCGCCGACGACCGCCAGGCGGGCGCCGACCTCAGCCGTCTCGTCCTCCTGGACCAGGATCTCCAGGACGGTGCCGGAGACCGGCGACGGGATCTCGGTGTCGACCTTGTCGGTCGAGACCTCCAGCAGCGGCTCGTCGGCCTCGACGGTCTCGCCGACCGCCTTCAGCCAGCGGGTGACGGTGCCCTCGGTGACGGACTCGCCGAGCGCCGGCAGCACCACGTCGGTGCCGGAGGCGCCGGAGCCGCCCGCGGTGGCGGCGGCGGTCGGGGCCGGGGCGGGCGCGGCCGCCTCGGTGGACGGCACGGCGGCGGGCGCGGCGGGGGCCGCGGCCGGCTCGGGCTGAGCCGCCGGGGCGGCGGGCGCGGCCGGGGCGCCGGTGCCGTCGTCGATGACGGCCAGCTCAGCGCCGACCTCGACCGTCTCGTCCTCGGCGACCTTGATGGAGGAGAGCACGCCGGAGACGGGGGAGGGGATCTCGGTGTCGACCTTGTCGGTCGAGACCTCGAGCAGCGGCTCGTCGACCTCGACGCGCTCGCCCTCGGCCTTGAGCCAGCGGGTGACGGTGCCCTCGGTCACGCTCTCGCCGAGCGCCGGCAGGGTTACGGAAACCGCCATGGTTGCGGTTGCTCCTAACGATCTGTGCGGATGGGTGGCTCTTGCGGTTGCGAGGGTCAGTCGTGCGAGTGCAGCGGCTTGCCCGCGAGCGCGAGGTGGGCCTCCCCGAGGGCCTCACTCTGCGTGGGGTGGGCGTGGATCAGCTGCGCGACCTCGGCCGGCAGCGCCTCCCAGTTGTAGATCAGCTGGGCCTCGCCGACCTGCTCGCCCATCCGGTCACCCACCATGTGGATGCCGACGACCGCGCCGTCGCGGACCTGGACCAGCTTGACCTCGCCCTGGGTCTTGAGGATCTTGCTCTTGCCGTTGCCGGCCAGGTTGTACTTGAGCGTGACCACCTTGTCCGAGCCGTAGACCTCCTTGGCCTTCGCCTCGCTCAGCCCCATCGAGGCCACCTCGGGGTGGCAGTACGTCACCCGCGGCACGCCGTCGTAGTCGATCGGCACCGGCTTGAGGCCGGCCAGCCGCTCGGCGACGAGGATGCCCTCGGCGAAGCCGACGTGGGCCAGCTGGAGGGTGGGCACCAGGTCGCCGACCGCGGAGATCGTCGGCACGTTGGTGCGCATCTGCTCGTCGACGAGGACGTAGCCGCGGTCCATCGCGACGCCCTGCTCCTCGTAGCCGAGGCCCTGCGAGACCGGGCCGCGGCCGATCGCGACCAGCAGCACCTCCGCCTCGAAGGTCTTGCCGTCCGCCAGCGTGACCCGCACGCCGGAGTCGGTGTACTCGGCGCCCTGGAAGAACGTGCCGAGGTTGAACTTGATGCCGCGCTTGCGGAAGGCCCGCTCCAGCAGCTTGGAGCTGTTCTCGTCCTCGACCGGCACCAGGTGGGGCAGGCCCTCGACGATGGTGACGTCGGTACCGAAGGACTTCCACGCCGAGGCGAACTCGACGCCGATGACGCCGCCGCCCAGGATGATCGCGGACTGCGGAACGCGGTCCAGGACCAGCGCGTGGTCCGAGGAGATGATCCGGTTGCCGTCGATGGTCAGGCCCGGCAGCGAGCGCGGCACGGAGCCGGTGGCCAGCAGCACGTGCCGGCCCTGGACGCGCTGCCCGTTGACGTCCACCGAGGTGGGGGAGGACAGCCGGCCCTCGCCCTCGATGTAGGTGACCTTGCGGGAGGCCACCAGGCCCTGCAGGCCCTTGTACAGGCCGGAGATCACGTCGTCCTTGTACTTGTGGACGGCCGCGATGTCGATGCCCTCGAAGGTGGCACGCACACCGAACTGCTCGCTCTCACGAGCCTGGTCGGCGATCTCGCCGGCGTGCAGCAGCGCCTTGGTGGGAATGCATCCCTGGTGCAGACAGGTGCCCCCGAGCTTGTTCTTCTCGATCAGGGCGACGTCCAGTCCCAGCTGCGCGGCACGCAGAGCGGCCGCGTAGCCACCGCTGCCACCGCCGAGGATCACTAGGTCGAAAACGGTGCTGGCGTCGTTCGCCACGTCACGTCCTCCATGCATGGGTACGCCGGAGCCGGTCCGCGGTGACCGGGCGGCGGTTGGGTTCGGCCGCTTTGTCTCAAAGGGGGCCCTGTCGTGCCGAGACAACATCTTCGCACTTGTCGGCGCCCGGCGGGGCATCGGCCCGGGCCGTCGGCGCCAACACGTACGGCCCCGGGGGCGTACCCGGGGCCGTACGTGACGGATCTCACTGCCCGTGCGGTGCCGTCCGGCGCCCGGGCCGCACCGCTCAGCGGGCGAACAGCTCGCCCTCGGCGGTCCGGCGGGCCAGCGCCACCAGGGTGCGCACGGCCGAGCCGGTGCCGCCCTTGGGGGTGTAGCCGTACGGGGTGCCCTCGTAGAAGGCCGGGCCGGCGATGTCCAGGTGCGCCCAGGTGATGCCCTCGCCGACGAACTCGCGCAGGAACAGGCCGGCGATCAGGCCGCCGCCCATCCGCACGCCCATGTTCGCGATGTCGGCCACCGACGAGTCGAACGACTTGCGCAGCTGCTGCGGCAGCGGCATCGGCCAGGAGTCCTCGCCCTCGGCCAGCGCGGTGGCGTGCACCTCGGCGCGGAAGTCGTCGTCGTTGGCCATGATGCCGAACCGCTCGGTGCCCAGCGCCAGCACCATCGCGCCGGTCAGCGTGGCCACGTCCACGATCGCGTCCGGGGACTCCTCGGAGGCGCGGGTGATCGCGTCGGCCAGCACCAGCCGGCCCTCGGCGTCGGTGTTGAGCACCTCCACCGTCCGGCCGCCGTACATCCGCAGCACGTCACCCGGGCGGGTGGCGTCGCCGCCGGGCATGTTCTCGGCCAGCGCCAGCCAGCCGGTGACGTTCACCTGAAGGCCCAGCCGGGCCGCCGCGACGACGGCCGCGAACACGGCGGCGGCGCCGCTCATGTCGCACTTCATCGTCTCGTTGTGGCCGGCCGGCTTCAGCGAGATGCCGCCCGAGTCGTAGGTGATGCCCTTGCCGACGAACGCCAGGGTGCGCGCGGTCTTGCTGTGCGTGTAGGCCACCCGCACCAGCCGCGGCGGCGTGGCCGAGCCCCGGCCGACGCCGATCAGGCCGCCGTAGCCGCCCTTGGCCAGCGCCTTCTCGTCCAGCACCTCGACCTTCAGGCCGTACTGCTTGGCCGCGGCCTGCACCTGGGCGGCGAACAGCGACGGGGTCAGCTCGTTCGACGGGGTGTTGATCAGGTCGCGGGCCCGGTTCATCTCCTCGGCCACGGTCAGCGCCCGCTCCAGGGCGGCCTTGACGGCCTTGTCGCGCGCCTTGGCGCCCACCAGCGCGGCCTCGCCCAGCGGCTTCCTGCCCGAGTCGCTGCGCTCGGTGCGGAAGGCGGTGAACGTGTAGGCGCCCAGCACCGCGCCGGTGCCCACCGCCTCCACCTGCTCGGCGGTGCCGACCGGCAGCGCGAAGGCGGCCTTCTTCACCCCGGACAGGGTGCGCGCGGCGACGCCCGCGGCACGACGCAGCGCCTCGGCGTCGTAGACGTCGTCCTCGGGGGCTTCGCCGAGCCCGACCGCCAGCACGAGAGCGGCCTTCACGCCGCTGGGCGCGGGCACCTTGACGGCCTCGCCCTCGGCGCCGGTCGCCCCCAGGGTGTCCAGGACGGCCGCGAGCTTTCCGCCGAACGCGTCGTCCACGCTTTCCGCGCCGGGCGCGAGGCGCGGGCCCTTCGGCCCCTTGGCCACGCCGACGACGACGGCGTCCGCCCGCAACGCTGCGGCGGAGGAAGAGCTGAGTGTCAGACCAGTCACGGTGGTGGGAGTCCTATCAATCGAAGGTGGAGCGATGCCGCCGCGTCGACGGGGCGACCTTCAGGCGAGGGTACGCCGCCACCTTCCCGTCATCCCCGCACCCCACCCGTGCCGCCTGCGACTTCCCGTGCCGCACCACCCGCCGGAGGGCCCCGGCGCGGGGCCGGGGACGTTCGGCGGGGGAGCCGTCACAGCGAGGAAGGGGTGTTCGGGGTGGGGTGGTTGGGACGGGAAAGGGGTGTTCGGGGTGGGGCGGTCGGGACGGGGAGGGGCGTTCGGGGTGGGGCGGCGGCCGGGACGTCGACGGCGCGTCCGCGCTTCGGGGTGAGGCGCCTTCGCGTGCGGCTCGACGGCTTGTTCGCGTTCAGCGAAGGGCGGTCAGGACGAGGACGGCGGTGGCGGACGCCTCGCACAGGGCGCCGAAGACGTCGCCGGTGACGCCGCCGAAGCGGGTCCGGCAGCGGTACAGCAGCGCCTCGGCGACCAGCAGCCCCGCCGCCGCGGACAGCGCCAGGCGCAGCCACTCCAGGCCCGGCAGGGCCAGGCCGGCCAGCCCCGCGAGGACGGTCCAGAGCGCGGCCACCGTCCAGGCCGCCGGCGGCGGCAGCACCCCGGCCACGGCCGCCCCAGCCCTCCCGGCCGGGCCGCCGGGACGCCCCGGCGGCAGGCCAGCGCCATCGCGGCCCGTCCGGTGGTGGCGGCCACGGCGGCGCAGGCCAGCCCGTGGCCGCGGCCGTGGCCGTACGCGCCGGCCAGCGCCGCGGTCTGCGCCAGCAGCACCAGCAGCAGGGTGACGACGCCGAACGGGCCGATGTCCGAGCGCTTCATCACCTCCAGCGCCTGCGCGGGCGGCTTGCCGCTGCCCAGCCCGTCGGCGGTGTCGGCCAGCCCGTCCAGGTGCAGGCCCCGGGTGAGCACGGCGGGGACGGCCACGGCCGCGACGGCGGCGAGCAGCGGCCCGCCGCCCAGAGCCGCCACCACCCACCCCGCGCCGCCGGCCGCCACCCCCACGACCAGCCCGGCCAGCGGCGCCGCGGCCATCCCGCCGCGCGCCGCCGCCCGGTCCCACCGTGTCAGCCGCACCGGCAGCACGGTCAGCGTGCCGAAGGCGAAGCGCAGCGCGTCCCCGATCCCGGCGCGGGCGCTTTCCGTGCCCGTGTCTGCGCCCGCGTCCGTACCGCTGCTGCGGGCGGGCTCGGCTTCGGCTTCGGCTCCGGGTTCGGGTTGCGGGCTGTCGGTGGAGGCGGTGGAGGCTGCGGCCTCGGGCTCGTGGGGGGCGGCGTTCACCGCGTGAGGCTACCGCGCACCTCGCGCCCGGGGCCCGCCCGCGATCCCGGGGTGGCGGGCCGCCGCCGGGGATGCGGGCGGGGCCAGGTGGCGAGAGGGTGGAAGGAGCAGCTCTGCGGCCTCCGGTTGCTGTGCGGCCCTGTGGGGGCGCCGCCGCACCGGCCGCTCGGCAGGGGAAGGGCCGGGCTGGTCACGACCGTACGCGCCCCCGCGAGGAGTTCGCCATGGACGGTACGACGCTGCAGGGGATACGGACGGCGCTGCGCGGACCGGTCATCACGGCCGAGGACGCGGCGTACGACGAGGCCCGCAAGGCGTACAACGCGATGATCGACCGGCGGCCGGCCGCCGTGGTGCGGTGCCGGGACGCGGGCGACGTGCGGGACGCGGTCACCGCGATCCGCGAGCGGGGACTGGAGATAGCGGTGCGCGGCGGCGCGCACAGCGGCCCCGGCCTCTGCCTGGTGGACGACGGGGTCACCGTCGACCTGTCGCCGATGAGCGGAGTGCGCGTCGACCCGGCCGCGCGGACCGCCCAGGTCGGCGGAGGCAGCCTGCTGGCCGACCTCGACCACGCCGCGCACGCCTTCGGCCTGGGCGTACCGGCCGGGATCGTGTCGACGACCGGTGTGGCGGGCCTGACGCTCGGCGGCGGACACGGCCACCTCACCCGCAAGTACGGCCTGACCGTGGACAGCCTGCGGTCCGCCGACGTCGTACTCGCCGACGGCGGTTTCGTCACCGCGAACGAGCGGGAGCACCCGGACCTCTTCTGGGCGCTGCGCGGCGGCGGCGGCAACTTCGGCGTCGTCACCTCCTTCACCTTCGACCTGCACCCCGTGGACACCGTCGTCCTCGGGCTCACCCTGTGGCCGCTGGACCGCATCCGCGACGTGCTGCGCTGGTACCGCGAGTTCCTCCCGCAGGCGCCGAACGACCTCAACGGCTTCTTCGCGGAGCTGACCGTGCCGCCGGCCCCGCCCTTCCCCGAGGAGATCCACGGGCGGAAGATGTGCGGCGTGGTGTGGTGCGTGACCGCCGACCCGGACGAGGCGGAGCAGGCGCTCGCGATCGTGGACGAGCCCGGGCCGCCGGACTTCCACTTCACGACCCCGATGCCCTATCCGGCGGTGCAGTCGATGTTCGACGGCCTGATGCCGCCGGGCCTGCAGTGGTACTGGCGCGGGGACTTCTTCGACCGGATCACGGACGAGGCCGTGGAGGTGCACGCCGAATACGCGGAGCGGCTGCCGACCGGCCTGTCGACGATGCACATGTACCCGGTCGACGGTGCCGCGCACGAGGTGGCCCCGGGGGACACGGCGTGGGCCTACCGGGACGCGGTGTGGTCGGGGATCGTCGCCGGCATCGACCCGGACCCGGCCAACGCCGAGCGGATCAGGCAGTGGTGCGTGGAGTACTGGGAGGCGCTGCACCCCCATTCGATGGGCGGCGGCTACGTCAACTTCATGGGCACCGGCGAGCGGCAGGACCGGGTCAGGGCCACCTACCGCGACCACTACGACCGGCTCGCGGACGTCAAGCGGACCTACGACCCCGGCAACTTCTTCCGCGCCAACCAGAACATCGCCCCGTCCGCGCCCTCCTGAGGACCCCTCGGCCCGCCACCGGAACGTCACCGAGTGCCACGTCGGACGGCCGAGGCCGAACGGGACCGCGACCCCGCGACGTCTCCAGCCTGCCTACGAGGCCCCGGTGGTGCACCGGTATCCGCTGGCGTCGGCTACTTGAGTCATGCCTCCTCTGTGCCGCTTCCGTGCATGTGGTGGAGCATGAGCAGTGCGGCCACCGCATTCGCCGACCTGATCTCGCCCCGCTCGACCAGGGCCGGTACCGAGGCAAGGGGTACCCATTCCCGGCGCTCCGACTCGAAGTCGTCCTCGGGGTGGCCGACGTACTCGGCGGTGGTGGACCAGTAGACGTGGTGGCGGCCGTCGGCGAGGCCGTTGGAGGGCTCGACGGTGAGGAGGTGCTTGAGGGGGCCCGGGCGCCAGCCGGTCTCCTCGACCATCTCGCGCGCCGCCGCTGCCTCGATGGCCTCGCCGTGCTCGACGACGCCGGCGGCGAGTTCCCAGCCCCAACTGTCGGTGATGAAGCGGTGGCGCCACAGCAGGAGGGCTTCGCCCGCCTCGTTGACGGTGGTGGCGAGGGCGACGGGGCGTTGACGGATGAGGTAGTGGTCGAGGTGGCGGCCGTCAGGGAGTTCGACGTCGGCGAGGTTGAGGGTGAGCCAGGGCGACCGGTCCAAGCATAGGAAGTTCACGCTAGGCGTCGAGCTGATGTCACGTCAGGTGAAGTGGGGTTCTTGTGCTTGGCAGCTGCGCAGCTCCCGCGTGAGTCCTGAGTCCGCGGCCCGACCCGGTGGTCCGGCGTGTGCGTGTGCCGGACCACCGGGCAGAGGAAGGGGTCAGGTGCAGGTGGCGAGGAGGAAGGAGATGACAGTGCAGGTGGCAGTGCTGGTGTCGTTCGCCGGCGTGGTATCCGTGGGTGCGGAGGCCGTGCGCGTGCCCGTAACCGAGACGGGTCCGAGGGACAGCAGGTTCAGCGGGACGCGGAAGGACTTCGCGCTGCTGGCGCCGTTGGCGATGCTGCCGAAGGTGCAGGTCACGCTGCCTGTCGCAGTGGTGCAGCCGGAGGACAGGTTCGTGGCGCCCACACCCGGCGGGAGGCTCGCGGTGATGGTGGCCGAGGTGACCGGGTCGGGGCCGTTGTTGTGCGCGGTCAGGGCGTAGGTGAGGTAGGGCACCAGGATGCCCAGTTGGGGCTGGCCGGTGACGGTGACGGCGATGTCAGCGTTGGGCGCGACGTAGGTGTACCGGTCTGCACTGCTGGTCGTGCTGGTCCCGCCGGGGGTGGTGACCTGGATGTCGACCGTGCCGGCCGCATGCGCCGGGGAGGTGGTGGTGCAGGTGGTGTCGGTGGTGCAGGACACGGCGGTGGCCGGGCTGCCCGGGCCGAAGGTGAGGGCGGTGGCGCCGGTCAGGTCGGTACCGGTGACGGTGACCGGGGTGCCGCCGGCGATGGGTCCGCTGCTGGGACTGACTGCGGTCACGGCCGGCTGCGCGAAGTAGGTGTACTGGTCGGCTGCGGAGGCGGGGCTGGTGCCGGCCGGGGTGGTGACCGTGACGTCCACCATGCCGGCGGCGTGAGCCGGGATGGTCGCGGTGACTTCCAGGTCGCTGATGACGGTGACGTCGGTGGCCGGGGTGCCGCCGAAGTTCACGGCGCCGGCACCGGCCAGGCCGGTTCCGGTGATCGTGACGGTGCCGCCGCCGGAGGCCGGGCCGTGGTCGGGGCTGATTGAAGTGACGGCGACCGGCGGGGGCGTCACGGTGACGCCGAACGGGGTGGTTCCCACCGGGACGGCGCCGGTGACGTTGCCGGTGGCCGTGTCGATCACCGAGACCGTGTTGGAGCCGGAGTTGGTGACGTAGGCGCTGCCGCCGGCCCGGTCGGCCGCGACGCCGACGGGCCCTGAGCCGACGGTGGTCGTGCCGGTGATGGTGTTGGTGGCCGTGTCGATAACCGCGACGTTGCCCGCGTTGGCGTTGGCCACGTAGACGTGGGCGCCGTCCGGGGTGACCGTGATCCCCTCCGGCCCGCCGGGATCTGGGATGAGGGCGGTAATGGTGTTGGTGGCGGTGTCGATCACCGAGACCGTGTTGCTGTTGAAGTTCGCCGTGTAGGCGTGGGCGCCGTCCGGGGAGACTGCCACAGCCGCGGGCGTCCTGGCATTGGGGTCGCTGATGGTCGCGGTAACCGTGCTGGTGGCGGTATCGACGACCGAGACCGAACTGCCCACGAAGTTGGCCACGTAGGCCTTGCCGCCGTCGGGGGTGAACGCGATACCGATAGGCTGGTTACTGGTGGCGAAGGTCCCGGTGACGGTGTTGGTGGCGGTGTCGATCACGGTGATCCCGCCGACGCCCGTGGCGATGTTGCCGCCGACGTAGAGCAGGGAGCCGTCGGGAGAGACCGCCACGGGACCCGGGATCGCACTGACAGGAACGGTTGCGGTGACCGTGTTGGTGGCCGTGTCGATGACCGAGACGTTGTTGTCCCCGTCGTTGGCTACGTACACGCGGGAGCCGTCGGGGGACTCGGCCACCCCTTCGGGGAACCGGCCGACGGGAACGGTCGCGGTGACCGTGCCGGTCGCGGTGTCGACGACCGAGACCGAATTGGCGCGCAGGTTGGTGACGTAGGCCATCCTGGCCCCGGTGCTCGCCTGGGCGGGCGCGGCGGCCAGGGCGACCAGGCCGGTCAGGGCCAGGCCAGCGGAACACACCGCAGCAATGAGGGAACGGTGCCGGGATTGGCGTATCAGGCGTAACGGCCAGGACCTGCGAGAACGGGAAGACGTCACTGTCTCTCCTTCCGGTCCGCACCACGACGGCGGGGACCGGAAGGCCCCGGGAAACCGGCAGCGGCGCGGTCGCACAGGACGGACCCGCCCCCTGCGGCACTCACCGCCGGACCTGCCCGCCCCCGCCCGCCACCGCGGCCCAGTCGGCCGCGACAGCAAGCGACTCGCACGCACCCACAGAATCAGGCACAGCCAAGTCCTCGCATGTTCTCAACGATCCACCCTGCGCCAGGCTAGATGCTCGATCTGGACCGAAAATGGCCGATCGGCGATTCATTTCCTCGCGCTGTTGTCTCTGCCCCGCAGCTTCAGGGCCGGCGATGTCCGGCGCCCGAGAGGGGATGGGGTTGCGGGACTGGTGAAGCGGACGGCCGCCGTGAAGTTGGCGCGGCGGGCGGCGCCGCGGAAGGTGGTGAGGGCTGCGGGGCCGGCGATGAGGATGGCGATGAAGTTGGTGACCGCGGCCGGTGTCCCAGCCGAGGGAGGTGGCGACGTCGAAAGCGAGGTAGCGGTGCCACTGCTCGGTGAAGGGCAGGCCGGGCAGGTAGGCGATGGAGCTGCCGGGGTCGATGGAGAAGGGCCAGAAAGACAGGTTGAGCAGGAAGCCGAAGAGGTAGGCGGAGGCTGCGCCCACGAACAGGCCTGCGCCATCTTCCGCGAGACCGGCTATTACGAGGCAGAGCAGTTGGCTGATGTTCACCTGGAAGCAGTTCGGAAGGCGGGTAAAGGAGACCAACGCATCTGGCGGTTCCTGCGGCGGCACAGCTGAACTGGCCAACAGGTCATCGCCGAGGAGCGGGGCGACATTGGCAGGACCGTCTCATCCGTCCCCTGGCCTTCTTCTTCGAAGCGGTGGTAGGCACTCCCGGCACCCAGAAGGGACCCGTCAGGCACCACCAAGGCCGGGGCCTCACCGCGAACGATGAGGCCCCGGCCTTCTCAGCTCAGTCCCTGGCGAGCGTCCCCCTATCGACGGCGCACCACTCCGTGGAGGCGGCCTGCCCGTTCGAGGGGGGCCACTGGACGCGGACTCCTCCCGGACGGACATCGACGTGTGTACTGCTACGCCGGAGGCCCCTCCGCCGGAACGGCGGAGGGGCCTCTGAACTGGGCTTCTTCTGTGGGCGTGGACGGTTTCGAACCGCCGACATCCGCCTTGTAAGGGCGGTGCTCCGTCGTTGCCGTGCCGCGCCGCAGGGCAGCGCGACGCCGCCGGGCGGGGTGGGGCCGCCGGCGGCGCGGGAGGGGTGGGGGGTTGTCAGCCCGGGATCAGGCCGTCGTCGTCGAGGAGGGCCCGGACCTCCTCAAGGGTGGCGTCGCCCGCCGGGAGGATCAGCCCGGAGGGCTCCAGCGAGGCGTCCGGCAGCGGCTCGCCGGCCGCGCGCACGCCGTCCAGCAGAGCGGAGAGCGTCCGCTGGAAGGCGGCCTCGTCACCCGACCGCACCGCGGCCAGCAGTTCGTCGTCCAACGCGTTGAGCTCGGTGAGGCGGCTGTCGTCCACCCGCACCTGGCCCTCCCCCATGATCCGCACGATCACGACGGCCTCCTCCGTCCACCGAACCTGCTCGGAGCCGGGCAGACCCGCACGGGACTGCCTCAGACGTGCCGGGCGCGGCCGGGCCGCGCCCTCACTGCTTGTGGTGCCGTGCCGTCACTGCTTGTCGAAGCGCGGGGCTTCCTGCTGCTGGCCCTGGGCGGCCTGTCCGCTCTGGCCGCCCTCGATCGCCTGCTGCCCGCTGCCGCCGGCCAGCTCCGCCTTCATGCGCTGGAGCTCCAGCTCGACGTCGCTGCCGCCGGAGAGCCGGTCCAGCTCCGCCTGGAGGTCGTCCTTGGCCAGGCCGCTGGGGTCGTCGAGCGCGCCGGAGGCCATCAGCTCGTCCAGGGCGCCGGCCCGGGCCCGCAGCTGCTCGGTCTTGTCCTCGGCCCGCTGGATGGCCATGCCGACGTCGCCCATCTCCTCGGAGATGCCGGAGAACGCCTCGCCGATCTGGGTCTGCGCCTGGGCGGCGGTGTAGGTGGCCTTGATGGTCTCCTTCTTCGTGCGGAAGGCGTCCACCTTGGCCTGGAGCCGCTGGGAGGCGAGGGTGAGCTTCTCCTCCTCGCCCTGGAGCTGGGTGTGCTGGGCCTGGAGGTCGGTCACCTGCTGCTGGAGCGCGGCGCGGCGGGAGAGCGCTTCGCGGGCCAGGTCCTCGCGGCCCAGGGCGAGCGCCTTGCGGCCCTGCTCCTCGTACGTGGTCGACTTCTTCTGGAGCTCGTTCAGCTGGAGCTCCAGCCGCTTGCGCGAAGTGGCGACGTCGGCCACTCCGCGGCGCACCTTCTGCAGCAGCTCCAGCTGCTTCTGGTACGAGTAGTCGAGGGTCTCGCGCGGGTCCTCGGCCCGGTCCAGGGCCTTGTTCGCCTTCGCGCGGAAGATCATCCCCATCCGCTTCATGACACCGCTCATGGGCTTCGCGCGCCCCCTTCTCGGCAACTGCTCCGGCACTGCTACAGACTCAAGCCTACGGGCCCTGGTTCCATTACCGCACTGCCCTGGTGCGGATGCACTCATCCGCAGGGACGATCAAGCGACCCCGGCCTCGGGCCCAGGGATGAGGGACGTTCCCAGGGTGTCGGGCCTCATCCCCGGGGATGAGGCCGGGGACTGGGGTGTCGGGCCGCGAGCACGTAACCTTGGTCGTGTGTTCCGACGCCGTTCCTCAGAAGATGAGCAGTCCACCACCCCGGGTACCGTGATGGTCGACGAGCAGCCCCGCGATGCCCAGGCGCCCAAGGGCCGCCCGACGCCCAAGCGCAGTGAGGCGCAGAGCGCCCGGCGCAAGGCCGCGGCCACCGGGCCCATGGACCGCAAGACCGCCGCGCGCAAGACCCGGGAGGCCCGCCGGGCCGACATGGCCAAACAGCGCGAGGCGCTGGCCGGCGGTGACGAGAGGTACCTGCCGGCCCGCGACAAGGGCCAGGTCCGCAAGTTCATCCGCGACTACGTCGACTCCCGGACCCGCTTCGCCGAGTTCTTCCTGCCGCTGGCGGTGGTCATCCTCATCCTGAGCGCGGTCGGCGGCATGCAGGACCTGATGCTCCTGCTGTGGCTGGTGGTCATCGTCGGCATCGTCGTGGACACCGTGATCATGGTGGTGCGGATGCGCGGCGAGCTGCGCCGCCGCTTCCCGAAGGACACCACCCCCCGTACGACGATGTACGCGATCACCCGCAGCCTGCAGATGCGGCGGCTGAGGCTGCCGAAGCCGCAGGTCACCCGCGGGACCAAGCTCTGAGCGGGGGATACCCCGCCCCGGCCTCCGACTACCCGGACCACTCCGCCTACCCGGGCCAGCAGGGCTACCCGGCTCAGCAGGGCCACCCTGGACACCCCGGCCAGCAGGGCCATCCCGGCCACCCGTTGGGTGTTCCGGGCGTGCCCGGCGTTCCCGACGTCCCTGGTGCTCCCGGAGCGGGCGGGTTCGCGAGCGGTGCGGAGGGCCGGCTGGGCCAGCTGGGCGGACTGCGGAACACCGTCCGGCAGGAGCTGGTGGCCCGCCAGCTCGACGAGCAGATCGCCGCGTGCTTCCCGGACCCCTCCGGCGGCTACGCCGTGCGGCGGCTGCGGGTGCTGGACATAGGCCCCGCCCAGGGTACCCAGGCGTTGCGGCTGGCCCGCCTAGGCCACCTGGTGACGGGGCTGGAGTCGAACCCGACGATGCTGGCCGCGCTGCGGCAGGCGGTGGCGGCCGAGCCGGCGGACGTGCGGGAGCGGTTCGTGGTGCTGGGCGGGGACGGCCGGGACACCGGCCGGCACTTCGGCCCGGCCTGGTTCGACGTGGTGCTCTGCCACGGCGTGCTGATGTACCTGCCCGACCCCGAGCCGCTGCTGGCCGCGCTGGCCCGGGTGCTGGCGCCGGGCGGCCTGCTGTCGGTGCTGGTCCGCAACGGGGGCTCGCTGGCCATGCGGCCGGGCCTGTTCGGCGACTGGTCCGGGGCGCTCGCCGCGTTCGGGGCCGACGCCGACACCAACCGGCTGGGCCAGGCCACGCGCGCCGACCGCCTGGACCGGCTGGCCGCCACCATGCGCGGCATCGGGGTGCCGCCGCGTGACTGGTACGGCGTCCGCGTGTTCACCGACATGGCCTCCGACCAGGACCAGGTGCCCCGCGACCCGCGCGAGCTGGCGCTGCTGCTGGAGGCGGAGGACCGGGCGGGGCGCACCGACCCGTACCGGGGTGTGGCGGCGCTGCTGCACCTGTGCGGAGTGCGGAGCTGAGGCCCCTACGGCCTGGGACGGGGGCACGGGGCAGGGGCTGACGGCACGGCTTCGGCGGCGCGTCCGCGGCGGGTTCGGGGCCGGTGTGCGGGCGGTGTACGGGCCGGTGCATAAGCCGGTGTACGGGCCGGTGTGCGGGTCGTAGCGGGACCGGTGCCAGGCCGCGTCGGTCAGGGGAGGGGCGCCTCGGGGGTGACCCGAATGGCGGTGCGGGCCGGGCCCGAGCCTCGACCCGACGGGACAATTCGGACATGAGCCGATCGCACTCCGCCCGCTCCCGCTCCACCCGAACCGCGCTCGCCGGCGCCGCCGGCCTCAGCGGCGCCGCGCTGCTGCTCGTCTCCGGATGCACCCCGACCACCGGCGCGTCCCCGGTCTCCGACGCGGCCTCGGCGAGCGGCCCCGCGGAGGCCGCGGCGGCCCAGGCCGACACCTCCGCCCAGGGGCTCCAGAGCGCCTACCAGCAGACCGTCAAGGCCGTCCTGCCGTCGGTCGTGCAGATCACCACCAGCCAGGACCTCGGCTCCGGCGTCGTCTACGACAGCAAGGGCGACATCGTCACCAACGCCCACGTGGTCGGTGACGCCAAGAACTTCCAGGTCTCGCTGGCCACCGGCGGGAAGCCGCTGGCGGCCACCCTCGTGTCGTCCTTCCCGGCCAACGACCTCGCCGTGGTGCGGCTGTCCTCGCCGCCCAAGAGCCTCAAGCCGGCCTCCTTCGCCGACACCTCGAAGGTCGGGGTCGGCGAGCTGGTGCTGGCCATGGGCAACCCGCTGGGGCTGTCCAGCAGCGTGACCGAGGGCATCGTCTCGGCGACCGGGCGGACGGTCAGCGAGGGCGAGTCCGGCGGCGGCACCGGCGCGACCATCCCGGACATGGTGCAGACCTCGGCCGCGATCAACCCGGGCAACAGCGGGGGCGCGCTGGTCTCGCTCGACAACCAGGTGATCGGCATCCCCACCCTCGCCGCCACCGACCCGCAGCTCGGCAGCGGCGCGGCGCCCGGTATCGGCTTCGCCATCCCGTCCTCGACGGTCAAGCGCATCGCCGACCAGATCATCGAGCACGGCAAGGTCACCGACTCCGGCCGTGCGGCCCTCGGGGTGACCGTGCGCGGGGTCGTCGGCGAGAACTTCCAGCCGGCGGGCGTCGCGATCGTCACCGAGGAGAAGAACGGGGCGGCGGCGAAGGCGGGCCTCAAGGCGGGCGACGTCATCACCCGCGTCGGCAACACGCAGATCACCACCGTCCAGTCGCTCTCCGAGGCGCTGGCCGCCCTCCGCCCGGGGGACAAGACGAAGGTGACCTACACGCGCGGTACGTCGACGAAGACGGCGGAGGTCACGCTGGGCTCCCTGTGACCGCGGGTGACGGCGCCGACAGCGGCGACCGCCCGAACCGACCGCCCGACCGCCCGACCGCTTGGTGCGGATCGCGCCGGGCGGTCGGACCGCTGGAAGCGCCTATGCCTGCTCGGGCGCGGCGGCGGTCTCCTCGTGGAGGCTCATCGGGCCGTAGATCCTCGTGTCGTCCTCGAAGAGCACGACCTGGTCGGCGCCGCCGGCCAGCAGGTCCTTCCACACCTCGCCGACCCACGACTCGGCGTCGCCCTGGGTGGCGAACTCCTCGGGCTGCACCGCGGGCGGCACCTCGGTGCCGTCGGACTTCTCGAACCGCCACGTCCACGCCATGCTCGCTCCTCGGGTCCGGGGATGGGCGCCCAAAAACCGCCGCCCGGGCAGCGTAGCCGCCGCACTCGCCGGGCACCGGTGATCCCGAGCGATCTTGCCAGCGCGTCCCGGCGGCCGTCGAGAGGGCGTCACGAGCGCGTCGGCGGGGGCGACGGCCGGGGCGACGGCGGGGCGCTCGGAGGACCGGACCCCGCCGGGACCCCGTCCGGTCCCGCCCGCGCCCGGTGCGGAACACCGCCGGGACCCCGCGCGGAAGGCCGCCGGAACCCCTCTTCTCGACTGCCGCTCGGACTCCCGCTCGGCCCCCGCTCGGACCCCGTCCGGTGCCGCCCGGGCGGCCCGGCGCGCTCGCGCGCGGCGGACGCGCGAAGATCGTGGCGTGGAACTCACTCTGCTCGGCACCGGCGCCCCCGAGGGCCTGCCCGTGCCCGGCTGCCCCTGCGCGGTCTGCGCCCTGGCCGACGGCGCCGCCGCCCGTGCCGCGACGTCGGTGCTGGTCGACGGCGTGGTGCTGCTCGACCTCGCGCCCGCCCTCGCCCTGGCCGCGGCCCGGGCAGGGCGGAGTCTGGGGGCGCTGCGCCTGGTCCTGCTGTCGCATCCGCACGACGGTCCGCCGCTGGAGGTCCCGCCCGGCCTGCCCGCCCCCGCGCGGGTGCCCGACGGCCAGCGGCTTCCCCTGACCACCGGGCACCGGGTACGGGCCGTGCCCACCGACGCGCCGGGCACCGGGTACGCCGTCGAGGGGCCCGACGGCTCCCGCGCCCTGTACCTGCCGCCCGGTTGCGCCCCGGCCGGGCTGGCGGCCGACCGCGGCGGCCCGGCGCGGGGGCCCTATGACGTGGTGCTCCTGGACGTGCTGGGCCGGCCCGACGCGCTGGCCCGGCTGCGGGCGGCCGGGGAGGTCGCGGCCACCACCGACGTCGTCGCCGTGCACCTCGGACACGACGCGCCGCCCGGCCCCGAACTGGCGCGGCGGCTGGCGGCGGTCGGCGCCCGCGCGGTGCCCGACGGCACCGTGCTGGTGGCCGGCGACTACCACCAGGTCCCCGACGTGCCGCGCCGCACCCTGGTGCTCGGCGGCGCCCGTTCGGGCAAGTCGGCCGAGGCCGAACGGCGCCTGGAGGCGTTTCCCGACGTCCTGTACGTGGCCACCGGCGGTACCCGCGAGGGCGACTCCGACTGGGCCGAACGGGTGAGCGCGCACCGCGAGCGCCGTCCGGGGTCCTGGCAGACCGCCGAGACCTGCGACCTGGTCCCCCTGCTCGCCGACGCCGACGGCCCCCCGATGCTGGTGGACTGCCTGTCGTTGTGGCTCACCGCGGTGATGGACGCCGCCGGCGCCTGGGAGGACGCCGCCTGGCGGGACGGCGCCGCCGCGAAGGTCCGGGCCGAGGTCGACGCGCTGTGCGCGGCCTGGCGCGCCACCCGCCGCACGGTCGTCGCGGTCTCCAACGAGGTCGGCTCCGGCGTGGTGCCCGCCACCTCCGCCGGACGCCGCTTCCGCGACGAACTCGGCCGTCTCAACGCGGCGGTGGCCGCCCGGTCCGAACACGTGCTGCTGGTGGTCGCCGGTATCCCGCTGCCCCTGCGGTGAACCCGGTGGACCCGGTGGAGCCGGTGGAGCCGGCCGGGGGCGCGGGGCCGGGGCGGAGGGCGGGTAAGGCCGTGTGGTCAGTGTGGCCAGTGGTTCTGGTGGGGCCGCTGAGTCGCGAGCCGGGGGAGGGGCGCCGCGCCGCCGCCCGCGGGCGGTAACGTTCGGCGGGTGACTGGGATCGACATGGATGAGTTCGCAAGCCTGGTGGAGCGGCCGGACGCGGGGGTCCGGAGGGACTCCCAGGAGCGCTGGGCCGGTCTGGTCCGGCCGCAGGGCGGCCTGGGCCGGGTGGCCGAACTGGCCGACTGGCTGGCGGCGGTGCGCGGCACCGCGGTCGTGAAGCCGATCGAGCGCCCCCGGGTGGTGGTCTTCGCCGGGGACCACGGCGTCGCCGAGCTGGAGGTCTCGGCCCAGCCGGCCGGCTCCACCGCCGAGTTGGTGCGGGCCGCGGTGGAGGGCGCCTCGCCGGCCGCGATTCTGGCCCGCCAGTACGGCGCCGGGCTCCGGGTGGTCGACGTGGCGGTCGACTGCGACCCGGCCGAGCTGCCCGCCGAGGTCGCCGGCCACCGGGTGCGGCGCGGCTCGGGCCGGCTCGACGTCGAGGACGCGCTCACCCGCGACGAGGCCGAGCAGGCGTTCCGCACCGGCATGGCCCTCGCCGACGAGGAGGCCGACTCCGGCACCGACCTCGTCCTCCTGGGTGACCTGAGCGTGGGCGGCACCACCGCCGCCGGCGTGCTCATCGCCGCGCTGTGCGGGACCGACGCCTCCGTGGTGACCGGGCGCGGCTCCGGCATCGACGACCTCGCGTGGATGCGCAAGTGCGCGGCGATCCGCGACGGCCTGCGCCGGGCCCGCCCGGTGCTCGGCGACCAGCTCGCGCTGCTGGCCGCGGTGGGCGGCGCGGACCTCACCGCCACCACCGGGTTCCTGCTCCAGGCGGCCGTCCGCAAGCTGCCCGTGGTGCTGGACGGCGTGGTTAGCGCCGCCTGCGCGCTGGTGGCCCAGCGGGTCGCCTTCCGGGCGCCCGACTGGTGGGTGGCGGGCACCTCCACCGAGGAGCCCGGCCAGGCCAAGGCGCTGGACCGGATCTCCCTCGACCCGCTGGTCGAGCGCGGGGTGCGGGTGGGCGGCGGCGCGGGCGCGCTGCTGGCCCTGCCGCTCCTCCAGGCCGCGGCGGCCCTCTCGGCCGGCCTCGACGTGGCCGCCTCCGACGAGCCCGAGACGGCCGAGCCCGAGGCGGCCGAGCCCGAGCGCGAGCCCGAGGCGGCCGAGCCCGAGGCGGCCGACGGGCGGCCGCAGGAGGACTGAGCCGGGCCCGCCCTCCCCTGATCCCTTCCCCCGATCCCGCCGGTGCTTTCCGCTCGGCGGGATCGGTTCCAGGCTTCCGACTCGGCGCCCTCGTCCGGCGTCGGGCGATTGACGCACCGTCAGTCCCGCCGTCCCCGAAGCCGTCCCCGCCGGGCGCCGGGCGCCCCGGGGGCAGGCCGAGGCAGGCGGCAGCCGAGGCGGGTTCGGGCGGGCTCACGGCAACGCGCGGCTGAAGATCGCCAGTTCGGGCGGGCGCAGGCCGCGGAGGCAGACGAAGCCGTCGCTGGTGACCGACAGGCCCGCCGTGACGGCCACGTCGACCGCCCACTGCGCCTCGGCCAGCACATGGCCGATCCGCACCGGCTCGCCCGCCGGGGTGGCCGCGAGGGCGGCGGTCAGCAGCCGGGTGGCCAGCCGGCGGGAGGTCGCCGCCAGCGCCTCCACCCGGCCGCCGCGGGTGTAGCAGTACCCGCTGCCGGCGAGGTCGTCGGCGACCAGCAGCGTGTGGTGGCGCAGGAGTTCGTCGTGGTCCGGGCCGTGGGCGCCGCCCCGGGTGCGGCGGTCGACGGAGTCCATCAGGTCCCGGTGCCGCTCCGTCCCCTCGTGCACCGCGCCGTCCAGCGGGCCGAGCCGGGCCACGTCCACGGCGCCGCTCAGCCGCATCGCGGGGTGCACGGTCAGGCCGGCCCGCCGCAGCGTGCGCACCGCCACCGGGTGGCCCGGAGCGCAGGCGACGCCGCGCAGGCAGGCCCGCCCGTACTGGAGCGAGCGGGCCAGTAGCGCCTTGCCGACCTCCTTGCCCTGCGCGTCGGGCGCGACCGCCAGCAGGGACAGCGCCCAGGTGCCCTCGCGCCGGGAGGAGAGCACCGCGCCCACCGGCCCGGCCGTCTCGTCCTCGGCGATCCAGCAGCCGCCCGGGTCGGTCCGGGCCAGGTGCCGCACCCGTCCGCGCCGCCGGGCGGCCCGCTCGGGGCTGTCCGCCGATCCCGGGCCCTCGGTCGTCCCCGGGCCGTCCGCTGTGTCCGGAGCGGGCCGTCCGGGCGTGGGGCCGGGTCCGGGCGGTGCGGCCAGGGAGGGCCGCCCCTCGAAGGCCGCCGCGGCGATCTCCCGCACCACGTCGGCGTCCCGCTCGTCGTCGCGTACCGGCCGGAAAAGCACCCCTCAATGATGCCCCGGCCAACTCCCTTACGGGTGACGCTTGTCGGGTGCGGCGCGGCGTGTTGCCGGGTGCGGCCCGGTGTCGGCCCCGGCCCGGTGCCGTACAGCGCCGCACCGGTGCCGTACCCGGTGCCGAACCGTTTCCCCGCGGCCCGGCACCGGCCGGTTCCGCTACGGCAGCGCCAGCATCTGCTCCAGCGCGACCTTGGCGAAGTGCTCGGTCTCGGCGTCGACCTGGATGCGGTTGACCACCCGGCCGTCGGCCAGCGACTCCAGGGCCCACACCAGGTGCGGCAGGTCGATCCGGTTCATCGTGGAGCAGAAGCAGACCGTGCGGTCCAGGAAGACGATCTGCTTGTCGGGGTGGGCCTTCGCCAGCCGGCGCACCAGGTTCAGCTCGGTGCCGACCGCCCAGGACGAGCCGGCCGGGGCCTCGTCCAGCATGGCGATGATCTGCTCGGTGGAGCCGACGCGGTCGGCGGCCCTGATGACCTCGTGCCGGCACTCGGGGTGCGCCACCACGGTCACCCCGGGGATGCGGGCGCGTACCTCGTCCACGGACTCGCGGGTGAAGCGGCCGTGCACCGAGCAGTGGCCGCGCCACAGGATCATCTTCGCCGCGCGCAGCTCCTCGGCGGTCAGGCCGCCGTTCGGCTTGTGCGGGTTGTAGACGACGCAGTCCTCCAGCGTCATGCCCATGTCCAGCACCGCGGTGTTGCGGCCGAGGTGCTGGTCGGGCAGGAAGAGCACCTTCTCGCCCTTGTCGAAGGCCCACTCCAGGGCCCGGCGGGCGTTGGAGGAGGTGCAGATCGTGCCGCCGTGGCGCCCGGTGAACGCCTTGATGTCGGCGGAGGAGTTCATGTACGCCACCGGCACCGTGGCGTCCGCGACGCCCGCCTCGGCGAGCACGTCCCAGCACTCGGCGACCTGCTCGGCGGTGGCCATGTCGGCCATCGAGCAGCCGGCCGCGAGGTCGGGCAGCACGACCTGCTGCCGGTCGGAGGTGAGGATGTCGGCGGACTCCGCCATGAAGTGCACGCCGCAGAAGACGATGAACTCGGCCTCGGGCCGGGCGGCGGCGTCGCGGGCCAGCTTGAACGAGTCGCCGGTGACGTCGGCGAACTCGATGACCTCGTCGCGCTGGTAGTGGTGGCCGAGGACGAACACCCGCTCGCCCAGGCGGGCCTTGGCGGCCCGGGCCCGCTCCACCAGGTCGGGGTCGGAGGGCGCGGGCAGCTCTCCGGGGCAGTCCACGCCGCGCTCGCTGGTCGGGTCGGACTCGCGGCCGAGCAGCAGCAGCGCGAGCGGGGAGGGCTGGACGTCCAGCGGGTCGGCGGCGGCCGCGGCGTCTGCCGCGCCTGCCGCACCTGTGACGTCCGCGGGATCGGTCAGGTGGGGTGTGGTGGTCACGGGCCGGCAGCCCTTTCTTTGCGGCGCGTTCTTGCCGCGCGGAGCCTTTTCGTCTACTTGACGCTATCTATCATAGCCCGTTCGTGTCAGATTGACGATGCTGGTGTCGTCAATGTGACGCATACCGCTGGGCTGACGGCGCCGGTGCGGCCGCGGAAACGGCGGGCGAGGGGCGGGCGGCGGACGATCGCCTGGTCGGAGGCACGGGAACCGGGCACGGGAGGACGTCCCGACACGTCCCCGGCCGGTATCCGGAAAGGCTCCCGAAAGGCTCCCCGGACGCTCCCGAGTGGTTGCGGACACCTCCTGAGCGGGGCGCCGGTGTGCGAACATGGGAGGGGAAACGTCACCACGGACAGGAATGAATCCGAGGGGGCACCGGTTAGGCATCGGTAGCCAGCAGTCCGTACAACCCGGGAGTGAAGCACATGACGGTTCAGGACGAGACCACCACGACGGACGGCATCATCCTGTCCGACGCTGCCGCCGCCAAGGTGAAGAGCCTGCTGGAGCAGGAGGGCCGCGAGGACCTGGCTCTGCGGGTCGCCGTCCAGCCCGGCGGCTGCTCGGGCCTGCGCTACCAGCTGTTCTTCGACGAGCGGTCCCTCGACGGTGACGTCGTCAAGGACTTCGGCGGCGTCAAGGTCGTCACCGACCGGATGAGCGCCCCCTACCTGGGCGGCGCCTCGGTCGACTTCGTCGACACCATCGAGAAGCAGGGCTTCACGATCGACAACCCGAACGCCACGGGCTCCTGCGCCTGCGGCGACTCCTTCCACTGACCGTCCGCCGGCCGCCCGGCCGGTCTCGGCGCTGACGTGGCGAAGCGGCGGCACCCGCGAAGGGTGCCGCCGCTTCGGCATGCCCGGCCGCGCAGGCCGAGCGGCGGGCCGCCCCGGGGGAGACAGGTCCCCGGGGGACGCGCTCAGTGCCTCGGCACCCGCCGGCCGTTGCTGGTGTCCACGACCGGCCGCGAACCCAACGGCTGCGCCAGTTCCACCTTCTGGGTGAGCGGGCGCACCAGCATCGGGCACATCGTGCCCTTCGGCTTCGGGGTCGCCACCACCGACACCCGCACCTGCCCGCTGTCCGCCGCCGCCGAGGCCTGGTAGGTGTCGCAGAGCCCGCCCTCGTAGTCGAGGGTCAGCGTGCGGCCGTCCGAGGTGTACGAGGAGATCTCCACCTGGCGGGTGCCCGTGCCGTTCGGCGGCTGGCCCGGAACGGCCGTCCGCTCGGGGCCGCCCGGGTCGGCGGAGGCCGGCGGAGAGGCCGGCGCGACCGGGCCGCCCGGGTCCACCGTGGCCGGCGGGCTCGACGGGCTCGGCGTCCCGCTCGCGCCCCCGCGACGTACGCCGGGTCGACGGCCGTCACCGGCTCCACCGACGTGGTCGCGGAGCCCGCCGGGGCGACCCGGAAGAGCCAGGACGGCACCAGCGCCGGCCGGCCCGCCACGTCCCGCGCGGCCAGCCCGAAGGACGCGCCGCGCACCTCCACCGGCTGCCCGCTGCCGCCGGACGCCGCCCCGCACGAATCGCCGCTGCCGGAGCCCGAGCCGGTGCCGGACGCCGGGACGGCCATGCAGTACATCGGGTGCGCCACCGGCTCGGAGCGCAGCCCGGCCACCGCCTTCGCGGCGCTCACCACCGGGTACTCGTCCCCCTTCACCAGTGGCGACAGCCGCCCGAAGCCCAGGGCCGGGCGGCCGTCGGAGCCCACCTCGACCGACGTCGTCCAGTCGTAGGTCGGCAGCCCGCCGATCCGCGGGTCGGCCGTCACCGTGCGGACCCCGCCCACCGCCCCGGAGGCGTCGATCCGGGCGTCGGACAGGCCGAGCCCCTTCAGGAGGGGTGCCGCCGCGGCCTCGGCCGCCGCCACGGACACCGGGGTGCCGGGGGACGCGTTCGTGCCCCCCGCGGCGCCCGGCCGGACCGGCGTGGCGGCCGCACCGGTGCTGCTGTACGTCCAGGTGCCCGGCGCGGCCTTGGCCACCAGCAGGGAGGGGCCGCCCTGGGAGCCGCCCACCCGCCAGGAGTCGTGGTCGGAGACCACCGGCCCGGCCACCTTCAGCAGCCCCGCCAGCCGGCTCACGTCGGAGGCGGTGACGTCGCCGCCCGTCCGGTAGACCGCCGCCCGTGCCGGCCCCGCCGGCAGCGTGCCGGTCACCCGGTAGCGAGCGCCGTCCGCGCCCGCCCGCCCGCCCGAACCGTCCAGGCGCAGCGGCGCGGGTGCGTCCCGCGTCGCCGCCGCGCCGCCGTCCCCGCCGCCGCCCGCGGCGGCGGCCCACCAGGCCCCGCCGGCGCCGACCGCCAGGACGGCCGCGGCGACGGCCACGACCGCCGTCCGTCGCCGGTGCGGCCGGGCCCAGCCGCGCTTCGCACCGCCACCCGCCGCCGGCTCCGGGCCCGCTCCCTGCTGCCCTTCGTGCTCCGTCGTCACCACGTGCTCCTTCGGCTCCACGATCTCGGGTCGCCGGTCTGACGCGGCGGCCCCGGGTCCGGTTCCCGCCTCCCCCCGCGCGCAAGGCCGTCGGGAGCAGGCTACGAAGGACCGCCCCGGATACGGGGAGCGACGCACCCGCCGTCCACGTCGGGTAGCGTGAACGGCGCCTTACACCACAGCGGAACCCCCGCCACGCCCCCCGGACACCCACATCTCCCAGGAGCCACCGCCGTGCGCATCGCCGTCACCGGGTCCATCGCGACCGACCACCTGATGTCCTTCCCGGGCCGGTTCGCCGACCAGTTCGTCGCGGACCAGCTGCACACGGTCTCGCTGTCGTTCCTCGTCGACAGCCTCGACGTCCGGCGCGGCGGGGTGGCCGCGAACATCTGCTTCGGCATGGGCCAGCTCGGTACCCGCCCGATCCTGGTGGGCGCGGCCGGCGACGACTTCGGCGAGTACCGGGCGTGGCTGGAGCGGCACGGCGTGGACACCGCCTCGGTGCGGATCTCCGAGGTGCTGCACACCGCCCGGTTCATCTGCACCACCGACGCCGACCACAACCAGATCGGCTCCTTCTACACCGGTGCGATGAGCGAGGCGCGGCTGATCGAGCTCCAGCACGTCGCCGAGCGGGTGGGCGGCCTGGACCTCGTCTCCATCGGCGCCGACGACCCCGAGGCGATGGTGCGGCACACCGAGGAGTGCCGCACCCGGGGCATCCCGTTCGCCGCCGACTTCTCCCAGCAGATCGCCCGGATGGAGGGCGAGGACATCCGCACCCTGGTCGACGGGGCCGCGTACCTCTTCAACAACGAGTACGAGGCCGGCCTGATCGAGGCGAAGACCGCCTGGACGGCCGACGAGATCCTCGACCGGGTCGGCGCCCGCGTCACCACGCTGGGCGCCAACGGCGTGCGCATCGACCGCAAGGGCGAGCCGTCCATCGTCGTCGGCTGCGCGGAGGAGGAGACCAAGGCCGACCCGACCGGCGTCGGCGACGCCTTCCGCGCCGGCTTCCTCTCCGGCCTGGCCTGGGGCGTCAGCCTGGAGCGCGCCGCGCAGGTCGGCTGCATGCTCGCCACCCTCGTCATCGAGACCCTCGGCACCCAGGAGTACGAGCTGCGCCGCGGCCACTTCATCGAGCGCTTCACCAAGGCGTACGGCGACGAGGCCGCGACCGAGGTCCGCGACCACCTGCCCGCCTGACCCACACGACGGCCGCCCCGGGACGCCCCCGCCCTCCCGGGCAGGGCCCCGGGGAGCACGACGGCGCCGCCGGCGGACCCGGCCCCGAGGGGCCGGTCCCCGTCAGCGGGCGGCCGGCGAAGGGCGGACGGCCGAGCGCCGCCCCGACCCGTCGCCACGGCCCCCCGAGCGCCGCGGGCTCACCGCAGGCGCCGCACCACGTACGCGCTGCCGCGGGAGGCCGGCCGCTCGCCCACGTACTCCTGCTCGCACATCCCGCACCACGCCGGGACGTCCAGCCGGGCCGCCGCGTCGTCGGACAGCACCGTGACCAGCCCGCCCACCGGCACCTCGCCGATCACCTTGGCCAGCTCGATGACCGGGATCGGGCAGCGCTTCCCGAGCGCGTCCACCACCAGCCCCGCGGCTTCCTCAGGCCCCTGCCGCCCCTCCGGCCCGTCCGCGGGCGCCGCCGCGCCCGAGCCGGCCGCCGCGGGCGGCCGCGGCTCCGAGGACGGCGCCCCAGCTGCGCCCGCACCCGCGCCACCACCCCCGGCAGCACGTCCAGGAACCGCTCCACCTCGGCCTCCGGGGTGCCCGGCGGCAGCGACACCCGGACGTTGCCCTCGGAGAGCACGCCCATCGCCCGCAGCACATGACTGGGCGTCAGCGTGTCGGAGGTGCAGGAGGAGCCGGACGACACGGAGAACCCCGCCTGGTCCAGCCCGGTCAGCAGCGCCTCGCCGTCCACGTACAGGCAGGAGAACGTCACCAGGTGCGGCAGCCGCAGCCGGCCGTGCCCGACCACCTCCGCGTCCGGCACCAGCTCCGGCACCCGGGCCCGGATGCGGTCGACCAGCGCCGCGAGCCGCCGCCCCTCCGCCTCGGCCCGCTCCCGTACCGCGCGCAGCGACACGGCCGCGGCCACCACCGCCGGCAGGTTCGGGAACCCCGGGGCCCGGCCCGACTCCCGTTCGTCCGGCGGCTCCTGCGCCGCGTACCGGGTGCCCTTGCGCACCGCCAGCAGCCCCACCCCCGGCGGACCGCCCCACTTGTGCGCGCTCGCCGCCAGCAGCGACCACGGCCCCTCCACCGGCCCCCAGGCCAGCGACTGCGCCGCGTCCACCAGCAGCGGCACCCCCGCGGCTCGGCACGCTGCGGCCACCTCGGCGACCGGCTGCACCGTCCCCACCTCGTGGTTGGCCGACTGGAGCGCGGCCAGGGCGGTGTCCGGGGTCAGCGCGGCGGCGAACTCCGCGGCGTCCACCCGCCCCTCCCGGTCGACGCCCACCAACTCCACCCGCCCCTGCGGCACCGCCTCGGCGGCGTGCAGCACCGCCGAGTGCTCCACCGCCGACAGCACCAGCCGGTGGCCGGCCCGGCGCCGCCCCGCCGCCGCCCCGGCCACCGCCGAATGGAGGGCGCGGGTCCCCGAAGGAGTGAAAGTCAACTCGTCCGGCCGGCAGCCCACCGCGTCCGCGGCGGCCTCCCGGGCGGCGTCCAGCAGCATCCGCGCGCGCCGCCCCTCGCGGTAGAGGCGGGCCGGGTCGGCCCACCCCTCGTCCAGCGCGGCGACCAGCGCCTCACGGGCCACCGGGTGCAGGGGAGCGGCCGAAGCCGCGTCGAAATAGGCCACGTCGGCACCGTACCCCGCGCCTCGGGCGGCCCCGCGCGGGCGGTGCGCGCCACCCCGGTACCGGGTGCGGGCGGCGTGTCAGAACGCCCCCGGAGCGCGTGATTCCACCCCTTCGGAGTGAGCCCCGGCGCGTTGGCCCCCCTCCCCGCGAGACGCGGAATAGCGTCCAGTAGGGTTTGTGCCGCATAAACATCCACACTTATTTGCCCGCGCCTGGGGCAGACCGACCAGACAGATACACGGCCGGAACACCCGGTGGCGCGGACGAGACTCTCGGGAAGGCGCTACGTGAGTCCCAACGGCTCCGACCTCCCCCACGGCCAGAAGGGCGTGGGAGGCACTCCCATGCCTCGGCGCCCGATGCGGCGATGGCTGCCGCGGGCGCTGGCCGCGGGCCTGGTCCTGGTAACCGCCACAGGTTGCTCGTACAAGGACTACCCCCGCCTCGGCATGCCCAGCCCGGCCACGGAACAGGCACCCCGCATCCTCTCCCTCTGGCAGGGTTCGTGGGCCGCCGCACTCGTGACCGGCATCCTTGTCTGGGGCCTGATCCTGTGGAGCGTGATCTTCCACCGGCGCAGCCGGACCAAGGTCGAGGTCCCTCCGCAGACGCGGTACAACATGCCCCTTGAGGCGCTGTACACGGTCGTTCCGATCGTCATCGTCGCGGTGCTCTTCTACTTCACCGCCCGTGACGAGTCCAAGCTGCTCGACACCTCCAAGAAGCCGCAGCACGTGGTCAACGTGGTCGGCTTCCAGTGGAGCTGGGGATTCAACTACGTCGAGAACGTGGACGGCGACTCCGCCACCGGTGCCACGGTGCCGAAGGAACTGTCGGAGATCCCGACCAACAAGCTGGACTTCACGCCGGGCGACGAGGGCGTCTACGACGTCGGCACCGCCGCCAGCAAGGACCCGGACACCGGCCTGCCCGGCCCGACCCTCTGGCTGCCCGAGGGTCAGTCGGTGCGCTTCGTGCTCACCTCCCGCGATGTCATCCACTCCTTCTGGATCGTGCCGTTCCTGATGAAGATGGACGTCATCCCGGGGCACACCAACGACTTCCAGGTCACCCCGAACAAGCTGGGCGACTTCAAGGGCAAGTGCGCTGAGCTGTGCGGTGTCGACCACTCGCGCATGCTCTTCAACGTCAAGGTGGTCACGCCGGCGCAGTACCAGCAGCACCTCAAGGACCTGGCGGCCAAGGGTCAGACCGGCTACCTGCCGGCGGGCATTGCCACCACGGGCAACGCGAAGAACTCGGAGCCCAAGACCACATGAGCATTCTCAACGAACCTCAGCCGGCGCCGGCTGACGACTCCTACGAGGACGAGATCCCGGCACGCACCAGGAAGCCGGGCTCGGTCGCGGTGTCGTGGCTCACCACCACGGACCACAAGACCATCGGCACGCTGTACCTGGTCACCTCGTTCGCCTTCTTCCTCATCGGCGGCGTCATGGCGCTGCTGATGCGCGCCGAGCTCGCCCGCCCCGGGAACCAGTTCCTGTCGAACGAGCAGTTCAACCAGGCGTTCACGATGCACGGCACCGTGATGCTCCTGATGTTCGCGACCCCGCTCTTCGCGGGCTTCACGAACTGGATCATGCCGCTGCAGATCGGCGCGCCCGACGTGGCGTTCCCGCGGCTGAACATGTTCGCCTACTGGCTCTACCTGTTCGGCTCGCTGATCGCCGTCGGCGGCTTCCTCACCCCGCAGGGCGCGGCGGACTTCGGCTGGTTCGCCTACTCCCCGCTGTCCAGCGCGGTGAACTCGCCGAGCGTCGGCGCCGACATGTGGATCATGGGTCTGGCGCTGTCCGGCTTCGGCACGATCCTCGGCGCGGTCAACTTCATCACCACGATCATCTGCATGCGCGCACCCGGCATGACGATGTTCCGGATGCCGATCTTCTGCTGGAACGTGCTGCTGACCGCCGTCCTGGTGCTGCTCGCCTTCCCGGTGCTGGCCGCCGCGCTGCTGTGCCTGGAGGCCGACCGGAAATTCGGGGCACACGTCTTCGACGCGGCCAACGGAGGGGCGCTGCTATGGCAGCACCTGTTCTGGTTCTTCGGCCATCCCGAGGTGTACATCATCGCGCTGCCGTTCTTCGGCATCATTTCCGAGGTCATCCCGGTCTTCTCGCGCAAGCCGATGTTCGGCTACGTCGGCCTGGTGGCCGCGACCATCTCCATCGCCGGCCTTTCGGTGACGGTGTGGGCGCACCACATGTACGTCACCGGCGGTGTGCTGCTGCCGTTCTTCTCCTTCATGACCTTCCTGATCGCGGTACCGACCGGTGTGAAGTTCTTCAACTGGATCGGCACCATGTGGAAGGGAAGTCTGAGTTTCGAGACCCCGATGCTGTGGGCGATCGGATTCCTGATCACCTTCACCTTCGGCGGTCTGACCGGTGTCATCCTCGCCGCGCCGCCGCTGGACTTCCACGTCTCCGACTCCTACTTCGTGGTGGCCCACTTCCACTACGTGGTGTTCGGCACCGTGGTGTTCGCGATGTTCGCGGGATTCCACTTCTGGTGGCCGAAGATGACCGGCAAGATGCTCGACGAGCGGCTCGGGAAGATCACCTTCTGGACGCTGTTCATCGGCTTCCACGGCACCTTCCTGGTCCAGCACTGGCTCGGCGTCGAGGGCATGCCCCGCCGCTACGCCGACTACCTGGCGGCCGACGGCTTCACCACGCTGAACACGGTGTCGACGATCAGCTCCTTCCTGCTCGGCCTGTCGATCCTGCCGTTCCTCTACAACGTGTGGAAGACGGCCAAGTACGGCAAGAAGGTCGAGGTCGACGACCCGTGGGGCTACGGCCGCTCGCTGGAGTGGGCGACCTCCTGCCCGCCGCCGCGGCACAACTTCCTCACGCTGCCGCGTATCCGCTCTGAATCCCCGGCCTTCGACCTGCACCACCCGGAGATCGCGGCGATCGACGCGCTGGCCGCCGCTGGTGCCACCACCGCGCCGATCACCGGTGCCGACGATGTGGAGGGCCGGTCGTGAAGGTCCAGGGCAAGATGTTCATCGGACTCGCCGTCTTCATCCTGGTGATGGCGATCGTCTACGGCCTGTGGTCCCATGAGGCGGCCGGTACCACGGCGCTCTTCCTGGCCTTCGCCCTGTGCACCATGATCGGCTTCTACCTCGCGTTCACCGCGCGGCGGGCCGACACCGGCGCCCAGGACCGGGAGGACGCCGACATCGCCGACGACGCCGGCGAGCTGGGCTTCTTCAGCCCGCACAGCTGGCAGCCGCTCTCCCTGGCGATCGGTGGCAGCCTCGCGTTCCTCGGCATCATCTTCGGCTGGTGGCTGATGTTCTTCGCGCTGCCGGTGATCCTGTTCGGCGTGTACGGCTGGGTCTTCGAGTACTACCGAGGCGAGGACCGTACGCAGTGATCCGGCGCCGCGGCGCCCCCGGCAGGGGGCCCGTGGCCGGTCGGAGAGCGACCCCGGGCGGGCCCGGACACCTTCCAACGGTGTCCGGGCCCGCCCTTTCGGCTGCCCGGCGGCGCCGCCCGGCAGCCCTCTGCCAGTGGCCCGACAGCTGCCGGCCGGCCGCTCGCGGACCCCTTGCCAGTGGCCCAACGCCCGCCCCGCGGCCTCGCCAGCCGGCCGCCAGCCGGCCGCTCGTCAGCCGCCGGCCGGCGGCCCGCCGCCCGCCCGGCCGAGGCCGCGACGGGCTCACCGTTTTGCAGGCGTCCACCGCGCGGGAAGGCGGTGCCGTTCTTAGCGTGAACGCATGAACCACCTCTGCGAACGCTCCCGCCCCCTGCGCCTCATACGCCTGCGCCACGTACTGATCGCCGCCCCCCTGGCGGCGAGCCTCGCTGCCTGCGGCGGCAACGGCAACCCGCTGGCCGACAAGCCGCACACCGCCTCCGCGAAGGTCACCTTCACCGCCGTCAGCGGCGGGAAGGCGGACCCGGCCAAGCCGTTGACGGTCTCCGTCAAGGACGGCTCCCAGATCACCGACGTCACCGCGACCGACGCCACCGGCCGGTACGTCAGCGGCCAGCTCAGCGCCGACGGCAAGAGCTGGCGCTCCACCAGCCCGCTCGCGGCAGGCGCCCATTACACCGTCCGGGTGAGCACCGAGGACAACGGCGGCCACCCCGGCCGCAAGACCCTCAGCTTCGACACCACCGGCGCCTCCGCCGGCTTCCACGTCACCTTCGGCCCCGACGCCGGCACCTACGGCGTCGGAGAGCCCATCGTCGCGACGCTGAGCGCCCCCGTGAAGGACCAGGCCAGCCGGGCCGTCGTGGAGTCCCACCTCCAGGTCGGCAGCGCCCCGCAGGCCGACGCCGGCTCCTGGTACTGGGTCGACGACCGCACCCTGCACTACCGGCCCAAGACCTACTGGCCGGCGCACGCCGCCATCACCGCCCGCAGCACCCTCAGCGGGGTGCGGGTCGGCAAGAACCTCTACGGCGGCGTGGACAAGCCGCTGACCATCCACACCGGCGACCGCGTCGAGGCGCTCACCGACGCCTCCACCGACCAGATGACGTTCAAGGACGACGGCAAGGTGGTGCGCACCATCCCCGTCACCACCGGGAAGCCGGGCTTCGACACCCGCAACGGCATCAAGGTGGTGCTGGACAAGGAGTCGTTCGTCCAGATGAAGAGCTCCACCGTCGGCATCGCCGCGGGCAGCTCCGACTCCTACGACCTGCCCGTCTACTGGGCCACCCGGGTGACATGGAGCGGTGAATACGTGCACGCCGCGCCGTGGTCGGTCGGCTCCCAGGGCTACGCCAACGTCAGCCACGGCTGCACCGGCATGAGCACCGACGACGCGCACTGGTTCTTCGACCACGTGCAGCTCGGCGACGTCGTCCAGGTCGTCAACAGCCAGGGCCCGATGATGACCCCGTTCGACAACGGCTTCGGCGACTGGAACCTCAGCTGGGCCGACTGGCAGAAGGGCAGCGCGCTGCACGGCGGCGGCTCCTCGGGCAGCACCTCCGGCGGCGGCTCGGGCAGCACCTCGGGCGGCTCCTCGCAGGACCAGACCACCCCGGTCGACAGCGACCCCGGCGACTCCGCGCGCCTCAGCCCCCAGACGGCGTAACCACCGAAGCGGCCTGTGGCGCGACGGCCGCACGGGGTCACGGGTGCGGCGCAGGGCGGACGACCCCCACGCGGACGTACCGCGAAGACGAACGGACGCACCCGTACGGGTGACAACGGGCGCCCACGCAGGCAGCGTGGGCGCCCGGACGGGGGAGTACGTCAGCGGTGGGCGACGGCCCCGGACTCGGGGGCCACACGGCGGCGCAGGAGGATCGCCAGGGTGTCGCTGAGGGCCACCGGGTCGACGGGGTGGGTGACCGCGGCGTCCGCCCGGCTCCACGTGGCCAGCCAGGAGTCCTGCGGGCGCCCGATCAGGACCAGCACCGGCGGGCAGTTGAAGACCTCGTCCTTCACCTGGCGGCACACCCCCATACCGCCGGCCGGAGTGGCCTCGCCGTCCAGCACCAGGGCGTCCACGCCGCCCTCGGCCAGCTCGCTGAGGACCGCCGGGAGCGTCGCGCACTCCAGATACCGCACGGGCGGCAGGTCCGAGGCGGGCCGGGTGCCGACCGCGAGCCGGACCTGCTCCCGGGTGTTCGCGTCGTCGCTGTAGACCAGCACGGTGGCGTGAGCCTGCATCGTCGGACCTCCTCGTGAACGGTTTCACACGTGGTCGGAGCCTACTCCCGCAGGTGCCCTCCGGAGGAGGTGTCGCCCGATCGGGGGACGGTCAACTAGGCCGTGCGGGTCGCCGGGAGGGCTTGACACACCGAAGGGGGACCCCCGGAGTGAGCGCCGGATAAGCGACCGACATAATGTCGGACGTGGCGACAGCAACAGCAGTAGAAACCGGGCACGCGCACCCGTCGGTCAACCGGCCGAACCTCACCAGCGTCGGAACCATCATCTGGCTGAGTTCCGAGCTGATGTTCTTCGCGGCCCTCTTCGCGATGTACTTCACCCTGCGGTCGGTCACGGGTGCCGACTTCTGGAAAGCGCACGCCGACGCGCTGAACGTCCCCTTCTCCGGGACGAACACCGCGATCCTGGTGGCCTCCTCCTTCACCTGCCAGATGGGTGTGTTCGCCGCCGAGCGCGGTGACGTGAAGAAGCTGCGCTCCTGGTTCATCGTGACCTTCATTATGGGCGCGATCTTCATCGGCGGTCAGATCTTCGAGTACACCAACCTGGTCAAGCACGACGGGATCTCCCTCAGCTCCTCGCCGTACGGCTCCGTGTTCTACCTGACCACCGGGTTCCACGGTCTGCACGTGACGGGCGGTCTGATCGCCTTCCTGCTGGTCCTGGGCCGGACGTACGCGGCCAAGCGGTTCACCCACCAACAGGCCACCGCTGCCATCGTCGTGTCCTACTACTGGCACTTCGTCGATGTCGTCTGGATCGGCCTCTTCGCCACGATCTACCTGATCAAGTAGTGGCACCAGCCGTCGGCCCCGTACCGGGCGTCCGACAGACGACCAGCCAGAAGCATCGACACAAGAGATCCTGACACCGGGGTAATCCGTGAAAAAGCTCTCCGCACGACGGCGCCACCCGCTGGCGGCGCTCGTCGTCCTACTCTTCGCGCTCGCGGCCACCGGGGGGCTGTACGCCGCGCTCGCGCCGGCGCCCAAGGCGCAGGCTGACGACTCGTCGCAGTCCCTTGCCATCGAGCAGGGCAAGAAGCTGTACTCGGTCGGCTGCGCCAGCTGCCACGGCATGTCCGGGCAGGGCAGCTCCGACGGCCCGACCCTGGTGGGTGTGGGCTCGGCCGCAGTGGACTTCCAGGTCGGCACCGGGCGTATGCCCGCGCAGCAGCCCGGCGCGCAGGTCATCAAGAAGAAGAACATCTACAGCCAGGCGGAGATCGACCAGCTCGCCGCGTACATCGCGTCCCTGGGCCCCGGTCCCGTGGCCCCCACCAAGGACCAGTACAGCCCGGCGGACGCCGACGTCGCCCACGGTGGCGAGCTGTTCCGCACCAACTGCTCCCAGTGCCACAACTTCGTCGGCAAGGGCGGCGCCCTCACCAACGGCAAGTTCGCCCCGAGCCTGAAGGGCGTGTCGGCCAAGCACATCTACGAGGCCATGCAGACCGGCCCGCAGAACATGCCGTCCTTCCCCGACACCACGATGCCGTCGAAGGACAAGGCCGCGATCATCGCCTACCTGAACGCCGTGGACACGGCCAAGAGCGCCAACCCGGGCGGTTTCACGCTCGGCTCGCTCGGCCCCGTCTCCGAGGGTCTGTTCGCGTGGGTGTTCGGCCTCGGCATCCTCATCGCGGTCGCCGCCTGGGTCGCGGCCCGGACGTCTAAGGCCAAGAAGTCATGAGCGAAACCGGATCCCACAACGACGTGCCAGAGAACCTGCCGGAGCACGGCTCCGTACACGGCAGCGCGCCGGCCAAGGCCGACCCGTTCGCCAACCCCGGCCTGCCGCCCCACGAGCACCGGCGCCAGGACATCGACGAGAAGGCCGCGAAGCACTCCGAGCGAGTCGTCGCGGGCCTCTTCACGCTGTCCATGCTGGGCACGCTGGGCTTCATCGCCTCCTTCGTGATCTTCCCGGTCGACAAGCTCATCTACGTCTTCCCGATCGGCCACGTCAGCGCGCTGAACTTCTCGCTCGGCCTGACCCTGGCGGTGGCGCTCTTCTGCATCGGCGCCGGCGCCGTGCACTGGGCCCGCACGCTGATGGCCGACGAGGAGGTCGCGGACGACCGGCACCGGGTCGACGCCGACGACGAGCTGCGCGAGAACGTCCGCCAGCAGTGGATCACCGGCGCCAAGGAGAGCGGCTTCGGCCGCCGCAAGCTGATCCGCAACACCATGTTCGGCGCGCTCGGCATGGTGCCGCTGGCCGGCGTGGTCATCCTGCGCGACCTCGGTCCGCTGCCGGAGAAGAAGCTCGACCACACCGCGTGGGCCAAGGGCAAGGAGCTCATCAACTCCAACACGAACCAGCCGCTGCGTCCCGAGGACGTCGCGGTCGGCTCGCTGACCTTCGCCCAGCCCGCGGGGCTGAACGAGGACGACGACGACTTCCAGACGCAGATCGCCAAGGCCGCGCTGATGATCGTCCGGCTCAAGCCGGAGGACATCAAGGACAAGCAGGAGCGCGACTGGGGCCACCAGGGCATCGTCGCCTTCTCCAAGATCTGCACCCACGTCGGCTGCCCGATCAGCCTGTACGAGCAGCAGACGCACCACGTGCTGTGCCCCTGCCACCAGTCGACGTTCGACCTGTCCGACGGAGCCCGGGTGCTGTTCGGCCCGGCGGGCCACCCGCTGCCGCAGCTCCGGATCAGCGTCAACGACCAGGGCAACCTCATCGCCCTGGGTGACTTCTCCGAGCCCGTCGGCCCGGCATTCTGGGAGCGCTCATGAGCACCACGACCGAAGAGGCACCCGCGCGCCGCGGGCGCCCGACCCACCCGGGCGAACGCGTTGCCGAGTGGACCGACGGCCGGCTCGGCCTGTACAAGCTGGCCAAGTCGAACCTGCGGAAGATCTTCCCGGACCACTGGTCCTTCATGCTGGGCGAGATCTGCCTCTACAGCTTCGTCATCCTCATCCTCACGGGTGTGTACCTGACGCTGTTCTTCCACCCGAGCATGAACGAGGTCGTCTACCACGGCTCGTACACCCCGCTCCAGGGCGTGCGGATGTCCGAGGCGTACTCCTCGACGCTGAACATCAGCTTCCAGGTGCGCGGCGGCCTGCTGGTCCGGCAGATCCACCACTGGTCGGCGCTGATCTTCATCGCCGCGATGATCGTGCACATGATGCGCGTCTTCTTCACCGGCGCGTTCCGCCGCCCGCGCGAGCTGAACTGGCTGTTCGGCTGGACGCTGCTCTTCCTGGGCATGTTCACCGGCTTCACCGGCTACTCGCTCCCGGACGACCTGCTGTCCGGCACGGGTGTGCGCTTCATGGAGGGCGCCGTCCTGTCGGTGCCGATCGTGGGCACGTACCTGTCGATGTTCCTGTTCGGCGGCGAGTTCCCGGGCCACGACTTCGTGGGCCGCTTCTACTCGGTGCACATCCTGCTGCTGCCCGGCCTGATGGCCGGTCTGCTGGTCGCGCACCTGATCCTGGTGTTCTTCCACAAGCACACCCAGTTCCCGGGTGCGGGCAAGACCGAGGAGAACGTCGTCGGCACCCCGCTGCTGCCGATCTACATGGCGAAGGCGGGCGGCTTCTTCTTCCTGGTCTTCGGCGTGATCGCCGCGGTCGCCGCGGTGGCCACGATCAACCCGATCTGGGAGATGGGCCCCTACCGGCCGGACCAGGTGTCCACCGGAGCGCAGCCCGACTGGTACATGGGCTTCTCCGAGGGCCTGATCCGGTTCATGCCCGGCTGGGAGATCAGGGCCTGGGGCCACACGCTGGTGCTCGGCGTGTTCATCCCGCTGATGATCTTCCCGCTGGTGATGATCTCGATCGCGGCGTACCCGTTCATCGAGTCCTGGATCACCGGTGACCACCGCGAGCACCACCTGCTGGACCGCCCGCGCAACCGCCCGGTCCGCACCGGTCTCGGTGTCGCCTGGCTGACCTGGTACTTCGTGCTGCTGATCGGTGGCGGCAACGACATCCTGGCCACGCACTTCCATCTGTCGATCAACGCGATCACCTGGTTCGTCCGCATCGCGTTCTTCGTCGCGCCGGTCATCACCTTCTGGATCACCAAGCGGATCTGCCTGGGCCTCCAGCGGCGCGACCGGGAGAAGGTGCTGCACGGCCGCGAGACCGGCATCATCAAGCGGCTCCCGCACGGCGAGTTCATCGAGGTGCACGAGCCCCTGTCGCAGCAGCAGCTGCACGTGCTCACCGCCCACGACCAGCCGAAGCCGATCGAACTCGGCCCGGAGGTCGACGAGAACGGCGTCGAGCGCAAGATCAGCCCGATCGCCAAGATCCAGTCGCGGATGTCGCAGAACTGGTACGGCGAGCACAGCCAGATCCCGAAGCCGACCGTCGAGGAGTACGAGGAGATCACCAGCGGCCACGGCCACCACTGATCCCTCCGCTCCCCGCGAGCGGCACACCGCAGGACAGCAGTAGCTGCAAGGGTCGCCACACCCCTTCCGGGCGGCCCGGGACCGCGTCAGCGCGGCTCCCGGGCCGCCCGTGGCGTTTTCCCGGGCCGGGCACGGGCCTGTCCCCTCCCGGGGCGGGTGCCGGGGAGCGGGGCCGCCCGAGGAGCGGAACCGGTGGGGAGGGCCGGGCCGCTCTCGATAGAGTGATCCTGTAAGCGGCGAACCCGTCCAGGAGCGTGAGCGATGAGCGTTGAGTACCCCGCAGGAGGCGAACCCGCGGTCACTCGCTCGTGGCCCGACATCCTCAGCGCCCTGATCGCCGGCCAGGACCTCGACACCGCCGACACCGCCTGGGCGATGGACTCGATCATGCGCGGCGAGTCCACCAACGCGCAGATCGCCGGCTTCGCGGTGGGCCTGCGCGCCAAGGGCGAGACCGTCGAGGAGATCGCCGGGCTGGTCCAGGCGATGTACGAGCACGCCACCACCATCGAGGTGCCCGGCCCCACGCTGGACATCGTCGGCACCGGCGGCGACCGCTCCGGCTCGGTGAACATCTCCACCATGTCCGCGATAGTGGTGGCCGGCACGGGCGCGAAGGTGGTCAAGCACGGCAGCCGCGCCGCCTCGTCCAAGAGCGGTGCCTCCGACGTGCTCGGCGCCCTCGGGCTCAACCTCGACCTGCCCCCCGCACGGGTGGCGGAGGTCGCCGAGGAAGCGGGCATCACCTTCTGCTACGCCGTCAGGTTCCATCCCTCGCTGCGCCACGTCGCCAGCGCGCGGAGCGAGTTGGGGGTGGCCACGCCGTTCAACTTCCTCGGCCCGCTGACCAACCCGGCGCGGGTCAAGACCCAGGCCACCGGCGTGGCCGACGCGCGGATGGCGCCGATCCTGGCCGGGGTGCTGGCCGAACGCGGCTCCTCCGCGCTGGTCTTCCGCGGCGACGACGGCCTCGACGAACTCACCACGACCGCCACCTCGCAGGTGTGGGTGGTGCGCGACGGCAAGGTCGACCACCACTCGTTCGACCCGCGCGACATCGGGATCACCCTGGTGCCGGTCGAGGCGCTGCGCGGCGGTGACGCGGCTCACAACGCCGACGTGGTCCGTCGCCTGCTGGCCGGCGAGCAGGGGCCGGTACGGGACGCGGTGCTGCTCAACTCCGCCGCCGCGCTCACCGCGTTGGAGCCCGCCGGGCAGGGCGGGCTGGAGGAGCGGATCGCGGCGAACCTGCCGCGCGCGGCGGAGTCCATCGACTCCGGTGCCGCCGAGTCGGTGCTGCGGCGCTGGGTGGCGGCCACCAACGCCTGACGCCGGGACGGCGGTTCACCGGCCGGCTCCGCGGCGCCCGCACGGGCGGCCCGCGGGGCCGGCCGTAGGCGTTCCCCGCCGGTTCCCCGCGCGCTTCCCGCCCGCTTCCCGTGCCGTGCCCCGGCCCGCTCCGAAGGCCCTCCTATACGGCTCTTCCCAGGTCCAGACGGGCCCCGGGGCTGCTGCCGGTCGGGCCGTTGGACGGGTCGTCGGGCGGGCGGGTGCGAAAGGTGCCCGGGGGGAGGGGCTTGCGTCGTGGCGGACGTGTGGCAGAATCTGATCCAGGTCACGAGTGACAGCGCAAAGGCCCCGGCTCGCTGTCCGGCAACCCTCCGTCCGAGGCGGGGTGCCCCGGGTGATGACCAGGCTGTGACGCAGCAAGGCTCACAGCAAGCCGGACCTGGGGAGTTCTTCATGAGCAAGCGAATGCGTTAGGGCCGTCGGGCCCAGGGACCGCTTCGCCCCCTTCGCGGCAGGCGGTCGTCACCCTCGCAGTTCCGCCACACCCTTCTTCGCACCCGCACTCGCCTGCGCGGCAACGCCGCCGTGCCATCGCCGAGTGGTGCTTCAGCCTGCCTTCCTACGGGAGTCCGCCGTGACCGTGACCGCCGCTGCCGCCACCGACCGTCCCACCTGTAGCCCGCTGCCCGTCCTGGGCCGCGACGTCCGCGTCCCGCTGGTCACCGGCGGCGAGGTGGAGTACGGCGCCCTGGACTACGCGGCCAGCGCGCCCGCCCTCCAGCGGGTCTGGGACGACGTCGCCGCGTACGCGCCGTACTACGGCAGCGTGCACCGGGGCGCCGGCTACCTGTCGCAGCTGTCCACGGACCTGTTCGAGCAGAGCCGGGAGACCGTCGCCGCCTTCCTCGGCTGCCGCCCCGGCGACGAGGTGCTCTTCACCCGCTCCACCACCGACTCGCTGAACCTGCTGGCCGCCGCGCTGCCGGCCGGAACCCAGGTCTTCGTCTTCGAGACCGAGCACCACGCCTCCCTGCTCCCCTGGAGCCGCGCCCGCGAGGTCCAGGTGCGCTACCTGCCCGCGCCGGACGGGGCCGAGCAGGCGGTGGCCGCGCTGGACGCCGCGCTGGCCGCCGCCGCCGACGGGCCGAAGCTGGTGTGCGTCACCGGCGCGTCCAACGTCACCGGCGAGATCTGGCCGATCCGCGAACTGGCCGCCGCCGCGCACCGGAACGGCGCCCGGATCGTCCTGGACGCCGCGCAGCTGGCCCCGCACCACCCGGTGGACGTGGCCGAGCTCGACGTGGACTGGGTCGCCTTCTCCGGCCACAAGCTCTACGCGCCGTTCGGGGCCGGGGTGCTCGCCGGCCGGGCCGACTGGCTGGACGCCGCCGAGCCCTACCTGGCCGGGGGCGGCGCCACCCGCAGCGTCATCCACACCGGTGACGCCGTGGACGTCGAGTGGAACTCCGGTACGGCCCGGCACGAGGCGGGCTCCCCGAACGTGATCGGCGCCTACGCCATCGCCTCGGCCTGCCGGGCGCTGACCGAGGCGGGCTTCGAGGCGCTGGCCGCGCGCGAGCAGGAGCTGCTGGGCCGGCTGCGCGAGGGCCTGGCGGCGATCCCCGGGGTGCGGGTGCTCTCGCTCTTCGGCCCGGACGCCCCGCGCGTCGGCGTGCTCTCCTTCGTGGTCCGCGACTGGAACTCCTCGCGCCTTGCCGCGGCGCTGTCGGCCGAGTACGGGATCGGCGTCCGCGACGGGCTGTTCTGCGCCCACCCGCTGGTGCGCACCCTGCTGGGCGGCGAGCCGGACGAGCCGGCCGAGTGCGGCGTGCCCGACGACGTGCCGGGCGGCCGCCCGCTGAACGCGGTGCGGGTCAGCTTCGGCGCGGGCACGCCGGACGAGCACATCGACCGGTTCGTCAACGCGCTGGCCACGCTGGTCCGCGACGGCGCCGCCTGGGACTACACCACCGAGAACGGCCGCTGCGTCCCCGCCCGCGCCTGACCGGCCGGGCGGACCGGCGGCCACTGGTCGGGACCGCCAGAGGTCCCGGCCGGCGGGCCCGCGGCGGATGGCGGACCGGTCGGATCGGCGGATCGGTCGGACCAGCGGATCAGCGGATCGGTCGGACCAGCGGATCAGCGGATCGGTCGGATCAGCGGATCGGGCGGGTCCGCGCCGGGCCGGCGGGCCGCCGGGTCGGCTGCCGGGAGCGGCGGTGGGTCAGGAGTCCAGGCCGATGGCGAAGGCGGACTCCAGGTCGTGCTGGGAGTAGGTCCGGAAGGCCACGTGGGTGTCGGTGCCCATGACGCCGGGGATCTTCGAGATGCGGCCGGGGATGACGTCCGCGAGGTCGTCGTGGCGGGCCACCCGCACCAGGGCCACCAGGTCGTAGCCTCCGGTCACCGAGTAGACCTCGCTGACGTGCTCCAGGGCGGCGATGGCTTCCGCGATCTCGGGGATACGGTCCACGGACGTCTTGATGAGCACGATCGCGGTGATCACGGCTGGGCATCTCCTTGGCTGGGCCTGACGACGACGCTCACCTTACGCCGTGGCCGGTAGCAGACCCACGCACACAGGAAGCCGAACGCGAAACCGACCACGTGCGCCAGGTAGGCCACTCCGGGGCCGCTCCGGGCGGTCTGCGCGGCCAGCCACTGGAGCACGAACCAGAAGCCGAGCACGACCCAGGCCGGGAAGCGCAGCGGTACGAAGAAGAGGAACGGGAAGACGCTCGTCACCCGGGCCCGCGGGTAGAGGTAGAGGTACGCGCCCAGCGCCCCGGAGATCGCCCCCGACGCCCCGACCAGGCTCTGCGTGTCCTCGGGGTGCGCGAACGCGAAGCCGTAGGCGGCCAGGTATCCGGCCGCGAGGTAGAAGAGCGCGAACCTGGTCCGGCCCATGCGGTTCTCCACGTTGTCCCCGAAGACGTACAGGAACAGCATGTTGCCCACCAGGTGCAGCCAGCCGCCGTGCAGGAACATCGAGGTCAGCACGGACAGGAACGGCACCTTCGCGAAGGGCCCGGGGACACCGCAGCCCGCCGGCAGGGCCAGTCGGGAGACGGGCAGCCGGCCGTGGAAGAGCTCGGCCGGGATCACCCCCCACCGGTCGAAGTACAGCGCCTGCCGGCAGTGCAGCGCCTGCCCGGCGCCGTAGAAGCCGGCGAAGCCGGAGACCGGACCCAGCAGGAACACCACCGCGCACAGCCCGATGAGCGTGTACGTGACGACCGGCGTGCGGCGGACCGGGTTCGTGTCGTACACCGGGATGACCATGGACCGATCATGACGGAACCGGACCAACCGGCACGGGTCGCCTCGCCGCAGCGCGCGGCGCCGCCCAGGCCGTAGGGTGACCCGGACAGCGCCCGGCGGCGGGTCGAACTGGTGGACCGCGGTGGCACGGACGTGTCCGGTGGTTCCCCGCGCGGACGGCCCGGACGGCGGCCCGGAGCGGGGACAATGGAAACAGGAGGCGGCGGCCGGAGGGATCGGAGGGGCCGGGAGCCGAGGGACCCGACAGGAGTGACTGGTGGACGGTAACGGCGGCCGACCGCGGCCCGAGCAGAACGGGCCGGACGGACCGGAGGTCGGCGTGCCCGCGGAGCCGGTCACGAGCGCGGACGCCGCGCGACCTGGCAGTCCCGCACCCGCCGACGCGGACGGTCCCGGCCTGCCCGGGGACGACGCGGCGGCAGCGGCCGGACCCCCCGGCGACCCCGAGGGCGCCGGACCCCCCGAGCACGCGGACGGCGGGTCCGAGGTCGAAGCCGAAGCCGAGGCCGGGAACGAGGCAGGCGCGGACCCGGATGCGGATGCCGCCGATGCCGATGCCGACGCCGGCTCCGACACTGACGACGACTCCGACTCCGACTCCGACTCCGACGCTGACGACGGCGACACCGGTGCCGAGCCCGCCCTGGAGGGGCCGCTGCCGGAGGGGGTGCGGCACCGCGTGGTCACGGTGGCGGCCGACGCCTTCGGCGGCTTCACCTTCGCCGAACTGCCGGTGACGCTGCGCCCCTACGCGCGCTTCACCCCCACCCGCCGCGCCCGGTACGCCGCGACCGCGCTCGCCGCCGCCCTGGAGTCCGATCCGGCCTTCCGGCAGCGGGTCGCCGTCCGGCTGCGCGAGGCCCAGCCCGACCTCACCGGCGCCCTGGACGCGGGCACCCCGCCGCCGGCCGCCGATCCGCTGGACGTGGCCGCCGCCGCCTATCTGCTGCGCCCGCCCGGCTGGGCCAAGCTGGTGGCCACTGCCGGGGAGGAGGCCCAACGCGTCGGCGCGGAGCGGGCGGACGAGGAGGCCGCCCGCCAACTCGTCCGGCTGCGCGAGGAGGTGGCCGCCCTCCACGAGCACGCCCGCACCAGCGCCGCCCGGGCCCGGACCGAGCTGGACGCCGCGCGCAAGGAGACGGACGCGGTCCACCGCAAGCTGCGGGCCGCGCACAGCGACGTCCGCCGCGCCGAGGCCGCCCAGCGCAAGCTCCAGGCCGAACTGGACGAGGCGCGGGGCGCCGCAGAGCGGGAGCGGGCCGCCGCCGACAGCGAGCTGCGCCGGCTGCGCGCCCGGCTGGGCGCTGCCGAGGCCGCGGTGGAGGCGGGCCGCCGGGCGGCGCGCGAGGGCCGCAGCGTCGAGGACGTACGGCTGCGGCTGCTGCTGGACACGGTGCTGGACGCGGCCGCCGGCCTGCGCCGCGAACTCGCCCTGCCGCCCCGGGACACCCTGGGCGTGCGCCCGGCCGACACCGTCGACGCCGTGGCGCCGGGCCAGTTCAGCCCCAAGGACATCGCCACCCGCGCGCTGTCCGACACCGACCCGGCGCTGCTCGACCAGCTCCTCGCGCTGCCGCAGGCGCACCTGGTGGTCGACGGCTACAACGTCACCAAGACCGGCTACCCGGCGCTGCCGCTGGAGAAGCAGCGGCTGCGGCTGCTGGGAGGCCTGGCCGCGCTCGCCGCGCAGAGCGGTGCGGAGGTCACGTGCGTCTTCGACGGGGCGGACCTGGACCGGCCGGTGCTGCTCGCGCCGCCGCGCGGGGTGCGGGTGCTGTTCTCCAAGGGCGGTGAGACCGCGGACGAGCTGATCCGCCGCCTGGTGCGGGCCGAACCGCCCGGCCGCCAGGTCGTGGTGGTCTCCGCCGACCGCGAGGTGGCCGACGGCGTCGCGAAGGCGGGGGCGCGGCCGGTGGCCTCGCTGATGCTGCTGAAGCGGCTCAGCCGGGTCTGATCTCCGGCGGGGGCTCCTGGGGCTGATGTGACGTGCTGTGAACATGCCCGCGGAATCCGGCCGTTCCCCCGGGGCGGCCCCGGCCGTGCGCCGGTGCGGGCCGCCGCGCCCGCGCACACCGGGTTTCGCCTGCGGAAACGTACGGTCGTCGGCGTGCCACGACGGGTACGGACCTTGGTAAAGCCCCGTAAAGAATGTGCGAAGCGGTCGATATTTTGCCTACAAGGATTTGAACTGATCACAGTCTGGTCACTAAGGTCGGGGCTCGTACCTCCGCGCAGTCGATCATCCAGCCCGGATGGCGCTCGGGGGCCGCCCGCCAGCTGAACCGGTAGGCGGCTGAAGGAAGAAGGAGACCGCCTTCGTGGCGTCCCACCGTCGTCCCAAGCCGGCAAGCCGCACGCGTGTCACCGTGCTCACCGCGACCGCCGCAGCAGCGGTCGCCCTGTCATCGCAGGCCGCGCAGGCCGCTCCCGCCAAGGAGTCCATCAAGGACGCCAAGGCGAAGGTCGACGCCCTGTACTCGCAGGCCGAGGTGGCCACGGAGCAGTACGACGCGGCCAACGAGAAGCTGGGCACCCTGCAGAAGGAGGCGTCCAACCTCCAGGACCAGGTGGCGCGGCAGCAGGAGAAGCTGAACAGCCTTCGGGACGGCATCGGCGTCATCGCCGCCTCCCAGTACCGCAGCGGCGGTATCGACCCGTCGCTCCAGCTGTTCCTCTCCTCGAATCCGGACAGCTACCTCGACCAGGCGACGTCGCTGGACCAGATCTCCTCGCTCCAGGCCGGCGCCCTCACCCAGCTCCAGGACGCCAAGCGGACGCTGGACCAGGAGCGGGCCGAGGCCACCGCCAAGCTCGCCGAGGTGCAGACCACCCACACCGAGCTGACCAAGAAGAAGAACGAGACCAAGCAGAAGCTGGCGAAGGCGCAGACCGTCCTCAACGGCCTCACCGAGGCCCAGCGCGAGCAGATGGCAGAGGACAACGCGGCCGCCGCCAACCGCGCCAGCAGCCAGGTGGACCTCGGCAACGCCAAGGCGTCCTCCGCCACCGCGGAGGCCGCGTACAAGGCCGCGGTGGGCAAGCTGGACCATCCGTACGGCTACGGCGACGAAGGGCCCACGTACTACGACTGCTCCGGTCTGATGCAGTACGCGTACGCCCAGGCCGGCGTATCCATACCGCGGACCTCCGAGGAGCAGGCGAACGCCGGCACCCGCATCTACAGTGCCTCGCAGCTTGAGGTGGGCGACCTGGTGATCTTCTACGGCGACTACCACCACGTGGGCATGTACGCGGGCCACGGCCAGGTCATCCACGCGCCGAGGACGGGCGAGAACGTGAAGTACGAGGCGATGAGCGACATGCCGTTCCAGTTCGGCGTCCGCATCGGCTGATTATCGGCTGGCCCCGGCGCGGAGCCCGCAGTCGGCTCCGCCCGCACACCTCCACCCCGCACCGCCACGGCCGACGCCGTGGCGGTGCTGTCGTTTCGGCGCCCTTCGCGCGCGTCCGGGCGGGCTTTCCGGGGTCTCGCGGGTGGGCTTCGGCGGCCTTCCGGGGCCTTCGGGGGCTTCCGGGGCGTGCGCCCGGCGTGGCCGGGCCGGGCGGTCGCGCGCCGTCGGGGGCCGCGAGGTCCCGCCGATGGCAGCGGCGCGCCCGGCGGCGTACGGCGGACGAGTGATGAACACCCAGCCGAGGCGGCCGCCGCCGGGCGCGTGACCTGCGGCGCCGGGGAAGGGGTCACCCCTGCTCCGCTCCGGATCTTTGAACTGCCCGCCACGGCGCGGTTACTGTCTGCTGTCGTGGCTTCCCATCGACGCATCCCCCGGCGCGGTCCGGCCGGCACCGGCACCCGGGCCGCCGTGCTGTCCGCCGCCGCCGCGGCGGCGGCGCTCTCGGCCGCGGCGCCGCTGGCCGTGGCGGCCGACGGAGGGCCGGAGCACGGCCCCCGGGGTGCCGCCTCCCGGCTGGACCGGCTCTACCAGGAGGCCGAGCAGGCCACCCAGGGCTTCGACGCCACGCGGGAGCGGGCCGGCGTGCTCCGCGACGAGCTGGCCGACCTCCAGGACCAGGCCGCCCGTGACCAGCAGCGCGTCAACGACCTGCGCGACCGGCTCGGCCTGCTGGCCGCCGCCCAGTACCGCGCCGGCGCCCTCGACCCCACGCTGGCGCTGCTGCTGTCGCCCCGGCCCGAGCAGTACCTCGACCAGAGCGCCGTGCTGGACCGGATCGGCGCCGACGAGTCCGCCCGGCTCACCCCGCTGCGCGAGGCCGAGCGGGCCCTGGCGCAGCAGCGCGCCCAGGCGTCCGGCAAGCTCGCCGAGCTGCGCGCCACCACGGCGACGCTCCAGCGGCGCAAGCAGGCCGTGCAGAGCGCCCTGTCCGCCGCGCGGGCGCTGCTGCGCGGTATGACGCCGGGCCAGCGCGACGCCTTCGGGGGCGGCTTCGGGGACCGGGCCTCCCGCGACGCGGGCCTGTTCCCGCTCGGCGACCTGCCCGCCTCCTCGGCGCGGGCGGCGCTGGCCGTCGCCGCCGCCCGCTCGGCCCTCGGTTCGCCGTACCTGTGGGGCGCCACCGGCCCGCGCGCCTTCGACTGCTCCGGCCTCATGCAGTGGTCCTACGCGCGGGCCGGCGTCGCGCTGCCGCGTACCTCGCAGGAGCAGATGAACGCCGGCCGGCGGGTGCCGCTGAACGAGATCCGCCCCGGTGACCTGGTCGTCTACCGGTCGGACGCGAGCCACGTGGGCATGTACGTCGGCGGCGGCCGGGTCATCCACGCCCCCTACCCGGGTGCAAGGGTGCGCTTCGACCCGGTCGGGATGATGCCGATCGCGGCGGTCACCCGGCCGTAGCGCGGGTCCGGGCGGCCGCCGTTTCGCCCCCGGGGCAGCCGGGCCGGGGGCCGGGGCGACGTACGATCGCTGCGTGCCTGCCGTGCTGCGACCGTCCGGACGACGCCGACCACGGGCGTCCCGCCGTCACGACCGGGCCGCCCGCTCCGTCCTGCCCGGAACCCGGTCGAAGCCCGCCGCCTCAGCCCCGTCCGCCGCGGCCGCGGGTGCCGCCTCGGCGTGCGCGCTGCTGGTGGTCGGGCTGGTCGGCGGCTGCTCGGTCGGCGCCGGCAAGCCGACCGCCTCCCGCACCCCGGGCGACCCCGCCGTACGGGCGCTGCTCGCCCGGCAGTCCGCGGCGGTGCTGCACCACGACCGGGCCGCCTTCCTGGCCGGGATCGACCCGCACTCGGCCGCGTTCCGCGCCCGGCAGGAGAAGGCCTTCGCCGACCTCGCCAAGGTGCCGCTGGCCTCCTGGTCCTACACGCTGGTGGGCACCGGAGCGTTCCGGCTGCCCCCGGCCGCGGACGGCGCGGCCCGCACCGCCGCCGAGATCCGGCTGGGCTACCGGCTCGCCGGGTACGACGACCAGCCCGTCACCTCCACCGCCTACCTGACGCTGACCCGGCGCGGCACCCGCTGGTACGTCTCCTCCGACGACGACGGCGCCGACTCCGGCCACCGCACCGACGCGCAGCTGTGGGACTTCGGGCCGGTACGCGTGGTGCGCGGGGCGCACAGCATCGTGCTCGGGCTGGAGGGCCAAACCACCCTGAGCGGTTACGCGAGCGACGCGGACCAGGCGGTGGCCCAGGTGCGGCACGCCTGGGGGACGGCCGGATGGCCCGCCCGGGTCGTCGTCGAGGCGCCCGCGACGCTGGACCAGACGGCCGCGCTGCTGAACGCCAAGGCGTCGGACTACCGGGACATCGCGGCCGTCACCACCGGCGAGGGCGGTTCGGACAGCGAGGCCCCGGCGGACCGGGTGGTGCTCAACCCGGCGGCGTTCCGCGAACTGTCCGCGTTCGGCCGGCAGGCGGTCCTCACCCACGAGACCACCCACGTGGCCACCCGGGAGGCCACCACGGCGCACACCCCGCTGTGGCTGTCCGAGGGCATCGCCGACTGGGTCGCCTACCGCACCTCCGGACGGACCGCCCCCGAGATCGCGTCGGAGCTGGCCGCCGACGTCAAGGCCGGGCACGTCCCGCAAGCGCTGCCCACCGACGCGGACTTCGGGCCCACCGCGAAGGGCCTGGCGCAGGCGTACGAGGGCGGCTGGCTGGCCTGCCGGATGATCGCCGACCAGTGGTCGCCGGCCACGCTGACCGCGTTCTACCGCGCCGTCGGGAAGGGCGGCACCGTGGACGCCCGGCTGCGGGCCGAGCTGGGGCTGGACACGGCGCGGTTCACCGCGCGCTGGCGCGCCTACGTGGAACAGGAGCTGGGGTGAGCGGGCCGGAGGACCGCGCGGCCGGCCGATCCGGGGGAGCCCCCGTCGGCCGGGACGCGCACGACGGGCAGGACGCGCACGACGCGCACGACGCGCACGACGCGCACGACGCGCACGACGCGCACGACGCGCACGACGCGCACGACGCGCACGACGCGCACGACGCGCACGACGGGACGGACGGGCTCGACGGCGCGGACGGGCTCGACGGCACGGACGCGCACGACGGCGCGGACGCGCACGGTGGGCAGGACGCGCACGACGGCACGGAGAGGCACGACGGGCACAACGCGCACGACGGGACGGACGGGCTCGACGGGACGGACGGGCTCGACGGCGCGGACGGGCTCGACGGCGCGGACGGCACCGGTGACCTCGCGGGTGACTTCACGCCCGAGGAGGTGGCCAGGGGGCGGGAGCTGCGGCGGCGGGCGCTGCCGGTGGCGCTGGCCGGGAGCGCGGCCGGGCTGGTGCTGTGCCTGGCGCTCGGGCTGACCTCCGGCGGGGCCGCGCTGGTGGGCGGCTTCGGGTCGGCGTGGGCGGCGCGGGTGGCGGGCGCCGCGCTCACCCTCGTCCTGCTGAGCGAGGCCGTGGCGCTGCCGTTCGCCGCCCGGGGCCGGGCGGTACGGGCCCGGTTCGGCCTGGTCACGCAGGGCTGGGGCGGCTGGGCGGTGGACCGGCTGCGCGGGCTGCTGGTGACGCTGCCGCTGGCGTTCGGCACGCTCTTCGCCCTGTACGCGCTGGCCGGCACCACCCGCTGGTGGTGGGCCTGGGCGGCGCTCGGCGCGGCCGTCCTCGCGGTGCTGCTGTCCTTCCTCGCGCCGCTGCTGCTGGAGCCGCTCTTCAACCGCTTCACCCCGATGGAGCCCGGCCCGCTGCGCGAGGCGCTGCTCGCGCTGGCCGCGCGCGACGGCGTGGCCGTCCGCGACGTGCTGGTCGCCGACGCCTCCCGGCGCACCACCGCGCTCAACGCGTACGTCTCGGGGATCGGCCGCACCCGCCGCGTCGTCGTCTACGACACGCTGCTGGAGACCGCCGATCCGCGCGAGGTCGAGCTGGTCGTCGCGCACGAACTCGGCCACGTGGTGCACCGGGACGTGGCGCGCGGCACCGCGCTGGGGGCGGTGGGGGCGGCGGCCGGGGTGTGTGTGCTGGCCGCCGTGGTCAGCTGGCGGCCGCTGCTGGACGCCGCGGGCGTCGACCGGTTCGCCGACCCGCGCTCGGCCTGGCTGCTGGCCGCCGCGGCGGCCCTCGGCGGGGCGCTGGCCGGGCCGCTCACCGGGGCGGTCAGCCGGCGGGTGGAGCGGCGCGCCGACCGCCACGCGCTCGACCTGACCGGCGCGCCGGGGGAGTTCGTCGCGATGCAGCGGCGGCTGACCGTCGCCAACGTCGCCGACCCCGAGCCGCCGCGCCTGGGGCACCTGCTGCTGGGTACCCACCCGACGCCCGCGGAGCGGATCGCCGCCGCCCGGGCCTGGACGCCGCCGGCGCCGCCCCCGGGGACGCGGTCCGCGACCTGACGGCGGCCCGGCTCCGGCGGACGGTACTGTCGGGCAGACGGCGGACGACCCGAGCCGGACACCCGGCTACCCGGACAGCCCGGCTACCCGGCCACCCGCGCCCCCGCACCGGCCCCGACACCACCGCGATGGACAGATGGACAAGACGCTGATCGTCACCAACGACTTCCCGCCCCGGCAGGGCGGCATCCAGTCGTTCGTGCACAGCATGGCGCTGCGGATGGACCCGGCGAAGGTGGTGGTCTACACCTCCAGCTGGCGGGACGGCCGCGAGGTCGCGGAGTTCGACGCCGAGCAGCCCTTCCCGGTGGTCCGCGACCGCACCCACATGATGGTGCCCACCCCCCGGGTGACCCGGCGGGCGGCGGGGCTGCTGCGCGAGCACGGCTGCACGTCGGTGTGGTTCGGGGCCGCCGCCCCGCTGGGCCTGATGGCGCCCGCGCTGCGCCGCGCCGGGGCGCGGCGGCTGGTCGCCACCACCCACGGGCACGAGGCGGGATGGGCCCAGCTCCCCGTCAGCAGGACACTGCTGCGGCGGATCGGCGAGGGCGTCGACGTCATGACCTACCTGGGCGAGTACACCCGCTCCCGGATCGCGTCCGTGCTCACCCCCGAGGCGGCCGCCCGGATGGTCCACCTGCCGCCCGGCGTGGACGAGAAGGTCTTCCACCCCGGGACCGGCGGCGCCGCCGTACGGGCCGCGCTGGGGCTGGCGGACCGGCCCGTCGTGGTGTGCGTCTCCCGGCTGGTGCGGCGCAAGGGCCAGGACACGCTGATCCTGGCGATGCCGCAGGTGCTGCGGGAGTTCCCCGACGCGGTGCTGCTGGTGGTCGGCGCCGGACCGTACCGGGAGGACCTGGAGCGGCTGGCCGAGCGGACCGGCGTCGCCGCCGCGGTGCGGTTCACCGGCTCGGTGCCGTGGAGCGAACTCCCCGCCCACGTCGGGGCCGGCGACGTCTTCGCGATGCCCTGCCGCACCCGGCGCGGCGGCCTGGACGTGGAGGGGCTCGGCATCGTCTACCTGGAGGCGTCGGCGACCGGGCTGCCGGTCGTGGCCGGGGACTCCGGGGGCGCCCCGGACGCGGTCCTCGACGGCGGGACCGGCTTCGTCGTCCGCGGCGGCTCCCCCGAGCAGGCGGCCACCCGCGTCCGCACCCTGCTGCGCGACCCCGAACTGCGCCGCTCCATGGGGGAGAAGGGCCGCGAATGGGTCCACGCGGCGTGGCGCTGGGACCTGCTGGCCGCCCGCCTCCAGGCGCTGCTGTAGGCCCCAGGCCTGTGGCCCGGACCGCGTGGCCCCGGACGTGTGGCCTGTTCCTGTGGCCCCGGCCCCGCAGGCCCCCGGCCTGCCCCCGGCCCGGGCGGCGGGCGGGCCCTACCTGGTGTAGATCGCCTCGATGTCCTTCGCGAAGTCCCGCGCCACGGCGGCGCGCTTCAGCTTCAGCGACGGCGTCACGTGCCCGGACTCCTCGGTGAACTGGCCGGGCAGGATCCGGAACGCCCGGACCGACTCCGCCCGGGACACCGCCGCGTTGCCGCCGTCCACCGCCCGCTGGACCGCCGCGAGCAGGTCCGGGTCGCCGGCGAGCTCCGCCGCCGAACGCCCCGCCTTGCCGTGCCGCTCCGCCCAGCGCGGCAGGAACTCCTCGTCGAGCGTGATCAGCGCCCCGACGAACGGCCGCCCGTCGCCGACCACCATGCACTCCGCGACCAGCGCGTCCGCCCGGATGCGGTCCTCGATCACCGCGGGCGCCACGTTCTTGCCGGCGGCGGTGACGATGATCTCCTTCTTCCGGCCGGTGATCGACAGGTACCCGTCGTTGTCGAGGGTGCCCAGGTCGCCGGTGTGGAACCAGCCGTCGCCCAGCGCCTCGGCGGTGGCGGCCTCGTTGTTCCAGTAGCCGGTGAACAGGTGCTCGCCGAAGAGCAGCACCTCGCCGTCGTCGGCGATCCGCACCGTGGAGCCGGGCAGCGGCTGCCCCACCGTGCCGACCTTCGTGCGGTCCCACGGGTTGAAGGTGGTCGCTCCGCACGACTCGGTCAGGCCGTACCCCTCCAGGACGGTGAACCCGATCCCCCGGTAGAAGTGGCCCAGCCGTGCCCCCAGCGGCGCCCCGCCGGAGATCGCGTGCGTGGCCCGGCCGCCCAGCACCGCCCGCAGCCGCCGGTAGACCAGCCGGTCGAAGAGCCGGTGGGTCAGGCGCAGCCGCAGCGACGGCCCGCCGGGGGAGTCCTGTGCCTGGCTGTAGGCGATGGCGGTGGCCGCCGCCCGGTCGAAGATCCGGCCCCTGCCCTGCGCCTGCGCGGTGGCCCGGGCGGTGTTGTAGACCTTCTCGAAGACCCGCGGCACGCCCAGGACCAGCGTGGGCCGGAAGCTCTGGAGGTCGTCGGTGAGGGTCGTGATGTCGGAGACGTGGCCGAGCCGGACCGGCGCCATCACACACGCCACCTCCACCAGCCGCCCGAAGACGTGCGCCAGCGGCAGGAAGAGCAGCACCGAGGAGCGGCCGGTCCGGAAGAGCGGCCCGAGCCGCTCCACCGCGTTGCCGCACTCCGCGAAGAAGCTGCGGTGGGTGAGCACGCAGCCCTTGGGGCGGCCCGTGGTGCCGGAGGTGTAGACGATCGTCGCCGGGCTGTCGGCGTTGGCCAGGGCGGCCCGCTCGTCCACCACCGCGTCCGAGACGTCCGTGCCGGCCTCGGCCAGCAGCGCCACCGCGCCCGCCTCGATCCGCCACACCTGCTTCAGACGCGGCAGCCGCTCCCGGACCGCCTCGACGGCGGCCTCGTGGGACGCGGTCTCCACCACGGCCGCGACCGCGCCGGAGTCGCCCAGCACCCACTCCACCTGCTCCGCCGAGGACGTCTCGTACACGGGGACGGTCACCGCTCCGGCGTACCAGATCGCGAAGTCCAGCAGCGTCCACTCGTACCGGGTGCGGGACATCACCGCGACCCGGTCGCCGGGCTCCACACCCGAGGCGATCAGCCCCCTGGCCGTGGTCCGCACCTCGGCCAGGAACCGCTCCGCCGTGACGTCCGCCCACCGGCCCGCCGCGTCCTTGCGGCCCAGGACCGCCGCGTCCGGATGCTGGGCGGCGTTGCGCCGGACCAGATCCGTGAGGTTGCCGTCCGCGGGGACCTCGTACAGGGCAGGAAGGCTGAACTCACGCAAGGCTGCTGCTCCTCATCGGTGCCGCGCCGCACCCGGAGGGAGTGTGCTGGACGGCTCGGACGCTACCCATCGGTTCACCTCCGGGGATAGGGGAGGCAGGGCAGATGTTCTCAGCGTCACACGCCGAGCATAGGCTGCCAGTATGCGGGTTCATGTGGTGAGCGACGTACACGGCGCGGCCGAGGCGCTGGCCAGGGCGGGGCACGGCGCCGACGCCCTCGTCTGCCTCGGCGATCTGGTGCTCTTCCTCGACTACGCCGATCACAGCCGCGGTATCTTCCCCGAGCTGTTCGGGGTGGAGAACGCCGACCGCATGGTCGAACTGCGTACCGCCCGCCGCTTCGACGAGGCCCGCGCGCTGGACCGCGAGCTGTGGGCCGGGATCGACCGCCGCACGGCCGTCGTAGGCGCCGTACGCCGCCAGTACGACGAGCTGTTCACCGCCCTGGCCGCCGCCCCCGGACCGGTCTACGCCACCTACGGCAACGTCGACATGCCGACGCTGTGGCCGGAGTACGCCCGCCCCGGCACCACCGTGCTGGACGGCACCACCGCCGAGATCGGCGGCCTCGTCTTCGGCTTCGTCGGCGGCGGCCTGCCCACCCCGATGCGCACCCCCTTCGAGGTGTCCGAGGAGGAGTACGCGGCGAAGGTCGCCGCCCTCGGCCGTGTCGACGTGCTGTGCACGCACATCCCGCCCGCCGTCCCGGAGTTGTGCTACGACACCGTGGCCCGCCGCTTCGAGCGCGGCAGCGAGGCCGTCCTGGAGGCGATCCGCAGCGTGCAGCCGCGCTACTCCCTCTTCGGCCACGTCCACCAGCCGCTGGCCGCCCGCACCCGGATCGGCCGGACCGAATGCGTGAACGTGGGCCACTTCAACCGCACCCGCGAGCCCTGGGTGCTCCAGTGGTGACGGGCCGGGCACCCCGGCGCGGTAGCCTTCCCTCGAACCCGGATCTCCGCGTCCCCCGCGTTCCCCGCAGGTCCCCGCGTTCCTTCCCAGCAGCTCCACAGTCACCTTCACCAGTCAGTCCGGAGGCCACGGCGATGGCGGAACACACCAGGTCGAGCATCACGATCGAGGCGGCCCCGGCCGACGTCATGGACGTCATCGCCGACTTCGGCCGCTACCCGGAGTGGACCGGCGAGGTCAAGGAGGCCGAGGTACTGGCCACCGGCGCGAACGGGCGGGCCGAGCAGGTCCGGCTGGTGCTCGACGCCGGAGCGATCAAGGACGACCACACCCTCGCCTACGAGTGGACCGGCTCCGACGAGGTGCGCTGGTCGCTGGTGAAGTCACAGATGCTGCGCACCCTCGACGGCTCCTACGCGCTGCGCCCGGTGGACGGCGGCACCCGCACCGAGGTCACCTACCAGCTCACCGTCGACGTCAAGATCCCCATGCTGGGCATGATCAAGCGCAAGGCCGAGAAGGTCATCATCGACCGCGCCCTGGCCGGCCTGAAGAAGCGGGTGGAGTCGGTGCCCGCGGGCCCCGCCGAGCCGTCCTCCGGCCCCGCCGCGTCGGCCTGACCGGGTGGCCACGGCCCCGGTGCGCAGGCCCGTCCGCACCCTCCTCGTCACCGGCGACGCCGGCGCCGGCCGCACCACCGTGGCCGCCGCGTTCGCCGCGGCCGCGGCCGGATACGGCGACCGGACCCTGCTGCTGACCGCCGACGCCGAGGCCGTCCCCGGGCTCGACGACCCGGCCGCCGTCCCCGCCGTGGGCGACGCCCCGCCGGTCCGGGCCGTGGCCGGCCTGCCCGGCCTCGCCGTCGCCGCGATCGACCCGCCGGGCGCGTTCCGGGCCGCGCTGCTGGAGGCCCAGGAGCACACCGGCGCCCTGCTGACGCTGCTCGGCGCCCCGCCGCTCGACCCGGAGGAGGTCACCGAGCTGCCCGGCGCCGACGCCCTGGCCCTGCTGCGCGCCCTGCGCCGCGCCCAGGTGCTGCCGGACGAGAACGGCGCGGCCACCGGCTGGGACCTCGTCGTCGTGGACCTGCCGCCCGTGCGGGAGGCCGTCCGGCTGCTCGCACTGCCCGAGCAGCTGCGCCGCTACCTGCGCCGGCTGCTGCCCGCCGACCGGACCGCCGCCCGCGCGCTGCGCCCGGTGCTGGCCCAGCTCGCCGGGGTGCCGATGCCCGCGGAGTGGGCGTACCAGGCCGCCGAGCGGGCCGACCGCGAACTCGCCGCCGTCCAGGCCGTGGTCGAGGACCCGGCGACCGCAGTGGCGGTCGTGGCCGAACCCGGCGACCGGGCCGCGCGGACCGTGCGCACCGCCCGCACCGGCCTCGCGCTGTACGGGCACCGCACCGCCGCGGTGGTCGCCAACCGGGTGCTGCCCACCGGTTCGGACGACCCCTTCCTGGCCCGGCTGTCGGCCGCCCAGCAGGACCACCTCAAGACGCTGGCCGAGCACTGCGCGGCCGACGGGGTGCCGCTGCTGGAGCTGCCGCACCTGGGACGGGCCCCGCGACCGCTGGCCGCGCCGGCGGAGCTCCCGCTGCCCGTCCCGGAGGCCGAACCGCGCGCCGTCGAGCCGTGGACGGTCGTGGACCGGCTGGCGGACGAGGGCCACTTCCTGTGGTCGCTGCCGCTGCCCGGGGCCGGCCGCGAGGGCCTGGACCTGGTCCGACGCGGCGACGAACTCGTCGTCGACGCGGGCGGGTTCCGCCGCATCCTGCCGCTGCCGTCGGCGCTGCGCCGCTGCACGGTGCGCGGGGCGGCGCTGCGGGACGGCGCCCTCCAGGTCCGCTTCACCCCCGACCCGGACCTCTGGCCGCGCTGACACCTGGGACGACGGGTCCCCGCCGGACCGGCTCGGGGGCTGCCCGGTGGCCTGCTCGGGCCGTTCCAGGACCGGCTCGGGGGCCTGCTCGGGGCCTGTTGCCTCGGACGGGCTCGGGAGCCGCTCCAGGACCGCGTACTGCCCCCGCCGGACCGCGTGCTCCCGGAACCAGCGGGGTGGGGCACCCCGCTTCGGCGGCGGGTTCGGGTACCGTCGGGTACGGGGCGGGAAGGGGCCGCGCGACTGCCTGCGGCACCCCTGGCAGCGCCCCCGTTTGGAGCCGATCATGAGCGAAGCCACCGACCGCCCCGACGCCGACGCGTGGGCCAAGGCGAGCGCCGAGGACATCGCGGCCGAACGGGCCCGCCGCCGCGGCCACGCCGGCCAGGAGCCGGGCAGCGCGGCGGACGAGCTGCGCCGCCTCGCGGCGGCCGTGGGCGACGTGGTCAGCGAGCGCCTGGCCGCGCTGAACAACCCCGCGGTCCAGCTCGCGGCGCAGGGCGTCGCCGCCCAGGTGCGTTCTGTTGTCGAACCCATCGTGGATCCGATCATCGAGCGCAACCCCGAACTCGTCGACCATCTCAAGTCCGCCGGGGCCGAACTCCTGGCCGCCTACCGGTCCGTGGTGGCCGGCGCCGAGTCCCGCTGGACGGCGGGCGGGGCGTCCGACCGTTCAACCGCTGAACACATCGACCTCGACTGACCTCCCCTCCGGTACGGTTCTCTTAGCGGGGAACGACCGAACTGAGGGACACATGGGACTCACCATCGGCGTCGACATCGGCGGCACCAAGATCGCGGCCGGCGTGGTCGACGAGGACGGATCGATCATCGAGACCGTCAAGGTGCCGACGCCGTCGACCCCCGAGGGCGTCGTTGACGCGATCGTGGAAGCGGTACGCCAGGTCAGCACGGGTCACCAGATCGAGGCCGTGGGCATCGGCGCGGCCGGGTACGTCGACGACAAGCGCGCCACGGTGCTCTTCGCCCCCAACATCAACTGGCGCCACGAGGCGCTCAAGGACAAGGTCGAGCAGCGCGTCGGCCTGCCTGTCGTGGTGGAGAACGACGCCAACGCGGCCGCCTGGGGCGAGTACCGCTTCGGCGCCGGGCAGGGCCACTCCGACGTGATCTGCATCACGCTGGGGACGGGGCTCGGCGGCGGCATCATCATCGGCAACAAGCTGCGCCGCGGCCGGTTCGGCGTCGCCGCCGAGTTCGGGCACGTCCGCGTGGTGCCCGACGGGCTGCTGTGCGGCTGCGGCAGCCAGGGCTGCTGGGAGCAGTACGCCTCCGGCCGCGCGCTGGTCCGCTACGCCAAGCAGCGCGCCAACGCCACGCCCGAGAACGCCCGGACGCTGCTGGCCCTCGGCGACGGCACCCCCGAGGGCATCGAGGGCCGGCACATCAGCGCGGCGGCCCGCGAGGGCGACCTGGTGGCGATCGACTCCTTCCGCGAGCTGGCCCGCTGGGCCGGCGCCGGCCTCGCCGACCTCGCCTCGCTCTTCGACCCGTCGGCCTTCATCGTCGGCGGCGGCGTCTCGGACGAGGGTGAACTGGTCCTCGACCCGATCCGCAAGTCCTTCCGCCGCTGGCTGATCGGCGGCGAGTGGCGGCCGCACGCCCAGGTGCTGGCCGCGCAGCTCGGCGGCAAGGCCGGGCTGGTGGGCGCCGCGGACCTGGCCCGCCAGGGCTGAGGCCCGTAGCGGCCCTGGTGGCCGCTGACGGGCATTGATGGGCACTGACGGCCGTTTGACGGCCGCTGGTGAGCGTCGACGGCCACTGACGGGCACCGCCGCCGCGCCCGCACCTCCCTTCGGGGCCGGTGGGCGCGGTGGCGGGGCCGTCGGGTGTGACGTCGTCGGTCGGTGCCGTCGGTGTGTGTTGCCGTTCGGTGCCGCCGGTCGGTGCTGTTGGTCGGTGCTGTTGGTCTGTGTTGCCGTCGGTGTGCTGTCGCCGACGGGATCTCGGGATGGGTTACCGGGCGGTGCTCCGCGGGTGAGGGGCGGCCGCTCCACGGACAAGGGACGAGGGAACGTGACCGCGGCGGATCTGCCGGCCTCCACGACCGAACCGGACGGCGCAGCCGTCGTCCGCGTGCTCAGCTACAACGTCCGCTCGCTGCGGGACGACACCGCGGCGCTCGCGCGGGTGGTGCGCGCGTGCGCGCCCGACCTGGTGCTGGTCCAGGAGGCGCCGAGGTTCTTCCGCTGGCGCAAGGCCGCCGCCCGGCTCGCCGAGGCGACCGGCCTGTACTACGTCACCGGCGGGGCGCCCGCCGCCGGGCCGCTGATCCTCGCGTCGCTGCGGGTGAAGGTGGAGCGTGCCGAGGACGTGCTGCTGCCGAGCACCCCCGGGCTCCACCGGCGGGGCTTCGCGACCGCGGTGGTGCGGGTCGGCGGGGCTCGGCTGTCGGTGCTGAGCACACACCTCAGCCTCCAGGCGGAGGAGCGCGCCCGGCATGCCCAGGCGCTGGTGCGGCAGGCGGCGGCACTCGGCGCGGAGCACACCGTGCTCGGCGGCGACCTCAACGAGCCGCCCGGGGGGCCGGTGTTCGGCCGCCTCGCCGAGGGGTTCCAGGACTGCTGGGCCACGGCGCCGTGGGGTGGCGAGGCCACCTCTCCCGCGCGGGCGCCGCGGCAGCGGATCGACGCGGTGTTCGCCTCCCACGGGGTCGAGGTGCTGGGGTGCGGAGTCCCGCAGGGCCTGCCCGGGGTCTCCCGCGCCGACCTCGCCGCCGCGACGGACCACCTCCCGGTGCTGGCGGCCCTCCGGGTCCCGACCCTGGGCTGAACGCTCCTGCGGCGCCTCGTCGTCGGTGTGTGCCGGCGGCGGGGTGGTCGGCTGCGGGGAGGTTCGGCGGGGCGGTCGGCGGTGGGGCCTGGTGGGCCGTCCGGTCCCGCCGCGTCCGTCACTCTGCCCTGGCGGCGTCCACCGGGGGCGGCGTGTCGTAGGCGGTGCGGGCGGCGTCGACCTCGGCCATGTGGTCGACGGTCCACTGCCTGAGCGCGCGCAGCGGTTCCCGCAGGGTGTCGCCGAGCGGGGTGAGCCGGTACTCGACCTTGGGCGGCACGGTCGGGTAGAGCGTGCGCGTCACCAGGCCGTCGCGCTCCAGGTGCCGCAGCGTCTGGGTGAGCATCTTCTCGCTCACCCCGGCCAGCCGGTCGCGCAGCGCCGAGAAGCGCCGGGGCAGGCCGTCCGTCAGTTCGCCCAGGACCAGGACCGTCCACTTGTCGCCGATGCGGTCGAGCAGTTCGCGCGACGGGCAGCCCCGCGCGTAGGGGTCCACGGGTTCCTTCATGGGAAGTAGCTTACTAAAAAGTGGCTACTTCCCAATGGTTAGTGCTGTCGGTCTACTGGGTGGTGATCCTCCCCGAGTCCCAAGGAGCCACCCCATGGCCATCGCCGTCACCGGAGCCACCGGCCGCCTCGGCCGCCACACCGTCGAGGCGCTGCTGGGCCGCGGCGTCCCGGCGTCGCAGATCGTGGCCACCGGCCGCGACACCGACAAGATCAAGGACCTGGCCGACCGCGGTGTCACCGTGCGCCGCGCCGACTTCGCCGACTCCGACAGCCTGGAGGCGGCCTTCGCCGGCGCCGACAGGCTGCTGCTCGTCTCCACCACGACACCCGGCGAGCGGTTCGCCAACCACCGCCGCGCTATCGACGCCGCCAAGGCCGCCGGCGTCTCCCACGTCGTCTACACCAGCATGGTCAACGCCGACTCCGCCCGCGTGATCCTCGCGGACTCGCACCGGGAGACCGAGCGCCACCTGCGGGCCGCCGGCGTCCCGTTCACCATCCTGCGCAACGGCTGGTACCTCGACAACTACACGTCCCTGCTGCCCTTGTACCGGCAGAACGGCGGCATCCCCGGCGCTGCGGGAGAGGGCCGGGTGAGCGCCGCGACCATCGCCGACCACGCCGAGGCCGCCGCGGCCGTCCTGGCCGCCGACGGCCACGTCGGAGCGGTGTACGAGCTCGGCGGCGACGAGGCGTTCACGCTCACCGAGCTGGCGGCACGGGTGTCCGCCGCCACCGGCGAGAGCGTCGTCTACCGGGACCTGGCCGTCGACGCGTACGAGGCCGTGCTCACCGGCGGGGGCGTCCCGCAGGACTTCGCCGAGGCGATCGCCGACGCCGACCTCGGCCTGGCCCGCGGCGAACTCCGCACCGACTCCGGCGACCTCCGCCGCCTCCTCGGCCGCCCCACCACCACCCTCGACGAGGCGATCGCCGCCGCCCTCGCCGAGCCGCCCCACTCCTCCTGACGCCGCCCCCGCCCGGTTGCCGCCCCCGCCCGGTTGCCGCACCCCCCGGTTGCCGCACCCGCCCGGTTGCCGCACCCGTCCGGTCGCCGTCCCGCCCGGGGGGCGTCCTCCAGCACGCGGGCAGGCTGACCGTACGGAGCCTGCCGGGTTCGTCGGACTCGCACCTCACCATGGACCTGGTGGTGTACGGAGACGTCGTCACCGGGACGTGGGCGGAGGAGACCGCGCTGGACGGCCACTACCGGGGTGCCCGCTACCACGGGGCCGTCCAACTGCTCGCCGACCCGACCGGCCGCCGCCTGGCCGGCAAGTGGGTCGGCTTCGGCAGCGAGATGGACGTCAACACCGGACCGTGGGAACTGACCTTCCAGGACGCCTCCACGAACAAGGCCACCCTGGACGCCTACAGTCGCCGCCCGTAGCCCCCATCGGGCATCTCGGCGCGCCACCTCAGGAATGGGCGAACAGCGGGCTCAGTCGCCCACTCTCCGGGGCCCTCGCGGCGGGGAGCCGCGGGGTCCCGGCAGGCGGGGTCAGACGACGGCGCCGCCGCCGGGGAGGTCGTCGTCGTCCTCGCCGGTCCGCATGCGGGACACCAGCGTGGCGAAGCCGCCGAGGAAGCCGCCGACGCCGACGAGGATGACCCACCAGGCGAGTTCGAGCTGGAGCAGCACGAAGACGATCAGCAGCAGCGGGCCGCCGAGGACCGCGATCCAGCCGAACTTCGTGGTCAGGTCGGCCTCGGGCAGCGGCGGGGGCTCGGGCGGGACGAAGTGCGCGTCCTCGTCGTCCTCGTCCAGCTCGTAGTTGCGCGGCCCGGAGATCACCGGGTGGACGACGATGCTGCGGGTCGGCGGCGCCGTCGGTGGGACCGGGTCGAGCGCCGTGCGCTGCTCAGGGCCCGGGTCGTCGCGCGGCTCGGCCGGCACGTTCTCGGCCTCCGGCCACGACGGCGCCGTACCGGGTTCCGGCTCGGCGTCGTAGCCGGCGACCAGGGCCGCCCACGCGGCCTCCTCGTCGAGCGGGGACGCGCCCTCGTCCTCGCGGTCGGCGTCAGCCACGCGCACCCCCTTCCTCAGCCGGTGCGGACAGCCGCCGCACGAACGCGTGGGACTTCTCGAAGACCAGTTCGGCGTCGTGGTCCAGCGTCGCCACGTGGTAGCTGCGCTCCAGCACCACCTCGGCGACGTCCGTCGACGACACCCGGGAGAGCAGCAGCTCGCCGTTGGACGGGTGCACCACGTGGTCCACCCGGCTGCGCAGGAGCAGCAGCGGCTGGGTGACCTGTGGCAGGCCGCGCCGGACGACCTGCCACAGCCCTCTCAGCGAGTGCACCGCGTCCAGCGGCGCGCGCTCGTAGCCGACCTCGGTGCCGCCCTCGCGGGCGATGTCCCTGACGATGCCGGGCACCGACGGGACGAGGTGGCGCACCAGGGGCACCGCCTTCAGCTGCCAGCTGTCCGCCTTCACCGACGGGTTGACCAGCACCAGACCGCGCACCGCCGCGCCGTGCTTCTGCGCCAGCCGCAGCGCGAGGGTGCCGCCCATCGAGAGGCCGAAGACGAACACCTGATCGCAGCGTTTCGACAGCGCGCGGAACTCGCGGTCAACCTCGGCGTACCAGTCGGGCCACCCGGTGGGCCGCATGTCCTGCCAGCGGGTGCCGTGCCCGGGCAGCAGCGGCAGCGAGACCGTCAGCCCGCGTCCGGCCAGGTACTCCGCCCAGGGGCGCAGGCTCTGCGGCGAACCGGTGAACCCGTGGCAGAGCAGCACCCCGGTCGCACCGCCGTCATGGCGGTACGGTTCGGCTCCGGGCATGAGCGGCACGGTGCGTCTCCTGTTCAACGTCGCGAACGCGGGTAGGCGAGAGTCGGAGGTTCAGCGTACGCGGCCCCGATCCACAGGGGTAAGCCCTCCAGGGCCCGTGGGGGGTTATGGTCGTCGCGACGGCACAGGAGGCTCGGTTGTTCTACGGCGCGATGAAGATCGTTCTGGGTAAGCCCATCAAGGCGGCGTTCCGCCCGTGGGTGGAGGGCCTGGAGAACATCCCGGCCGAGGGGCCGGCCATCCTGGCCAGCAACCACCTGTCCTTCTCCGACTCCTTCTTCCTGCCCGCGGTGCTGGACCGCCAGGTCACCTTCATCGCGAAGGCGGAGTACTTCACCACCCCCGGCGTCAAGGGCCGGCTGACGGCCGCGTTCTTCAAGGGCGTCGGCCAGCTGCCGGTGGACCGCTCCGGGGTGCGCGGCGCCGGCGAGGCGGCGATCCGCAGCGGCCTCGCCGTGCTGGAGCGCGGAGAGCTGTTCGGTATCTACCCCGAGGGCACCCGCTCGCCCGACGGGCGGCTCTACCGCGGCAAGCCCGGCGGCCTCGCCCGCGTGGCGCTGGCCAGTGGCGCGCCCGTCATCCCGGTGGCGATGATCGACACCGAGAAGGTCCAGCCGGTCGGCCAGGTCGTGCCCAAGCTCTCCGTCCGGCCGGGCATCCGCATCGGCCGCCCGCTGGACTTCAGCCGCTACCACGGCATGGAGAGCGACCGCTTCATCCTGCGCTCGGTCACCGACGAGGTGATGTACGAGATCATGAAGCTCTCCGGCCAGGAGTACGTCGACATCTACGCCACCGCGGCCAAGCGGCAGATCGCCGAGGCGGCCAAGGCGGCCACGCAGGCCCAGACGCGGCCTTCGTCCTCGTCATCCGCTTCGTCCTCGTCGTCCTCCTCATCCTCCGGAAGCGGGTCGTCGGCGGCTCAGCCCCCGGCCCAGGGCGCGCGGACGGACGGGCGGCGGGAGGCGGCGGCTCCGGTCCAGGGCCGGAGGGGGGAGCGGCCCGAGCCGGGCCAGGCCCCCGGCGGCCGTAGCCTCCGCGCGGGCGGGGAGACCGGGGCCGGGGCCGGAGAGCGACACGGCGCCTGGGTAACAGGGGGAACGTGACGGCGCGGATGTCCGTCGAGCAGCCGCTGTGGCGCGCCCTGCTCGCCTACCGGGTGCTGACCTGCGGATACGCGGTGGCCATCTTCGTACACGCGTACGGCGAGCTGCGCCGTCCGGTGCCCGGCGCCGTCTTCATGGCGCTGCTGGTGGTGTGGACGCTGACCACCCTCGGCCGGGTGAGCTGCGCCGAACGGTGCACCCCGGTGTTCCTGGCCGTCGATCTGGCCATCGCCGTCGGCGGGGTACTGCTGACCGCCGTGGTGGACGCGCCCGCCCGGATCGCCTCCGGCGCCTTCACGCTGCCGTCGATATGGACCGCCGGGCCGGTGCTGGCCTTCGCGATCAAGGGCGGCTGGCGGTGGGCGGCGCTGGCCGCGTCGGTGGTGGCCGCGGCCGACATCGGTGAGCGCGGCACGCCCAGCCGCGAGACCCTGCACAACCTGGTCCTGGTGTGGATCTCCGCCATCGGCATCGGCTACGTGGTGGAGGTGGCCCGGGCCAGTGAGCGGACCCTCGCGCGGGCGCTCCAGATCGAGGCGGCCACCGCGGAGCGGGAACGGCTGGCCCGCGACATCCACGACGGGGTGCTCCAGGTGCTGGCGATGGTGCAGCGGCGCGGCGACCGGGCCGGCGGCGAGGCCGCGGAGCTGGGCCGGCTGGCCGGCGAGCAGGAGGCCGCGCTGCGCTCGCTGGTCTCCGGCGCGCCGCCGCCCCCGCCGGCCGAGGCCGGCCCCGTCGGGCCGCGGGACCTGCGCGGGCTGCTGGCCCCGCACGCCTCCGCCCGGGTGACCGTCTCGGCGCCCGGCACCCCGGTGCTGCTCGACCCGGCCGTCGCGGCGGAGGTGGCCGCGGCGGTGGCCGCCGCCCTGGACAACGTGCGGCGGCACGCGGGAGAGCGGGCGCGGGCCTGGATACTCGTCGAGGACGAGCCGGACGCGGTGCTGGTCACCGTCCGGGACGACGGGCCGGGCATCCCCGAGGGACGGCTGGCCGCGGCCGAACAGGAGGGACGGCTGGGCGTGGCGCAGTCGATCCGCGGCCGGCTGCGCGACCTCGGCGGCAGCGCCGAACTGCTGTCCGTGCCCGGACAGGGCACGGAGGTCGAGCTGCGGGTGCCCCGGGCGGGCTGAACCGTCCGCGTCGCGCTCTCGGAGCGGGCGTGTCCAGGGCCCGGTGCGGTCCCGGCTGGTGCCTGGGATCTGGTGCCTGACGCCTGAGACCCGGTGCCTGATGCCTGACGCCTGAGACCCGGTGCCCGAGCCGGCGGCCGGACGCGGGTAGGGCACCCGGACGCGGGTAGGGCACTGACGTGGGGCGCTGTCGTCGGCCGGCAGGGCGGGTGGGCCACGACAGCGACAGGGAGCGGAGGCACTACGGTGGCGGGACCAGCACGGCGCGGCGGCTCGGCCCGGCACGGCGCGGGCGGGGTGGCCGCCGGGGCAGCCGACCGGGGAGGACAGCATGACCTTGGGCACCGCCGGGCACGACGGGCCCGACAGACCGGTGAGCGTGATGGTCGTCGACGACCATCCGATGTGGCGGGACGCGGTCGCCCGCGACCTCACCGAGGCCGGCTTCTCGGTGGTGGCCACCGCGGGTGACGGCCCGGAGGCGATCCGCCGGGCCCGCGCCGCCCGCCCGCAGGTGCTCGTCCTCGACCTCAACCTGCCCGGGGCCTCCGGGGTGCAGGTGTGCAAGGAGGTCGTGGCGCACGACCCCGCTCTGCGGGTGCTGGTGCTGTCCGCCAGCGGCGAGCAGACCGACGTGCTGGAGGCGGTCAAGTCCGGCGCCACCGGCTACCTGCTGAAGTCCGCCGGGCGGGACGAACTGGTGGACGCGGTGCGCCGCACCGCCTCCGGCGACCCCGTCTTCACGCCGGGCCTGGCCGGTCTGGTGCTGGGCGAGTACCGCAGACTGGCCGCCGCGCCCGTCCCGGACACCGCCGACGAGCCGGCCGCGCCCCGGCTCACCGAGCGGGAGACGGAGGTGCTGCGGCTGGTCGCGAAGGGGCTGAGCTACAAGCAGATCGCCCAGCGCCTGGTCATCTCCCACCGCACCGTCCAGAACCACGTGCAGAACACCCTCGGCAAGCTCCAGCTCCACAACCGGGTCGAGCTGGTGCGGTACGCGATCGAACGCGGCCTGGACCGCGGCCCCGACAGCCCGCTCCCCGGCGGCACCCGCGACCGCGACCGCGACCGTGACCGAGACCGGGGACGTGGCGCTGACGAAGGCGGCGGCTCGGACCGCCGCTTCTGACCTCACCCCCGAAGGGCCGTACGCCCGACGCCCCGACGCCGTGCCCCGGGCGCTGGACCTCGGGCACCAGAGCTCGGGCACCAGAGCTCGGACACCAGAGCTCGGACACCTGTGCCATCGCCGTGCGCCCGCCGCCGTCCGGCCGCCTTCCGCCCACCGCTTGCGCGCCGCCGTCCGGGCCTTGTCCGCGGTCTGTCCGCTGTCTGTCGGTTGTCTGTCCGCGGTCCGTCCGCTGTCGGTTCGCGGGCCGCCATCAGCCTGTTCGCCGCCCGTGCGCGGCCTGTTCGCGACCAGTCAGCGGAGTCCGGCCCCGGCCCGGCGCAGGCCCGGCCCCGGCGCGCTCCGGGCCCGTCGGCCGGAGGCATACCGCGACCTGGTGCGAGACCTCCCGGAGCCCCGCCCGGCGGCGGCTTGCCGCACCCGAGCCAGGAGCCCTAACATCCCTCCACCCGGCTCGTCCGGCCGCTTCGTTTCCCCTTCTTGAGCACATGAGGAGCGCCCGGTATGGCGGGTGTGGTGGGCGGGCACGACGTGCCCGTACTGGCGGTCGCAGGCGGCACCGCTTCCGGCAAGTCCACCCTTGCCGAGGCGATGGCGCTGCGGTACCCCGCAACCGTGGGCGTCGTACACCTCGACGACCACTACGTCTCCGCGCACGACCCGCTGCGGGGCGTGCGCACGTTGAGCGCCACCGGCGCCGAGACGCTGGACTGGAACCATCCCGGCTCCATCGACGAGTCCGCCGCGGCGGCCGCCGTCGACGCCGCCGTCGGCAGCGGACGGTACCGGCTGGTCGTGGTCGAGGGCCTGTTCGCGCTGACGCTGGCCGCGGTGGCCGCCCGCGCCACCTGGCGGGTCTACGTCGACACGCCCGACGACATCCGGCTGGCCCGCAAGATCCTGCGGAAGATCGAGGTCCAGCGGCAGGACCCGGGGGTGTCCCTGCGCAACTACCTGCTCAGCGGGCGGGAGCGGCACGCGGAGTACGTGGCGCCCTCCCGGCACCTGGCCGACCTGGTGCTCGACGGGACCGCCTCGGCCGCCGAACTCCTCGACGGCGTCCGCCGGCTGGTCGGCCCGCTGCTGGAGAGCACCGCCCCGCCGGTCGGCCCGCTGGCGGCCGGCGCCGCGCTGGCGGCCGGCTGACCCCGGCCGCCCCCTGACGGGCGGGCGCCGGCCGACCCGGGCCGACACCTGATGGGTGGCGGCCGACCCGGCGCCCCGGCGGTCCGGGCTGGCTCACCCGGCCGCCCAGGGCGCCGACCGGCGGGGCGGTACCGGCCCGACCCTCCCGGCTCCGCCGGCCTTCCCGCGACTGCCCCCCGCGCCTACGGCGCCTGGTGCGACGCCGCCGCGCCCAGCGCCGCCGCCTCCGCCAGCAGCGCCGCGCCGCCCAGCGTCAGCACCGACTCCGGGTGGAACTGGAAGCCCTGGAAGCCCGGTCCGCGCATGCCGAAGACGTCCCCGGTGGCCGGGTCGCGGCTCAGCTCGATCCGGTGCATGGCCAGCTCCTCGGCCGTGGCGTCGTCGCAGCGCGCGGTGAAGGAGCTGTAGAAGCCGACCGTCTCCGGGCGGCCGAACCAGTCGATGCGCCGCTGCGCGCCCTGGTACGGCTCCTCCTTGCGGACCAGGGGCAGGCCCAGCTCCGCCGCGAGCAGCTCGTGGCCCAGGCACACCCCCACCACCCCGGCCGGGCGGTGCAGCCGCAGCAGGTCGGCGGCCAGCCCGCGCAGCAGCCGCATCTTCGGGTCCGAGGTGTCCGACGGGTCGCCCGGGCCCGGGCCGAGCACGACCGGGCCGTCGTGGGCGAGCGCGGCGGCCGCCAGCCCCGGCTCGTCGTAGCGGCGCACGGTCACCCGCAGGCCGCAGGAGCGCAGCACGTGCGCCAGCATCGCGGTGAAGGTGTCCTCGCCGTCCACCACCAGGGCGTGCCCGCGGTCCGCCGCCACGGGCTCGGCCGCGCCGGCCCGCATCCGCAGCCAGAACGGTGCCAGGTTCGCCCGGCGGGCGTCGAGCGCGGCCCGCACCCGGATGTCGTCGGCCAACCGCGGCGCGGGCGTCCCGGCCGGGCGCGGCGCCGCGGGGCGAGGGCCGGCGGGCGGCGGACACCGAGCGCGGTGAGCACCCCGGCCGCCTTCGCGTGCGTCTCCGCCACCTCGGCGTACGGGTCGGAGTGGCGCACCAGCGTCGCGCCGACGGGCACCCGCAGCGCGCCGTCGGGGGCGATGTCGGCGGTGCGGATCAGGATCGGCGAGTCCAGGGTCTGGGCGCCGCCCGCGTCCCGGCCGATCAGGGCCAGCGCCCCGGCGTAGTAGCCGCGGCCGGTGCCGTCGGCGCCGCGCGGCTCGTGGCGGGCGATCACCCGGCACGCGTTCTGCACCGGCGAGCCCGTCACGGTGGCGGCGAACATCGTCTCCCGCAGCACGTCCCGCACGTCCATCGTGGAGCGGCCGCGCAGCTCGTACTCGGTGTGCGCCAGGTGCGCCATCTCCTTCAGCCGCGGGCCGACGACGGTGCCGCCGAGGTCGCCGACGGTGCACATCATCTTCAGCTCCTCGTCCACGACCATCGTCAGCTCCTCCACCTCCTTCGGGTCGTGCAGGAACGCCAGCAGCCCCTCGGCGGTGGGGCCCTGCTCCGGGTAGCGGTAGGTGCCGCTGATCGGGTTCATCACGACCGTCCCGCCGGCCGTCCGCACGTGCACCTCCGGGCTCGCGCCCACCAGCGTGCGGTCCGGGGTGTGCACGACGTACGTCCAGTAGGCACCGCGCTCGCCGCTCAGCAGGCGGGCGTAGAAGGCCAGCGCGGCGGCCGCGCCGAAGTCGGGCACCCTGCCGTGGAAGGTGCGCCGGATGACGAAGTTGGCCCCCTCGCCGCGGCCGATCTCCTCGTCCACCACCCGCCGGACCACGGCCGCGTAGGCGTCGTCGTCCAGGTCGAACGCGCCGTCCTCGACCACCGGCGCCGGGCCGGCCAGCTCCGCCAGCGCCTCCCGCACCCCGGCCAGCGGCAGCTCGTACACCTCGTCGGGCCGCAGCACGGCGAGCGGGGTGCCGTCGTCGTGCACCTCGAAGCCGCGCTCGCGGATCTGCCGGAACGGCACCAGGGCCAGCACGTCCGGGCCGGGGGCGGCCGGGGCGCCGGACGGCAGCGCGATGTCCGCCAGCCGCTCGACGGTCCCGACCGGGCCGAGCAGCACCTCCACCACGTCCTCCGGCCGGCCCGGGGTGCGGCGGTGCAGCAGCGCGAAGGGCGGGCAGTCCGGGGAGAGCAGTCGCGCGACCACCTCGCGGGCCGCCGGAGCGGCGGCGGTGCCCCGCGCCGCGACCTGCGCGGGCTGGGGGGTCGGGACGGATGCGGGAGAGGTGTCGTTCACTTCGGTTACGTCCTTCCTCTGCGACGTCCGCGCCGCACGCGGGGCGCGGCGGGAGGGGAGGCAGGGGCGGCCGTCCGGGAGAAACGACGAAGGCCGCCCCGTGCGGGCGGCCTTGGGAGATCTGTGCTCGAACGCGCGAGTCAGCCGGCCGCCGGGTCAGGGCGCCAGCACCAGGTGCGGTTGATCGTCGCGAACACACCGCGACCCTACCGCACCGGGGCCGGGCATGTCTCACCCACTGAGCGACCATTCGGCGGCCCCGGGACAGCCCGTAAGGTGGGTTCCGTGACCGTGACAGCAGATCCCCGTGCCGGGGAACACACCTGGCTCTCTCTTCCCGCGGCGCAGCAGCCCGAATGGCCGGATTCCGAGGCGCTGCGCGATGTCGTCGCCGAGCTCGCCTCCTATCCGCCGCTCGTGTTCGCGGGGGAGTGCGACCAGTTGCGTGCCCGTATGGCCGCGGTCGCCAGGGGTGAGGCGTTCCTGCTCCAGGGCGGCGACTGCGCCGAGGCGTTCGACGCCGTCGGCGCGGACCAGATCCGCAACAAGCTCAAGACGCTGCTCCAGATGGGAGCCGTGCTCACCTACGCGGCGGCCGTCCCGGTGGTGAAGGTCGGCCGGATCGCGGGCCAGTACAGCAAGCCGCGCTCCAAGCCGACCGAGACCCGCGACGGCGTCACGCTGCCCACCTACCGCGGTGACTCCGTCAACGGCTTCGAGTTCACCCCCGAGGCCCGCGTCCCCGACCCGCAGCGGCTGAAGCGGATGTACCACGCGTCCTCCGCCACGCTGAACCTGGTGCGCGCCTTCACCACCGGCGGCTACGCCGACCTGCGCCAGGTGCACGCCTGGAACCAGGACTTCGTGCGCTCCTCGCCGTCCGGGCAGCGGTACGAGGCGCTGGCCCGCGAGATCGACAACGCGCTGAACTTCATGGCGGCCTGCGGCACCGACCCCAGCGAGTTCCGGACGGTGGAGTTCTACTCCTCGCACGAGGCGCTGCTGCTGGACTACGAGACGGCGCTCACCCGCACCGACTCGCGCACCGGGCAGCTCTACGACGTCTCCGGCCACATGGTGTGGATCGGCGAGCGGACCCGGCAGCTGGACGGCGCGCACATCGAGTTCGCCTCCCGCATCCGCAACCCGATCGGTGTGAAGCTCGGCCCGAGCACCACCGCGGAGGAGGCGCTGACCTACATCGACCGCCTCGACCCGGACCGCGAGCCGGGCCGGCTCACCTTCGTCGTGCGGATGGGCGCGGACAAGGTCCGCGACAAGCTGCCCGAGCTGGTGGAGAAGGTCACCGCCTCCGGCGCCCAGGTGGCGTGGGTGTCCGACCCGATGCACGGCAACACCTTCGAGGCCGCCTCGGGCCACAAGACCCGGCGCTTCGACGACGTCCTCGACGAGGTCAAGGGCTTCTTCGAGGTCCACCACGGCCTGGGCACCCACCCGGGCGGCATCCACGTGGAGCTGACCGGCGACGACGTCACCGAGTGCGTCGGCGGCGGCGACGAGATCTTCGTGGACGACCTGCACCAGCGCTACGAGACCGCCTGCGACCCCCGGCTGAACCGCAGCCAGTCGCTGGACCTGGCGTTCCTCGTCGCCGAGATGTACCGCGGCCAGTAGTCCGCCCACCCGCCGGCACCACGGCGGGTGAGGAAGGCCCCTCCCGAGCACCGTGCGTCGCGCGCCGTGCCGGGGAGGGGCGTTCTTCGTGCCGGCCCGCCACGGTTCGTGCCGTCGGGCACCGGCAGCAGGGCGCAGAGGCGGGCAGGGCGGGTGTCAGACCCCTGGTGGATGATCCGGCCATGCTGATCGCGACCAACGAGCGTGGCCATGTGGTGAAACGCCCGTCCACGCCGGCTGTCGGGACGATGCTGGCCAACCTTGGACGGGGGAACGCCTACCTGATCCTGGATCGGGTCGAGGAGGAACAACCCGGTAGCTGGTACATCCAGGTCCTGCTGCGTGACAACAACAGCTACCAGCTCGAATACCGGGACGGGTCCCCTCAGCTGCACTTCTGGACGCGGACGATCTCCCAGGAGAAGGTCCTCGCGGCGCTCCTCGGCTGGGCGGGAGGGAAGCCGGACTGGCGGGAGGGCTTCATGTGGAAAAGCATCGCCGAGCTGTTCGACGCCTCCTGCGAGACGCCGCGGCCGTCCGTCGTACCGCGGCCCTCCGGGGCGACGGAGTCGCCCTGACCGGTGCCCCGACCCGACGGCGTGGTGGGAGGCCGGCGCCTGGGGGGTGGGGTGCGGATCACACCGATCTGGGGGGCTTGTGTCTTTTCCGCCCCTGACAGGCTAGGTAAGGTAAGGGTTACCTCAGTCCCCTTGCTTCCTGGAACGGCGGTGGCCCGTGTACGTGTGCTCCTGCTTCGGTATCACCGAAGAGCAGGTCAGGCAGCACGCCGACGCCGGCCGGTGCACCCCGCGACAGATCGCCTCCGCCTGCAAGGCGGGGACGGACTGCGGGTCGTGCGTCCGCCGCATCCAGGCCCTGCTGGGCCGCGGCAACCCGTGCGTGACCCGGGCCCGGCTCGGCACCGACGAGCCCGCCGTGCCGGAGACGCCGAAGCCGGCCCCTGTGCCGGCCGGGGTCGTGGGCGACGCCAGGACCGGGGCGCCCGCGCGCGTGCCGGCCGTCGCCGAGGCCGCGTCCGTCGCCGAGGCCGCGTCCGAGGTCGGGGTCGGTTCTGGGCGCGAGGCCGAGGCCGAGGTCGAGGTCGCGTCGGAGGCCGAGGTCGAGGCGTCCGTGGCCGCCGTTCCGGCTCGGGGTGTGGACAGGGTGGAGGCGGAAGAGGCCGAGCGGCTGGTCAGCTGTCGGGCTGCTTGACGACCTGCGCCAGGTAGAGCGGCTCGCCGAGCTTCGCCACCAGGTCCAGCTGGGTCTCCAGGTAGTCGACGTGGTGCTCCTCGTCCTTGAGGATCGACTCGAAGAGCTTCGCCGAGGTGACGTCCCCCTTGGCCCGCATCACGTCGATGCCCCGGCGCAGCCGGTCCACCGCCTCGACCTCCACCGCCTTGTCGGCCTCGAACATCTCGGTGACGGTCTGGCCGACCCGCACGTGGAAGAGGCGCTGGTAGTTCGGCAGGCCCTCCAGGAAGAGGATGCGGTCGGTCAGGATCTCCGCGTGCCGCATCTCGTCGAAGGACTCCGCGCGGGTGTACGCGGCGAGCTTCAGCCAGCCGAAGTTCTCCTGCATCTTGGCGTGCAGGAAGTACTGGTTGATCGCGGTCAGCTCGGCGGTCAGCTGTTCGTTGAGGAACTCGATGACCTCGGGGTCGCCCTGCATGGCAGCGCCGTCCTTCCCGTCGCGGCTGCGGATGTCGCCCGCATCCTCGCACTACCGGACGGTTCGATCCAGTAAGTGCGCACTTACTCCGTGTGGTGGCATATGTCCGCCCGCTGGCCGGGAGTGCGGTCACCGGGCCAGTTGCCTGGCCGGTCACCGGGCCGGCCGTCGGGTCTGCCGCTGAGGCTGGTCGAAAGGGCTGGTCGCAGGGGGTGGACGGGTGTGGTCGGGAGCACCGCGCGGGGTCTGCGACCATGGAGGCATGGGTCGGTCGGAGCGTCGGGAAGGGGAGCTTCCGCCGGGGCAGCGGCTCCAGCGGGGCTGGCCGGTCACGCACTACGGACCCGTGCCGCGCTTCCGGCCCGAACGCTGGGACTTCCGGGTCTTCGGCGCCACCGCCGACGGCGGCTGGACCGGCTGGAACCACGAGGAGTTCTCGGCGCTGCCCTTCGCCACCGTGGTCGCCGACTTCCACTGCGTCACCCGGTTCAGCATGCGGGACGTGGAGTGGGGCGGGGTCCCGGCGGCGACCATAGCCAAGCTCGCGCCGCCCGCGGACGGGGTCACCCACGTCATGGTCTGGGCGGAGTACGGCTACTCCGCGAACGTGACCATGGAGGACTTCCTCGACGGCCGGACGATCTTCGCCAGCCACGAGGGCGGCCGCCAGCTCACCGCCGAACACGGCTTCCCGGTCCGCCTGATCGTGCCGCAGCTGTACGCGTGGAAGGGCCCCAAGTGGGTGCGCGGCATCGAGTACATGACCTCCGACCGGCGCGGCTTCTGGGAGGAGCGCGGCTACCACAACGGCGGCGACCCGTGGTCCGAGCAGCGCTACTCCTACCAGGAGTCCCCCGGGGACGGTCCCTGACCGGCCCGTACCAGTGCCGCGAGCGGGGCAAACCTGCCCGGACAGGGCCTAGGCGGACCAGGCGGACGGGGTGCGCAGCGAGCGCAGCAGGTCCGTGTCGGCGGCGTGGCCGGAGCCGTCCGCCGGGCTCGGGGTCTCCACCACGAACGGCACGCCCGCCGTCGCCGGATGGGCGAGCAGGGCGCGGAACGGCTCGGCGCCGATCCGCCCGGCGCCCACGTTCTCGTGCCGGTCCAGGTGCGAACCGCACCCCGCCTTCGAGTCGTTGGCGTGCACCAGGCGCACCCGTCCGGGGCCGGCCGCGTCCTCGATCCGCGCGAACAGGTCGGCCACGCCGTCCGGCGCCGTCAGATCGTGCCCAGCCGCGAAGAGGTGGCAGGTGTCCAGGCACAGCCCCACCTTCGGATGCCGGTCCAGCGCGTCCAGGTAGGGCCCCAGGTCCTCGGCGAGCGAGCACAGCGACGCGCCCTGGCCGGCGGTCGGCTCCAGCAGCAGCCAGGGCGCGTCGTCCGGCGCCAGCTCCTCCAGCAGCGGGCGTACCCGCTCCCGCACCTGCGCCAGCGCCTCCCGCCGGGGCCGGCCCCCGGTCGCCGAGCCGGTGTGGACGACGACGCCGAGCGCGCCGATCCGCCGGCCGCGCCGCAGCGCGTGCCGCATCGACGCCACCGACAGGTCGGCCGTCGCCTCGGTGTGCGAGCCGAAGTTGATGAGGTAGGGCGCGTGCACGTAGGCGGGCGTGCCGGTCTCGGCGCAGTAGGCGCGGAAGGCGTCGTCCTGCGCGGGGTCGCCCGGCCCGGTGGCCCAGCCGCGCGGGTTGGAGACGAACACCTGCACCGCCTCGGCGGCTATCCGGTCGGCGTACGCGGTCCCCTTGGCGGCGAGCCCGCCGGCCACCGGCACGTGCGCGCCGATCGGGTTGCGGGCCCGGGCCGCCGCGGCGGCCTCGGCCGAGGGCACGGCGCCGCCCGACGGGGACGAGGCCGCGGCGGTGCGGGACGGGGGTGGGGGCGGACAGGACGGCACGGCCCGGTCAGTCCACCCACAGCGTGATGGTGGTGCCCTTGGGCTTCTGCGCGCCGCCGCCCGGGCTCTGGCTGAACACCGAGCCGCCGAAGAAGAGGTCGATCGCCCGGACCTTGAAGCCGGCGGCCTCCAGGACCTTCTTGGCGTCGCCCTCCTTCTTGCCCGTCACGTCCGGCACCTCGAACAGCTGCGGGCCCCTGGAGACACTGATCGTCACGGAGTCGCCCGCGCCCGCCCGCGCGCCGGAGCCCGGCGACTCCAGCGCCACCTTGTCCTTGCCGACGTCGTCGGAGTAGACCTTGCCCGGCGCCAGCACCACCTTCAGCCCGGCGTCCTCCAGCTTCTGCTGGGCGTCGGCCACCGAGTCGCCGACCACGTCGGGCACGTCCACCTCCCGGCCCCGGGACACGGCCAGGTCCACGGCGGCGCCCGGCCTGCTCTCCACGGCACCCTTGGGGTCGGTGGAGACGACGCTGCCGCGCGGCACGCTGTCGCTGAAGACCTCGGTGACCTTGCCGGGGGTGAGCCCGGCGGCCTTGATCTCCTGGCGGGCCGTGGCCAGGGTGCGGCCGCGCACGTCCGGCACCCGGGCCTGGCGCGGCCCCTCGGACACGGTCAGGGTGACCGTGCCGTGGTCGCCGACCCGGTGGCCCGGGGCCGGGTCGGTGGAGATGACGCTGCCGCGCGGCACCGTCAGCGAGTAGTCCTGCCGCACCCGGATGTCCAGGCCGGCCTGCTCCAGCTTCTGCCGCGCGGTGGCCTGCGGCAGCGCCAGGACACCGGGGACGGTGGTGTACCGGCCGTCGGCCAGGTACCAGACGCCGACACCGCCGCCGATCAGCACCACCAGCGCCACCAGGAGCACGATCAGGCCGCCGCGCGGGGCCCGGCCGCCGCCGGGCGCCGGCTCCGGCGGCTCGGCGCCGCCCGTGCCCTCGCCGGCCGTCGCCTGGGAGGCGTGGGGGCCGTCCGCCGCGCCGTACAGGGGCGGTGTCGCCAGCAGCCGGGTGGCGTTCTCGCCGTCGTGCGCGGCGGTCGGCGGCACCGGCTGGCGGTCGGCGGCGACGGCCGCGGCCGCCCCGGCCAGGGCCGGGGGCACGCTGACCACCCGGGTCGGGTCCTCCGAGCCGGCGGCCGGCGGCGCGTACGCCGTGCCCGCGCCGGGCGCGGCGAGCCGGGCCCGCAGCGCCCGGACCTCGGCGAGCAGCGCCGCCGCGTCGGCCGGGCGGTCCGCCTGCCGCCGCGCGGCGGCCCGCGCCACCAGCGCGTCCAGCTCCGGCGGCAGCCCCGGCACGGCGGCCGACGGGGCCGGCACGTCCTCGTTGACGTGCTGGAACATCACCTTCGCCGGGGTGTCCCCGGAGTACGGCTTGCGGCCGGTCAGCAGCTCGTAGAGGACCACCCCGCACGCGTACACGTCGGTCCGCTGGTCCACCTCGCCGGCCGCGATCTGCTCCGGCGCCAGGTACGACACGGTGCCCAGCACCCGGCCGGCCGAGACGCTGGTGCGGTGGCCGACCGTGCGGACCAGGCCGAAGTCGGCGACCTTCACCCGGTCGGCGTAGGCCGCGCCGCCGCCCGCCACGGGGCCGGGGGCGCCGGCGGTGGTGCCGATCAGCACGTTCTCGGGCTTCATGTCGCGGTGCACCAGGCCCGCCCGGTGCGCGGCGCCCAAGGCGGCCAGCACCGGCTCCAGCAGGTCCAGCGCCTCGGCCGGCGGCAGCGACCCGCGCTGGCGCAGTACGTCCCGCAGTGTGCAGCCGGCCACGTACTCCATCGCGAGGTACACGTAGGGACCGTCGGCGCCCTGGTCGTAGACGGCGACCACGTTGGGGTGGGCCAGCCGGGCGACCGCCTTGGCCTCGCGGATGAACCGCTCCACGAAGGCCGCGTCCTCGGCCAGCGACGGGTGCATGACCTTCAGGGCGAGCACGCGGTCGAGGCGGGTGTCGACGGCGCGGTAGACCGTCGCCATCCCCCCGTCGGCGATCCGGTCCTCGACCCGGTACCGCCCGTCGAGCGTCCGTCCGACCAGCTCGTCCCGCACACTGCTGTCCACGGCGAACGATTCTACGAGGCCGGGAGGGCCGGACGGCCGGGCCTGCCCGGACTGTGCCCCACCCGTGGCGTTCCGGAACCCGTTCGTGACATCGGCATTCACCGCCCAGCCGGGTCTGGTGGGGCGGTGTGCCGGGCGCCGAACACCGCGGCAGGCGCCGGTCCGGGCGGGGCCCCGCGCCGTACCGTCGGGGCGCTTCGGGGCGCTTCGGGGCGCTTGAGGGCGCTCGGGGCGCGTCGGCGCGTCAGAACGCCGGGCGCTCCGGGTCCCCGAGCGGGTCCAGCGCCGCCAGGCCTTCGGCGGGGGAGGAGGCCAGCGCGTGGTGCCGCCGGGGGACCCGGCCCGCCCGGTGGGCCAGCCGGCCGGCCACCACCGCGTGCCGCATCGCCGCCGCCATCAGCACCGGGTGCTGCGCGCGGGTGACGGCGGTGGCCAGCATGACCCCCGCACAGCCCAGCTCCATCGCCAGCGCCGCGTCCGAGGCGGTGCCCGCGCCCGCGTCCAGGATCACCGGGACCCCGGCCCGCTCCACGATCAGCTGGAAGTTGTGCGGGTTGCGGATGCCCAGCCCGGAACCGATCGGGGAACCCAGCGGCATCACCGCCGCGCACCCCACGTCCTCCAGCTTCCGCGCCAGCACCGGGTCGTCGCTGGTGTACGGCAGCACCGTGAAGCCGTCGTCCACCAGCGTCTCGGCGGCGTCCAGCAGCTCCACCGGGTCCGGCAGCAGCGTGCGCTCGTCCGCCACGACCTCCAGCTTCACCCAGTCGGTGCCCAGCGCCTCCCGGGCCAGCCGGGCGGTGAGCACCGCCTCGCCCGCGGTGAAGCACCCCGCGGTGTTGGGCAGCACCCGGATGCCGTGCCGGGCCAGCACCGACAGCACCGACCCCTGCACGCCCGGGTCCAGGCGGCGCATCGCCACCGTCGTCAGCTCGGTGCCCGAGGCCAGCAGGGCCCGCTCCAGCACGTCCAGGCTGGGCGCGCCGCCGGTGCCCATGATCAGCCGGGAGCCGAGAACGGCGTCCCCGATCCGCAGCGGGTCCGCGCCGGCGGCGACGCCCGTGCGGTCCGTGCGGTCCGTGCGGTCCGGGCCGCCCGGCGTTCCCGGCCCGTGCCCCGTCCCCGGCGCGTCCGCCGTCTCCGGCGCGCCTGAGGTGCCTGTTGCGGTGGTCATCGGTCAACCCCCCTGTACAGCGGTCAGGATCTCCACCCGGTCGCCGTCGCGCAGCGGTGTCGCCGCCCAGCGGGAGCGCGGGACGACGGCCTCGTTGACGGCTGCGGCGATGCCGGGCGCGGCCGGACCGGAGGGCCCGGCGGGGCCGGCGGGGCCTTCGCGGAGCGGCTGTTCGGCCCGCGCGGACTGCCGGGACGGGGCCGGCTTCGGCACGGCCGCGACCAGAGCCACCAGGGAGTCCAGGGCGACGGGGGCGGCCAGGGATCGCTGTTCGCCGTTGACGCGCACGGTGATCACCGCCGGGGCGCCGTCCGTGGTCCGTTCCGCCGTCATGCCCGCCGCTCCTCGGTCCGCCGCTCCGGTCGTCCCGCCGACGCCGGTACTGCCTGGACGGGGTCCGTCGCGTCGCCCGGGGCCGTCGCGTGAACCGGACCCGTCCCGTCGTGCCCGCCGCCGTCGAACCGGTCCGCGGCGAACGGGAGCGCGTACGGCGGCAGCCCGTCGCCGGCCAGCGCCCGCGCCATCGCGTCACCGGTGACCGGGGTGAGCAGCACCCCGTTGCGGTGGTGGCCGGTGGCGAACAGCAGGCCCTCCAGCGGGGTCGGGCCCAGCAGCGGGCCGTTGTCGGGGGAGCCGGGGCGCAGGCCCGCCAGCGTCTCGGTGAGCGGGAGTTCGGTGATGCCGGGCAGCAGGTCGTGGGCGTCGCGCAGCAGTTGGTAGACCCCGCCGGCGGTCACCTCGGTGTCCCAGCCGGTCTCCTCGGTAGTGGCGCCCAGCACCAGCTCGCCGTTCTCGCGCGGCACCAGGTAGACATCGCTGCCGCGGACCACCGCCCGCACCGTGCGGGACAGGAACGGCGGGCTCAGCGGCGGCATCCGCAGCCGCAGGATCTGGCCCTTCACCGGCCGCACCGGCGGCCGCGCCTCCGGCGGCAGGCCCTCGACCAGGCCGCTGCGGCTGCCCGCGGCCAGCACCGTGCGGCCGGCCGACACCCGCCCGCCGCCGTCCAGGTCGGCGCCCGTCACCCGGTCGCCCGCGCACCGCAGCCGGACCGCCCGGCGGCGGACGAACTCCACCCCGGCCAGCTCCGCGGCCCGCAGCAGCGCCGCGGCCAGCCGCCGCGGGTCGACCTGGTGGTCGCCCTCCACCCGCAGGCCGCCGCGCACCCCCGGCGCCAGCAGCGGCTCCAGGCGGCGGCACTCGCGCCCGGTGAGCCACTCGGACTCCAGGCCCAGCGACTCCTGGAAGGCGTGCAGGTCGCGCAGTTGGGACCGGTCGTCGGCGTCCAGCGCCACCGCGAGGGTGCCGCAGGCGCGGTAGCCGGTGTCCAGACCGGTCGCCTGCGCCAGCTCCGCCACGAAGTCCGGGTAGCGGGCGGCCGAGGCGAGGTTCAGGTCGAGCAGCGCCCGCTCGCCGTAGTGGAGTTCGGTGACGGGCGCCAGCATGCCGGCCGCGACCCGCGCGGCGCCCCCGCCCGGCGCCGGATCGGCCACCAGCGTGCGCCAGCCGCGCTGGGCCGACCGCCAGGCCGTCACCAGCCCGATCAGGCCGCCGCCCACCACCAGAACGTCGGCGGTCAGGTCCGCGGCGCGGTCCGCCGCCCGCTCTTCCGCCCGCTCTTCGGCCCTGGCGTCGGACTGCCCGGGGACGCGGCATGGCGGCGCGGCGGCGGACGGGCGCGGATGCGGCCCGGTGGGGACGGACGTCTGAGGGCGTGGATGCTCGCGCACGGCCACGGCTGCTCCCTTCGCCGGCATGACCCGGATCAGGTTCGTACGGTCGGCGGCCGGCCAGCCGCCCTCTCAGCCCGGTCGTCCGGGCTCCCGCGTGTTCGCTGCCGCTCACCCTACCCCGCCGCCGCGGCCGCCCCGGGGCTCCGGCCCCGGCTGTGGACAACCGCCGCGCGGGGTGCGCCGGGCCGGGGAGGCGCCGCCGCGCGCGGACGGCGAACCGTTACGGTTGCCGACGTGAGCGAGCGTCACGCGGTGATCGTCGGGGCCGGGATGGCCGGAGTGCGGACAGCCGTCGAGCTGCGGGAGCAGGGCTGGCCCGGGCGGATCACCCTTCTGGGTGAGGAGCCGCACCCGCCCTACGACCGGCCCCCGCTGTCCAAGGCCCTGCTGCTGGGCCCCGAGGGCGGCCTCCCGCCGGAGGTGCGCCTGGACGTCGACTTCGCCACCCTCGACGTGGAGCTGCGGCTGGGCGTGCGGGCGTTGGCGCTGCACCCGGGCGAGCACCGGCTGGCCACCGACGGCGGCACCGTCGGCTACGACCAGCTGGTGCTGGCCACCGGCGCCCACGCCGCGACGCTGCCCGGCACCGCCGGCCTGCCCGGCGTCCACCTGCTGCGCACCCTGGACGACGCGGCGGCGCTGCGCCCGCTGCTGGACCGCCGGGAGCGGGTCGTGGTGGTCGGGGCCGGCTGGATCGGCGCCGAGTTCGCCACCGCCGCCCGCCAGGCCGGCTGCGAGGTGACCGTCGTGGAGGCCGCGGAGCGGCCGCTCGCGGGCGTGCTGCCCGCCTCCGTGACCGGCCGGATGGCCGCCTGGTACGCGGAGGCCGGCGTCGAACTGCGCACCGGCACCGCCGTGGCCGCCGTGGAACAGGGGGCCGTGCTCCTCGCCGACGGCACCCGGCTGGCCGCCACCGGCGTCGTCGTCGGGGTGGGCGCCCGTCCCGCCACCGGCTGGCTGGCCGGCTCCGGGGTGGAGCTCGACGAGCGGGGCGCCGTCCTCGCCGACGACCGGCTGCGCACCACCGCGGCCGACGTCAGCGCCGTCGGCGACTGCGCCTCCTTCCCCTCGGCCCGCTACGGGCGGCGGCTGCTCGTCCACCACTGGGACAACGCGACGCAGGGCCCGCGCACCGCCGCCGCCAACCTGCTCGGCGGCGACGAGGCGTACGACCCGGTGCCGTACTTCTGGTCCGAGCAGTTCGGGCGGTTCGTCCAGTACGCGGGCTTCCACACCGACGAGGACGCCATGGTGGTGCGCGGCGACCCGGACGGGCCCGCGTGGTCGGTGCTGTGGCTGCGGCAGGGGGCGCTGGTGGCGCTGCTCGCGGTCGGGCGGCCCCGCGACATGGCCCAGGGCCGCAAGCTCATCGCCCGTTCGGCGCAGCCCGACCCGGTGCTCGCGGCCGATCCGGCGGTGCCGCTGAAAGCGGCGGCGGACGGCGCCCGCTGAGGCCCCGGCGGCCGGGTCGGAGGCGTTCGGGCGCCGTGGGGGAGGCGGCCGCGCCGCCCGGTCGGCGCAGCCCCGCAGCGCGGACCGCGCCCAGGTGGCACCCTTGTCGCGTGACTGTTTTCACGTCGATTGACGTACACATCGACTCGCTCGTCCCCTCCTGGCTCAACCTGCCCGAGGTCGCGGAGCGACTCGACCTCGAAGTAACGCGTATCCGGCCGCTGATCAAGGAAGGCCAGCTGGTCGCGATCCGCCGCGGGGAGAACAAGGTGCTCATGGTCCCGGCCGACTTCATCGGCGACGGGAAGATCGTCAAGGGCCTGCCCGGCACCCTCACCCTGCTGAAGGACGACGGCTTCACCGACGAAGAGATCCTGGAGTGGCTCTTCACCCCCGACCCCACCCTCCCCGGCACCCCCGCCCAGGCGCTGCGGGAGAATCGCGGGACCGAGGTGAAGCGCCGCGCCCAGGCGCTCGCCGTGTAGCCCCGCGCCCCTGCGGCCGCCGGCCCCCTGACGGCGGCCGGCGGCCGCCGAGCGCCCCGAACCACCGGAGCGACGGATGACCGCCCCAGCCGACCCGGCCGCCACACCCGCGCCCGCCACTCCCCGTGGGGCCGCGGCCTCGGGGGAGCGGGCCGGCTCCGCCGCACTCCGCGACCGGCTCGCCGCGGCCCGGCTCTACCTGTGCACCGACGCCCGCTCGGGCCCCGGCGACCTCGCCCGGTTCGCCGACGCCGCCCTGGCCGGCGGGGTGGACGTGATCCAGCTGCGGGACAAGCGGATCGAGGCCGCCGAGGAGCTGGCCGCTCTGGCCGTCCTCGCCGAGGCGTGCCGCCGGCACGGGAAGCTGCTGGCCGCCAACGACCGGGCCGACATCGCCCACGCGGCCGGCACCGACGTCCTTCACCTCGGGCAGGGCGACCTCCCGGTGCCCGCCGCCCGCGCCCTGCTCGGCCCGGACGTCCTGATCGGGCGCTCCTGCCACAGCACCGCCGAGGTGGACGCCGCCGCCGTCCAGCCCGGCGCCGACTACTTCTGCACCGGCCCGGTGTGGCCCACCCCCACCAAGCCCGGCCGGCCCGCCCCGGGCTCGACCTGGTCCGGTACGCCGCCGCGCTGGCCCCCGCCCGGCCCTGGTTCGCCATCGGCGGCATCGACGCGGACACCGTCGGCGAGGTGCTGGACGCCGGGGCCCGGCGGATCGTGGTCGTCCGCGCCGTCACCCAGGCCGACGACCCCCGCCTCGCGGCGGCCGCCCTGGCCCGCGCCGTCCGCTCCCGCGACTGACGGCCGCCCGCCCGGACCCCGCCCGCCCGGACCCCGCCCGTCCGAACCCCGCCCGGGCGGTCCGGCGGGTACGCCTCCGGCCTCTCCGCGGCCGGGCGGCCGGTCCGCGCACCCCCTGCGGCCGCCCGCACACGGCCGATCCGTGCGGGTCCGCCACGGGGCCGTACGGATGGTCCGCACGATCACTCCGCCCGGATGCGGACGAAGCAGGCGCCGAGGAGGGGCGGCGGGCGGTTGTCCACAGACGCGATGACGCTCGGTGGCCGAGCACCGTTAGCCTTCATGCATGGCCCTGGGCACTTCATCCACGCGCACCGACCGTGCGGTCACCATCCGTGAGCTGCTCGCGTCCGGTCGGAGGTCGTACTCCTTCGAGTTCGCCGCCCCCCGGACCGAGAAGGGCGAGCAGACGCTGTGGCGCGCGATCCGGCAGATCGAGGCCGTGCGCCCGACGTTCGTCTCGGTCACGTACGGCGCCGGCGGCTCCTCCCGGGACGGCACGGTCCGTGCCACCGACCGCATCGTCTCGGACACCACGCTCACCCCGTGCGCGCACCTGACCGCCGTCAACCACTCGGTCGCCGAGCTGCGCAACATCATCGGCCAGTACGCCGACGCCGGTATCCGCAACATACTGGCGGTGCGCGGCGACCCGCCGGGTGACCCGATGGGCGAGTGGGTGCCGCACCCGGAGGGCCTCACCTACGCGGCCGAGCTGGTGCGGCTGATCAAGGAGTCGGGAGACTTCTGCGTCGGGGTGGCCGCGTTCACCGAGATGCACCCGCGCTCCACCGATTGGGAGGAGGACACCCGCCACTTCCTCGACAAGTGCCGGGCCGGCGCCGACTTCGCGATCACCCAGATGTTCTTCGACGCCGACGCCTACCTGCGGCTGCGCGACCGGGTCGACCGCGCCGGCTGCACGGTGCCGATCATCCCCGAGGTCATGCCGGTCACCAACGTGCGGCAGATCGAGCGCTTCTCCCAGCTGGGCAACGCGCCCTTCCCGCCCGAACTGGCCGAGCGCATCCTCGCCGTGCAGGACGACCCCGCCGCCGTGCGGGCGATCGGCATAGAGTTCACCACCGAGATGTGCCGCCGACTCATGGCCGAGGACATCCCGGGGCTCCACTTCATTACTCTTAACCACTCCACCGCGTCGCTGGAGATCTACCAGAACCTCGGGCTCGCACCGGCGGACGGCGTGACCCCCCCTAGGTGAGGAAGTGGGCACATGGGTTACTCGGTGCTCTACATCGCGTTCGGCATCGTCGCACTGTGGCTGCTCAGCGAAGTGCTGCTGCAGCACAAGGCCAGACTGCGGTGGCGGGTGCTGGCCTTCGCCGGGTTCCTCGGCGTGGTGGCCGGCGTCTACCAGCGCAGCGTCCCGCTGATCCTGGCCGGCGCGGTGGGCTTCGGGGCCGGCCAGACCTGCGTGACCCTCTCCTACAGGCGCGGCTTCGCCGCCGGGTGGGCGATAGGCGGTCGGTTCGGCGTCGACCTGCGGCGCCGGGCCGGCGCCAAGCCCCCGGCCCCGCCGGCGCTGGCCGTGAGCCAGGTCGAGCCGGAGCCGGACGGGTTCGAGACCGTCCCGGCACCGGTCGGCCCGGCCGCCGACGAGGTCGCCTCGGCCGGGGTCCGCGGCATCTACCGGCCGGTGCCCATGCTGGACGACAGCGGCGAATTCCCGCTGTACGACGGCCAGTCCACGTACACACCCGACCCGTACACCAGCGGCGGCTACGAGGGCTACGGCGCGCAGGGCTACGGCTGGTCCGGCGGCTACGGCCAGGGCGCGGAGCAGCCGGCCGCCGCCGCGCCGCAGCACGGGCAGCAGAGCGCCTGGGAGCGGCAGGGCTACGGCGGCTACCCGCAGCAGGAGGCCGCCGCCGGGTACGACGCCACGGGCGCCCCCGACGGCTACGGCACGTCCTACGGGTACGGCTACGGCGGCGAGGCCGGCCAGGGACAGGACGGCGGCGGCTGGCAGCAGGAGCAGCACGGCCAGGCGTACGGCGGCCAGCAGGAGCCGCACGGCCAGGGGTACGGCGGCCAGCAGGACCAGAGCGGCCAGGCATACGGCGGCCAGCAGGCCGACCCGTACGCGGCCCCGTACGGCTACCCGCAGCAGCAGTACGGGCGGCAGGAGCAGCAGCCCTACATCCCGCAGCAGCCGCAGCAGTCCCCGTACGAGCAGACCCCGGCGGGCGAGCGGTCCGAGTACGCCGACCCGTACGACCCGTACCGCTACTGACGCCGCCGCCGAGCACCCGCCCGGCGTGAGCCGGGCCGCGGCGGGGGCGCGGGCCGCCGAACCGGCAGGGACGTGAACGGCCGCCGTACCGCCGGGAGTCCGGGGCGGTGCGGCGGCCGTCGGGCGACGGCGGCGCGGCCCTGGGTCAGGGGGCCGCGGGCCGCCGGGCCTCGCGAGGAGGACGCGGGTCGGGAGGGGGCGTTGGCGGGGCCGGGCTCGGCGCGGGGCCGTTCAGGAGCGCGGCAGCACGGGCAGCCGGGCCGCCGCGGTACCGAGCCCGGCGGGCGGGCCCCACGGCTGCCGGGCCGTCGCCGCCGCCGCGGCAGCCGCGTGCGGGAAGTGCGCCATCAGCGCCCCGTCGTCGTAGCGGTGGCACCCCTCGTGCCAGGTGAGGATGCCCGCCAGCCAGTCCCGCAGCTCCTGCGCGTAGCCCAGCAGCGCCTCGCGGGCCGCCCCGTCCAGGTCGAACTCCTCGAAGAGGGCGGGGATCTGGGTCTCCGTCAGGAGCTGGAACTCCGCCATCCGGGCTTCCATCAGGTCGCCCACCACGTCCATCGCCTGCTGCGGCGAGCAGTCGAGGAAGTTCCGCACCACCAGTACCGCGTTGTGCACCTCGCCCTCGAACTCGACCTCCTTGCGGTAGGAGAAGACGTCGTTGACCATGCAGGCGAAGTCCGCCGCGGCGGCCTCCATCGACCGCACCGGCCGGGCCCGGTAGACCTCGTCCGCCAGCACGTCGCCGTGGCCGATCCGGGACAGGCTCATCGTCAGGTCGGAGCCGAAGGTCCGGCGGCGCATCTCCACGTAGTCCACCGGGTCCGGCACCCGGTTCAGCCGCTGGTTGTCGAGCTCCCACAGCCAGCTCTCGCACATGTCCTCGACGGACGCGCGGAACCGCGCCCGGGCGGCCGGTGCCATCGGCCCCGCCGTACGCCGCCACAGGTCGGCCAGCCCGCGCTCCAGCGCCGTCACCGGGGGCGGTGGCGGCGGGCCCGCGTCGAGCGGCATGAACAGCTTGAGGCGCTCGGTGGCGATCCGGGCCGCCGCCATGTCCCCGGACCGCCCGAAGACCGCCGGGTAGTAGTCGTCGCCGTAGGTGCCCCAGGCCAGCCAGTCCGTGGTGAGCGCCAACTCCTCCTCGGAGGCGGCCGGGTGGATGCCGGCCGAGCACAGCGCGAAGTCGTAGGCGGCGAGCTTCTCCTCGTTCCACAGCCCGCCGGGCAGCGGGAAGCCGGGCTCCGGGCCGGTCAGGCCCGTCGCCCGGCCCCACTCCAGGCTGTGCCGCCGGGCGGCGTCCAGGTGCGGGCTGAGCGTGGTCGGGAACGGCATCGGCACGGCCGCCCGCCGCACCTCTCCGGCCGGCTGGTGCGGCGGGTGGCTGAAGGAGCGCAGCCGCTGCGGCATGGTGGCCGCCAGCGACGCCGCCACCCGGGCGGCCGAGGAGCCCAGCCCGGTCGGGCCGCCGAGCGTCAGGACGGCCCGGGAGCGCTCGTCGGCGCCGTTCATGTAGCGGCTGGAGCGCATGTGCCACTCGTGGCCGCCGGACTGCCAGTCCTGGAGCCCCTTGACGTAGGCGAACACCGCCAGCCGCTCCTCCGGGGACACCGCGAAGCGGTCGAAGAGCGGCTCCACCTCGGTGAACGCGGTGTGCTCGAACTGGTGGAGGCGCGAGGTCAGCAGGTCGTTGACCCGCTCGGCGGCCTCCTGCGGGCCCAGCCCGAGGAACCGCTCCAGCACCAGCACCGCGTTGGACAGCTCGCCCTCCTCCTCGATCTCGCGCTGGTACGAGAAGAGGTCGTTGCGCAGGTGCACGCCGTCGGCGAAGCAGTCCCGCAGCACCCGCAGCGGGCGGCTCCCGGCGATCCGGGCCGGCAGTTCCGCACCGGCCGCGTGCTCCACCAGGTTCGCCGACCACGGGGCGCCGCCGACCTTGCGGCGCATCTCGATGTACTCGACGGGGTTGGCCACCCGGCCCGCGTTGATGTTCGACAGCTCCCACAGCGACTCCTCCAGCAGCGCGCGGGTGCTGTCGTGGAAGCGGCGGCGGAAGTCCTCGGACATCGACGGGACCGTCCGCGCCCACAGGTCGGCCAGGCCCGCCTCCACCTGGTTGGCCGGCTCGGGCACCTCCTCGGAGAGGTCGACCGGCATGAACGCCGGCAGCCGGTCCAGGTACTCCCTGGCGCCCGCCATGTCCTGGGTGCGCTTGAAGATGTCGAGGAAGTGGTCGTCGAAGAAGAACACCCACACGTACCAGTCGGTGACCAGGTCGAGTTCGGGCCCCGACGCGTCGGGGTGGGTGTAGGCGCACAGCAGGGCGTAGTCGTGGGAGTCCAGGTCGGACTCCTCCCAGATCCCCGACCCCTCCAGCATCTCCATGGAACGCGCCCAGCTCCTGGTGTGCTCCCGGGCGGCTTCCAGATGCGGGTTGAGGCGTGCCGGATACGGCACGTAGAACTGGGGGAGTTCGAAGGGCTGGGCCATCGGCGTGGGGCCTTCCGCTGAAGCGATCACGGCTGCGCTCACGCTAGGGGCGGCTCCCGGCCGGGTCAGGGAACGGCTGCCTAATCCGCCCGATGGGCTGAAATCCGCGCCACCGCCGATTAACGATCTTGCTCAGCGGAAACCTGGCAGCCGTTCCCCCGTGCCCGCCCGTGCCTGCTCCGTGCCTGCGAGGGGGCCGCCGCCCGCGGCTCAGCGGCTGCCGCCGGGGCCGCCCGTGACCAGCGAGGCCGTGATCGCCGCGGACATGCCCGCGTGCGGCAGCCCGCCGCCCGGATGCGCCCAGCCGCCGGCGAGGAAGAGACCCGGCAGCGGTGACCGGTTCGGGGCGCGCAGGAGCGTTCCGTCGGCGCCCGCCAGCGAGGGCGGCGGTACCGACCCGCCCGGCACCCCGAGCTCCCGCGCGGTGTCCGCCGGGGTGCGCACCTCCCGCCACAACTCCCGCTCCCGCAGGCCCGGTACGGCCGCCTCGGCGGCGCCCAGCACCCGCTCCGCGAACGCCTCCGCCAGCTCCCCGGCCGTCCAGTCCAGCCCGCCCGCGGCCGCGCCGCCGCCCGGCCCGGCGTGCGCGGGGACCACCGCGGTCACCGTGACCGCCTCGTGGCCGCCGTCGGGCCGCAGCGCCGGGTCGTCGGGGCGCAGCACCGCCACCGTCAGCGCCCCCGGCGGCGGCAGCGGCTCCCGGCCGCGGCGCGGGAACAGCCACTCCAGCGCCCGGTCGCGGTCCGCCGCGTGCACCACCGTGCGGTGCGCCGCGCCGTCCGGCCGCGAGCCGCGCAGCGCCACGTGCACCGTGAACCGCCCCGGCTCACCGGCCGCGCCCCGGAACGCCGGCTCCCCGCCGGGTCCGTCCAGCGGGCCGCCCGCCGCGTACAGCGAGGGCAGCGGGACCGCCGCCACGACCGTGTCGGCCGGCTCCACCGTCCCGTCGGCCAGCCGCACCCCCGCGGCCCGGCCGGACTCGACCACCACCTCGGCCACCGGCGCGTCGAACCGGAACCGCACCCGCCGGGCCAGGCACCGCGCGTGCAGCGCGTCCGCCAGCGCCCGCAGGCCGCCCCGCACGTACCAGACGCCGAACGACTGCTCCAGGTACGCCAGCACCGCCGCCGAGGCCGGCGCGGTGCGCGGGTCCAGCCCGTACGCCAGCGCGTGGCTCTCCAGCAGCGCGGCCAGCCGCGGGTCGCCGCCCAGCTCGCGCGCCGCCACCTCCGCCAGGCTCGGCGCCGCCCGCCGCAGCAGGCCCCGCCGGCGGGCGCCCGGGTACGGGTCGGCGGCCAGCGCGGCCGGGTCGGCCGGGACGTCCTCCAGCAGCGGCCGCCGGGTCGCCTCCCACACCTCCCGGGCGCGCACCTGCACCCCGTCCCACCGCTCGCCGCTGCCCGCGCCGAGGGCGCCGTCCAGGGCCTCCAGGACACCGGCCCGGGAGGCGTTCGGCAGCGCCAGCGAGACCCCGCCGGCGAACACGTGCCGGGCGGCCGGGTCGGTCTGGACCAGGTCGACGCACTCCTCCAGCGGCTCCCGGCCGGTCTTCACGAACAGGTCCCGGTAGACCGCGGGCAGCACCAGCAGGCCCGGCCCGTTGTCGAAGGCGAAGCCGTCCCGTTCGAAGCGGCTGACCGCGCCTCCGTGGGAGCCGCCGCGCTCCAGGACGGTGACCTGGTGGCCGGCTGTGGCGAGACGGGCGGCCGCGGCCATTCCGGCCAGCCCGGCGCCGATCACTGCGATGCGGGACATGCGGGCGAGCGTATCCCCTGAGCAGGGACGTCCGTGGCAGGGGGAGCCGGAACCGGCGGTGGCGGAGGGCGCCGCGGCGGCCGGGCGGAGGGCGCCGGCGGGGGAGGGGCGCCGTCTGAGTAGGAGTACTCAGCCGGCGGATTGAGTACGGCGGCGGATGGGCCGGCGGGCGGCCGACCGGAAGAGTGGGCCCAGGAAGGACGGGCACCCGGGGACCGCCGGCACGGGGCGGCGGAAACCCGGGTGCGCGTCCGCCCGTACGCGGCGCGGGCCCGGTGCGCCGCCGCGCCCGCTGCTCCGTGCGCCGCCGCGCCCGCTGCTCCGTGCGACGGCCGCGCCGCGGCGACGGCCGGTCGGACGCGGCGGCCGGTCAGCGGCGGGCGATGGCGCCCCCGACCCGGCCCTGGAGCAGGAGCGACAGCGCCGCGTGCACCTCCTCGACGCCGCGCTCCGGCTGGAACGCCTGCCAGTCCAGCGCCGCCACGAGCACCATCCCGAACAGCGCGGACGCGGTCAGCGGTACGTCGATGTCGTCGCTCACCTCGCCCGCCGCCACGGCCTCGCCCAGCACCTTCTCCACCACCGCCACGGCGTCCTGGCGGGCCACCATCAGCGTGTCCTGCCAGGCCCGGTTGGTCCGCCAGAGCTCGGCCACGTACAGCTGGGTGAAGGACGGGTTGGCCACGATGAAGTCCAGCCCCGCCCGGATCATCGCGTCCAGCGCGTCCACCCGGCTGCCACCGTGCTCCCCGACGCCGACGGCCGCCCGCCGGAGCGACTCCGCCAACAGACCGACGCCGTACCGCAGCAGCTCCTCGAACAGGTCGTTCTTGCTGGCGAAGTTGTAGTAGACGGTTCCCTTGGCGACCCCCGCGCGCTCCGCGATCTCGTCGACCGTGGTGGCGGAGAAGCCCTGCTCGGCGATGAGCCCGACGGCCGCGTCGAAGAGCTTCCGGCGGGTGGCCTGGCGACGTGGGGTGGTCATGGTCCCGATTCTGCCCGCCGCCGCTGTCGCCGCCGAACGCGCAACCGGCCCGCGCGGCACGGATGGTGCGGGTAACACGGGCGTTTCCGGCAGGTCACAGCCGTGCGCGAGGGGCTGGGACGGCTCTGCAAGATCCGATCCGGACCGGGCCGTCCGCCGCGCGGAGGGGCCGCGGCGGCCGCTGAACGGACGGTTGGGGGCCGGACGGACCGGATTGTCAGTGGTGGCACCGAAGATGGGCACTGTACGGAGAACGGCCCGAAACGGTACGGAGCACCCCGGAGGCACCCGGGAGGCACCGGGGGATGCCGGGAGACGCACGGATACGCAGATCCACACGAAGGCACGAAGAGACACGGCGAAAACGGAGAAAACGGAGAAACGGAGAAGGGAGCCCGTCATGGCAGTACCCGCCCGCTCGACTGCCCGCTCAGCTGCCCGCCCAACTGCCCGTCGAGCCGCCCGTGCTGTTCCCGCCGCGGGCGCCGGGGCCGACGTCCACCCGGTGCCGCGCCGCGCCGCGGCCTCGCCCGCCGCTCTCGACCTGCTGGCCCAGGCCCACGAAGGGCTGCGGGAGGCCGCCCGGTCGGCCGCGCCGCACGAGCGGTTCGCCGCCGCCCACCTCGCCGCCCTGCGCACCGCCGCCGCAGTGCTCGCCGTCCGGGGGCGGCCCGAGGAGACCGCCGGGCGGCGCCGGCGAATCCGCAGCGCCTGGTCGGTACTTCCCGAGGCGGCGCCCGAACTCGCCGAGTGGGCCGCGCTCTTCGCCGCGGGAGCCGACCGCAGGGCGCGGGCCGAGGCCGGCATACCCGGCGCGGCCACCGCCCGCGAGGCCGACGACCTGGTACGGGACGCCCGGACGTTCCTGCGGCTCGTGGAGGACCTGCTCCTGCTGCACCCGGCCCCAGGCGCGGAGCCCGGCTGAGCCCGGCGGGTCACGGGCCTGCCCCGGCCTGCCCGGTCGCCCCCCGCGGACCCCGTCGACCCCCGACAGGACGGTGCCGAACGGTTCCGGACCGTGCCGAACGGTTCCGGACCGTTCGGCGGCACACCGCCGAACGCGTCACGACAGGCCGGGGACACCTCCACCACCGAACCCTTCGCGACGATCACCGCACTAGAGTGGGACCGCCCGTCCCACCTGCACGCGAGGAGAGCCGCCCGCCATGTCCCGTCAAGGAGGGGTGGAGCCGATCCGCCCGCGCGCCAGTCTGCGGACCGCCGTGGTGTGGGAGGTCCTGCGGGACGCCCTGGAGCGCCGCGCCGCGCGGCTGGGGCGTCCGGAGCTCGACGTGCTCGACACCGGCGGCGGCACCGGGAACTTCGCCGTGCCCGTGGCCCGGCTGGGACACCGCGTCACCGTCGTGGACCCGAGCCCCGACGCCCTGTTCGCACTGGAGCGCCGCGCCGCCGAGGCCGGCGTCACCGACCGCGTCACCGCCGTCCAGGGCGACACCCACGGCCTGCTCGGGCTGGTCCCGGTCGCCGGGTACGACATGGTGCTGTGCCACGGCGTGCTGGAGTACGTCGACGACCCTGGCGAAGGCGTCCGCAACGTGGTCGGGGCGCTGCGCTCCGAGGGCACACTGAGCCTGCTGGCCGCCGGGCGCGGCGGCGCGGTGCTGGCCCGCGCGCTGGCCGGGCACTTCGCGGAGGCCAAGCGGGTGCTCGGTGATCCGGACGGGCGGTACGGCGAGGAGGACTCCCTGCCGCGCCGGTTCACCGCCGACCAGCTCAGCGCGCTGCTGGAGACGGCCGGCCTGCGCACCGTCTCCGTGCACGGCGTGCGGATCTTCGCCGACCTCGTGCCGGGCGTCCTGGTGGACACCGAGCCCGGCGCGGCGGAGGCACTGCTCAAGCTGGAGCTGGCGGCGGCCCAGGAACCCGGGTTCCACTCGGTCGCGACGCAGCTCCACGTGCTCGCCGAGCGCGGCTGATCCTCCCGGGCCCGTACGGCTGGTGCCCGTCCGCCGCAGCCGGTGCCTTCGGCGCGGCCCCTCGGACCTCCGGGCGCGGCGGGGCCGCGCCGAAGGGGCCGAAGGGCTCACCGGGCGGAGGGGCAGAAGGGCCGGATCGGCCGACGGCCGGGCGGTGCGGCCGCCCGCGCCGGCGCGCCGGAGGCCGGACTCCGCGACGGTCCCGCGCCCCTCGCCGGGGCCCGCCGGGGCGTCACGGGCCCGCTGCCGCGGCGCGTCCCACGGGCTCGCCGCGACGCCTCGCGGCGGGACTGCGCCACAGGCCGCCCACGGCGCTGTTCCTGACCGTATGCTGGCATGACGTAACGCCTGGCGGGGAAGGACAGCCCCGTCGGATTGGCGCACTGGGGCGGGTTTCACGGAGGCGTTTCCCGCCTATCCTGAAAAGGACGGACCGGCCGCGACCCCGCGCGGCCGACGAGTAGGAGGTCTCCGTGCCGCTCTCGGAGCATGAGCAGCGCATGCTCGAGCAGATGGAGCGCGCGCTCTACGCCGAAGATCCCAAATTCGCGTCCGCGCTGGAGGGAAACGGGCTGCGCACGTTCACACGTCGGCGCGTGTACCTCGCCGTCCTCGGTTTCGTGTGCGGGATCGGGCTGCTCCTGGGTGCCATGGTCGTCGAGCAGGCGTGGCTGGGCGTGGTCGGCTTCCTGGTGATGCTCGTCTGCGCCGTCCTCGCCGTGACCAGTTGGCGGCGGGCGGTGCGTCCGCTGGAGCAGCAGCAGGCACCGCCGGCGGTGCCCGGGCACATGGGTAGGAGGTTCGGCGCGCGCCGGCGCCAGCAGCCGCGCCGCGCGATGATGGACCGCATCGAGGAGCGCTGGCAGCGCCGCCGGGACGAACAGGGCCAGTAGGGCCGCGCCCCTTTCGATCGCGACCGCCCCGGCGGGCCAGGACGGCCCCCGGGGCGTCGGCATGCCCGGCCTGGCTCCTCGCACCCGCAAGGGCCCGGCCCGGCTCCTCGGACCCTCGGCCTCCCGGCCGCCTCGCCTCGAACGGGCCCGGGCACGGCCGGGAGCGCCCTCAGGGGCCTCCAGACGTGCCCCAGACGTGCCCCAGCCCCCGGGCCCGTCCGGGGTGGCGCCGAAGGCCCGCCCGTCCGCCCTCGGGCCTGGTGGGCCCGCTCAGGGGCCCCGTCGCCGAGGGGCCGTCGAGTGCCGCGCCCCGCGCCCCGGGGCGCGGCACTCGACGGCCCGGGGCCCCGAAACAGCCCCGGGGGCTGCCCTGGAACCAGGACAGCCCCCGGGGAGCGGGCCGGAAGGCGGACCGGCGGCCCCTGACCGTCGCCCTACGCGGGAGTGCGGCGGGGCCGCAGCCGCTGCCGAACCGGCGCCGCCGCGCGGGTGGAGACGTCGCGGAGCCGCCGTGTGCCCGCGTGCCACCGCGCCGACAGCGCCCACACCAGCCGCACCGAGGTCCGCGGCAGCACCACCGCCCGTACCCGGGTGCGGCGCCTCGCCGCGGCGCGCAGCCCCGCCCGGGCCTTCCGCACCTCGTCCGCGAGCCCGTCGGCCGGGCGCGGCCGGGCCGCGTAGAGGCTCTGCTCCACGGCCGAGGCGACCGACTCCGCGGCCAGCGCCGCCGGCCCCTCCAGGCCGCCGTCGCGCACCAGGCGGGCCACCGCCCGGCGCGGGGTCTCCGAGTCGTCGGGCGGCACGCCGTGGTCCCAGCCGCTGTCCAGCAGCTCCTGCCAGGCGGCCAGCGCCGCCGCCTCCGGCCCGCCGCGTCCTGCGGCCAGCCGTCTGCGGCGCAGCCGGGACCGCCACAGGGCGGGCACGGCGGGCAGCAGCAGGACCAGCAGCGCGGCCAGCGCGATCAGCGCGTCCCGCGGGGCGTGCCCGACGCCCCCGCCACCCGAACCGGTGCCGCCGGTCGCGGCCGCCGCCTCGCACTGCGGGGCCGGAGTGCCGTGCTCGGGGGCGCAGCTGTCGGTGGGGGTGGGGGTGGCCGTCGGGGTCGCCTGCGTGCTGTGCGGGGCGGCCTCCGGGCGGTCCCCCGTGGCCGAGGGGGTCTGCGACTGCGTGTACGAGGGGGCCGAGCCGCGGTAGGGCGTCGGCTCGAACCGGGTCCAGCCGATGCCCTCGAAGTACAGCTCCGGCCAGGCGTGCGCGTCCTTCAGGCCCACCGTCATGGTGTTGGTGCCGCTGGCCTCGCCCGGGGTGAAGCCGATCGCCACCCGCGCCGGGATGCCCAGGGTGCGGGCCATGGCGGCCATGGTGAAGGCGAAGTGGACGCAGAAGCCCTCCTTCGTCTTCAGGAAGCGCGCGATGGCGTCCACCCCGGTGCCGGCCTTGGCCTGCGTGTTGTACACGAACTGGCCGGAGGTGAAGTACGCCTGGAGGTCCACCGCCCGCTGGTAGTCGGTGGTGGCGTTCGCCGTCACCTGGAGCGCGGTCTGCTTGACGATCTTCGGCAGCGAGCCGGGCACCTGCGTGTACTTCTGGGCGATCTCCCCGGTGGCCCGGGGCGCCGCCGCGAGCTGGGCCGCCGTCGGCCGCACGTCCATGCTGGTGACCGTGTAGCGCTCGCTGGCGGCGGTCTGGCCGTGCTGGCCGATGATCATCCGGCCCTCGGGCTGGAACACCCAGGCGCCCGGCGCCTGCACCGACATCGCGGGGAAGGGCACCGGCAGTATCCCCTGGACGTAGTCGGCGTCCACCTGCACCTGCGTGCTCACCGAGCGGTAGGCCACGGAGTCGGCCATGCCCTGCGGATGCGGCAGGAGCGCCGGCACCGGCTCGGTCGGCAGGTTCGACGGCGACCACGCCTTGCCGTCGAACCTGTCCAGCGCGGCGATGCGCAGGTACATCCCGGACGGGTCCGAGGCGTTGGTGGTGTAGCGCAGGACCTCGTGGTCCTCGGGCTGGTTCAGGTTGTCCTGGAGGGCCGCGACGAGGTTGACCGCGCCGCCCCCGCTCTGGCCGCCGATGCCGCCGCCGTGCCCGCTGGTGTCCACCAGGCCGCTGCTGAACGAGGGCAGCGCGGCCGGCACCACCAGGGCGATGCCCAGCGCCACCACGCCGATGCCGCGGGCGCCGCGCGGCGCCCGCGAGGCGGTCCGGCCGGAGCCGGGCGCGCCGCTGGTGAAGACCCGCCCCCAGCGCGAGAGCCGGTCGCGGCCCTCGGCGAGCAGCAGCACCATGTACCCGGCGGCCGCGACCAGGAAGTACAGCCAGTCGGCGTTGCCGCCGTCGGCCAGCCCGGCCGCCACGGAGTACAGCGCCAGCAGCGGCAGCCCGGCCGGGGCCGCGCTGTTGTACGTCACCGCTATGGCGTCGACCGCGAGCGCGATCAGCACCACCCCGCCCACCAGCAGGATGCGGATGCCGGGGGTGACGGGGGCGGGGATGGAGAAGTTCGAGACGTCCGTCAGGCCGTCCTGGAGCACCTGGTTCAGGTGCTCCACGGCCAGCGGGCCCGGCAGTATCCCGCCCAGGGCCTGGCCCGAGGCGAAGATCATGGTGACCACGACCAGCGACACCACCGCCTGCGCCAGCACCGTCAGCGGCCGGGCCAGCGGCAGCCGCCGCGCCACGGCGCCGACAGCGGCCTGCAGACACACGATCAGCAGCGCCTGGAAGTACCACTTGCTGTCACTGGTCAGCGGCAGCAGCGAGAACGCCGCCATCATCGCGGCCACCGCCGCGCACACCGTCAACCGCGCCTGCCCGCTCATCCCGCCGCCCCCGCTCCGCGCCCTGCCCGCCGTGCGTCCGCCACGGCCTGCCCCCGCCCCTGCGCCGGCTGCCACGGCTGACCCGGCTTTCCCGCCCGGCCGGCCGGTCCGGCGCCGTCGCCGCCGAGGTGGCGGTCCGCCCGCTGCCACAGTTCCGGCAGCCGGTCACCGGGGTGGACCTCCACCACCGTCCAGCCGGACTCGCGCAGCAGCCGCATCGCGTTGCCCGTGCTGTCGGCGTCCTCGCCCTCCTCCTCGGCTGCCTTCGCGCCCGGCCGCACCCCGATCTCCCGGGCCAGCCAGTGGTCGCTGTCCATGACGAACGCGACCGCGCTGCCGGCCCGCTGCCGCATCCGGGCGATGACCGCCGCCTGCTCCCGGTAGACGTCGCCGAAGAACCCCACCAGCAGGCTCTCGTTGGCCGAGCGCAGCGCCTCCCAGGCGGCCGCCAGCGACTCGCCCTCGGAGTGGTCGACCACCGCGAGGGTGTCCAGCAGCAGCCCGGCCAGGTCGCCGGCGTCGCCGATGCCGGCCCCGCCGTCCGGGCCCGGCACGCCGCTGCCGGTGTCGGTGAGCAGCCGCACCGCGTAGCCGCGCTCCAGCATGTGCGCGGAGACGGAGGCCGCCCCGGAGACCGCCCACTCGAAGGCGGAGTCCGGGCCGGCGCCGAAGTAGGCGTCCCGCCGGGTGTCGAGGACGACCGTGCAGCGGGCCCGGTGCGGCTGCTCCTCGCGGCGCACCATCAGCTCGCCGTACTTCGCGGTGGAGCGCCAGTGCACCCGCCGCAGGTCGTCGCCGTGCCGGTAGCCGCGCGGGATCATGTCGTCGTCACCGGCCAGCGCCAGCGCCCGGGTGCGCCCCTCGCCGTAGCCGGAGGACTCGCCGTTCAGCCGCACCGGCGGCAGCGGCTCCACCCGGGGCACGACGGTGAGGGTGTCGTAGGCGCTGAACGAGCGGGTGAGCTCGACCATGCCGAACGGGTCGGTCAGCCGCAGTTGGAGCGGGCCCAGCGGATAGCGGCCGCGCAGGTCCGAGCGGACCCGGTAGGACACCTCGCGGTGGCCGCCCGGCTCCACCCGGTCCAGCACGAAGCGCGGCCGCGGCCCGAGCACGTACGGGACGCGGTCCTGGAGCATGAGCAGGCCGGTCTGCATCCGGGAGACGTTGTCCACCCTCAGGTGGACGCGGGCCTCGGACATGGCCGGCACCCGCGACGGAGCCAGCCGGCGGCTGCCCGCCACCCGGTAGCGGGTGCGGTAGAGGACGGCCACGGACACCAGTGGCAGCACCGCCAGCAGCAGCCCGACCCGCAGCAGGTCGGGCTGGCCCAGGACGTAGGAGCAGGCTGCGGCGGCCAGCCCGGCGGCCACGAAGGACCGGCCGCGGGTGGTCAGGCCGCCCAGCGCGCGGCGGAAGCCCGAGCCCTGCCGCTCCCCGCCGGAGCCGGCGTCGGCCTCGGCCTCGGCGTCGGCCCGGGCGCCCGGCCCGGCCACCGGCGGCGGGGCCTGGCCGGCCCCGGACAGGTACCCGGGGCCGTACGCCGGCGGGTTGGCGGGGCCGTACCCCGGGGCCGGCCCGGCGGCGGGGCGCCGCGGCCGGCGGCCGGCCGGGTTGCGGAGGCGGGACCGGCGCGGGCCGGCCGGGCGCGGGCATCAACGGCCCCGCGCGTCCGGCATGGCCTGCGGCGCGCCGCCCGGCCGCTGCGGCCAGCCGGCGCCGGGGCGGCGCCGTTCCCGCCGCCCGCGCCTGACGACGGGTCCGGCAGCGGTACCCGCTGCAGGATCTCGGCGATCACCTGTTCGGGGGTACGCCGGTTGAGCTGGGCCTGCGCGGTCGGCAGCAGCCGGTGGGCGAGCACCGCGGAGGCCAGCGACTGCACGTCGTCGGGGAGCACGTAGTCCCGGCCGTCCAGGGCCGCGGAGGCGCGGGCGGTCCGCACCAGGTGCAGGGTGGCCCGCGGTGAGGCGCCCAGCCGCAGGTCGGGGTGGTTGCGGGTGGCGCCCACCACGGCCACCGCGTAGCGCCGCACCGGTTCGGAGACGTGCACCTGGCGCACCGCCTCGATCAGCTTGACGATGTCGTGCGCGTGCGCGACCGGCTGCAGGTCGTCCAGCGGCGAGGTGCCGCCGTGCACGTCCAGCATCTTCAACTCGGCCTCGGGGCTGGGGTAGCCCACCGAGACGCGGGCGGTGAAGCGGTCCCGCTGCGCCTCCGGCAGCGGGTAGGTGCCCTCCATCTCCACCGGGTTCTGGGTGGCGATGACCATGAACGGGTCGGGCAGTTCGTACGTGGTGCCGTCGACGGTGACCTGCCGCTCCTCCATCGACTCCAGCAGCGCGGACTGGGTCTTGGGCGACGCCCGGTTGATCTCGTCGCCCACCACGATCTGCGCGAAGACCGCCCCGGGCTTGAACTCGAAGTCCCGCTGCTGCTGGTCGAAGACGCTCACCCCGGTGATGTCCGACGGCAGCAGGTCAGGTGTGAACTGGATGCGCCGCACGGTGCAGTCGATCGACCGCGCCAGAGCCTTGGACAGCATCGTCTTGCCCACACCGGGCACGTCCTCGATCAGCAGGTGGCCCTCCGCCAGCAGGACGGTCAGCGCGATCCGCACGACCTCCGGCTTGCCCTCGATCACGTTCTCCACGCTGCGGCGCACGCGGCCCGCGGTCGCGGTCAGATCGCTCAGGCTCGGTCGTGCGTCAAAGGTCGTCACCAAGTGCTCCTCGGCCTGTTCCTAGGGACCGCGGAGGGTCCCTCAGGGGCGCGGTCATCCCTTGACCGGGCCCTCCCCAAACGGGCAACGTCCGCCACCGGCGGGTCGTGCCGCAGGGTGCATTCTTCCCTTACGGGGAGGGCCGCGTCACTCCCCGCCGTTACTTGTCCGTGATTTCGCGGAGCAGGCCGGTGTGCACGTCGAAGACGAAGCCGCGCACGTCGTCCGTGTGCGGCAGGAACGGCGAGGTCCGCACCCGTGCCATCGACTGCCGTACGTCCTGGTCGATGTCGGTGAACGACTCCACCGCCCACGTCGGCCGCTGCCCCACCTCCCGCTCCAGTTCGGAGCGGAACTCCTCGGTGATGGTCTGCATGCCGCAGTTGGTGTGGTGGATCAGCACGACCGAGCGGGTGCCCAGCGCGCGCTGGCTGATCGCCAGCGAGCGGATGGTGTCGTCGGTGACGACGCCGCCCGCGTTGCGGATGGTGTGGCAGTCGCCGAGCCGCAGTCCCAGCGCCTTGTGCAGGTCGAGCCGCGCGTCCATGCACGCCACGACGGCCACCTGGCGCACGGGCGCCGCGCCCATGCCCGGGTCGCTGAAATCGGCGGCGTAACGGGCGTTCGACTCCACCAGGTCGTCGGTGACGGACGCGGTGGTGGCGGTGACGGACGGTGCGGTGGGGGCCCCGGCGGTGCTCTCGGCAGGCCCGGCGGGTCCAGCAGATATCGACATGTTCCGACGGTATCCGAGCGGCGGCCCGGACGGCGCCGCGCCCGAGCCGGACGGCCGTTGACGGTGGAACATGGTGGAGTAAAGTGGCGCGAAGTGGTGCCGTCTGGTGGAGGTGTGCCGTGAACCTGGGATTCCTCGGCACGCACACCCCGCGACTGGACGACAAGAACCGCCTGGTGCTGCCGGCCCGCTTCCGGGAGCCGCTGGCCGGCGGCCTGGTCATGGCCCGCGGGCACGAACGCTGCCTGTGCGTCTGGCCGGTGGAGGGGTTCCGGGCCGCCACCGAGCAGCTCGCCGCCGCCCCGCTGAGCTCCAAGGCCGCCCGCGACTACACCCGGGTGCTCTTCGCCGGGGCCCACGACGAGGTGCCCGACCGCCAGGGCCGGGTCACCGTCCCGCAGCCGCTGCGCGAGTACGCCGGACTGGTCCGCGACCTCGCGGTGATCGGTGCCGGCACCCGCGTGGAGATCTGGGCGGCGGACGCCTGGGAGCGCTACCTCGCGGCCCAGGAGGACACCTTTTCGGCCCTGTCCGAGGAGGTGCCGACCGGCATACCGTGAGCCCGGCGCGTCCTGCCGTGCCCCGCGGCACCCGCGGGCGTCCGTCGCACCCCACGCCCCGAGTCCCCCCGCGCTACGCCGTCCGGGGGAGGACGCGGGCGCGGGACGCGCGACCCGGCCTCCTCCCGCTCCGGCCTCCCGCTGGCCCCACTTCCCCGGTGCCAGAGGGGCGCTCTCCCCGAGCGGGCGGGGACCAGGCCCCGCGTCCCGCCCGTGGCGGCGGCCCCGCCGCCGGGCAGGCGGCCGCGCCGTGATCGCGGCGACGCGGCGACACCAGCGGCCGTAGCGCCGCCCGGTGGGGGAATCCGGGACGGCACCCCCGACACTGGGACCAGCACACGGACGCCGGACCCGGAGCACGTCCGCACCACCGTCGGAACGCACCCGGAGCGCATCGACAGCCACCGAGCACGATCCGACGACCACCGAGGACGACCGACGACCACCGAGGACGGCCACCGAGCACGACCGATGCACGCAGCAAGAACGCAAGCAGGCCGCAGGCGGGCCGCGGGCGGCCGTACGCGGAACACCCGCGCGGGCCGGCGGGCGCCGACCGGCCCGTCGGGCGCCGTACCGACGCGAACCGAGGGGCCGACACGCAGCACCGCGAGCACCACCGCAACCACGACCGACCGACCACCGTCCTGAGAAGTGACCGAGAACCGTCCGGAATGGGCACCATGACCGACCCGTCCCCGCCCCCGCGGCACGTCCCCGTGATGCTGCGCCGCTGCCTCGACCTGCTGGCGCCCGCCCTCACCCCGACGGGGGACGCCCCACCGCAGGCCGCCCCCGTGGTCGTGGACGCCACCCTCGGGCTCGGCGGCCACAGCGAGGCGCTGCTGCGCACCTTCCCCGCCTGCCGGCTGATCGGCCTGGACCGGGACCCGGCCGCCCTGAAGCTGGCCGGTGAGCGCCTGACGCCCTTCGGCGACCGGGCCACCCTCGTGCACGCCGTCTACGACGAGATGCCGCAGGTGCTGGAGCGGCTGGGCGTGCCCAGCGTCCAGGGCGTGCTCTTCGACCTCGGCGTGTCGTCCATGCAGCTCGACGAGGCCGACCGCGGCTTCGCCTACGCCCACGACGCCCCGCTGGACATGCGGATGGACCAGACCACCGGGATCAGCGCCGCCGAGGTGCTCAACACGTACCCGCCCGGCGACCTCGTCCGGGTGCTGCGCGCCTACGGTGAGGAGAAGTTCGCCCGCAAGATCGTCGAGGCGGTGGTCCGCGAGCGGCAGCGGGAGCCCTTCACCAACAGCGCCCGCCTGGTGGAGCTGATCCGGGAGGCGCTGCCGCAGGCCGCCAAGCGCACCGGCGGCAACCCCGCCAAGCGGACCTTCCAGGCGCTGCGGATCGAGGTCAACGGCGAGCTGGCGGTGCTGGAACGGGCCGTGCCCGCGGCGGTCGCGGCCCTCGCGGTGGGCGGCCGGATCGCCGTGCTGTCCTACCACTCGCTGGAGGACCGGCTGGTGAAGCAGGTGCTGGGGGCCGGCGCCGCGCAGACCGCGCCGCCCGGCCTGCCGGTGGTGCCCGAGCAGTACCAGCCGCGGCTGCGGCTGCTGACCCGGGGCGCCGAACTGCCCACCGAGGACGAGATCGCCGAGAACCGGCGGGCCGCCCCGGCCCGGCTGCGCGGCGCCGAACGTATCCGGGAGGACCTGCGGTGAGCTCGGGCGGAGGGCCTCGGCGGCCCGCGGGAGGCCGGCGCGGAGCCGGGTCGGGGCTGGGCGGGCTGGGGTTCGGCCTGCTCGGCGGGCGGCAGGCGGCGGACCGGTCGGCGACGGCGGCCCGCACCCCGTTCGTCGTCCTCGTGGTGGCGCTGCTCGGCGGCGGGCTGATCACGCTGCTGCTGCTGAACTCGGCCGTCAACAGCGACTCCTTCAAGCTGGACAAGCTCAAGGACCGGACCACCGGCTACACCGACGAGCAGCAGCAGCTCCAGCAGGAGGTCGACGGCTACTCGGCGCCCGGGCAGCTCTCCCAACGCGCCCAGCAGCTCGGCATGGTGCCCGGCGGCGTGCCCGCCTTCCTCGGCCCGGACGGCACGGTGCACGGCTCCCCGACGCCCGCCACCGCCCCGCCCTCCCCGCCGCCGAGCCCGGCCCCGACCGCCGCGGACCCCACGACCCCGTCCGGCGCCCTGGCGCCCCCGGCGGGGACGGTTTCCGGGACGACCTCCGGGACGGCCTCCGGGAACGCGCCCACCACCGCCGCCACGTCCGAGATGTCCGGCACGTCCGGCACGTCCGCCCTCCCCTCCGCCTCCCCGACTCCGTCCGCGCCGGCCGCCACGGCCCCGACCTCCGCCAGGTGAGCGTGTGACCCCCCGTGACGACAGCGGCCGGCCCGCCCCGGCCGGCTCCCCCGACGGCAGCCGGCCCGCCCCCGCCGGCCCGAACCCGGCCGCGTCCCCCGCGTCCCCCGTGTCCCGCGCGCCCCCAGCAGGCGCGCCCGCCCGCCGCCCGCCGCGGCCCCGGCCGCGCCGCCCCGGTCGCGGCACCCGGACCGTGCGGCTCGGCGCCCCCGGCCCCGGCTGCGCCTGGTCGGCGCGGTCCTCACCGTGGTGTTCGCCGTGTTCGTGGTGCGGCTGCTCCAGGTGCAGGCCGTCGACGCCTCCGCGTACGCGGCCAAGGCCGCCGTCAACCGCTGGGTCACCCAGGAGGTCACCGCCGACCGCGGCACCATCACCGACCGCGACGGCGCCGACCTGGCCACCACCGTCGACGCCTACGACATCACGGCCGACCCGTACCTGTTCACCGCCGCCCAGACCAAGGTCCGCGACGCGCCCCAGCAGGCCGCGCAGCTCCTGGCGCCGATCGTGGGCGGCGACGCCGCCACCATCGCCCGCCAGCTCGCCACGCCCCGCTCCCGCTACCAGCTCATCGCCCACCAGCAGTCCCCGCAGGCCTGGAAGCAGATCCAGGACCTGAAGTCCTCCTTCGCCGCCAAGGCCGCGGCCGGCCAGGGCGCCGACGTGCTGGCCGGCGTCTACAGCGTCCCGCACTCCAAGCGGGTCTACCCCGACGGCGACCTGGCCGCCGGGGTGATCGGCTTCGTCAACAGCCAGGGCCAGGGCGCCGGCGGCGTGGAGTCCATGCTCGACAAGGAGCTGACCGGCAGGAACGGCAAGATCCGCTACGCCCAGTCCAACGGCTGGCAGGTGCCCACCGCCGGCTCCGAGGAGCAGCCCGCCGTCCCCGGCACCGACGTGCGGCTCACCCTGGACCGCGACATCCAGTGGGCCGCCCAGAACGCCATCACCCAGCAGGTGCGGAAGTCGGAGGCCGACCGCGGGTACGTCATCGTCCAGGACCCGCAGACCGGCCAGGTGCTGGCCATGGCCGACGCGCCCGGCTACGACCCCAACGACCTCAGCCACGCCGAGGCCGCCGACCTCGGCAACGCCGCCGTCCAGGACGCGTACGAGCCCGGCAGCGTCAGCAAGCTGATGTCCATGGCCGCCATCATCGACACCGGCACGGCCACCCCCACCACCCGCGTCGTCGTGCCCGGCACCCTGCCCCGGGCCGACCGGATCTTCCACGACGACGTCGACCACGGCACCTGGGACCTCACCCTCAACGGGGTGCTCGCCAAGTCCAGCAACATCGGCACCATCGAGGCCAGCGGCCAGCTCGGCCGCACCCAGCCGCAGGCCAACCAGGTGCTCTACAGCTACCTGCGCAAGTTCGGCATCGGCCAGCCCACCGGCGTGGGCTTCCCCGGCGAGACCCCCGGCATCCTCGCCAAGCCGCAGGACTGGAACGCCTCCCAGCAGTACACCATCCCTTTCGGCCAGGGCCTGTCCGTCAACGCCCTCCAGGCCACGTCGGTGTACTCCACCATCGCCAACGGCGGGGTGCGGGTGGAGCCCAGCATCGTGCGCGGCACCACCGGCCCCGACGGGCGGTACGTGCCCGCCGACCCGCCCAAGCGCACCCGGGTGGTCAGCACGAAGACCGCCACCACCCTGGCGGACATGCTGGAGTCCGTCGTCGGCGACGAGCAGGGCACCGGCCTCAACGCCCGCATCCCCGGCTACCAGGTGGCCGGCAAGACCGGTACGGCCAACCGGGTGGACCCGGACACCGGCCGGTACAAGGGCTACACCTCGTCCTTCTTCGGCTTCGCGCCCGCCGACAAGCCGCGGCTGACCGTCTCCTGCGTCATCCAGAACCCGACCCGCGGCAGCTACTTCGGCGGCGACATCTGCGGGCCGGTCTTCAAACAGGTCATGGAGTTCGGCCTCAAGGCGCTCGGCGTGCCCCCCACCGGCAAGCCCGCGGCCAACCTGCCGGTCACCTTCGACGCCGGTCCGCCGGCCCCCGCCAGCGGCCGGAAGAACGGGTGAGCGCCCCGATGGCAGCCTCCGACCCCCGCCGACCCGGCCCGGCCCGTTTTGGCCCGGACCCGGGCCCGCCCGGTAACCTCACGGCCGTGCTCAACGCTGATCACCCCACCCTCAAGCCCTCGGGCGCCCCCCGGCCGGCGCATGTCACCCCCAAACCCCTCGCCGAACTGGCGGAGCGGCTGGGGGCGGCCGCGCCGCCACCCGGCGCACCGGCGGTAACCGGCATCACCCACGACTCCCGGGCAGTGCGGCCCGGCGACCTGTACGCGGCGCTGCCCGGCGCCCGGGTGCACGGCGCGGACTTCGCCGCGCAGGCGGCGCGGGCAGGCGCCGTCGCGGTCCTCACCGACCCGGCCGGCACCGACCGGGCCGCGGCCACCGGGCTGCCCGTCCTGACCGCCGCCGACCCGCGGGCGGTGCTGGGCGAACTGGCGGCCGCCGTGTACGACCGGCCCGGCGACGGACTGCTGCGGGTCGGCGTCACCGGGACCTCCGGCAAGACCACCACCTCCTACCTCGTGGAGGGCGGGCTGCGGGCCGACCGCGGCGCCGGGCACACCGGCCTGATCGGCACCGTGGAGACCCGCGTCGGCCTGGAGCGGGCCAAGAGCGAGCGCACCACCCCCGAGGCCACCGACCTCCAGGCGCTCTTCGCGGTGATGGCCGAGCGCGGCGTCGAGGCGGCCGTCATGGAGGTCTCCAGCCACGCCCTGGTGCTCGGCCGGGTCGACGGAACCGTCTTCGACGTCGCCGTCTTCACCAACCTCAGCCCGGAGCACATGGAGTTCCACGCCGGCATGGAGGACTACTTCCAGGCCAAGGCGCAGCTGTTCACCCCGCGCCGCAGCCGGCTCGGCGTGGTCAACATCGACGACGCCTACGGCCGCCGGCTCGCCGCCGAGGCCACCGTGCCGATCGTCACCTACTCCGCCGAGGGCCGCGCCGAGGCCGACTGGCGGGCCGAGGACGTCCAGGCCGGGCTGATGGACAGCCGCTTCACCGCCGCCGGCCCCAAGGGCGAGCGGGTGCGGGCCACCGCGCCGCTGCCCGGCCCGTTCAACGTGGCCAACACGCTGGCCGCCGTCGCCGCCCTGGCCACCGCCGGGATCGACCCGCAGGCCGCCGCCGACGGCGTCGCCGCGGTCCCCGGCGTCCCCGGGCGGCTGGAGCGGGTCGACGCCGGCCAGCCCTACCTGGCGGTGGTCGACTACGCCCACAAGACGGACGCCGTCGAGTCGGTGCTGCGCGCCCTGCGCTCCACCACCCGCGGCCGGGTGCACGCCGTGCTGGGCTGCGGCGGCGACCGGGACGCCACCAAGCGCGGCCCCATGGGCGCCGCCCTGGCCCGGCTCGCCGACACCGCCGTCCTCACCTCCGACAACCCGCGCTCCGAGGACCCGCTGGCGATCCTCACCGCCATGCTGGCGGGCGCCGCGTCGGTGCCCGCGGAGCAGCGCGGCCGGGTCATCGTCGAACCGGACCGGGCCGCGGCGGTGGCCGCGGCGGTCGCCCTGGCCGGGCCCGGGGACATCGTCCTGGTGGCCGGCAAGGGCCACGAGCAGGGCCAGGACATCGCCGGAGAGGTACGCCCCTTCGACGACCGCGAGGTGCTGCGCGCCGCTATCGAGAAGGACCAGAAGCAACCGTGATCCCCCTCACCCTCGCCGAGGTCGCCGCAGCGGTCGGCGGGAGTACGCACGACATACCGGACAGCGCGGTACAGGTGACCGGGCCGGTGGTCAGGGACTCCCGCGAGGTGCGGCCCGGCACGCTCTTCGTCTGCATCGCCGGGGCCCGGGTGGACGGGCACGACTTCGCCGCCGGCGCCGTCGCCGACGGTGCCGTCGCGGTCCTCGCCACCCGGCCCGTCGGCGTGCCCGCGATCGTCGTCGACGACGTCCAGGCCGCCCTGGGCCGGCTCGCCTCCCACGTCATCGAGCGGCTGGACGCCACCGTGGTGGCCCTCACCGGCTCCGCGGGCAAGACCAGCACCAAGGACCTGCTCGCCCAGCTGCTGCGGCGCACCGGCCCGACCGTGTGGACGCCCGGCTCGCTCAACAACGAGATCGGGCTCCCGCTGACCGCGCTGAGCGCCGACGCCGACACCCGGCACCTGGTGCTGGAGATGGGCGCCCGCGGCATCGGCCACATCCGCTACCTGACCGGGCTGACCCCGCCCCGGATCGGCCTGGTGCTCAACGTCGGCAGCGCCCACATCGGCGAGTTCGGCGGCCGGGAGCAGATCGCCCAGGCCAAGGGCGAGCTGGTCGAGGCGCTGCCGTCCGAGGCGGAGGGCGGCGTCGCCGTGCTCAACGCCGACGACCCGCTGGTGCGGGCCATGAGCACCCGCACCAAGGCAAAGGTGGTGACCTTCGGCGAGACGCCCGAAGCGGACGTCTCCGCGCAGAACGTGACGCTGAACGACCGCGGACAGCCGGTCTTCACCCTGCGCACACCCTCCGGGTGCGCCGACGTGGCCCTGCGCCTGTACGGTGAGCACCACGTGTCGAACGCGCTCGCCGCGGCCGCTGTCGCGTGCGAACTAGGCATGTCCACCTCGGAGATCGCCATCGGGCTCTCCGAAGCGGACGTCCTGTCGCACTGGCGGATGGAGGTCACCGAGCGGCCCGACGGCGTGACGGTCGTCAACGACGCCTACAACGCGAACCCCGAATCCATGAGGGCAGCCCTGCGCACACTCGCAGCCATGGGCCGCTCCGTCCAGGCTCGGGGGGGCCGTACGTGGGCGGTGCTGGGCGCGATGGCCGAACTCGGCGAGCGGTCGCTGGCCGAGCACGACGCGGTGGGGCGGCTTGCCGTCCGGCTCAACGTCAGCAAGCTCGTGGCCGTGGGCGGCACCGAAGCCGCCTGGCTGCAAATGGGCGCCTATAACGAGGGTTCGTGGGGTGAGGAGTCGGTGCACGTGTCCGACGCGGATGCGGCGGTCGACCTGCTGCGCACACAGGTGCGGCCGGGAGACATCGTGCTGGTGAAGGCATCGAGGTCGGTGGGCCTGGAGGCCGTGGCGCAGGCGCTGATCGAGGGTGCCGCTCGATGAAGCAGATCCTCATCTCCGGCGTCATCGGCCTGTTCCTCTCGCTGCTCGGCACGCCGCTGCTGATCCGGCTGCTGGCCGCCCGCGGGTACGGGCAGATGATCCGGGACGACGGCCCGAAGGCCCACCACAGCAAGCGCGGCACGCCGACGATGGGCGGTATCGCCTTCATCCTCGCCACCGTGATCGCCTACGCGGCCACCAAGCTGATCACCGGCCAGAAGCCCACCATGTCCGGGGTGTTGGTGCTCTTCCTCACCGTGGGCATGGGCCTGGTGGGGTTCCTCGACGACTACATCAAGATCGTCAAGCAGCGCAGCCTGGGCCTGCGGGCCAAGGCCAAGATGGCCGGGCAGCTCATCGTCGGCATCGCCTTCGCGGTGCTGGCGCTGAACTTCCACGACTCGCGCAACCAGACCCCCGCCTCCACCAAGCTCTCCTTCACCTCCGACTTCGGCTGGTCCATCGGCCCGGTGATCTTCGTGGTGTGGGCGCTGTTCATGATCCTGGCCATGTCCAACGGCGTGAACCTCACCGACGGCCTCGACGGCCTGGCCACCGGCGCCTCCGTCATGGTCTTCGCCGCCTACACCGTCATCGGCGTGTGGCAGTACGGCCAGTGGTGCGGGGCCCCGGTCAGCGCCAACGGCGCCTGTTACGAGGTACGCGACCCACTCGACCTGGCCGTGGTGGCCGCGGCCCTCATGGGAGCCTGTTTCGGCTTCCTGTGGTGGAACACCTCGCCGGCGAAGATCTTCATGGGCGACACCGGCTCCCTCGCCCTCGGCGGCGCCCTGGCGGGTCTGGCGATCTGCTCCCGCACCGAGCTGCTGATGGCCGTCCTCGGCGGCCTGTTCGTCCTCATCACCCTCTCGGTGATCATCCAGGTCGGCTCCTTCCGGCTCACCGGCAAACGCGTCTTCCGGATGGCACCGCTCCAGCACCACTTCGAACTCAAGGGGTGGAGCGAGGTCCTGATCGTGGTCCGGTTCTGGATCATCCAGGGCATGTGCATGGCCGTGGGCCTGGGCATCTTCTACGCCGCGTGGGTGGCCGCCTCATGACCGATCCCGCAACCGGGCCCTCCGTACCTCCCGGCCTCCCGGACCTCAAGGGCGCCGTCGTCACCGTCGCCGGCCTGGGCGTCTCCGGGGTCCCCGCAGCCAAGGCCCTGCTGGACCTCGGCGCCGTCGTCACCGTCGTCAACGGCCCGGCCGGCGAGCGCCAGCAGACCGAAGCGGCCGAACTGGAGGCGCTCGGCGCCACCGTCCGGCTCGGCGACGCCGACACCCTCCCCGAGGGCACCACGCTGGTCGTCACCACCCCCGGCTGGAAGCCGACCGCCCCCCTCTTCCAGGCCGCGGCCGCGGCCGGCGCCGAGGTGTGGGGCGACGTCGAACTCGCCTGGCGGCTGCGCGGCCCCGGCGCCGCGCCCTGGCTCGCGGTCACCGGCACCAACGGCAAGACCACCACCACCCGCATGCTCGCCGCCATCCTCACCGCGGCCGGCCTGCGCACCGCCGCCGTCGGCAACATCGGCGTCTCGCTGCTGGACGTCGTCCTCGGCGAGCAGGAGTACGACGTCCTCGCCGTCGAACTCTCCAGCTACCAGCTGCACTGGGCGCCGTCCCTGCGCCCGCACTCCGCGGCCGTCCTGAACCTCGCGCCCGACCACCTCGACTGGCACGGCTCGATGGAGGCGTACGCGGCGGACAAGGGCCGCGCCTACAACGGCAACACCGTCGCCTGCGTCTACAACACCGCCGACCCGTGGACGGAGCGGCTGGTCCGCGAGGCCGACGTCGAGGAGGGCTGCCGCGCCGTCGGCTTCACCCTCGGCGCCCCCGCGCCCTCCCAACTCGGCGTCGTGGACGGCATCCTCGTCGACCGCGCCTTCGTCGAGGACCGCTACGGCACGGCCCAGGAGCTGGCCGAGGCATCCGACGTGCGCCCGGCGGCCCCGCACAACATCGCCAACGCGCTGGCCGCCGCCGCGCTCGCCCGCGCCTACGGGGTGCCGCCCGAGGCGGTCCGCGAGGGCCTGCGCGCCTTCCGCCCGGACGCCCACCGCATCGCCGAGGTGGCCACCGCGGACGGCGTCACCTGGATCGACGACTCCAAGGCCACCAACACCCACGCCGCCGAGGCGTCGCTGCTCGCCTACGAGTCCGTGGTGTGGCTGGCCGGCGGTCTCGCCAAGGGCGCCGAGTTCGACGAGCTGGCCGCCAGGGCGGCGCCCCGGCTGCGCGCCGCCGTACTCTTCGGCGCCGACCGGGCGCTGATCCGCGAAGCGCTGGCGCGACACGCCCCGCAGGTCCCGGTGGTGGAGCTCGACCGGACCGACACTGGGGCGATGTCCGCCGCCGTCGCCGCGGCCGGCGACCTGGCCCGCCCGGGAGACACGGTGCTCCTCGCCCCGGCCTGCGCGTCGATGGACATGTTCAGCAACTACAACGAGCGCGGCGACCGGTTCGCCGAGGCCGTCCTGGCCCGCACCGCCCCGGCAGGCGGGGGGCGCGAGGCGGCCGGCCCGGCCGGCGGCGACCGCTGACCCGGCGGCCCCGCCCCGGGCGGCGGCGCCCGCGCCCGCGCACCGAGGAGGGGACGCATGCCGCCAGACCGCTCCACCGCCCCCGGCGGTGAGGACCGCGCCGGCGACCGCCCGCCGCGGCGCCGCGCCCCCGCGGCCGGCGCCGGCCGCGGCCCGACCCCGCGCACCGCGCCCGCCCGGCGGGCGCCGCCGCGGCCGGCCGCCGCCAGCCCGTCGCCGACGCCGGCCCCCGGCCGCGCCCCCGGCGCCGGCCGGGGCGCGGGCGCCGGGCACCCGGCCCGCCGCGCCGGCCGGCCGCGGCAGCGCCCGGCGCGCCGCGGCCCGGCTGCCGTGGCAGCTGCGCGACGCCTGGGACCGCCCGCTGACCGCCTACTACGTCATCCTCGGCGCCAGCCTGCTCATCACCGTGCTCGGCCTGGTGATGGTCTACTCCGCCTCGATGATCCAGGCGCTGCGCTACGGGCTGCCGTCCACGTTCTACTTCCGCAAGCAGCTGCTGGCCGTGGCGATCGGCGGGGTGCTGCTCCTCGCGGCGGCCCGGATGCCGGTGCGGCTGCACCGGGCGCTGGCCTACCCGCTGCTGCTCGGCGCGGTGTTCCTGATGGTCCTGGTGCAGGTGCCGGGGATAGGGCAGACGGTCAACGGCAACACCAACTGGATCTCCGTCGGGGGGCCCTTCCAGCTCCAGCCCAGCGAGTTCGGCAAGCTCGCCCTGGCGCTGTGGGGTGCCGACCTGCTGGCCCGCAAGAACGCCAGGAAGCTGCTCACCCAGTGGAAGCACCTGCTGGTGCCGCTGGTGCCGGTCGCGGTGCTGCTGCTCGGCCTGATCATGCTCGGCGGCGACATGGGCACGAGCATGGTGCTCACCGCGGTGCTCTTCGGCATGCTGTGGCTGGCCGGCGCCCCGACCCGGCTGTTCGCCGCGGTGCTGGGCGCGGCCGGGGTACTGGCCGCGCTCTTCGTCGCCACCAGCCCCAACCGGATGGGCCGGCTGCACTGCATCGCGGCGACCTCGCCCGGCGCGCACGACCAGTGCTGGCAGGCGGTGCACGGCATCTACGCGCTGGCCTCCGGCGGCTGGTTCGGCACCGGCCTCGGGGCGAGTGTGGAGAAATGGGGCGAACTGCCCGAACCGCACACCGACTTCATCTTCGCCGTGACCGGGGAGGAACTGGGCCTCGCGGGCACGCTGTCCGTCCTGGCCCTCTTCGCGGCACTAGGCTACGCGGGTATCCGCGTTGCCGGACGCACGGAGGACCCCTTCGTCAGGTTCGCAGCGGGAGGTGTGACCACCTGGGTCACGGTCCAGGCCGTGATCAACATCGGTGCGGTGCTCGGCCTGCTGCCGATCGCCGGAGTCCCGCTCCCGCTGTTCTCCTACGGGGGTTCGGCCCTCCTGCCGACCATGTACGCGATCGGGCTGCTGATCTGCTTCGCCAGGAGCGAGCCGGCCGCCCGGGCCGCGTTGGCCGCCCGCGGGCACACCCCCCTGACCGGGGCAGTGAGAAGGACGATGCGACGGTACGCCAGGCGGCGGCCGTCCGGAGAGCGGTGAATTTCGGTGCATGTCGTACTCGCCGGTGGAGGGACCGCCGGCCACATCGAGCCGGCGCTCGCGCTCGCCGATGCCCTGCGCAGGCAGGACCCGACCGTGGGGGTCACCGCACTCGGCACCGAGCGGGGGCTGGAGACCCGGCTGGTGCCGGAGCGGGGCTACGAGCTGGCCCTGATCCCGGCCGTCCCGCTGCCCCGGCGGCCCACCCCCGAACTCATCACCGTCCCGGGGCGGCTGCGCGGCACCATCAAGGCCGCCGAGCAGGTGCTGGAGCGCACCAAGGCGGACTGCCTGATCGGCTTCGGCGGCTACGTGGCGCTGCCCGGCTACCTGGCCGCCAAGCGGCTGGGCGTGCCGATCGTCGTCCACGAGGCCAACGCCCGCCCCGGGCTGGCCAACAAGATCGGCTCCCGCTACGCGCACACCGTGGCCGTCTCCACGCCCGACAGCAAGCTGCGCGACGCGCGGTACATCGGCATCCCGCTGCGCCGCACCATCGCCACGCTGGACCGGGCCGCCGCCCGGCCCGAGGCCCGGCACGCCTTCGGCCTGGACCAGAACCTGCCCACGCTGCTGGTCTCCGGCGGCTCCCAGGGCGCGCGGCGGCTCAACGAGGTCGTCACCGCGGTCGCCCCGCGGCTCCAGCAGTCCGGCGTGCAGATCCTGCACGCGGTCGGCCCGAAGAACGAACTGCCCCGGTCCGACAACATGCCCGGGATGCCGCCCTACCGGCCGGTGCCCTACCTGGACCGGATGGACCTCGCCTACGCCGCCGCCGACATGATGCTGTGCCGGGCCGGCGCGATGACCGTCGCCGAGCTCACCGCCGTCGGGCTGCCGGCCGCGTACGTGCCGCTGCCCATCGGCAACGGCGAACAGCGCCTCAACGCGCAGCCGGTGGTCAAGGCGGGCGGCGGACTCCTCGTCGACGACGCGGAGCTGACGACGGACTGGGTGCTGTCCAACGTGCTGCCGGTGCTCACCGACCCGCACCGGCTGTACGACATGGCCCGCTCCGCCGCGGAGTTCGGCCGCCGGGACGCCGACGAGCTGCTGATGCGCATGGTCTACGACGCGGTGGCCTCCCGGCGCTAGGGCCGCGACCGGGGCTCACCCTGCCGGGAGGGGCACGAGCCTGAGCGGGCCCCTGGCCCGACGCCGGAGGGCGACCCGTGAAGTCCGCCCGGACCGGGCCCGCTCCGCTGCATCCGCCGGGGCGGGCCCGGTCCGGCCCGGCGGCCGTCCTACCCTCCGGCCGGCTCCGTCGCGGCTCCCCTCCGGCGGCCCGGCGGACCGGCCGCCGGGGAGCCGGGGTGTCGGGGGAGGGGTGCCGGTCCGCGGCCCCCAGGGGGCGCCGGAGACATCATCGGGCGGGTCCAACGGCGGGGTGCCGCGCGGCAGGCGCGTCCGCAGGGCAGGATGGACCCCGCCGTCACAGAACCGAAGCGGGAGGCCCGAGGTGACCGCATCCGACGGAACCCCCGTGCGCCGGCGCGGCCTACGCCGTCCCGCGGCGGAACCCGCTCCGAGTGCCCGGGGGTTCACCCCCGCCGGCCGCAACAGCACCGCCCCCGCCCGGGACGCGGTGCCGCGCCCGGCCGGCGCCCCGCAGGGCGACGGCCCGCCCGGCACCGCCGAGGGCGGTGAGCCGCGCACCCTCGCGCACCGCCGCCGCGTCCTGCTCGTGCTGCTGCTCGCCGCGGCCGTCCTCGTCGGCGGCGGCAGCTGGCTGGTGTGGGGCTCGCCGCTGCTGCGTGCCGACCGCGTCACCGTTCACGGCAACCAGGTCGTGTCGGATGATCAGATCATCAGAGCGGCTCATGTCCCGCTCGGCGGAGCCCTCGTGTCCGTCGACACCGGCGCCGTCCGCCGCCGGCTGCTGGCCGCGCTGCCCCGCCTCCGCGCGGTCCGCGTCGACCGCTCCTGGCCGCACACCGTCCGGCTCGACGTCACCGAGCGGACACCTTCCGCCGTGCTGCCCGACGGTCGGCGGTGGACCGAAGTCGACAGCGGCGGTGTCCGGTTCGCCACCGTGGACCAAACCCCCAAGGGTGTCCCCGTGATCCGGCTCGACCACCCGCTCGACGCGAGCGTCCGCCAGTTCGGGACCAAGCGCCTCCTCCAGGCGGCGATCGAGGTCTCCGCCGCGCTGCCGGCCGGTGTGCGCGGCCACGCCACCGCGATCCTGGTGCGTTCCTACGACGGCATCACCGTCGAACTCACCGGCGGCCGCACGGTGGTGTGGGGGAGTCGGGACGGGAGTACGCGCAAAGCGGTCGTCCTGACGGCGCTGATGCGGGCCCAGCCCGACGCCGACCACTACGACGTCAGTGCCCCTGACGCCCCTGCCGCGTCCGCGAGTTGACGCTCTACGGGAGGGTGACAGCCCAGTCCCCGCACGGGTGTCGAAGGCTACCGGCCCCCGATGCGGCGACGCACGGCGTGATCACATAGGGTGAAAAGAAAAACGGGAGGTTCGGCGTGTTCGTTGAACCGCCACCGCTTGTCGACTTAGTGTCTCGTCTCAAGAGAAACACTTGGGACAGGCATACTGGTAACCCTAAACCTCAGGGTTAGGGTTCAGAACGGCACCGGCGAGCCACCGACCGTCCCACACGATTCGTAATCGAGGCGAGAGGGCTTCGACGTGGCAGCACCCCAGAACTACCTTGCGGTCATCAAGGTCGTCGGCATCGGCGGCGGTGGCGTCAACGCCATCAACCGGATGATCGAGGTCGGGCTCAAGGGCGTCGAGTTCATCGCGATCAACACCGATGCACAGGCCCTCCTGATGAGCGACGCCGACGTCAAGCTCGACGTCGGACGGGAACTCACCCGCGGCCTCGGCGCCGGCGCCAACCCGGAAGTCGGCCGCAAGGCGGCCGAGGACCACCGGGAGGAGATCGAAGAGGTGCTCAAGGGCGCCGACATGGTCTTCGTCACCGCCGGCGAGGGAGGTGGCACCGGCACCGGCGGCGCCCCCGTGGTGGCCAACATCGCCCGCTCGCTGGGCGCTCTGACCATCGGCGTCGTCACCCGCCCGTTCACCTTCGAGGGCCGCCGCCGCGCCAACCAGGCGGAGGACGGCATCGCGGGCCTGCGGGAGAACGTCGACACCCTGATCGTCATCCCCAACGACCGCCTGCTGTCGATCTCCGACCGCCAGGTGAGCGTGCTGGACGCCTTCCGCTCCGCGGACCAGGTGCTGCTCTCCGGCGTCCAGGGCATCACCGACCTCATCACCACCCCCGGCCTGATCAACCTCGACTTCGCCGACGTGAAGTCGGTGATGTCCGAGGCCGGTTCGGCGCTCATGGGCATCGGCTCGGCCCGCGGCGACGACCGCGCGGTGGCGGCGGCCGAGATGGCCATCTCCTCGCCGCTCCTGGAGGCGTCCATCGACGGCGCCCGCGGTGTGCTGCTGTCCATCTCCGGCGGCTCCGACCTCGGCCTGTTCGAGATCAACGAAGCCGCCCAGCTGGTCAGCGAGGCGGCCCACCCGGAGGCCAACATCATCTTCGGCGCGGTGATCGACGACGCCCTCGGCGACGAGGTGCGGGTCACCGTGATCGCCGCCGGGTTCGACGGCGGCCAGCCGCCGACCCGGGGCAGCCGGGACAAGGTGATCGGCTCGTACACCTCCCGCGACGAGTCCGCGCCCTCCTCCGGCACCAGCGGTTCCAGCACCGGAACGGCGCCCGTCCCGCCGCGGATCGGCTCCGACAACCTCCGGCCCACCCCGTCGTTCAGCGGCATCGGCAGCGTGCCCGCCGCCCCTGTCGAGCGCGACCCCGAACCGGCCGCCGAGAACCGCGGCACCCAGGTCCCGCCGCCGATCGTGCCCCCCGCCCGCCCCTACCCGGAGTCCGTCGAAGAGCTCGACGTACCCGACTTCCTGAAGTGACCGCCCGGCAGTGATAGGGCACCGCACTTCTCTGGACGGCGCGCACTTCGCCTTCACCGACCGGTGGGGCGGGGTGAGCGCCGTTCCGTACGCCAGTCTCAACCTCGGCGGTGCGGTGGGCGACGATCCCGCCGCCGTGCTCGCCAACCGCGAGCGCGCCGCCCGCGCACTCGGCCGCGACCCCGGCCGGGTGGTGTGGATGCGCCAGGTCCACGGCCGCGAGGTGGCCCCGGTCGACGGCCCCTGGGGCGACCGCCCGGTGCCGAAGGCCGACGCGCTGGTCACCCGCCGTCCGGACGTCACCCTCGCCGTGCTCACCGCCGACTGCGTGCCGGTGCTGCTGGCCGACCCCGTCGCCGGGGTGGCCGCCGCCGCGCACGCCGGACGGCCCGGACTGGTCGCGGGCGTGGTGCCCGCGGCGGTGGCCGCGATGGAGGCGGCCGGCGCGGACCCGGCGCGGACCACCGCCGTCATCGGCCCCTCCGTCTGCGGCAAGTGCTACGAGGTCCCCGAGGCCATGCGGGCCGAGGTGGCCGCCGTGGTGCCCGAGGCGTACGCGGAGACCCGGCAGGGCACCCCGGCGGTCGACGTGGCTGCCGGAGTGCGGGCGCAACTCGCGCGCTGCGGCGTCCGGGTGGCCGAGGCGCCGACGGTGTGCACGCTGGAGTCGCACGACCACTTCTCGTACCGCCGTGAGCAGACCACCGGCCGGCTGGCCGGCTACGTGTGGCTGGACCCCCGGCCGGACGCGGAGCCCGACGGCGGGCCGGGAGCCGGCGCCGCCGGCCCCGCGGACGAGGGAGGCGACGCGTGACCGGGCCCTCCCACGCCCCGTCCGGCGCCGCGCCGGACCCGGAGCGGGCCGCCGAGCTGGCGGCCAACCTGGCCAGGGTCGAGGAGCGGATCGCCGCCGCCTGCGCGGCGGCGGGCCGCCCCCGCGAGGAGGTCACCCTGGTCGTGGTGACCAAGACCTACCCGGCCGAGGACGTCCGCGCGCTGGCCGCCCTGGGCGTGCGGCAGGTCGCCGAGAACCGCGACCAGGAGGCCGCGGCCAAGGCAGAGGCGTGCGCCGATCTCCCGCTCAGCTGGCACTTCGTGGGCCAGTTGCAGACGAACAAGGCCCGCCACGTGGTCCGTTACGCCGACCACGTGCACTCCGTCGACCGGGACCGGCTGGTCACCGCGCTGTCCGCGGCGGCGACCGCGGCCGGCCGCACGCTGGGCTGCCTCGTCCAAGTCGCCTTCGACGCCGAAGCCGCGGGCCGTGGAGAGCGCGGCGGCGTCGCCCCCGAAAGGGTCGGCGCGCTGGCCGACGCCATCGCGGCCGCCGACGGGCTGCGCATGGACGGCCTGATGACCGTAGCCCCTCTGACCGGGCGGTATGCCGGTCAACCGCGAATGGCATTCGATCGGTTGACGGAAATCTCATCCCGCCTGCGCGAGACACATCCTGCTGCGACCATGGTATCGGCAGGGATGAGCCAGGACCTTGAGGACGCCGTGGCCGCCGGAGCGACACATGTACGCGTCGGAACGGCGGTACTCGGAGTCCGTCCGCGGCTCCGGTAACGTCACCAACAAGTCGGACCACAGCATAAATATGGTGTGGCGGCCGCCAGGAGCGGCGGCCGTGGACCGCAACCCCGCTGAGAGGACGCAGAGCATGGCCGGCGCGATGCGCAAAATGGCGGTCTACCTCGGCCTCGTGGAGGACGACGGATACGACGGCCCGGGGTTCGACCCCGACGACGAGTTCGAGCCCGAGCTGGCCTCGCCGCCCCCTGGCCGGACCGTTCCGGAGCCCGAGCGGGTGGAGCCCCGCCGGCCGCTCGCCCAGCACGTCCCGCCCGGGCGGCTCCAGCCGCCCCAGGACGAGCCGCCCCGGCTCGTCCATGCCCCGGCCCCCCGCGAACCGCGGATCGCGCCAGTGGCATCCATCACACCCGAACGCCAGATTCCGGAGAAGAACGCAGCGGTGATCATGCCCAAGGTCGTGTCAGAACGGGAGCCGTACCGCATCACCACGTTGCACCCTCGGACCTACAACGAGGCCCGTACCATCGGGGAACACTTCCGCGAGGGCACGCCGGTGATCATGAATCTGACGGAGATGGACGACACCGACGCAAAGCGCCTGGTGGACTTCGCCGCCGGACTGGTGTTCGGCCTGCACGGAAGCATCGAGCGGGTGACACAGAAGGTCTTTCTGCTCTCGCCTGCTAACGTCGATGTCACGGCGGAGGACAAGGCCCGGATTGCCGAGGGCGGGTTCTTCAACCAGAGCTAGCCTTATGGCTGGTTCGACGCTGGACCAAGCTTAACAAGTCATACGAAACAGACCGTAAAAGATCGCAATAGACCGAAAACGGACACAGTTGCCGTCGCCGGCACTGGGCAGCCGCACGACAGTTGGACCCGGCCGACAGGCTGCGGGCGGACAGGGGAGAGGGAAGCGCGATGGGTATCGCACTCCAGGTGCTGTACATCGTGCTGTACGTGTTCCTGTTCGTGCTGATTTTCCGATTGGTGATGGACTACGTCTTCCAGTTCGCCCGTTCGTGGCACCCTGGCAAGGCGATGGTGGTCCTCCTGGAGGGCACCTACACTGTCACCGATCCGCCACTTAAGCTTCTGCGGCGTTTCATCCCGCCGCTACGTCTCGGGGGCGTGGCGCTCGACCTGTCCTTCTTCGTATTGATGATCATCGTGTACATCCTGATCTCCGTCGTCGGGGGTTTGATGTGAACGGTGCGGGCTCCCGATATGTCGACGATCACGTTGAGGTGAAGAGATGCCGCTGACTCCCGAGGACGTTCGGAACAAGCAGTTCACGACCGTCCGCCTCCGAGAGGGCTACGACGAGGACGAGGTCGACGCCTTCCTCGACGAGGTGGAGGCGGAACTGACCCGTCTGCACCGCGAGAACGAGGATCTGCGGGCCAAGTTGGCCGCTGCGACCCGTGCCGCGGCACAGAGCCAGCAGCAGCAGAACATGCGCAAGCCCGAGCAGCAGGACCGTCCGGTACCCGCCGCCATATCGGGTCCCCAGCCGGTGCAGCAGCAGATGCCGCAGCAGCAGGTGGGCCCGCCCCAGCTGCCTGGCGGTGCTCCGCAGCTGCCGGCTGGTCCGAGCGCTCAGGGGCAGCACGGCCCCGGCCCGGGCGGCCCCGGCGGCCCGATGGGTCAGCACCCGATGCAGCAGGGCGGCCCCGGCCCCATGGGTATGGGCGGGCAGCACCCGATGCAGCAGGGCGGCCCCGGCCCCATGGGTATGGGCGGGCAGCACCCGATGCAGCAGCAGATGCAGCCGCAGCAGCAACAGCAGCCCCACCACCCCATGCAGCAGCAGGGTCCCGGCGGCGACAGTGCCGCGCGCGTCCTGTCGCTGGCTCAGCAGACCGCCGACCAGGCGATCGCCGAGGCCCGTTCCGAGGCCAACAAGATCGTCGGTGAGGCCCGCAGCCGCGCCGAGGGTCTGGAGCGGGACGCCCGCGCCAAGGCGGACGCGCTGGAGCGGGACGCCCAGGAGAAGCACCGCGTCGCGATGGGCTCCCTGGAGTCCGCCCGCGCGACGCTGGAGCGCAAGGTCGAGGACCTGCGCGGCTTCGAGCGGGAGTACCGCACCCGGCTGCAGGCGTACCTGCGGTCGCAGCTGGACCAGCTGGAGAACCAGGCGAGCGACTCACTCGCCCCGACTCGGGCCTCCGCGTCCACGCCGTCCCTGCCCTCCGGCCCCTCCATGGGCGCCGGGACGATGGGGAGCGGTGCCATGGGCGGCATGGCCGGTATCGGCTCCGGCGCCGGTGCGATGGGCCACGGCTCCTCCGGACCGTCCTACGCGGGCAGCCCGGCCGGCCAGGGTGGTTCGATGGGCAGCGGCCACACGCCCGGCCCGACGTTCGGCGGCCAGCAGCAGATGTCCCCCGCGATGACCCAGCCGATGGCTCCGGTCCGTCCGCAGGGCGGCCCCCAGCCGCTCCAGCAGGCGCCGACGCCGATGCGCGGCTTCCTCATCGACGAGGACGACAACTAGGAACCAGCCCTGGGCAACCAGGCAGGACGCGGAAGCGGCCCCATCCGGCGCCGTCCACCCGCCCGCACGACTGAGGCCGGCCCCCGGAGTTCCGGGGGCCGGCCTCGTTGTGCCGCCTGACGCCCGCGGGCTGACCGGAGGTTCACCCCGGGGCGCGGGAGGCGGGGCCCGAGGTCCGTGGAGCGCCGAGCCCGCCCGCGCGCTGCTCCCGGACCGGCGCGGCGGCGAGAAGCGCGGGGCGGGTGGCCGCCGAAGCCGGCGGCCACCCGCCCCGGGTGCGTCAGGTCAGACGGTCCTGCGCAGGTGGAAGGTCAGGCCGAGCACCTCGTCGGTGAAGGCCGGGCCGAAGCCGTCCTCCGGGCCGCCCTCCGCGAGGTCGACCGCCAGCACCTCCTCCGCGATCAGCGCGGCATGCACGATGACCGCCTCGGACAGCTCCGGGTCGGTGGCGCTCCACCGCACGGCGATCCGGTCGCTGACGTCGAACCCGGAGTTCTTGCGGGCCTCCTGGACCAGCCGGACCACGTCCCGGGCCGCACCGGCCCGGCGCAGCTCCGGGGTGATCTCCAGGTCGAGGGCCACGGTCGCGCCCGCGTCGGAGGCCACCGACCAGCCCTCGCGGGGGGTCTCGGTGACGATGACCTCCTCCGGCGCCAGCTCGACCGGCTCCCCGTCCACGGTGACGGACGTGGTGCCCTTCTCCCGCAGCTCCGCCGAGAGCACGGCGGCGTCCGCCGCGGCCACCGCCTTGGCGACCGCCTGCACGCCCTTGCCGAACCGCTTGCCCAGCGCCCGGAAGTTGGCCTTCGCGGTGGTGTCCACCAGCGAACCGCCCACCTCCGTGAGCGAGGCCAGCTCGGCGACGTTCAACTCCTCGGCGACCTGGGCCCGCAGCTCGGGCGACAGCTCCTCGAAGCCCGCGGCGGCGACCAGCGCCCGCGACAGCGGCTGCCGGGTCTTCACCCCGGACTCGGCGCGGGTGGCCCGGCCCAGCTCCACCAGCCGCCGCACCAGCCGCATCCGCTCCGACAGCGCCGGGTCGATCCACGCCTCGTCGGCCACCGGCCACCGCGCCAGGTGCACCGAGTCCGGGGCGTCCGGCGCCACCGGCACCACCAGGTCCTGCCACACCCGCTCGGTGATGAACGGCACCAGCGGCGCCATCAGCCGGGTGAAGGTCTCCAGCACGTCGTGCAGGGTGCGCAGCGCCGCCGCGTCGCCCTGCCAGAAGCGCCGGCGGGAGCGCCGCACGTACCAGTTGGACAGGTCGTCCACGAAGGACGACAGCAGCTTGCCGGCGCGCTGGGTGTCGTAGGACTCCAGCGCCGCGGTGGTGTCGCGCACCAGCGTGTTCAGTTCGCCGAGCAGCCAGCGGTCCAGCAGCGGCCGGTCGGCGGGCGCCGGGTCGGCGGCCGAGGGGGCCCAGTCGGAGGTGCGCGCGTAGAGGGCCTGGAAGGCGACGGTGTTCCAGTAGGTGAGCAGCGTCTTGCGCACCACCTCCTGGATGGTGCCGTGGCCCACCCGGCGGGCCGCCCACGGGGAGCCGCCGGCGGCCATGAACCACCGCACCGCGTCCGCCCCGTGCTGGTCCATCAGCGGGATCGGCTCAAGGATGTTGCCCAGGTGCTTGGACATCTTCCGGCCGTCCTCGGCGAGGATGTGGCCGAGGCAGACGACGTTCTCGTACGCGGACCGGTCGAAGACGAGCGTGCCGACCGCCATCAGCGTGTAGAACCAGCCGCGGGTCTGGTCGATGGCCTCGGAGATGAACTGAGCCGGGTAGCTCCGCTCGAAGACCTCCTTGTTGCGGTACGGGTAGCCCCACTGCGCGAACGGCATCGAGCCGGAGTCGTACCATCCGTCGATCACCTCGGGGACGCGCGTCTTCGTGCCGCCGCACTCGCGGCAGGGGAACACCACGTCGTCCACGTACGGGCGGTGCGGGTCCAGGCCCGACTGGTCCTCACCCGTCAGCTCCGACAGCTCCGCGAGGGAGCCGACGCAGGTCAGGTGGCCCTCCTCGCAGGTCCAGATGGGCAGCGGGGTGCCCCAGTAGCGCTTCCGGGACAGGGCCCAGTCGACGTTGTTGTTCAGCCAGTCGCCGTAGCGGCCGTGCTTGACGCTCGCGGGGTGCCAGGTGGTGCGCTCGTTCTCCCGCAGCAGCTCGTCCTTGACGGCGGTGGTGCGGATGTACCAGGACGGCTGGGCGTAGTACATCAGCGCGGTGTGGCAGCGCCAGCAGTGCGGGTAGCTGTGCTCGTACGGGAGGTGCCGGAACAGCAGCCCGGCCGCGTCCAGTTCGGCCACCAGCGCCTCGTCGGCCTTCTTGAAGAAGACGCCGCCGACCAGCGGCAGGTCCTCCTCGAAGGTGCCGTCCGGGCGGACCGGGTTGACCACCGGCAGGCCGTAGCCGCGGCAGGTCAGCAGGTCGTCCTCGCCGAAGGCGGGGGACTGGTGGACCAGCCCGGTGCCGTCCTCGGTGGTGACGTACCCGGCGTTGACGACGTAGTGGGCGTCGGGGATCTCGACCAGGTCGAAGGGCCGCTTGTAGGTCCAGCGCTCCATCTCACGGCCGGTGAAGGTCTGGCCGGTGGCGTGCCAGCCGCCGCCCTCCTCGCCGTCCGTCCCGTCCTCGCCGCCACCGTTCGCGGCACCACCGTTCGCGGCGCCGAGGGCCTTGGCCAGCAGCGGCTCGGCCACCACCAGCTTCTCCCGGCCGTCGGTGGCCACCACGTAGGTGACGTCCGGGTGGGCGGCGACCGCCGTGTTGGACACCAGCGTCCACGGCGTGGTCGTCCACACCAGCAGCGACGCCTCGCCGGCCAGCGGCCCGGAGGTGAGCGGGAAGCGGACGTAGACCGACGGGTCCACGATCGTCTCGTAGCCCTGGGCCAGCTCGTGGTCGGACAGGCCGGTCTGGTCGCGCGGGCACCAGGGGGCGACGCGGTAGTCCTGCACCAGCAGGCCCTTGTCGAAGATCTGCTTGAGCGACCACCACACCGACTCGACGTACTCCGGGTCCATCGTCCGGTAGGCGTTGTCGAGGTCCACCCAGTAGCCCATACGGGTGGTCAGCTCGGTGAACGCGTCGGTGTGCCGGGTGACGGAGGCGCGGCAGCGGGCGTTGAACTCGGCGATGCCGTACCGCTCGATGTCCTGCTTGCCGGTGAAGCCCAGCTCCTTCTCCACGGCCAGCTCCACGGGCAGGCCGTGGCAGTCCCAGCCGGCCTTGCGGGTCACGTGGTGGCCCTGCATGGTCTTGAAGCGCGGGAAGACGTCCTTGAAGACGCGGGCCTCGATGTGGTGGGCGCCGGGCATGCCGTTGGCGGTGGGCGGGCCCTCGTAGAAGACCCACTCGGGGCGCCCCTCGGACTGCCGCACCGAGCGGCCGAACGTGTCGCGCTCCCGCCACAGGTCCAGCACCTCGTGGTCGAGGGTGGGCAGGTCCACCTGCGCGGGTACGGACCGGTACCGCGGCGGGGCGGGCTGGTCGGGCTGGGCTGGCTGGCTCATCAGGGTCTTCCTCCGGCGGACGTTCGGCGCTTTCGCGTACTTCCGTCGGAGGGACGAGAGCGAGCGCTCCCGCGGTACCACCCTCCTTGGCGGTGGACGGCCCGCTGACCGCGCGGGCCCACCGCCCCCTCGTTAGGGCTGCGAGGCCGGTTCTACTGGCCCGACGGGTCCTCCCCGCGGGTGTTCTTCCGACGGCTCCGGGGTGATCTTCACACCGCGCACGCCCCCGGGCTTCCACCGTCCCCGGATCGCTCATGGCTGCGTGCGGCGCTACTCGTCCCATCCACGCCTTTCGCTGCGCCCAGTGTACGGGGCGGGGCGGGTGGCGGCGGCCGGGTTTTCCGCCGCCGGGCGCCGCCGGGCGCCGCCGGGCTGACCCGTATGGCGGCGTCACCGGCACCCGGGGGCATGGCGCGCGGCCCCGTCCGGAATACCTCACGCCGGGCTGGGCACAACCGATGCAGGCCGGTCGCCCGCCGAGGGGGGCACGGGCCGGCCGTGGCAGCACCCCCGGTTGCCGCGGATCGGTGTCCGTTTTACCGTTTCCGGCACGATCCGCGTACGGGATCGCCGAGGTGAAGGGGTCGCGGCCATGGTCGTGAGGAGAGCCGCCGCCGACGAGGCCACGGCGGAGCGGACGCCTGCCGCCGCGACGACGGGGAGTCCGGCGGGCACGGGGAAGACGGTGGGCGCCGGGGGCACGGGGGAGAGGACGGCGAAGACGACGAAGGCGATGAAGGCGACGAAGGCGGCGAGGAAGAAGACGGCCGTGAAGACGGTTGCGAAGACGGCCGCCGTGAAGAAGACGGCCGCCGGGAAGGCCGCGCCCGCCGGGCGCGCGGAGGGCGCGGAGGGCTCGGAGGCCGGGACGGACACGGAGCAGGGCACGGCCGGGACACCGGCCGCAGGGGCGGTGGCCGCAGCGGCCGTCGCGGAGAAGCCGGCCGGGAAGCGCGCGGCTGCGAGGAAGACGGGAGCCCGCACAGTGGGAGCTGAGAAGACCGCGGCCGGCACGGCCGCTCCGGAGCCGGCGTCGGCCGTGCCCGCGGCGAGGAACGGCGTGGAGCCGGAGACGCTCGCGGTGCTGTCGGGGGAGGACCCCTGGACGGCCGAGGAGGTCGAGGAGGCCCGCACCATCCTGCTGACGGACGTCGAGCGGCTGCGGGTGGAGATCGCCTCCTCCGAGGCGGCCGTCGCGGGCCTGCTGCGGGACTCCGGGGACGGCGCGGGGGACGAGGCGGACACCGGCAGCAAGAACATCACCCGGGAGTCGGAGCTCGCGCTCGCGGCGAACACCCGGGAGACCCTGGAGCAGGCCGACCACGCGCTGCGCCGGCTGGACGAGGGCACGTACGGGTTGTGCGAGGTGTGCGGGAAGCCGATCGGGAAGGCGCGGATGCAGGCGTTCCCCCGGGCGACGCTGTGCATCGACGACAAGCAGAAGCAGGAGCGCAGGTAGCGGCCCGGGTTCCGCCGGCCGGGGTGCGCGTTCCCGGGGCGGCAGCCGTCCGCCCTCCCGGGCGCGGCGCCGCGTCGGGGCCGCTCGGTGCCGCTCGGGGGCCGGGGTCCTCGCGCCCCCGGGCGGCGGTCGCGCGGTCGGCCGCCGGCCGGGGAGTGGGGCATCTCGCCTGACTCTCCCGGGGCGGCGTGCCGTACCCTCGTCGGAAGGCCAGGAACCAGCGCTGAGGGACTCACGTGACGGAAGCGGAGCGCACCATCACCACACCGGAGCCGGCGGAGGACGCGAGCGCGTCCACCGAGGGGCGCCCCGACGAGCACGCCGCCGGTACGGAGGCGGAGCCCGCCGCGCCCCGGAGCCGCCGCATCCCCGTGCTCATAGGCTTCGCCGCCCTCGCCTACGTGCTGGACGTGCTGTCCAAGCTGTGGGTCGTGCACAGCCTCGAAGGACACCAGCCGATCGACATCCTCGGCCACTACCTGCGCCTGGACGCGACCCGGAACCCCGGTGCTGCCTTCGGTATGGGCGCCGGTATGACCGTCGTCTTCACCCTGATCGCCGTCGGCGTCGTCGCCGTCATCGCCCGGCTGTCCCGGCGGCTCTACAGCCTGCCCTGGGCCATCGCGCTGGGCCTGCTGCTGGGCGGGGCCGTGGGAAACCTCACGGACCGGGTCCTCCGGTCGCCCGGGAGCTTCCAGGGCCGCGTGGTCGACTTCGTCCACCCCGAGCACTTCGCCATCTTCAACCTCGCGGACTCCGCGATCACCTGCGGCGGCGTGCTGATCGTCCTGCTCACCTTCCTCGGCATCGACCCGGACGGCAGCCGCCACCGCGACTGACCTCCCGGAAGGTGCGCGGTCCGGCGGGCGCGCGGCGTCCGGCATACTCGGACGGGTGAGTACGCTTCCCGAGGTCCGCTCCCTGCCCGTTCCCGATGGGCTCGAAGGTGAGCGCGTCGACGCCGCCATCGCCCGCATGTTCGGTTTCTCGCGGACCAAAGCCGCGGAACTGGCCGCCGCCGGGAAGGTCTCCATCGACGGGGCGGCCGCCGGAAAGTCCGAGCGGGTGCGCGGCGGCGCCTGGCTCGAAGTGGAGATGCCCGCCCCCGCCGCCCCGGTGCGGGTCGTGGCGGAGCCGGTCGAGGGCATGGTGATCGTCCACGACGACGCCGACGTGGTCGTCGTCGTCAAGCCCGTCGGTGTCGCCGCCCACCCCAGCCCCGGCTGGACCGGCACCACCGTGATCGGCGGCCTGGCCGCCGCCGGCTACCGGGTGTCCACCTCCGGCGCCGCCGAGCGCCAGGGCATCGTCCACCGGCTGGACGTCGGCACCTCCGGGCTGATGGTGGTGGCCAAGTCGGAGCGCGCCTACACCTCGCTCAAGCAGCAGTTCCGCGAGCGCACCGTCGAGAAGCGGTACCACGCCCTGGTCCAGGGCCACCCGGACCCGCTCAGCGGCACCATCGACGCGCCCATCGGCCGCCACCCCCAGCACGACTACAAGTGGGCGGTCACCGCCGAGGGCAAGCCCTCCGTCACCCACTACGACCTGGAGGAGGCGTTCCGCTCGGCCAGCCTGCTCGACATCAAGCTGGAGACCGGCCGCACCCACCAGATCCGGGTGCACATGTCCGCGCACCGCCACCCCTGCGTCGGCGACCTCACCTACGGCGCCGACCCGACGCTCGCCCGCCGCCTCGGCCTGACCCGGCAGTGGCTGCACGCCGTCCGCCTCGGCTTCCAGCACCCGGGAGACGGCGAGTGGGTCGAGTTCACCAGCGAGTACCCGGACGATCTCCAGCACGCCCTGGACGCCGTCCGCGAGGAGAGCCGGTGACCGCCGCCGTCCCGCCCTCCTCGACGGTGCGCGTGGTCGACCCCGCCGACGAGGCCGGCATGGCGCAGGTGCACGCCATCCGCCACCGCGTCTTCGTCGTCGAGCAGCGGGTCCCCGCGGAGCTGGAGTTCGACGAGAAGGACGTCCGGGCCGTGCACGTCCTGGCCGAGGGCGCGGGCACCGGGCGGCTGCTGACCGGCGCCGACGCCGCGGCCAAGAACGGCGGCGACCCCGAGCTGGCCGTCCTCGGCCGGCTGGCCGTGCTGCCGGAGGGCCGGCGGAACGGTACCGGCAGCCGGCTGGTGCGCGCCCTGGAGGACGAGGCACGCCGACGGGGCCTGCGCGGCGTCCACCTGGAGGCCCAGACCCACGCGATCCCCTTCTACGAGCGGCTCGGCTACACCGCGCACGGCCCGGAGTTCCTGGACGTCGGTATCCCGCACCAGGCGATGACCCACCGGTTCTGACCGGTTCCGACCGTCTCCGACTCGGCCCTGGTCCCTTCCGGCCCGGTTCCGATCGGGGCTGGTCCGGGCCGGCTGGGCTGGGCTGTGGTGATCGGTACTGATCGGGTGCGGAGCTGCTTCCTGCCCGCCTCCGGCCCGCCCGCCCTGCTGCCGGCCCGCCTCCGCCCCCCGTGCCGTGTTCCCGTCCGCGCGGGGCCCTCCGGCCGCCCGTTCGGACCGGCGGGGGCCGGGGCACCGCCCGCCGTGGCGATCCCCGGGACGGCCGGGATGGTCTGACACCCTGGCGCTTGTGGATCAGCTCGCCTTGTTCTTCGCGCTGCTGCTGGCCGCCATCGTCATGGTGCCGGTGGGCGACCGGATCGGGCTGCCCGCGCCGGTGCTCATGACGATCTTCGGTGCCGTCCTCGCGCTCATCCCGCAGGTGCCGGACATCCAGATCGACCCGGACCTGATCCTTCCGCTGCTCCTGCCGCCGCTGCTGTACGCCGCCGTCCAGCGCACCTCCTGGCGGCAGTTCGCCGCCAACTGGCGGCCGATCTTCCTGCTCGCGGTGGCCCTGGTCTTCGTCACCACCATCGCGGTGGCCTTCGTCGCCCACACGGTCGTACCCGCCGTCACGCTGGCCGCGGCGTTCTCGCTCGGCGCCCTCGTCGCGCCGCCGGACCCGGTCGCCGCCACCGCCGTGGCGGGCAGCCTCGGCCTCCCCCGGCGGATGATCTCCATCCTGGAGGGCGAGGGGCTCTTCAACGACGTCACCGCCATCGTCATCTACCACGTGGCGATCGCCGCCGCCGTCTCCGGGCACTTCTCGGTGCCGCACGCGCTGCTGGAGTTCGTGCTCTCCGCCGTCGTCGCGGTGGCCATCGGACTGCTCCTCGGCTGGGGCGCCAACAAGCTGATGGGCGTGGTCGGCGACGCCACCCTCCAGGTCGGCCTGTCGCTGCTGGTGCCGTTCGCCTCGTACGTCATCGCCGAGGAACTGCACGGCTCCGGCGTGCTCGCGGTGCTCACCTCGGCGCTGTTCCTGGCCGAGCACGCCTTCGAGGCCGACGACGTCACGGCCCGGCTGGCCGGGAACACCTTCTGGGAGATCGTCGACACCCTCGTCACCGGGGTCGCGTTCGGCCTGATCGGCCTGGAGGTGCACACCGTCTTCGACGTCGGCAGCGGCCACTGGGGGGCGATGCTGGGGCACGCCTGGCTGGTGGTCGCCGTGGTCGTCGGGGTGCGGCTGGTCTACCTGCTGCCGGCCGCGTGGGTGGCCCGGCGGCTGCACCGGCTGCGCGACATCGACGAGGACATCCCGATGACGTGGCGGGAGACCGTCACCATGTGGTGGGCCGGGATGCGCGGCGTGGCCTCGGTGGCGCTGGCGCTGGCGATCCCGCTCCACACCGACTCCGGAGCCGACTTCCCGGCCCGCTCCGAGCTCCTCTTCATCGCCTTCGTGGTGGTGCTGGTCACCCTGGTGATACAGGGCCTCACGCTGCCCTGGCTGGTCCTGCGGCTCGGCGTGACCGGCGACACCGACCACGAGCACGCGCAGGAACGGTCCCTCGCGCTGCGGGCGATGAAGGCGGCCCGGCAGCGGCTGCGGGAGATCGAGTCCGAGCAGGAGGTGGACGAGGAGCTGGCCGAGATGCTGCACCTGCGGGCGGTCGACCTCGGCGCGCGCATCTCGCCGGACATCATGGACGACGAGCGGCGGCAGAGCCTGGCCCGGCGCTCCCACCGGCTGAGCGAACTGCGCCGCATCCAGGAGGACATGCTCTCCGCCGCCCGCCACGAGATCCTGTCCGCGCGCAGCGAGCCCGGCGCCGACCCGGAGATCGTCGACCGCGTGCTGCGCCACCTCGACCTGCGCTCCCTGCGCCAGGTGTGAACGCCCTCGGGCGAGCCCCGGGCCCGGGCACCGGAGCGGCCCGCCCCGGGGGAGCCGGTCAGCGGCCGCGCCTCAGCGGCCGCCCGGGTCCCCGGTGGTCAGGCCGTCCGCGCCGGACGCCGTGCCGCCGCCCGCGTGGTGGCCGCGCTGCCCCTGGTGGCTCGCGTGGTGGCCGCGGTGGCCGGGCCCGGGGCCGAGGTGCTGGCGCTGCGGGGGCGCCTGCGGCACCCGGTCGGGTTCCTCGCCCTGGCCGGGCGCCGGCGCGGTGGGGATGCGGGGGAGCGCGTACGGGTGCTCGCAGCGCAGCCAGTCGATCAGCTGCTCCCGGACGATGCAGCGCAGGTTGAAGATGTCCCCGGAGTCCTTGGCGGTGGCCAGCGCGCGCACCTGGATGGTGGTCGGGGTGGAGTCGAACACCACCAGGCCCCACGCCCGGTGGTCCCACTCGCTGCTCTGCTCCAGGATCTCCAGCAGCCGCTTGCGCATCAGGTCCACCGGCGCGGAGTGGTCGAGGTGCAGCAGCACCGTGCCGGTCATCCGCGGATCGCCGCGCGACCAGTTCTCGAACGGCTTGCTGGTGAAGTACGACACCGGCATCGTGATCCGCCGTTCGTCCCAGGTGCGCACGCTCAGGTACGTGAGGGTGATCTCCTCGACCTCGCCCCACTCGCCGTCGACCACGACCGTGTCGCCGATCCGCACCACGTCGCCGAACGCGATCTGGAGCCCCGCGAAGAGGTTGCTGAGGGTGGCCTGGGCGGCCACACCGGCGACGATGCCGATCAGGCCGGCCGAGGCCAGCATCGAGGCGCCCACCGCCCGCATCTCCGGGAAGGTGAAGAGCATGGAGGCGACCGAGATCACCCCGATGATCGCGGTGAACACCCGCTGGATCAGCGTCAGCTGGGTGCGCAGCCGGCGGATCTTCGGCACGCTGTGCGAGGTCGCGGCGTAGCGGGCGTAGGACGAGTCGATGACCGCGGCGGCCACCCGCACCACCAGCCACGCGGACGCGGCGATGAGCACCAGCGTGAGCAGCCGGCCGAGGGCGACCGTGTGCTCGTTCTCGACGTGCGCGGTCCGGTAGGCGCCGCGCAGCAGCGCCGAGCAGAGCACCACCTGTGCGGGCAGCCGGCACCGGCGCAGCTGGTCCCAGAGCGGTGTCTCGGGATGGCGGGCGTCGGCCGAGCGCAGCGTCCGGTCGCCGATCCAGCCGAGGAGGACCGTCAGCAGGACGGAACCGCCGATCACGACAGCCGGACGCAGTACGTCCTCCATGCTCACGCGGACTCCTTCCACTTCCCACTTCCTGGTGACGCCCCGGGCACTCGTCGTGCTCCGGGGCTCTCGTCGCGCATACCCCCGCCCTCTGCCGGGGACGCGTGGCCGGCGCCCGCGCCTGCCACTGCCGCCACGGCGGGGAGCACACGGCGGACGAGGGGCCCGCACGGCCGGCGGGCGCTCCCTGGACGTCCCTGAACTCCCTGGACTCCCCGGGCACCCCTTGGCCGCGTGGCCGCTGGTCCGCCGCTTCCGCTGCGCGGGACCAGCCTTCCAGCCTGGCACCATGGACGGGTAATCCGAGCCCCGCGACCGAAGGCCCACCTGTGACTCTTCCGACAATCCTGCTGCTGCACTCCGCCTACGGCCTGCGGCCCGCCGTGCACTCCGCCGCCGACCGGCTGCGCGGGGCGGGGTACGAGGTGCACGTCCCGGACCTGTACGACGGGCGGACGGCGGAGACCATCGAGGAGGGCCTGGCCATCCGCGAGGAGATCGGGCGGGACGAGCTGCTGCGCCGGGGCGTGACCGCGGCCGCGCCGCACTCCGAGGCGGGGCTGGTCTACGCCGGCTTCTCGCTGGGCGGCTCGATCGCCCAGAACCTGGCCCTGGGCGACGAGAAGGCCCGCGGCCTGCTGCTGCTCCACGGCACGTCGGACATCGCCGACGACGCCGCCACCGAGATCCCCGTCCAGCTGCACGTGGCCGAGCCCGACCCCTTCGAGCCCGACGACTGGCTGAACGCCTGGTACCTGCGGATGCGCAGGGCCGGCGCCGAGGTCGAGGTGCACCGCTACCGCGGCGCCGGGCACCTGTACACCGACCCCGAGCTGCCCGACTACGACGCCCAGGCCGCCGAGCGGACGTGGGCGGTCGCGCTGGACTTCCTCCAGGAGCTGTAGCCCGTGGCACGGCGCGGCCCCTCCCAGGAGCGGGAGGGGCCGCGCCGTTCCGCCGCTACTTCGTGAGGCCGGCCTCGATCGTGGACATGACCGTCGCCGAGGGGACGCTGACGACGCTCAGGTCCTTGCCGTTGAGCTTGACCGTCGGCGTCTGGTTGACGCCGCTGCTGTTGAACGCGTTCGACATGGTCAGCGCCCACTTGTCGAAGGTGCCCTTCTTCACCGCGTCGGAGAACTTGGTGTTCCCCTTCAGCGCGGGCACCTGGTCGGCGACCTTGAGCAGGTAGCTGACGTCGTCGAGCTTGTCGACGTTCTCGTCCGGGTGGTACTTCTTCGAGTAGATCAGCGTGTGGAACTGCTCGAACGCCTCCGTGGAGACGTTGAGCGCCGCACCCGCCGCGCTGAGCGCCTTCTTCGAGCCGTCACCCGGGTTGGCGTCGTCGAGGAAGGTGCCGAGGGTGTAGTCGATCTGGTACTTGCCGTCCTGGGCGCCCTTGAGCACCGCCGCGCCGGACTCCTGCTCGTACGCGGCGCAGACCGGGCAGCGCAGGTCCTCGTACTCGTGGAGGACGTTCTTGTTCTTCGCGTCGCCGACGATGATCGTCGTGCCGTTCTTGCCGGACGCGTGGGCCGGCACCACGAGCTTGTCCTTGGCCGCGGCCGACCAGTAGCTGGGCTTGTTGGCGTTGTTGACGGCCACCGCTATGCCCGCGGCGGCGGCCAGGACCACCACCACGCCGACGCCGACGAACACCTGGCGGCGGACCTTGGCGCGCTTCTGCTCCTTCTCGCGCTGGGCGCGCAGCCGCTCGCGGGCGGCCGCCTTGGCGGTCTTGCTGTTCCTGCTGCTCATGAGGTGGGTCTCCGTGATGGGTACGTGCGCACGCACGTGGTCTGCGGGGGCGGGGGAGGAGCCGCGGCGCCATGGCACGGCCGGGCGGGGGGCGCCGCGAGGCGGCGGCCCGGCGAGCCGGCAGGGGTGTCAGGCGGCGGCGAGCCCCGCGGGCGGCCCGCGGCGTACGACGGAGTGCAGCAGCGGCAGCGCGGCCAGGGCGCCCGCCGCCGGGTGGGCGGTGGCCGGCCGGACCCCGCGGGCGACGCCGTCGAGGGCGGCCCGGGCGGCCGCGGCGGCGAGCAGCAGCGGCCGGAAGGCGACGGCGGCGACGGCCCGCAGCACGCGGTGCAGGGCGGCCTCGCCGCGGCGCAGCCACCAGGAGGCCAGCAGCCCCACCACCACGTGGGCGGCGAGCAGCAGCCACGGCTGGGCGGAGACGGTGGCCTGGGTCACCTGCGCGGTGACGTGCCGGGTCGCGTCCGACGTGGAGAGGGCCGGCAGCCGCCCGCCGACCTGGCCGCCGTGGCAGACCACGGCCTCGTGCAGCGAGCGCCAGGAGCCGGTGACCGGACCGCCGGACGGTCCGTAGCAGGACCGCTGGCCGGAGGTGAAGACGGTGTCCACCGCCAGCTCCGTGGGCACCAGCGTCCCGGCGATGGACCAGAAGCCGCGCTCCCGGCGGCCGCCGAGCGCGTAGGCCACGGCGAACACCGCGACCAGGGCGGTGGCCACCACCGGCAGCGGCAGCGGCCGGTGCGCCATGAGCACGTGGGAGGTGGAGGAGAGCGTGACGCAGACAGCGGCGAACAGGGCGGCGCGCACCGCCCTCAGCCGCGGGCGTATTCCACCCATGCTCTCCATGGGGACAGAGTGTGCCACGAACGGGTGTATCAGTGGGCTAAAGATCCGGCCGGGATATCGCGGGCGCGGGCCGGCGAAACCCTCCCACGTGTCCTTCCCGCCCGTGCGGCGGGCTTCCGGCGACCGGGTCGGCGGGTGCCGTGGGCGGCGGGTGCCGGTGAGGGTCCACCGCACCGCTCCGCAGGGGCTCCGCCTCGCCGCCGGGGGTCGTCCACAGGCTCCAGGCGCAGGTCACGCGCTGTCGGAGCCCGGTCGTAGACTTCACGACGCCGCCCATTCGACCCGAGCAAGCCGGAGGTGTCGCTCCCGTGACCGACCAGCCGTTCGCCCACCTGCACGTCCACACCCAGTACTCGCTGCTGGACGGAGCGGCACGGCTGAAGGACATGTTCAAGGCGTGCAACGAGATGGACATGTCACACGTGGCGATCACCGACCACGGCAACCTGCACGGCTCGTACGACTTCTTCCACCAGGCCAAGGCCGCCGGTGTGACCCCCGTCATGGGCATCGAGGCGTACCTGGCGCCGGAGTCGCGGCGGTACAACAAGCCGGTCAAGTGGGGTGCCCCGCACCAGAAGAACGACGACGTCTCCGGCGCCGGCGCCTACACCCACATGACGATCTGGGCCCGGAACAACACCGGCCTGCACAACCTCTTCCGCGCCCAGTCCCGCGCCTCCTTCGAGGGCTACTTCCGCAAGCCCCGCATGGACCGCGAGCTGCTCAGCGAGTACGCCGAGGGCCTGATGGGCACCACCGGCTGCCCGTCCGGCGAGATCTCCACCCGCATCCGCCTGGGGCAGATGGACGAGGCGCTCAAGGCCGCCTCGGAGTACCAGGACATCTTCGGCAAGGAGAACTTCTTCGTCGAGATCATGGACCACGGCATCGACATCGACCGCCGTGCCCGCGACGGCCTGATGGAGATCTCCCGCAAGCTGGACGCGCCCTTCGTCGTCACCAACGACTCGCACTACACGTACGCGCAGGAGGCGTCGGCGCACGACACCCTGCTGTGCATCCAGACCGGCTCCAACATGTCGGACCCGGACCGGTTCAAGTTCGACGGCTCCGGCTACTACCTGAAGTCGGCCGCCGAGATGTACGCGATCGACTCCTCCGACGCCTGGCAGCAGGGCTGCCGCAACTCCCAGCTGCTGATCGCCGACCGGGTCGACATCTCGGGCATGTTCGAGCCGAAGAACCTGATGCCCAGGTTCGACGTGCCGGAGGGCTACACCGAGATCACCTGGTTCCGCGAGGAGGTCGCCCGCGGCATGGCCTTCCGGTACCCCGGCGGCGTCCCGGAGGACCGGCAGAAGCTCGCCGAGTACGAGATGGACACCATCATCCAGATGGGGTTCCCCGGCTACTTCCTCGTCGTCGCCGACTTCATCAAGTGGGCCAAGGACAACGGCATCGCGGTCGGCCCCGGCCGAGGCTCCGCGGCCGGCTCCATCGTCGCCTACGCGATGCGCATCACCGACCTCGACCCGGTGCCGCACGGCCTGATCTTCGAGCGGTTCCTCAACCCCGAGCGCGTCTCCATGCCCGACGTCGACATCGACTTCGACGAGCGCAGGCGCGGCGAGGTCATCCGGTACGTGACGGAGAAGTACGGCTCCGACAAGGTCGCCCAGATCGCCACCTACGGCACCATCAAGGCCAAGGCCGCGATCAAGGACTCCGCCCGGGTGCTGGGCTACCCGTTCTCCATGGGCGACCGGGTCACCAAGGCCATGCCCGCCGACGTGCTCGGCAAGGGCATCCCGCTGTCCGGCATCACCGACAAGGACCACCCCCGGTACAGCGAGGCCGCCGAGGTCCGGGCGATGTACGAGAACGAGCCGGACGTCACCAAGGTGATCGACTCCGCCCGCGGCATCGAGGGCCTGGTCCGGCAGATGGGCGTGCACGCTGCCGGTGTGATCATGTCCTCGGAGTCGCTCCTGGACCACGTGCCGATCTTCTCGCCGAAGAACGACGGCGCGGTCGTCACGCAGTGGGACTACCCGAGCTGCGAGTCGCTCGGCCTGCTGAAGATGGACTTCCTCGGCCTGCGCAACCTGACGATCATGGACGACGCGGTCAAGTCCATCAAGGCCAACAAGGACATCGACATCGACCTGCTGTCGCTGCCGCTGGACGACCCGGCCACCTACGCGCTGCTCAGCCGCGGCGACACCCTCGGCGTCTTCCAGTTCGACGGCGGCCCGATGCGCTCGCTGCTGCGGATGATGAAGCCCGACAACTTCGAGGACATCTCCGCCGTCTCCGCGCTGTACCGGCCCGGCCCGATGGGCATGAACTCCCACATCAACTACGCGCTGCGCAAGAACAAGCAGCAGGACATCACGCCCATCCACCCGGAGCTGGAGGAGCCGCTCCGGGAGGTCCTGGACATCACCTACGGCCTCATCGTGTACCAGGAGCAGGTGCAGAAGGCCGCCCAGGTGCTCGCCGGCTACTCGCTGGGCCAGGCCGACCTGCTCCGCCGCGCGATGGGCAAGAAGAAGAAGGAGGTCCTGGACAAGGAGTTCATCCCCTTCCAGGCCGGCATGCGCGAGCGCGGCTACTCCGACCAGGCCATCCAGGCCGTGTGGGACGTGCTGGTGCCCTTCGCCGGATACGCCTTCAACAAGGCCCACTCCGCCGCCTACGGCCTGGTCTCCTACTGGACCGCCTACCTCAAGGCCAACTACCCGGCCGAGTACATGGCGGGCCTGCTCACGTCCGTGAAGGACGACAAGGACAAGATGGCGCTCTACCTCAACGAGTGCCGCCGGATGGGCATCAAGGTGCTGCCCCCGGACGTGAACGAGTCCAACGCCAACTTCACCCCGCGCGGCGACGACACGATCGTCTTCGGCCTCACCGCGGTGCGCAACGTCGGCGCCAACGTCGTGGACTCCGTGGTCAAGTGCCGTCGTTCCAAGGGCCGCTACGGCTCCTTCCCGGACTTCCTGGACAAGGTCGAGGTGGTGGTCTGCAACAAGCGGACCGTCGAGTCGCTGATCAAGGCCGGCGCGTTCGACGCGATGAACCACACCCGGCGCGGTCTGACCGAGCACTTCGAGTCGATGATCGACAACGTGGTGCAGGTCAAGCGGAAGGAGGCCGAGGGGCAGTTCGACCTCTTCGGCGGCATGGGCGACGAGGACGCGGACACCCCGGCGTTCGGGATGGACGTGGTCTTCTCCGACATCGAGTGGGACAAGGCGTACCTGCTCGCCCAGGAGCGCGAGATGCTCGGCCTGTACGTCTCCGACCACCCGCTCTTCGGTATCGAGCACATCCTCAACGACAAGGCGGACGCCTCGATCGCGGCGCTCGCCAACGACTACTCCGACGGCTCCATCGTCACCATCGGCGGCATCATCTCCGGCCTCCAGCGCAAGATGACCAAGCAGGGCAACGCCTGGGCCATCGCCACCGTCGAGGACCTGGCGGGTTCGGTGGACTGCATGTTCTTCCCCGCCACCTACCAGCTGGTGTCCACCCAACTCGTCGAGGACGCGGTGGTCTTCGTCAAGGGCCGGCTGGACAAGCGGGAGGACGTGCCGCGGCTGGTCGCGATGGAGCTCCAGGCGCCCGACCTCTCGGACATGGGGGCCAACGCGCCGGTGATGATCTCCATCCCGACGGTGAAGGTCACCCCGCCGCTGGTGGCCCGGCTCGGCGAGGTCCTGGAGAGCCACAAGGGCAACACCGAGGTGCGGGTACGGCTCCAGGGCGCCCGCACCACCACGGTGCTGCGGCTGGACCGGCACCGCGTGAACGCCGACCCGTCCCTCTTCGGCGACCTCAAGGCGCTGCTCGGGCCGGCCTGCCTGGCCACCGCCTCCCAGCAGGCGAGCTGACGGCGTCGGCCGCCTGCCGGCACCGGGGTTCACCGGACGCGCCGGGTTCACCGGAGGCGGTCACCGACCCGCCGCGGTCGCCGTGAACGCGAAGCGGGGGCGCCCCGGAAGGGGCACCCCCGCCTCATGAACCACGCGCGCGGCGCGATCAGTTGTGGCCGAACTTCTTCTGCTGCTTGCGCGTGTGCTGGGTCGCGGACGGCATCACGCGCTCCTCGGCGATCGTGGCGGCGGAGCCGCGCTCGGGGGCCTCCGCGGCCGACTCCGAGCGGCGGTCGCGCTGGTCGCGCTGCTGCTGGCGGTTCTGGTTGCGGTTCTTAGCCACGATCGTGCCTTCCTAGTGGGGGGATTGTTGGCCGATGGGGGCCGAGATCAGAGTTGCACGGGAGGACGAAGCGCGCATTTCGGGCAGTTGGGGAAGTGCCGAGTGCCGGACCGTGAAAGATCGCCACGCCGAAGATCGCGTTCGGAGTCATAAACCCCCGCCCGTTCGGGCACACTCGGGAGGAACTCAGGGGGCGTCCGAGCCGGGGGGCGATCGGAAGAGGTGCATGATGGACCGCTGCGTCGTCCTGGTGGACGCCGGCTACCTGCTGGGCGCAGCGGCGAGCCTGCTCGCGGGTGAACCGTCCCGCTCCCGCATCATCGTCGACCACACCGCCGTGGTCGCCGGCCTGCGCGAACGCGCCGAACGGGAGACGGGCCAGCCGCTGCTGCGGATCTACTGGTTCGACGGAGCCCCCGACCGGGTTCCGCAACCCGAGCACCGCCGGCTGCGGGTGATGCCGAGGGTCACCGTACGGCTCGGCGCCCTCACCCGAACGGACGGCAGGTGGGCGCAGAAGGGCGTCGACGCGGCCATGCACGCCGAGCTGTCCGAGCTCGCCCGCAACCGGGCCTGCTCCGACATCGTGCTCGTCACCGGGGACGGCGACCTGCTGCCCGGGATGATGTCGGCCAAGGAGCACGGCGTCGCCGTCCACCTGTGGGCCGTGCAGGCCGCGGACGGCGACTACAACCAGTCCGAGGACCTGGTGGCCGAGGCCGACGAACGGCGGGTGCTGGACCGGGCCTGGATCACCGCCGCGATCAGCGCCCGGGAGCTGCCGGGGGCCTGCGCCCCGCACGAGCCGAAGCCGGAGATCGCGGCGATCCTCTCCGCCCCGCTGCCCGAACCGGCCGCGGCCGACCGCCCGGCCGCGCCCGACCGTCCCGCCGCGCCCGACCGCCAGGCCGAGCCCGACCGCGGCGACGGCACGGAGCAGCGGGAGCCCGCCGAGCCCGAACCGCACCCCGGCAAGGGGGTGCCCACCCCGAAGGACCTGGCCGACCTCGGCCGCAACCACGCGGTGCCGCCGCCCTCGCCGCCGCCCGCGCCGAGCACCCTGCGGTGGTCCTCCGACAAGGGGTGGAGCGACCGGCCCGGCGCCGACCAGGACGATGTCAGCGGGCTGCCGACGCTGGCCCAGGTCACCACGGCCGAGCAGCGCTGGGCCGACCGCGAGGCCGACATCACGGCCGTCAGCGGGGACCCGTTCGAGGTGGGACAGGTCTTCGCCCGCCGCTGGATCGCCCGGGTCGGCGACTCCGGCCTGCGCCAGCAGCTGTCGGCCCACTACCCGCGGGTGCCGCACCGGATCGACGGCGAGCTGCTGCGGTACGCCGCCCGTTTCGGGCTGCTGGCGCACAAGGACGACCAGATCGACGAGGACGACCGCTACGCCATCCGGGCGGGGTTCTGGCGGGAGTTCAGCTCGGCCCTCTCCGCCGACTGACCCCGGCCGGAAGCCGTGGGAGTCCGCGGGGGAGTCCGGCCGTGGCGGGGCCGGTGGCCGGGTCGGCTCGGGCCCCGGGCCTGCCGCGTACCGGCCGGCCCCGTCGCCGGGCCGCGCCCGCCCCCGCCGGAACCCGCCGGGAGCCCCGCCCGGAACCGCCGGAACCCGCCGTGCCGGACCGCCCGAACGGTCCGTCCCGCGGGCCCGCCCCCGGCCGTGCCCGGAGCAGGCGGGGCCAGCCGGGGAGAGCCAGGCAGGAGGGGTACTCTCAGGGGCTGTGAGTACGGGTAGAGAGGGAAGCGCGGCAACCGCCTGCCGCGTCCGCGGCCTCGTCCGCGCCTACCCCGCCACCCGCGGCCGACGCGGCGCCGGCACCCCGGCGGTCCGCGCCAACGACGGCATCGACCTCGATATCCGCGCCGGCGAGCTCTTCGGCATCCTCGGCCCCAACGGCGCCGGCAAGAGCACCCTGGTCCGCCAGCTCACCGGCCTGCTCCGCCCGGACGCCGGCACCATCGAGCTGCTCGGCCACGACCTCGTCCGCCACCCGGAGCGGGCCGCCCGGCTCATCGGCTACCTCGGCCAGGAGTCCACCGCGCTGGACGAGCTGACCGTCGCCCTCGCCGCCGAGACCACCGGCCTGCTGCGCGGCCTGGACCGGGCCGCCGCCCGCGCCGCCCGCGACGACGTCCTCGACGAGCTGGGCCTGGCCCCCATCGCCGGCCGCCCCCTCAAGCGCCTGTCCGGCGGCCAGCGCCGCCTCGCCTGCTTCGCCGCCGCGCTGACCGGCCCGCGACCGGTGCTCATCCTCGACGAGCCCACCACTGGCATGGACCCGGTGGCCCGCCGCGCGGTGTGGGCCGCCGTCGACCGCCGCCGGGCCGAACAGGGCGCCACCGTCATCCTGGTCACCCACAACGTCATCGAGGCCGAGACCGTGCTGGACCGGGTCGCCGTCCTCGACCGGGGCCGGGTGATCGCCTGCGACACCCCCGTCGGCCTGCGCGCCCTCGTCGCGGACGAGGTGCGGCTGGACCTGGTCTGGCGCGACGAGCCGCCGACCCACCTGCCGGGCATCGCCGCGCTGCGCCCCGACGCCGAGGTCTCCGGGCGCCGCTGGACGCTGCGGCTGCCGCAGGACCGGGCCCGCGCCGCCGTCGCCGAGGTCACCGGCGGCCCGGCCTTCGCCGCGCTGGACGACTTCACGCTGGCGACGCCCAGCCTGGAGGACGTCTACCTGGCACTCGGCGGCAGCGGCGAGGGCCTGGTGAAGGTGTGACCCGCGCGCTCCGCCGGAGCGGCGCCCCCGAGGGCGGTCCGCCCCCGCCCCGCGGTCCGCCCTCGTGCCCGCCACCGTTCCGGTGCCGGCCGGCGGGCCCCCGCGTACGCTGGCGGGGCCGGCATCCCCGGCGCGGACGGCCGGCGCGACCACGGCCGGGACGACCACGACGGGCGCGACCACGGCCGGGACGACCGGCACGGCCACCACGAGGACGACGGGCACAGCAGCCACCATGACCACTGCGAGCACCGCGGGGACCACCGCGAGCGCCGTCGGCGCCGCCGCCCCGACCGCGCCGGCGGCCGGCGCGCACCCCGGCCCGGCCCCGTCGTTCCCGGACCCGGCCGGCCTGTCCGGCCCGTCCGGTCCCGCGAGCCCGTCCGGTCCGGCGGCCCTCGCACCCCGCGCCCGCCTGCGGCCCGCCCTCGGCGCCGTCTACCGGGCGCAGCTCTCCCGGGCCCGGGTGGCCCGCATCCCGCTGCTGTTCGTGGCGACGTTCCAGTCGATCGGCATCATGGTGATGCTGCGCGGTGTGGTGCACGCCGGCGACGGGGAGGCCGCCCGCGCCGTCGTGGCCGGCTCCAGCGTGCTGGTCGTCGCCTTCGTCGCGCTCAACCTGCTCTCCCAGTACTTCGGCCAGCTGCGCGCCTCCGGAGGCCTGGACCACTACGCGACGCTGCCGGTGCCGCCGGCGGCCGTCGTCCTCGGCGCGGCCGGCGCCTACGCGTCCTTCACCGTGCCCGGCACGGTGGTCACGGCCGTCACCGGGTGCGTGCTGTTCCACCTCTCGGTCGCCAACCTGTGGGTGCTCGCGCTCGTGGTGCCGCTGGCCGGCGCGGCCATGTCCGGCCTGGGCGCCGCCATGGGGCTGCTCGCGCCACGCCAGGAGATCGCCACCCTGCTGGGCCAGCTCGGCATGTCCGCCGCGCTGCTGCTCGGCGTCCTCCCGGCCTCCCACATGCCCGCGCCGATCAGCTGGGCCCGGGACGTGCTGCCGTCCACCTACGGCGTCGAGGCGTTCGCCCGTACCTTCGACGGGGGCGGCACGGACTGGGCCGCCGTGGTCGGAGACCTGTCGGTCTGCGCGGCCGTGGGGGTGGCCTCACTCGCCGTCGCCACCTGGGCGTACCGACGGGCCGCCTGCCGCTGAACGGGTCCCCGTCCGGGCCCGATCCCGGGCGGGACCCCGGGCCCGCTCGGGCCTGCCCCGGGGCGCTGTCCGGGGCCCGATCCCGCTCCGATTCCGGTCCGATCCTGGTCCGGACCTGGTCCGATCCCGGTCCGGTTCGCGCCGGCTGCCGTCTCGCGCCCGCAGGCCCCCGGTAGGGCCTTGCCGGTGCCGCGCCTGACAGGGAGACCTGGCACGATGGGCGGGTGACCGCACCCCTGACGCCGCCCGAGCCCTCGCCGCACTCCGGAGCCACGAACGTGCCGCAGTACCCGGCCGCGGGCGCCACGATCTTCCCGGCCCCGCGGGAGGAGCACGCACCGGTCTCCGCGCGCCGGGAGATCCTCCGCGGGCTGCTGGTGTTCGTCCTGGTCGCGGTGGCCGGCGTGGCGCTGGGGCTGCTGTGGCTGTGGCTGTCGCCGCGGGTGCCGCTGGTCTCCGACGGCCAGGCGGTCTACCTCAAGGACACCGAGGGCGAGGAGGCGATCGGCAGCGACGGCACCTTCGTGCTGATCGCGCTGGTGCTGGGCGCGCTCTCGGCCGCGGCCGTCTTCTGGCGGCTTCGCCGCGGCAGCGTGGCCGTGGTGCTCGGGCTGGCGGCGGGCGGCGCGCTCGCGTCGGTGATCGGCTGGCGGATCGGCGTCTGGCTCGGACCGACCACGCACATCGTCGAGCACGCCAAGCAGGTCGGTCCGAAGGTGGTCTTCGACGCCCCGCTCCAGCTGCGGGCCAAGAGCGCGATCGTCGCCTGGCCGGCCGCGGCGATGCTCGTCCACACGGTGCTGACGTACGTGTTCGGCGAGCGTGACGAGGAGCGCGGCGGTGTGCTCGCCGTCGAGAACGGCCGGCAGCCCCAGGGCTGGGCGCCCGGCGCCTACGGGCGGCCCGAGCAGGGCACCACCCCGCCCGGCGGGGAGCAGGCGGCCGGCCAGGACCCGGCCTCCGGCGGGCGGGGCGGAACCGGGCAGCCCGGCACCGGGAGCGCCCCCGGCGGGTCGGGTACGGAGGCCGGGCCGACGCCCCCCGACCTCACCAAGGGACCCCGCGAGCCGGAGGACGGCGGCCCGGGCGGCACGCCCGACGGCGACTGACGGCGACTGCTGGCGACTGACGGCGGGCCGGACGCGGGGGCCGGGCGCCTCCGTACCCGGCCGGGCGCCGCCAACGCGCACTGACCGGCGGCCCGCCGCCGCTGCCACCCGGCGGCCGGCCCGGCAGGCCCGCTGAGCCGCCGGCCCGTTCGCACGGTGCTCCGGCGGCGGACGGCGTGGGCTCCCCGGTCCCCGGGCGCCCCGACTCCGGCCAGCGCACCGGCCGTTGCCGCTGGGGCCCTGCGAACCACCCGCCGGTCGGGCGGGAAGGCCGCGGCGAACGGGCGCGGCCCCTTCACAGCCGGCGTACGGCGCCTCCGACGCCCGCGGCCGGTTCACCGCCGGCCGCCCCGTCCAGCCGCCCCGTCCAGCCGCCGGAGACAACAGCCGGCCGGAGACAGCCGCCGGAGGACGAAGCCGCCTCCCGCCGGTCGCCCGCCGGACCTCCCGTCAGGCCGGGCGGCCCACCGGGGCCGTCACCGCGCGGGTCAGCTCGACCAGTGCCGCCGGGGCGAGTTCCACCTCAAGGCCGCGCTTGCCGGCCGAGACGAAGACCGTGGGGTGCGCGAGAGCCGTGGCGTCCACCACCGTCGGCAGCGCCTTGCGCTGGCCCAGCGGGGAGATGCCGCCGCGCACGTAGCCGGTGGTGCGCTCGGCCGCCGCCGGGTCGGCCATCGCCGCCCGCTTGCCGCCCGCCGCCGTGGCCAGCGCCTTCAGGTCCAGCGAGCCGGAGACGGGCACCACCGCGACGGTCAGCGCCCCGTCGACCTCGGCCACCAGCGTCTTGAACACCCGCCCCTCCACCTCGGCCGGGTCCACGCCCAGTACCGCGCCCAGCGCGGCCGCCGCCTCCAGGCCGTAGGACAGGTCCGAGGCGGCGTCGTGCGCGTAGGCGTGCACGCTGTAGGCCACCCCCGCCCGGTCCAGCGCCACCGTCGCCGGGGTACCGCCCCCGGCCGCCTTGGCCTTGCGCGCCATCTCCGCGCCCTTTCGTCTTCCGCTCCCCGCGGCCCCCGGCCGCCTTCCGTACGTCCTCGGGACGCCCCGGTACACCCCGGGACGCCCTGCGCTCAGGACCCCCACCGCCCCCGGCCGCCCGATCAGGACCGCGCGCCGTGCCTCAGCTCGCGGAGCTCCGCTCGCCGCGCCTCAGTTCACGCAGATCGCCTGCTGCGCCAGCTCGACCGCGGGCAGCGACGGCAGCTTGTCGATCAGCGCCGTCTCCCTGCGCAGCAGCCGCAGCTCCTCCGTGAGCCGGGCCGCCGAGTCGTCGGCCTCCAGCAGCCGCTGCTTGTCCGGCATCTCCATGATCATCGCCGCCGCCACCAGGTACGACATCACCGTCGGGTCGTCCGGGAACTCCTGCGAGGCCAGCGTGCGCTCCCGGGAGCCGGCCAGCTTCTTCTGGTAGGCCCGGAAGGCCCGGGTCACCTCCGGCACCAGCGCCGCGGCGCCCGCGCCCGGCTCGTCCGGCAGCTCCTCGACCTCCCCGGTCAGGTACTCGCCCGAGGCGTCGACCGACAGCAACCGGAAGCGGACCAGCCCGGTCCCCACCATGTCGTACCCGTCCTCGCCGCCCTCCCCGCGCTCGGAGATCCCCGTGGCGTCCGCCACACAGCCGACGCCGTACAGCGCGCCCAGCGGATCGTCGCCGAGCCCGGCGGCCGGACCGGTGTCGCGGCCGTCCTGGCCGGTGGGAGAGACCTCCTGGCCGTTGCGGATCGCCACCACCCCGAACCGCCGCGGCGCGCCCTCCGGCAGCGCCAGCAGGTCCCGGGCGAGGGCGCGGTACCGGTCCTCGAAGACGTTGAGGGGAAGCACCAGCCCCGGGAAGAGCGCCGAACTGAGCGGGAAGAGCGGAAGGCGATCGGTCACAGCCAGCAGCGTAAGGGCATATCGGCCGGGTGCGACGCCGGATGCGGGACACGTTTGCCGGACGGCCCGGCCCGCGCGCCCGCCGCCCGGACCGCCCCGACCCGCCCGGACCGCCCGGAGGCCCTGCCCCGCCCGGCCCGGCCCGAGGTCGCGCCCGCCGCGCCGCCGCCGCGCCGGGCCACGGCAGCCACCAGCAGCGTGTGACGTATCACTGAGTGGAACCGAGCGCCGGTTGCCCGATCCGGGTCTCTACACTTGGCACCGTGATCTCCCGAATCGATCTGCGCGGCGCCGCCTTCCCGGAGGGCGGCATCGACCGCGACCTGCTGCCCCGTGCCGAGTTCGACGTGGAGGCCGCGCTGGAGACGGTGCGGCCCATCTGCGAGGACGTGCGCCATCGCGGCTCGGCGGCGGTCATCGACTACGGGGAGCGGTTCGACGGCGTGCGGCTGGAGCGGCTGCGGGTGCCCGCCCAGGCTCTCAGGGACGCCCTCGCCCAGCTCGACCCGCGGGTCCGCGCCGCCCTGGAGGAGTCCATCCGGCGCGCCCGGGCGGTCCACCGCGACCAGCGCCGCACCGACACCACCACCCGCGTGGTCCCCGGCGGCACCGTCACCGAGCGCTGGGTGCCCGTCCAGCGCGTCGGCCTGTACGTGCCCGGCGGCCTCGCCGCGTACGCGTCCTCCGTGGTGATGAACGTCGTACCCGCCCAGGAGGCGGGCGTCGAGGGCATCGCCGTCGCCTCCCCGGCGCAGAAGGAGAACGGCGGCCTGCCCGCCTCCGCGATCCTCGCCGCCTGCGAGCTGCTCGGCGTCCAGGAGGTCTACGCCGCCGGCGGCGCCCAGGCCATCGCGATGTTCGCCTACGGCACCGACGAGTGCCGCCCGGTGAACCTCGTCACCGGCCCCGGCAACATCTACGTGGCCGCCGCGAAGCGCCTCCTCAAGGGGCGTATCGGCATCGACGCCGAGGCCGGCCCCACCGAGATCGCGATCCTCGCGGACGCCACCGCCGAGCCCGCCTACGTCGCCGCCGACCTGGTCAGCCAGGCCGAGCACGACACGCTCGCCGCAGCCGTCCTGGTCACCACCTCCGTCGAGCTGGCCGACGCCGTCGACCGCGAGCTGGACAAGCAGGTGGGCGCCGCCAAGCACCGGGAGCGGATCACCGCCGCGCTGAGCGGCCGGCAGTCCGCCACCGTCCTCGTGGACACCCTGGAGCAGGGCCTGGCCGTCGTCGACGCCTACGGCGCCGAGCACCTGGAGATCCAGACGGAGGACTCCGCCGGGACCGCCGCCCGGGTGCGCAACGCCGGCGCCGTCTTCGTCGGCCCGCACGCGCCCGTCTCGCTCGGCGACTACTGCGCCGGCTCCAACCACGTGCTGCCCACCGGCGGCTGCGCCTGCCACTCCTCGGGCCTGTCCGTGCAGTCGTTCCTGCGCGGCATCCACGTGATCGACTACGACCGCGACGCCCTCGCCGGGGTCGCCCACCACGTCGTCGCCCTCGCCGAGGCCGAGGACCTGCCCGCTCACGGCACCGCCGTCACCGTCCGCTTCGGGAGCGCCTCGTGACCGCCATCGACGACCTGCCGATCCGCGACGAGCTGCGCGGCCAGTCCCCGTACGGCGCGCCGCAGCTCGACGTGCCGGTCCGGCTGAACACCAACGAGAACCCGTACCCGCTGCCCGAGCCGCTGGTGGCCCGGATCGCGGAACGGGTCGCCGAGGCCGCGCGGAACCTCAACCGCTACCCCGACCGGGACGCCGTCGAGCTGCGCACCCGCCTCGCCGAGTACCTCACCCGCACCGCCGGCCACCGCGTCGGCACCGAGCAGGTGTGGGCGGCCAACGGCTCCAACGAGGTCATCCAGCAGCTGCTGCAGACCTTCGGCGGCCCCGGCCGCACCGCGATCGGCTTCGAGCCCTCGTACTCGATGCACGCGCTGATCTCCCGCGGCACCGGCACCGGCTGGATCTCCGGCCCGCGCAACGACGACTTCACCGTCGACGTCGCCGCCGCCACCCGGGAGATCGCCGAGCGGCGCCCCGACGTGGTCTTCATCTGCTCCCCGAACAACCCGACGGCCACCGCCGTGCCGGCCGGGACCGTGCTCGCGCTGTACGAGGCCGCGCAGGCCGCCCGGCCGTCGATGGTCGTGGTGGACGAGGCGTACGGCGAGTTCTCGCACCAGCCGTCGCTGCTGCCGCTCCTGGAGGGCCGGCCGAACCTCGTCATCACCCGCACGATGTCCAAGGCGTTCGGCGCCGCCGGGCTGCGGCTGGGCTACCTCGCCGCCGACCCGGCCGTGGTCGACGCCGTGCAGCTGGTGCGGCTGCCCTACCACCTCTCCTCGGTCACCCAGGCGACCGCGCTGGCCGCCCTGGAGCACACCGACACCCTCCTCGGCTACGTCGAGCAGCTCAAGGCCGAACGGGACCGGGTGGTCGAGGAGCTGACCGGCTTCGGCTACGAGGTCACCCCGTCCGACGCGAACTTCGTCCAGTTCGGCCGGTTCGCCGACAGCGCGGCCGCCTGGCGCGGCTTCCTCGACCGCGGCGTCCTGATCCGCGACCTCGGCGTCCCCGGCTGGCTGCGGGTGTCGGTCGGCACCCCGGAGGAGAACGCCGCCTTCCTCGACGCGGCCGCCGCGCTCGCCAAGGACCCGGACGTCCTCCTCGACGGCCCGGCCGACCCCGGCAGCACCGGCACCCCCGCACCAGGCAGCACCGCACCAGGCAGTACGAAGGAGTCCGCATGAGCCGCGTCGGCCGCGTGGAGCGCACCACCAAGGAGACATCCACCGTCGTGGAGATCGACCTCGACGGCACCGGGCAGGTCTCCGTGTCGACCGGCGTCGGCTTCTACGACCACATGCTCGACCAGCTCGGCCGGCACGGTCTGTTCGACCTCACCGTGAAGACCGAGGGCGACCTGCACATCGACACCCACCACACGATCGAGGACACCGCGCTCGCCCTGGGCGCGGCGTTCAAGCAGGCCCTCGGCGACAAGGTCGGCATCTACCGGTTCGGCAACTGCACGGTGCCGCTGGACGAGTCGCTGGCCCAGGTGACCGTCGACCTCTCCGGCCGGCCCTACCTCGTGCACACCGAGCCCGAGACCATGGCGCCGATGATCGGCTCGTACGACACCACGATGACCCGGCACATCCTGGAGTCCTTCGTGGCGCAGGCGCAGATCGCCCTGCACGTCCACGTGCCCTACGGCCGCAACGCCCACCACATCGTGGAGTGCCAGTTCAAGGCCCTGGCGCGGGCGCTGCGGTACGCCAGCGAACGCGACCCGAGGGCCGCCGGAATCCTGCCGTCGACGAAGGGCGCGCTGTGAACAAGGGGTCCACCCTCTTCATCCTCCTGGGGCTGTTCCTGGCCGGCGGGGTGTACTCCTTCTGGAAACAGGAGCAGTCCAAGAGCATCATCGCGGTGATCGCGATCGGCTCGGTGATGGCGCTCGCGGCCGGGCTGCTCTCGCTGTGACCCCTGCCCGTCCCGCTGCGACCAGCACCCCGCCCCCGCCGCCGGGCCCGTCCCGGCCGGCCCGCACCGACCGTCCCACCGAGGGCCCGTCCGAGGGATCACCGACATGAGCGGCAGCAAGAGCGTGGTCGTCCTCGACTACGGCTTCGGCAACGTGCGCTCCGCCGAGCGCGCGCTGGCCCGGGCCGGCGCCGAGGTGGAGATCACCGCCGACTACGACCGGGCGATGGCCGCCGACGGACTGCTGGTGCCCGGCGTCGGCGCCTTCGCCGCCTGCATGGAGGGCATCCGCAAGGTCCGCGGCGACTGGATCATCGGGCGCCGGCTGTCCGGCGGGCGCCCGGTCATGGGCATCTGCGTCGGCATGCAGGTGCTCTTCGCCCGCGGCATCGAGCACGGCGTGGAGACCGAGGGCCTCGACGAGTGGCCCGGCACCGTCGGCCCGCTGCGGGCCCCCGTCGTGCCGCACATGGGCTGGAACACCGTCGCCGCGCCCGAGGACTCCAGGCAGTTCGCCGCGCTCGACGCCGACGCGCGGTTCTACTTCGTCCACTCCTACGGGGTGGGCGACTGGGACCTGGAGACGCACAACGCGTCCATCCGCGCCCCGAAGGTCGCCTGGACCACCCACGGCGAGCCGTTCGTCGCCGCCGTGGAGAACGGGGCACTGTGGGCCACACAGTTCCATCCCGAGAAGTCCGGCGACGCGGGCGCGGTCCTGCTGGCCAACTGGCTGGACACGCTCTAGTGCCTCTCCCGGCAGGGTGTGCCCCGCTCGCCGAACTGGCGCGGGCCCTCGCGGCGTCGGCCGAAAGAGCCGCGTAGGCCCACCACGAGGCTTCCCGGCCACCTGGCGAGGGCCCGCGCCAGCGCACCTCGCCACCGGGCAGACCCTGCCGGTCGCGGCACCAGGCCGTCCGGACGCGGCTCCAAGCCGGGGGTTCCGCCTCCCGGCCCCGGTCCGCGCCGCTCCGACGTCTCCACCCGCATCCCGTACCGACCGAACCGACTGAGATCCCGCACCGACCCCGAGGACGCACCCCGATGAGCACGCTCGAACTCCTCCCCGCCGTCGACGTCCGCGACGGCCAGGCCGTCCGCCTCGTACACGGCGAGTCCGGCTCGGAGACGTCCTACGGCGACCCGCTGTCCGCCGCCCTGGCCTGGCAGCAGGCGGGAGCCGAGTGGCTGCACCTGGTCGACCTCGACGCGGCCTTCGGCACCGGCGACAACCGCACCCTCATCGCGGGCGTGGCGCGCAGCATGGACATCAAGGTCGAGCTCTCCGGCGGCATCCGCGACGACGACACCCTCGCCGCGGCCCTCGCCACCGGCTGCACCCGCGTCAACCTCGGCACCGCCGCGCTGGAGAGCCCGGAGTGGGTGGCGAAGGTGATCGGCCAGTACGGCGACCGCATCGCCGTCGGCTTGGACGTGCGCGGCACCACCCTGCGCGGCCGCGGCTGGACCCGCGACGGCGGCGACCTGTACGAGACGCTGGCCCGGCTGGACTCCGAGGGCTGCGCCCGCTACGTGGTCACCGACATCGCCAAGGACGGCACCCTCCAGGGCCCCAACCTGGAGCTGCTGAAGAACGTCTGCGCCGCCACCGACAAGCCCGTCGTGGCCTCCGGCGGCGTCTCCAGCCTCGACGACCTGCGCGCCATCGCCGGTCTGGTCCCCGAGGGTGTGGAAGGGGCCATTGTCGGTAAGGCGCTCTATGCGAAGGCTTTCACTCTTGAAGAGGCCCTGGCGGCCGTGAGGGGATGAATGGCGCGATGACGTCCGGAGCCGAGGTACGGCGGGAACTGTCCGGCACCCCCTGGGAGGAGGCGACCGGCTCGGCCGGCGCGGTCGCCGTCGGCGGCCTGGTCCTGGTCTCGGGCCGGATGCCGGTCCCCGAGGAAGGGGCCGTGGCCGGGGCCGGCGAGCCCTACGAGCAGACCGCGGGCGCCCTGCGCGACGCGGTGGCCGCGCTCGAACCGTTCGGGCTGGCCGCGGAGGACGTGGTCCGCACCCGCGTGTACCTCAGCCACGCCCGGGACGCCGACGAGGCCGGCCGGGCCCACCGCGAGGTCCTCGGCCACGTCCGCCCGGCGCTGACCATGGTCGTGGTGGCCGGCTTCACCGACTCCAGGGTGCTGGTGGAGGTCGAGATCGAGGCCCACGCGGGCGGCCGTGACGCCCGGGTGCACACCGCTCCCGCCGCGTCCGACGCCGCGGACTCCGACCAGTCGGACCAGCACACCCAGCCAGACCAGCCCGCAGCCGCCTCAGATCCAGCGGGTCCCGCGGACGCCGCGGATCCCGCAGCGCCAGGAGAGCCAGGAGCCCCCGCATGACCCTCGCAGTCCGAGTCATCCCCTGCCTCGACGTGGACGCCGGGCGGGTGGTCAAGGGCGTCAACTTCGAGAACCTGCGGGACGCCGGCGACCCGGTGGAGCTGGCCAAGCTCTACGACGCGGAAGGCGCCGACGAGCTGACCTTCCTCGACATCACCGCCTCCTCCGGCAACCGCGAGACCACCTACGACGTGGTGCGGCGCACCGCCGAGCAGGTCTTCATCCCGCTGACCGTCGGCGGCGGGGTGCGCAGCGCGGAGGACGTGGACCGGCTGCTGCGGGCCGGCGCCGACAAGGTCGGCGTGAACACCGCGGCCATCGACCGGCCCGAGCTGATCCGGGAGATCGCCGAGCGGTTCGGCCGGCAGGTGCTGGTGCTGTCGGTGGACGCCCGGCGCACCCTGTCCGGCTCGTTCGAGGTCACCACGCACGGCGGCCGGCGCGGCACCGGCATCGACGCGGTGGAGTGGGCGCACCGGGCGGCCGAACTGGGTGCCGGCGAGATCCTGCTCAACTCGATGGACGCCGACGGCACCAAGGACGGCTACGACACCGAGATGATCACCGCGGTCCGCAAGCACGTGACCGTGCCGGTGATCGCCTCCGGCGGCGCGGGGCGCGTCGAGGACTTCGCCCCCGCGGTGGACGCCGGCGCCGACGCGGTGCTGGCCGCGTCCGTCTTCCACTTCGGCGACCTGCGCATCGGCGAGGTCAAGTCGGCGCTGCGCGAGGCCGGCCACCCCGTCCGCTGAGCGGTGCCCTCCGGGGGTGCGGGCCGCCCGGCCCGCCCCCGGAGGCCTGACCGGCTCACGGCGCCGTCCGGGAACGGGCGTCGGCCTCGCCGGCCGGTCCGCTGAGCCGTCCGTCGGCCTGTCCGTCGTGGAGACCTGGCACGCGGAGTTGCGGATCGACGACGCCGACAGCGTTGACACCTACCCGCCCGCCTGGCGCACCCCGCGCGAGTCCACCGTCCACGGGGCCGGGGCCCAGCGGGTGGTCAGCGCGGCCCGGCAAGGCCGCCCGGGACGGCGGCTGAACCGCCGCCGTGCCGTCGTCAGGCCCGGCGGGTGGCCAGCAGGACCGCGAGGTCGGGGGCCAGCGGAACCTCCACGGTGCGGAGCAGCGGGTGGTCCAGCCAGTGCAGGCGTGCGCTGTCCGGGCCGCCCCCGAAGGCCGGCGTGCCGCCCCCGGACGGCGCGAAGTCGTCGATCACCAGCAGCCCGCCGGGGCGCAGCAGAGCAACCGGGTCGGCGGGTGCGCCGCCGTCCTTGCCCTGACCGCCGCCGTCGAGGACGAGCAGGTCGAAGGGGCCGTGGCCGCCGATCACGGTCCAGTCCGCGCACTCCACCCGGACCTGCGGCGCGAGGCCGGCGAAGAGAGCCGACGCCGCCTCGGCCCGGTCCGGGTCCCGTTCGACGCTGACCGCCGTGGCGTCCGGCCGCATGCCGGAGACGAGCCAGGCCAGCCCCACACCGCAGCCGGTGCCGGTCTCGCCGATCCGCCGGGCGCCGGCCGCGAGCACGCTGAGCAGGCGCCCCTGCTCGGGCCGGCAGGAGTACGCGAAGTCCAGGTGAAGTGCCGTCCGGGCGGCCCGCTCCACCAGAGGAGGCAGGTCGCCCGGCCCGCTGAGGTGGGCGCTGGTGCCGTTGAGGGACATGCCGGCCATCCTGCCGAGTCCGCCCCGGGGGCGGCGCGACGGTACCCGGATCGGTAGCGGACTGTTAGGAAAGAAAACTGCGCACATCTTATTGTGCAATGTTTCTTTCCTATCTAGCCTCGGAAGGGTGAGCGAACCCCCTGAGACCGGCCCCGAAGCCGACGCGTCCGACGGTGACGGTCGGCCCGCCCAGCAGCGGATCACCGAGCTGGACGCCCTGAAGGTCTTCACCCACCCGTTGCGCATCCGCCTCTACCGAGCGCTGTACACCGCAGGCGAGGCCACGGCTTCCCACCTGGCCGACCAGGTCGACGAGGCCGTCTCACTGGTCAGCTACCACCTGCGCAGACTCGCCGCGCACGGTTTCATCGCCGAGGCCCCCGGCCACGGCCGCGACGGCCGCGAACGCTGGTGGCGGCTCTCGGCGGAGCGCGGCTTCTCCTTCCGCACCACCGACTTCGGCGACCGGCCCGAGAGCCTGGCCGTGCTCTCCCAGGTCACCCGGCAACTGCTCGCCACCCGGTCCGAGCGGTACGAGCAGTACCTGGACGAGCAGGCCGCCTGGTCACGCGCCTGGACCGGCGCGGCCTTCAGCTCCGAGTACCTGCCCCGGCTGACCTCCGACGAGCTGCAAGGGCTCGCCGACGAACTGGCCGCGGTGATGGAGCGGTGGAGCGAGCGTGGCAGGGCCGCTGTCGCGGCGGGCGACACGGAGGGCCGCGAGCACGTATCCGTCCAGATGTACGGGTTCCCCGTCCGCGACTGAGCCCATGCCGCCGACGCGACCCGTGCCGCCCGGCCCGGCCCGGGCCACGTCGCGTACGTCCCGCCGATCCCCGCCAGGAAGGCCGGCCGATGGCCATCGAACCCACCGAGCCCAGGCCCACCGAGCCCACGAAACCCTCCGTACTCGGCGCGACGGCCCACCGCGCCGCCGCAGGTCCGTCAACCCCGCCGATCCCGCCCCAGGAGCGCTGGTCCCGAGGGGGGTTCGCCGAGCCGCCCGCCTACCGGGACCGGAACGCTCTGCGCTGGCTCACCGCCTACACGGCCTCGCTGGTCGGCGACTCGGTCTACTTCCTCGCCCTCGGCTTCGCCGCCGCCCGGACCGTCGGACCCGCGCAGGTCGGGCTGGTGATGGCGGCGGGGGCGGTGCCACGGGCCGTGCTGATGCTCGGCGGGGGAGTGGTCGCCGACCGCTTCGGGCCGCGACGGGTCGTCATCGGCAGCGACGCCACCCGCTGCGTCCTGGTGCTGGCCGCCGCTGCGGTGGTCGCGGTGGACAGTACCGGACTGCGGTTGCTGGTGGTGCTCGCGCTGGCCTTCGGCGTCGTGGACGCGCTCTTCATGCCGGCCGTTGGCGCCCTGCCGCCGCGTCTGGTCGGCGCCGGCCAACTCGCCCGCCTCCAGGGGCTGCGGACCCTGGCGATGCGGCTGGGCGAGGTCGGCGGCCCGCCGCTGGGCGGCCTGGCCATGGGGCTTGGCGGCGCCGGAGCCGCCCTCGGCACGGCCGGCGTCCTGTTCGCGATCTCGGTCCCGCTGCTCGTCACCACCCGCATGGACCGTCCGCCCGCCCGGCCCGCCGATGGGCCCGCTGCGCCGGCCACCGCCTGGCAGGAGCTGTGCGACGGGCTGCGCTACCTGCGGCGCCACCGGCTGCTCGGGGCCCTCGTACTGTCCGGCGCGATCAGCGAACTCGGCATGAACGGCCCGCTCAACGTCGGCCTGGTGCTGCTCTCCCAGTCCCGCGGCTGGGGGGCGGCCGGGTACGGCTGGATCGTCGCCGCGTTCGGCGCCGGCTCCACGTGCGGCGCGCTGCTGCTGACGGTACGCGGCCGGATGGAGCGGGCGGGGGCGGTGCAGATCGGCACGCTTTTCTCAAGCGGCGCCCTGCTCGGCGTGCTGCCCTTCCTGCCGGGCCTGTCGGGCGCCGTGCTGGCGGGGCTGACCGCGGGGGCGGTCTGCGGCCTCTGCGGAGGGCTCGCCAACTCGCTGATCCAGACCGCCGCCGACCCCGCCTACCTCGGCCGGGTGACGGCGGTCATGAGCCTGACGGGGGTCGGCCTGTCCCCGCTGGCCTACCCGCTCTTCGGCGCCGCCGTCGCCGCCTGGGGGGCGCCCTCCGTCTTCGTGGGCTCCGCCTGCCTTCCACGTTCGGCGGGGTCGTGGGCCTGGCCTCCCCGGCGGTGCGCGCTGCCCGCCTGGGGACGCCGCCGGTCCCGAGCCAGGGGCCGAAGCGGGCCCATGAGCCGCCCGGCCGCCCCGACACGGCCTGAGCCATCGCCGCCGACCGCCTCAACCGCCTTGCGGATAGGGCGCCTGGCGGTCCGTCAGACGCCGAGCTTCGCGCCGTACAGCTTCGCCACCGCGTCGTCGTCGCCATCGGCCTCCACCTTCGCGGCGGCCTGGCGGCCGAAGGTGAACATCACCAGCTCGGCCGGCTCCCCGGTCACCGTGACGACGGGCGCGCCCTTGCGGGCCACCGCCGTGCGGCCGTCCGGGAGACGCAGCACCAGGCCCACCGGCGAGCGGCGGCCCACCACGCGCGCCATCCGCTCCAGGCGGCTCCACAGGGCCTCGGCGAAGACCGGGTCGACCGGACGCGGCGTCCAGTCGTCGGCCGCCCGCCGGACATCCTCGGCGTGCACGTAGAACTCGACGGTGTTGGACACCTCGTCGAGCTGCTTGAGGGCGAACGGCGACAGCTTCGGCGGACCCGTGCGGATCAGCCGGATCAGCTCCTCGTACGGGCGGGCCGCGTACTCGGCCTGGACCCGGTCCAGGCGGTCGGCCAGCCGGGGGATGACGAGGCCGGCCGCCGCGTCGCCGCGCCGCTCCCTGACCACCACGTGCGCGGCAAGGTCCCGGGTGCTCCAGCCGGCGCAGAGCGTCGGGGCGTCCGGACCGGCGTTCTCCAGCAGGTCGGCGAGGAGGAGACGTTCACGCTGTGCATGGGTCGTCATACCGCCAGGCTAGCGCCGAGTGTCCCGCCGGGAGCCGTCGGCGCGCGCCCGGCGCATCCGGCGTACCCGGTTCGGGCCACGAAGTGGGACGTTCCGGTCGGCGGGAAGGCGGCCGCGGGCGTCCGGTGGGCGGTACGCGTTTCCCCGGGCCGTGCACCCGGCGGCAGAATGGGGGCATGTCCTCGCTCGATCCCGCCATCGCCGCCCGCCTCAAGCGCACCCCCGACGGGCTCGTCCCGGCCGTCGCCCAGCAGTACGACACCGGCGAGGTGCTCATGCTCGGCTGGATGGACGACGAGGCGCTGCACCGCACCCTCACCACCGGCCGCTGCACCTACTGGAGCCGCAGCCGCCAGGAGTACTGGGTCAAGGGCGACACCTCCGGCCACTTCCAGCACGTGAAGTCCGTCGCCCTGGACTGCGACGGCGACACCCTGCTGGTCCGCGTCGACCAGGTGGGCGCGGCCTGCCACACCGGAGCCCGCACCTGCTTCGACGAGGACGTCCTGCTCGGCTGAGCGTCCCCGGCCGGGTGCCCGGGTGTCCCGCTTCGCGGTCAAACCGTCGCGCCCGGCCCCCGTCCCGCTAGTCTCTGCGGCCATGAACGCCATGGACCTCCCCACCTTCCGCAAGCTGGCCGCCGATCGCCGGGTCATCCCCGTCTCCCGCAGGCTGCTCGCGGACGGTGACACGCCCGTCGGGCTGTACCGCAAGCTCGCCGGGGAGCGCGCGGGCACCTTCCTGCTGGAGTCCGCCGACATGGGCTCCGGCGAGGGCGGACGGTCGTGGTCCCGGTACTCCTTCGTCGGCGTCCGCTCCGCCGCCGCGCTCACCGAACGCGACGGCCAGGCCCACTGGCTCGGCGAACCGCCGGTCGGCGTGCCCGTCGACGGCGACCCGCTGGCCGCGCTGCGGGCCACCGTCCAGGCCCTGCACACCCCGCGCGACCTCGGCTCCGGGATGCCCCCCTTCACCGGCGGCATGGTCGGCTACCTCGGCTACGACGTCGTCCGCCGGCTGGAGCGGGTCGGCGACCACAGCGCCGACGAGCTCGGCCTGCCCGACCTGACGATGCTGCTCACCTCCGACCTCGCCGTGCTGGACCACTGGGACGGCTCCGTCCTGCTGATCGCCAACGCGATCAACCACAACGACCAGGACAGCGGCGTCGACGAGGCGTACGCCGACGCCGTGGCGCGGCTCGACGCCATGGAGGCCGACCTGGCCCGGCCGCTGGAGCACCCGCCGGTCACCCTGCCCCCGTCCGAACTGCCCGCGTACACCGAGCGGTGGGGCGGCGAGGCGTTCCGGGGGGCCGTCGAGGACATCAAGGAGCGCATCCGGGCCGGCGAGGCGTTCCAGGTGGTGCCCTCGCAGCGGTTCAGCACCCCCTGCGCCGCCTCCGCGCTGGACGTCTACCGGGTGCTGCGGGCCACCAACCCGAGCCCGTACATGTACCTGCTGCGCTTCCCCGGCGAGGGAGGCACCACCGAGGGCGGCTTCGACGTCGTGGGCTCCAGCCCCGAGGCGCTGGTGAAGGTCGAGGAGGGCCGGGCCATGGTCCACCCCATCGCCGGCACCCGCCCGCGCGGCACCACCCCGCAGGCCGACGCGGCGCTCGCCGACGAACTGCTGGCCGACCCCAAGGAGCGCGCCGAGCACCTGATGCTCGTCGACCTCGGCCGCAACGACCTGGGCCGGGTGTGCGAGCCGGGCAGCGTCGAGGTGGTCGACTTCATGTCCGTCGAGCGCTACTCGCACGTGATGCACATCGTCTCCACCGTCACCGGGCAGGTAGCGCCGGGCCGTACCGCGTTCGACGTGCTCACCGCCTGCTTCCCGGCCGGCACCCTCTCCGGCGCGCCCAAGCCGCGCGCGCTGCAGATCATCGAGGAGCTGGAGCCGGTCCGGCGCGGCCTGTACGGGGGCTGCGTCGGCTACCTCGACTTCGCCGGCGACTCCGACACCGCCATCGCCATCCGCACCGCGCTGCTGCGGGACGGCACCGCGTACGTGCAGGCCGGCGCCGGCATCGTGGCCGACTCCGACCCGGTCGCGGAGGACGAGGAGTGCCGCAACAAGGCGGCCGCCGTACTGCGGGCCGTCTCGGCGGCCAACCGCATGCACGGCTGACCGCCGCCGGCCGCCCCCGGGTGGGGAGTCCCGGGGCGGCGGCACCGGGTGGGCCGGCGTCCGGCGCGGGCCAGGTACGGGCCGGACGACGCCGCCACCGCGCGGGCCGGGCCCCTCCCGGGTGCGGGTACGGGAGGCACCTGGCACTGCGGCTCTTCGGGGACGGGCTCTTCGGGGGGACGGGTACCGGGACCTGACGACCGTAGATCCGCGGCCGACGCGTCAACAAGGCGGCGGGTGCCGATCTCCGTACGACCTTCACGCGCCCTTCGCGGGGGCCCCGAGGCTCCTGCGGGATCTCCACGGACGTGTGGGTTCCGCCACGGGGACGACGCCGGGACGGGGCCGGGACGGCGCCGGGACGACGGCCGGACGGCGCCGGGAGCGCGGCCTGCCCGGACGGCGGACCACGGCGGGCGACCGGGGCGGAGGGCCTGACGGAGCGGCACGGACGGGGAGGCGGCGGGGGACGGCGGGGGACAGCCGGGGCCGGTCGACGAGGCGGGGCCGGGGATGCGGGGCGGCGCCCCGCGCACCGGGGTCCGCGCCGGGCAGGGGATAGTGGAGGGGTGAACACGTCCCCGGCCGCGCACGAGCAGCCCGCCCCCGCCCCCGCCGCGGAAGCCGGCGTCCTCGCCCCGGAGGCCGCCGCGCCGGACGCGCCCGCCGTCGTCGGCCGCACCGACCCCGGCCGCCGCACCGCCCACCTGGCCCTCGCCGCGGCGCTGGCCTGCGGCGTCGTCGGCTCCACCGTCGTCCTCTACGCGGCGAGCCGGACGTGGTCGCACGGCGTGGCCGTCACCGGCGGCGGCTCCCTCCCGGTGCACGCCACCGGCAGCCAGACCACCGCCCTGCCCGGGGCGCTCGCCCTGGTCGGGCTGGCCGCGCTGGTCGCCGTCTTCGCCGTCCGCCGGATCGGCCGCTACGTCGTCTCCGCCCTCCTCGCGCTCAGCGGCCTCGGCGCGGCCGTCGTGGCCCTGTCGCGGCGCGGCGACCACGGCGCGCTGAACGCCGCCGCGGCCACCGCCACCAGCCTCGCGCACGCCACCGCCGCCCGCACCACCGTGACGTTCTGGCCCGTCGCCGCGGCCGTCGGCGGCCTGCTGCTGCTGGTCGCGGGCGTGCTTGCCCTCGTGTGGGGGTCGCGGTGGCCCGCGATGTCCGGCCGCTACGAGCGCGCGGGCGGCGCGGCGGGACCGCGTGGCCGGGCCCCCAAGCCGATCGACCCGGAGCGGTCCGAGGACCTCTGGAAGGCCCTCGACCGCGGCGAGGACCCCACCGGCGCGTAACCGCCGCCGGGCGGGGCGGGAGCCGCCCCATACCGGTGGCCCGCCCGCAGGGCAGCGGCCCCGCCCCCCGTACCCGTACCCCGTGCCCGCGCGGGTGCCGTCCTGGCCGAGCGGCCCTGCGGCGACCCGCCGGCCATCCGTCGGCGGACGCCGTACGGCCCTTCCCACGGCGCCCCGTACGGCCCTTCCCCTGGTCCGTCGTGGGGCCGTCGGCGGCCCGTCCGGTCCGACACCACCCGCCCGGCACCAACCCCCGTGCGCGAGCCTGCCCAGGTACGCGCAACAATGGGGGACGTAGCGGGAGGCCGAGGACGCCCCCACTGGACACGACAGGGAGCACCCATGGCGGAAGCGCACGGTCACGGACACACTCCGGCCGCGTGGACCGGCGTGATCATCGCCTTCATCGGATTCTGCGTGGGCGGCGCCTTCATGGTCGCCGACAACACCGTGGGATTCTGGGTCGGCATCGCCCTGATCGCCGTGGGCGCGCTGGTCGGCGGGATCATGAAGCTGATGGGTCTGGGCCAGAAGTACGAGCCGATCGAGACCTCGCCCGTTCGGGCCGGCTCCACCGAGGCCCGCGAGCACGCCCGCGCCTGAACCCCCGGTCGGCTCTCCGACCCCACCCGGGCCCCGATCACCTTGGGCAACCCCGTAACGGCACCCCAGCTGGGGTGCCGTTCTGCGTTGGCGCCCGACGGCCAGACCGCTCGCCCCCCGACCCAGGTGGGGGCGGTCCGGGGGCGGCGCGCGCCCGGGAGGCGCAGGATCGGGCCATGAGCAGCCGTAGCCGAGCGGTGGCCGACCCGGCCGGCGGGGTGCCCCCGAGGCCCGGGCCCGAGCCGGCGACCGAGCCCGCGACCGAGCGGAAGCCCCGGCCCGGGGCGGCGCGGCGGCTCGCGGTGCCCCTGGCGGTGCTGGGCGCCGTGGCCGCGGCGTTCGCGTACGTGGGGGCTGTCGACCCCGACCGGCCGGGCCACTACCCGCTGTGCCCGCTGCGGTACTACACCGGCCTGAACTGCCCCGCGTGCGGCGGGCTGCGCGGCGCCCACGCCCTCGTCCACGGGCAGCTGCGGGCCGGCCTCCGGTGCAACGCGCTGGCCGTCGCCGGATACGCCGCGTTCGCGGTGGTGTGGACGGTGTGGGCGGTCCGCTCGGCGCGCGGACTGCCCTACGCGCCGGTGCTGCGGCCGGGCGCCCGGCGGGCGCTGGTGGTGGTCGCGGTGGTCTTCACGGTTGTCCGGAACCTGCCGTTCGGACGGGCCCTGTCGCCCTGAGGAGAGCCCGTCGCGGGGCCGCGGGACAGGGCGGCGGTGGGTGCATACGTCCAGGTAGTGGGACTATGGGAGGTGCGATTCGGGCTCGGCGGGCGCTGCCGGATACCATCGGAGAGCCAGTGGTCCACCGACACTGGCGTGATCATTTCGCTGCTCGGCCGGCCGAAGGGAAGTTCTCGCGTGAGTGTGCTCGACGAGATCATCGACGGAGTACGTGCCGACCTCGCCGAGCGTCAGGCCAGGGTCACCCTCGACGAGCTGAAGGAGCGCGCGGCCCGCGCCCGCGACGCCCGCGACGGCGTCGCCGCGCTGCGCGGCGAGGGCGTCAAGGTGATCTGCGAGGTGAAGCGGTCCAGCCCCTCCAAGGGCCCGCTCGCCGCGATCGCCGACCCGGCCGCGCTGGCCGCCGAGTACGAGGCGGGTGGCGCCGCCGCCATCAGCGTCCTCACCGAGCAGCGCCGGTTCGGCGGCTCGCTCGCCGACCTGGAGGCCGTCCGCGCCAAGGTGGACACCGCGGTGCTGCGCAAGGACTTCGTCGTCACCTCCTACCAGCTGTGGGAGGCGCGCGCCTACGGCGCCGACCTGGTGCTGCTGATCGTGGCCGCGCTGGAGCAGCCGGTGCTGGAGTCGCTGGTGGAGCGGGCCGAGTCCATCGGGCTGACCCCGCTGGTCGAGGTGCACGACGAGGCCGAGGTCCAGCGGGCCGTGGACGCCGGCGCCCGGGTGATCGGCGTCAACGCGCGCAACCTCAAGACCCTTGAGGTCGACCGGGACACCTTCGCCCGGGTCGCCCCGGAGATCCCCGACCACATCGTCAAGGTCGCCGAGTCCGGTGTGCGCGGCCCGCACGACCTGATCGCGTACGCGCACGACGGCGCCGACGCGGTGCTGGTCGGCGAGTCCCTGGTCACCGGGCGGGACCCGCGTACCGCCGTCGCCGACCTGGTGGCCGCCGGCGCGCACCCCGCGCTGCGCAACGGCCGCTGAGGCCGCCGGCCGGCCCCGCCGCCGCTGCGGCCGGCAGTCGGACGTCCCTACGAGTCCCGGACGTCCCGGCGGGTGCCGGACGGCCTGCCGAGTCCCGGCGGCCTTCCCGAGGTCTCCGCGGTGTCTCCTCCGGCGCGCGTGCCCGGGGGAGCGCCCCGCGCGGCGGCGGTGACCTGGTGACCCCGGACGGACTCCGTCGGGCGAGGCACTAGACTGCCCGCATGTCCATCGCCTCCCGCCTGGCCCCCGGCTGCCGCCCCCGCGGCTGCCGCGCGCCCGCGCGCAAGGTGCTGGGCCGCCGGGTGCGGTACGTGATCGGCTGCGAACCCGGCCAGGTGAACGGAAGGCGATGGCGCCGCGGCTGAGGCCCCGGCTCCTGCCCGAGCACGCCCGTACGACGGCCCGCGGTACCTTCCGCCCGGCCGTCGGGAGGGCTCCCCGGACGCGGACCGCGTGGCTTCGGCCCGCCAGCATGCCGTGACGGCGCGTGTCCGCGCCGGTCTTCCACCACCTCACACGCACCGAGGTCCTGTCATGCCAGAACACGACGTGTCCCCCGACTCCGCCGACGCGGGGCGCTTCTTCCTGCCCGACCCGGAGGGCGCGCAGCCGTCCACGGAGGGCTACTTCGGGCCCTTCGGGGGGAAGTTCATCCCCGAGGCCCTGGTCGCCGCGGTCGACGAGGTCGCCACGGAGTACGAGAAGGCCAAGGCCGACCCGGCGTTCGCCGCCGAGCTCGACGGCCTGCTCGCCCACTACACCGGCCGGCCCAGCCCGCTGACCGAGGTGGCCCGGTTCGCCGAGCACGCCGGCGGCGCCCGGGTCTTCCTCAAGCGGGAGGACCTGAACCACACCGGCTCCCACAAGATCAACAACGTGCTGGGGCAGGCGCTGCTGACCCGCCGGATGGGCAAGACCCGGGTCATCGCCGAGACCGGCGCCGGACAGCACGGCGTGGCCACCGCCACCGCCTGCGCGCTGTTCGGCCTGGAGTGCACCATCTACATGGGTGAGGTCGACACCCGGCGGCAGGCGCTGAACGTCGCCCGGATGCGGATGCTGGGCGCCGAGGTGGTCTCCGTGACCTCCGGCAGCCGCACCCTCAAGGACGCCATCAACGAGGCGTTCCGCGACTGGGTGGCGAACGTCGACTCCACGCACTACCTGTTCGGCACCGTGGCCGGCCCGCACCCGTTCCCCGCGATGGTGCGCGACTTCCACCGGGTGATCGGTGTCGAGGCCCGCCGCCAGGTGCTGGAGCGCACCGGCCGGCTGCCGGACGCCGTGGTCGCCTGCGTCGGCGGCGGCTCCAACGCCATGGGCCTGTTCCACGCCTTCATCCCCGACACCGGGGTGCGGCTGGTGGGCTGCGAGCCGGCCGGCCACGGGGTGGACTCCGGTGAGCACGCGGCCACCCTGACCGTCGGCGAGCCCGGCATACTGCACGGCTCGCGCTCCTACGTCCTCCAGGACGACGAGGGCCAGATCATCGAGCCCTACTCGATCTCCGCCGGCCTCGACTACCCGGGCGTCGGCCCCGAGCACGCGTGGCTGAAGGACACCGGCCGGGCGCAGTACCGGGCGGTGACCGACGACGCGTCGATGCAGGCGCTGCGGCTGCTGTCGCGTACCGAGGGCATCATCCCGGCCATCGAGAGCGCCCACGCCCTCGCCGGCGCCCTGGAGCTCGGCCGCGAGCTGGGCCCGGAGGCGGTCATCGTGATCAACCTCTCCGGGCGCGGCGACAAGGACATGGACACCGCCGCCCGCTACTTCGGCCTCTACGACGGCGCGGACGGCGAGACCGGCGGCGAGAGCGGCAGCACCAGCGGCAACGGCATGCAGACGGGGGCGGGCAAGTGAGCACGAAGACGACGGGCACGACGGGCACGACGGGCGCCACCGGCACGACGGCGGTGGACGCGGGCACCGCGACCGGCACCGGCGCCGGCGAGGAGTTCTTCGGCGGGCAGGTCGCCCTGCTCGACGAGGTGCTGGCCGGCACCAGGAAGCAGGACCGGGCCGCCCTGGTGGCGTACCTGCCCGCCGGCTTCCCGACCCTGGACGGCGCCACCGAGGCGGTCAAGGCGGCCTTCGCGGGCGGCGCCGACATCGTCGAGGTCGGCCTGCCGCACAGCGACCCGGTGCTGGACGGCCCGGTCATCCAGACCGCCGACGACATCGCCCTCAACCACAACCACGTGCGCATCGCCGACGTCCTGCGCACCGTCCGGGAGGCGTTCGCCGCCTACCGCCGGCCGGTGCTGGTGATGACGTACTGGAACCCGGTGGACCGCTACGGCGCGGCGCGCTTCGCCAAGGAGCTGGCCGCGGCGGGCGGCGCCGGATGCATCCTGCCCGACCTGCCGGTGCAGGAGTCCGCGGCCTGGCGGGAGGCGGCCGCCGAGCACGGCCTGGCCACCGTCTTCGTGGTCGCCCCCTCCAGCCGTGACGAACGGCTGGCGGCGATCACCGCGGCCGGCAGCGGCTTCGTCTACGCGGCCTCCGTCATGGGCGTCACCGGCACCCGCACCCAGGTCGGCAGCCAGGCCGCCGACCTGGTGCGCCGCACCCGCGCCACCACGGACCTGCCGGTCTGCGTGGGCCTGGGCGTCTCCAACGCCGCCCAGGCCGCGGAGGTCGCCGCCTTCGCGGACGGCGTGATCGTGGGCTCCGCCTTCGTCAGCCGGCTGCTCCAGCACGAGGGCGACCTCCCGGCGGGCCTGACCGCCGTCAAGGAGCTGGCGGCCGAGCTGGCCGCCGCCGTCACCCGCTGAGGGAACTGCCCGCAGCGTTCCGCCGAGACCTCCGGGGGCCGTGACCGCCGCCCCCGGAGGCCGGCGCTCCCCGGCACGACGGGGGGCACGGGCGGGCGGAAAACTCACTCGGGAGAGGGGTTCGGGTCACTCCGGAGAGGGAAAAACGCGGCGGCGCACCCCACAAGGCGCCGCCGCGGACGTTTGCCGGACGTGATGAGCCACAAGAACCGCGAGGCGAAGCGCACCGCCCGGGAAGAGCTGTACGCCCAGCGGGAGCAAGAGAAGGCCCGCGCCAAACGCAAGCGCACCCTGATCGCGGCCGGCGGGGTCGTCGTCGTCCTCGCCGCGGCGGCCGGCATCGGCGTGGCCGTCGCCGACCACGACAGCGGCGGCGGCAGCGACTCCGCCGGTCCGGTGGTCGCCCCGCGCGGCGCCATCGGCAAGGACAACCTCGTCATCCCGGTCGGCGCCGCGGACGCGCCCTCCACGCTGACCGTCTACGAGGACTTCCGCTGCCCGGCCTGCGACGCCTTCGAGAAGGGCTTCACGCCGACCATCCACAGCCTGGAGGACGACGGCCAGATCCGTACCGAGTACCACCTCGTCACCCTGATCGACGGCAACCTCGGCGGCTCCGGCTCGCTGAACGCCGGGAACGCGGCGGCCTGCGCCCAGGACCAGGGAAAGTTCCGGGCGTTCCACGATGTCCTCTTCTCCAACCAGCCCGACGAGCAGGACGACGCCTTCAGCAAGAACGCCACCCTGCTCACGCTGGCCGCGAAGGTCCCCGGGCTCACGAGCGCCGCCTTCACCTCGTGCGTGGAGCGCGGCACCCACAAGGAGTGGGTGCGCAAGTCCGACGCCGCCTTCAACTCCGCCGGCTTCGACTCCACGCCCACGGTGCTGCTCAACGGCAAGAACATCTACGGCTCCGGCGCCGCGGTGCTGACCCCGGCCTCGCTGAAGAAGATGGTCGCCGACGCGAACAAGGGCAAGCAGCCGGGGACGGTGACCGCCTCGGCCAGCCCGTCCTGAGCGCACCCGTCCTGACCGCACTCCGGTCCTGACCACGGCTCGGTCCTGACCACGTCCTGGTCCCCGACCGTGCCCCGGTCCTGGCCCGCCCGCCGTCCCGTACCGGGCGCGGGGGGCGGATGTTATCCACACGTGGCCGGGCGGATCGCACAAGGATCCGCCCGGCTGCGGTAGCGTCGGCTCTGCCATGGAGCTCGCATACATCCCCAGCCCGTCCCGCGGCGTCGTCCACCTCGGACCGATCCCGCTGCGCGGTTACGCGTTCTGCATCATCCTCGGTGTCTTCGCAGCCGTCTGGCTCGGGAACCGGCGCTGGATCGCGCGCGGCGGCAAGGTCAACACCGTCGCCGACATCGCGGTGTGGGCGGTGCCCTTCGGCCTGGTCGGCGGCCGGCTCTACCACGTCATCACCGACTACGAGCTGTACTTCACCGACGGCAACGACTGGGTGAACGCCTTCAAGGTGTGGGACGGCGGCCTCGGCATCTGGGGCGCCATCGCCCTGGGCGCCCTGGGCGCGTGGATCGGCTGCCGGCGCCGCGGCATCGCGCTGCCCGCCTTCGCCGACGCCATCGCCCCCGGCATCGCCGTCGCCCAGGCCATGGGCCGCTGGGGGAACTGGTTCAACCAGGAGCTGTACGGCAACCCCACCCACCTGCCGTGGGGCCTGAAGATCACCAGCACCGCGGGGGACCGGGTGCCGGGCGTCTACCAGCCCACGTTCCTGTACGAGTGCCTGTGGTGTATCGGTGTCGCTCTCCTGGTGATCTGGGCCGACCGCCGCTTCCGGCTGGGCCACGGCCGTGTCTTCGCGCTCTACGTCGCCGCGTACTGCGTGGGCCGCTTCTGGATCGAGCACATGCGGGTGGACTACGCCCACCACATCCTCGGCCTGCGGCTCAACGACTGGACGGCGCTGATCGTCTTCCTCGGCGCGATCGCCTACATGGTGCTGTCCAGCCGGCTGCGGCCCGGCCGCGAGAGCGTGGTCGAGCCCGACGCCGAGCCGGCCACCGCCTCGGGCGTGGAGCCGGCCGAGAAGGCGGAGCAGGCCGGGCAGGCAGAGAAGGCCGAGAAGGACGAGCAGACCGAGCAGACCGAGAAGGCGGCGGAGCCGGAGAACTCCGGAAGCGCCGAGAGCCCGGAAGGCGCGGAGAGCGCCGGGACGGCCGCGGAGCGGCCCGGTGGCGAGGGCCGTCGGTCCGGCGAGGCGGCGGGCTCGGCGGACGCCCCGGCGGGCGACCCCGCGCGGGACGGCGACGCGGAGCCCGGCCCGGCCGAGAAGGCGGCCGCCGCGGCGGCCGGTGGCGACACCTCCGGCAGCGCCGCCGCCACCTCCTGAGCGCACGCCGAGCCGCCCGTTCCTTTCGGCTGTGCGGCTGGGGCGCCCTTTTCGGGTCCCTACTGGTCCCTTCCGGCTGTTCCCGGCTGTTCCCGGTCGATTTCCGGCCGTTCCCACGCCCGTGACGGCCACCCGGCTCCGCCACCCCTGACGGTGTGGGCACCGCGGGCCTGCGCGAACACCGTCGTGAAAGCGCAGGCCACGGCTCTCCCGGCCAGGGGGCGTCCCGTCGCAGGGGCACCGTCCTGGGCTCATCGCGCGGCGGTGTTTGCGCAGGTCAGGTCAGCCTTCCCTTGCTGGCGAAGCAGGCCGCGGGCCACGTAACGTCAAGGTATGACCACCGCTACCGTCGGCGAGATCGCCCGCCCCGAACAGCCGGACCACACCCACCGTGACGTCAACGGCGGCTGGCTGCGTCCGGCCGTCTTCGGCGCGATGGACGGCCTCGTGTCGAACTTCGCCCTCATGACGGGCGTGGCCGGCGGAGACGTCAGCAGCCGCACCGTGGTGGTCACCGGGCTGGCCGGGCTGGCCGCGGGCGCGTTCTCCATGGCGGCGGGGGAGTACACCTCGGTCGCCTCCCAGCGTGAGCTGGTCGAGGCCGAGCTGGCCGTCGAGCGCGTCGAGCTGCTCCGCAACCCGCAGGCCGAGCTGGACGAGCTGGCCGCGCTGTACGTGGCGCGCGGTGTCGAGCCGGGGCTCGCCCACGAGGTGGCCCGGCAGCTGTCGGCCGACCCGGAGCGGGCGCTGGAGGTGCACGCCCGCGAGGAGCTGGGCATCGACCCCGACGACCTGCCGTCGCCGCTGGTGGCCGCGGCCTCGTCGTTCGTGTCGTTCGCGCTGGGCGCCCTGCTGCCGCTGCTGCCGTACCTGCTGGGTGCCGAGCGGCTGTGGCCGGCGGCGGCGCTCGCGATGGCCGGGCTGTTCGGCTGCGGCGCCGCGGTGGCCCGGGTGACCGCGCGCTCGTGGTGGTTCAGCGGCCTGCGGCAGCTCGCGCTGGGCGCCGCGGCCGCGGGCATCACCTACGTCCTGGGCGACCTGATCGGCTCCGCCGTCGGCTGACCCCGGACCGGTGGAAGGGCCGCGCCGGACGGGTCCGGCGCGGCGGCACCAGAGGGCGCGGCCTTTCCCCAGGTCCGCGTGGTGACGGCGCCGCGTCCGGCGGATTCGGGACGGTTCCGGCAAGGTTCTGTTTCCCGCTCGTTTCAGCCTCCGCCGTACGGGGCATCACTCGGTAACGCACCCGGCGGAGCCCCCCGCTCCGGACGTCCCTGTGCGGCCACTCCGCCCAGGGTCCGGGACCGCGCCACCCCCGCGGTACGACGCTGGCCAGAACCGAACACCCACCCCGAAAAGCCACATCGCGCGTCCACATGCTGGAATCGGGTATCCGCTTCTCGAACACTCATCCATCATGTAACCTGCACGAAATCGCAGAGGGCCAACGTCGTCCCTGTTGCGCATGCCTGCGAACAGGCACTGCATCTCAGCCAAAGACGACGACGGGAGAGCCATGCGTTCGCGTTCCGCGTTCATGGACGGGCGCCCCGCCCCGCAGGGGATGTACGACCCCCGCAACGAGCACGACGCCTGCGGCGTCGGCTTTGTCGCCACCCTCACCGGCGAGGCCAGCCATGGACTCGTGGAGCAGGCGCTGACCGTCCTGCGCAACCTGGAGCACCGCGGCGCCACCGGCTCCGAACCGGACTCCGGCGACGGCGCCGGCATCCTCATGCAGGTCCCCGACGCGCTGCTGCGCGCCGTGGTCGACTTCGAGCTGCCGGCCGCCGGCCACTACGCCGCCGGCCTCGCCTTCCTGCCCGTCCAGGCCGACGACCGCGTCAAGGCCGTCGACGCCATCGAGCGGATCGCCGCCGAGGAGGGCCTCACGGTCCTGGGCTGGCGCGAGGTGCCGGTCGACCCGAGCACCCTCGGCGCCACCGCCCGCTCCACCATGCCGTTCTTCTCCCAGCTCTTCGTCGCCGACGCCGCCGCTGGCGACGCCGCCGGCCGCGCCGGCATCGAGCTGGACCGCCCCGCCTTCGTGCTGCGCAAGCGCGCCGAGCGCGAGGCCGAGGTCTACTTCCCGTCGCTGTCCGCGCGGACGATCGTCTACAAGGGCATGCTCACCACCGAGCAGCTGGAGCCGTTCTTCCCGGACCTGTCCGACCCGCGGATCGCCACCGCCATCGCGCTGGTCCACTCCCGGTTCTCCACCAACACCTTCCCGAGCTGGCCGCTGGCGCACCCGTACCGGTTCGTCGCCCACAACGGCGAGATCAACACCGTCAAGGGCAACCGCAACTGGATGCGTGCCCGCGAGTCGCAGCTGGCCAGCGAGGTCTTCGGCGGCGACATGGAGCGGATCTTCCCGATCTGCACCCCCGGCGCCTCCGACACCGCCTCCTTCGACGAGGTGCTGGAGCTGCTCCACCTCGGCGGCCGGTCGCTGCCGCACAGCGTGCTGATGATGATCCCCGAGGCGTGGGAGAACCACGACTCGATGGACCCCGCCCGGCGCGCGTTCTACCAGTACCACTCCACCCTCATGGAGCCCTGGGACGGCCCGGCCTGCGTCACCTTCAGCGACGGCTCCGTGGTCGGCGCCGTGCTCGACCGCAACGGTCTGCGCCCGGGCCGCTACTGGGTCACCGACGACGGCCTGGTGGTGCTCGCCTCCGAGTCCGGCGTGCTGGACTTCCCGCCGCAGAAGGTCGTCCGCAAGGGCCGCCTGCAGCCCGGCAAGATGTTTCTGGTCGACACCGTCTCCCACCGCATCGTGGAGGACGACGAGATCAAGGCCGGCATGGCCGCGCAGAACCCGTACGGCGAGTGGCTGGACGCCGGCCTGATCCACCTGGCCGACCTGCCCGAGCGCGAGCACATCGTGCACACCCACGCCTCCGTCACCCGCCGCCAGCAGACCTTCGGCTACACCGAGGAGGAGCTGCGGGTCCTGCTCGCGCCGATGGCGCGCACCGGCGCCGAGCCGATCGGCTCGATGGGCACCGACTCGCCGATCGCCGCCCTCTCCGACCGGCCGCGGCTGCTGTTCGACTACTTCACCCAGCTGTTCGCGCAGGTCACCAACCCGCCGCTGGACGCCATCCGCGAGGAGCTCGTCACCTCGCTGATCTCCACCATCGGTCCCTCCGGGAACCTGCTGGAGCCCAGCCCGGCGTCCTGCCGCAACATCACCCTGCCGTTCCCGGTCATCGACAACGACGACCTGGCCAAGCTCATCCACGTCAACGCCGACGGCGACCTGCCGGGCCTCAAGGCCGCGACGCTGTCCGGCCTGTACCGGGTGGCCGGCGGCGGCCAGGCGCTGGCCGCGCGGCTGACCGAGATCTGCGCCGAGGCCGACGCCGCCATAGAGGACGGCGCCCGGCTGATCGTGCTGTCCGACCGGCACTCCGACGCCGAGCACGCGCCGATCCCGTCGCTGCTGCTCACCTCCGCCGTGCACCACCACCTCATCCGCACCAAGCAGCGCACCCAGGTGGGCCTGCTGGTCGAGGCCGGCGACGTGCGCGAGGTCCACCACGTGGCGCTGCTGATCGGCTACGGCGCCGCCGCGGTCAACCCCTACCTGGCCATGGAGTCCGTGGAGGACCTGGCCCGGGCCGGCACGTTCCTGTCCGGCGTCGAGGCCGAGACCGCCATGCGGAACCTCATCAAGGCGCTCGGCAAGGGCGTCCTGAAGGTCATGTCCAAGATGGGCATCTCCACCGTGGCCTCCTACCGCGGTGCCCAGGTCTTCGAGGCCGTCGGCCTGGACGCCGAGTTCGTCGACACCTACTTCCACCTCACCGACACCAAGATCGGCGGCGCCGGCATCGACGTCGTGGCGAAGGAGGTCGCGGCCCGGCACGCCAAGGCGTACCCGGCGTCCGGCATCCCCGCCGCGCACCGCCGGCTGGAGATCGGCGGCGAGTACCAGTGGCGCCGTGAGGGCGAGCCGCACCTGTTCGACCCGGAGACCGTCTTCCGGCTCCAGCACTCCACCCGCACCCGCCGCTACGACGTCTTCAAGCAGTACACCTCCCGGGTGAACGAGCAGTCCGAGCGGCTGATGACGCTGCGCGGCCTCTTCGGCCTGAAGAGCGACCGGCCCGCGGTGCCGCTGGACGAGGTCGAGTCGGTCGGTGAGATCGTCAAGCGGTTCTCCACCGGCGCGATGTCGTACGGCTCGATCTCCCGCGAGGCGCACGAGACGCTCGCCATCGCGATGAACCAGCTCGGCGGCAAGTCCAACACCGGCGAGGGCGGCGAGGACCCGGAGCGGCTGTACGACCCGGCCCGGCGCAGCGCGATCAAGCAGGTCGCGTCCGGCCGGTTCGGCGTCACCTCCGAGTACCTGGTCAACGCCGACGACATCCAGATCAAGATGGCGCAGGGTGCCAAGCCCGGCGAGGGCGGCCAGCTGCCCGGCCACAAGGTCTACCCGTGGATCGCCGGCACCCGGCACTCCACCGCGGGCGTCGGCCTGATCTCCCCGCCGCCGCACCACGACATCTACTCCATCGAGGACCTCGCCCAGCTCATCCACGACCTGAAGAACGCCAACCCCAGGGCGCGGGTGCACGTGAAGCTGGTCTCCGAGGTCGGCGTCGGCACCGTCGCCGCGGGCGTGTCCAAGGCGCACGCGGACGTGGTGCTGATCTCCGGCCACGACGGCGGCACCGGCGCGTCCCCGCTGACCTCGCTCAAGCACGCGGGCGGCCCCTGGGAGCTGGGCCTGGCCGAGACGCAGCAGACGCTGCTGCTCAACGGGCTGCGCGACCGGATCGTGGTGCAGACCGACGGCCAGCTCAAGACCGGCCGCGACGTGGTGATCGCCGCGCTGCTCGGCGCCGAGGAGTTCGGCTTCGCCACCGCGCCGCTGGTGGTCTCCGGCTGCGTGATGATGCGCGTCTGCCACCTGGACACCTGTCCGGTCGGCGTCGCCACCCAGAACCCGGTGCTGCGCGACCGCTTCAACGGCAAGCCCGAGTTCGTCGTCAACTTCTTCGAGTTCATCGCCGAGGAGGTCCGCGAGCTCCTCGCCGAGCTGGGCTTCCGCTCCATCGACGAGGCCGTCGGCCACGCCGAGGTCATCGACGCCGGCCGCGCCGTGGACCACTGGAAGGCCCAGGGCCTGGACCTCGCGCCGCTGCTGTACGTGCCGGAGCTGCCCGAGGGCGCGGCCCTGCGCCGCACCACCGACCAGGACCACGGCCTGGAGAAGGCGCTCGACAACGAGCTGATCCGGCTCGCCGCCGACGCGCTGGAGACCGGCGCCCCGGTCCGCGCGCAGGTGCCGATCCGCAACGTCAACCGCACGGTGGGCACCATGCTCGGCCACGAGGTGACGAAGAAGTACGGCGGCGAGGGCCTGCCCGAGGGCACCATCGACATCACCTTCACCGGCTCCGCCGGCCAGTCGTTCGGCGCGTTCCTGCCCAAGGGCGTCACGCTGCGGCTGGAGGGCGACGCCAACGACTACGTCGGCAAGGGCCTGTCCGGCGGCCGGATCGTGGTCCGCCCGGACCGCGGCGCCGACCACCTCGCCGACGACTCGACCATCGCCGGCAACACCATCGCCTACGGCGCCACCGGCGGCGAGCTGTTCCTGCGCGGTCTGACCGGCGAGCGGTTCTGCGTCCGCAACTCCGGCGCCACCGTGGTCGCCGAGGGCGTCGGCGACCACGGCTGCGAGTACATGACCGGCGGCCGGGCCGTGGTGCTCGGCTCCACCGGACGGAACTTCGCGGCCGGTATGTCGGGCGGCATCGCCTTCGTCCTGGACCTGGACCCGAAGGCCGTCAACCCGGGCATGGTCGAGGTCGAGGCGCTCACCGCCGACGACATCGCGTGGCTGCACGACGTGGTGCGCCGCCACTTCGAGGAGACCGGCTCCACCGTCGCCGAGCGGCTGCTCGCCGACTGGGGCAGCGCCCTCACCCGCTTCGGCAAGGTCATGCCGAGGGACTACAAGGCAGTGCTCGCCGCCAAGAACGCCGCCGAGCAGGCCGGGCTCTCCGAGTCCGAGACCACCGCGAAGATGATGGAGGCGGCAAATGGCTGACCCCAAGGGCTTCCTCACCACCCCGCGTGAGAACAACCCCACCCGGGCGGTCGAGGAGCGCAAGCAGGACTGGCGCGAGGTGTACGTCCCCGGCGGCCTGCTGCCGATCATCACCAAGCAGGCCGGCCGCTGCATGGACTGCGGTATCCCGTTCTGCCACAACGGCTGTCCGCTCGGGAACCTCATCCCCGAGTGGAACGACTACGCCTACCGCGAGGACTGGACCGCCGCCTCCGAGCGGCTGCACGCCACCAACAACTTCCCGGAGTTCACCGGGCGGCTGTGCCCGGCGCCGTGCGAGTCCGCCTGCGTGCTCGGCATCAACCAGCCGGCGGTGACCATCAAGAACGTCGAGGTCACCATCATCGACCGGGCGTGGGACAGCGGTGACGTCCGCCCGCAGCCGCCGGAGCGGCTGTCCGGCAAGACCGTCGCCGTCATCGGCTCGGGCCCCGCCGGCCTGGCCGCCGCCCAGCAGCTCACCCGGGCCGGCCACACCGTCGCCGTCTACGAGCGGGCCGACCGCATCGGCGGCCTGCTGCGGTACGGCATCCCCGAGTTCAAGATGGAGAAGCGCCACATCAACCGCCGCATCGAGCAGATGCGCGCGGAGGGCACCAAGTTCCGCACCGGCGTGCAGATCGGCACCGACCTGGACGCGGCGAAGCTCGCCCAGCGCTACGACGCCGTCGTCATCGCGGCCGGCGCCACCACGGCCCGCGACCTGCCGGTCGAGGGCCGCGAGCTCAACGGCGTCTACCAGGCGATGGAGTACCTGCCGCTGGCCAACAAGGTGCAGGAGGGCGACTACGTCACCCCGCCGGTCAGCGCCGAGGGCAAGCACGTCGTGGTCATCGGCGGCGGCGACACCGGCGCGGACTGCGTCGGCACCGCGCACCGGCAGGGCGCGCTCTCCGTCACCCAGCTGGAGATCATGCCGCGCCCGACCGAGGAGCGCCCGGCGCACCAGCCGTGGCCGACCATGCCCATGGTCTACAAGGTCACCTCCGCCCACGAGGAGGGCGGCGAGCGGCTGTACGCGGTCAACACGATGCGGTTCACCGGCGACGAGGACGGCAACGTCCGCGAACTGCACCTGGTCGAGGTGGTCTTCGAGGACGGCAGGTTCGTCCCGCAGGAGGGCACCGAGCGGATCATCCCCGCCGACCTCGTCACCCTCGCGATGGGCTTCACCGGCACCGACCAGAAGAACGGCATGGTCGAGCAGCTCGGCCTGGAGCTGGACGCGCGCGGCAACATCGCGCGCAACCGCGACTACAAGACGAACGTCGAGGGCGTCTTCGCCGCCGGCGACGCCGGCCGCGGCCAGTCCCTCATCGTCTGGGCCATCGCCGAGGGCCGCTCGGCCGCGAAGGCGGTCGACGCCTACCTGACGGGCACCGCCTCGGCCCTGCCCGCGCCGATCCGGCCCACCGACCGGCCCCTCACCGTCTGACCCCCGGTCGGCCCGGCCCACCCCGGCCGGGCCGCCCGGTAGACGTCCCGCACAACGGAGTGCGGAACGCGCAACACCGCAGCGCTCGCCATTCCCCGACCAGGAGGCGAGCGCTGCGCCGTATCCCCGGACCGCTCACGGGTCGCAGGCGTGGACGGTGTGGCACAGGCCGCAGCGGGCGCGCAGGGGGCTGCCGCAGGGGACGCGGAGGCGCTGGAAGCACGTCGGGCAGGGGAAGGTGACGCGCCGGGCGGCGGCCGGGCCGTCGAAGGCGCGGTCCGGGCCGGAGACGCCCTGGTCCCGGTGGCGGGCGTACCGACGCCGGGCCGTCCAGGGCGCCGCGGCCAGCGGTGGCCGCCGCAGGTCCCGGCGGGCCAGCTCCAGCCCCGTCCGGTAGGCGTCGCGCGCGTACGGGCTGGTGAACCACGGCTCGATGTCGTCCCCGAGCGCCAGCGCCCGCTTGGCCAGCACGTACCCGTACTCCTGCGGCGTCAGGTAGCCCAGCGTGTACGCGGCCATGGTGATCCGCTCCCCGCGCATCGCCGGCTCGTGCCGGTACGCGTCCAGCAGCAGCCAGCCCACCCCCAGGTACGCCGCCACCGTGTCCGTGAGGATCTCGTCCTCCCACACCTCCGGCCCGCGCAGCCCCAGCCGGTGCAGGTACACGTGCGTCACCTCGTGGGCCAGCGCCGCGCCCACGTCCCGGCGGTCCTCCCTGAACCGGGAGTGCAGCTCCACGAAGTACTCCGGGCCCGCCGCCAGCTCCACCCGGCCCGCGTACGGCATGTCGCGGTACGACACCACCATCCGCGCGTCCGGCAGCCCCAGGTGCGCCACGATAGCCCCGGCGATCCGCTGCGCGCCCAGGTACGGGTCCTCGTCGCCCGGGAACTCCACGACCTCCGGCCGCACACTTGCCGCGAACCGGGCCACCCCGTCCCCCGACAGCCGCCGGTACAGCGTGGTCAACGCCCCCCGTACCGCCTCCAGATGCGGAAACCAGCCCGCGCCGCTCCCGTCACCCCCGCCGCCCCCGTCGTCCCGCACCGGCCGCGCCATGGGCACCTCCCGGTGGCCGAGTGTAGCCCCGCGCGCTCACGCGGCGGGTTGTCCGACAGACCGTCAAGAAGTCCCGAACACGCGGATGTTCCTCCGTCCGCACCGTCCCCGAACGGCTGGCACCCCTTCCGGCGCCGGCCGATCCCGGCCGTCCCGCCGACGGCACCCCACGCGGGAACTGCGACGTCCGTGGACGACTGCGGCCCAAGGGGCACCCACCGGATCCGGCCAACTCCCCACGCGACCTTGTCGAAGGGTTGACCGGCCCGTTCACCACCCGTACAAAGTGGTCTTGACCAATCTGCGCGAGTGGTCAAGACCACTCGGTTCGCCCACGGGCACAGTGGCCACCTCGCCGGTCCACCGGCTCAGTGAGGTGCCGCACATCGCAACACTCCTCTCATCCTTGGAGAGTTCATGCGAGTCGGAAATCGGATTCTGAGCAAGGCTCTCGTCGCCGGCTCGGCGCTCGGGCTGACGGTCGGCGGCCTGGCGTTCGCGGTGGCCGCGGCGCCCACCGCGCAGGCGGCCACCACATGCGCCGCGGCGTGGAGTTCCGGCACCGTCTACACAGCCGGCCAGCAGGCGAGCGAGAACGGCACCAACTACACCGCCAACTACTGGACCCAGGGCAACGACCCGGCGACCAGCAACGGCGGGAGCGGTTCCGGGCAGCCCTGGACGTCCAACGGCGCCTGTACCGGCGGCGGATCGTCGGGAGGGGGGACCGGCGGCACCGGCGGGACCGGCGGCACCGGCGGCACCGGTACGGGTTCGGTGAGCGGTCTGCTCTTCAGCCCGTACAAGGACGTCACGATCAACATGAACTGGAACACCTACCAGATGCAGTCGGCCGTGAGCGGGTCGACCCTGCCCGTGGTCGGCTCCGGCAGCGTGGTGTCGGGCTACGTGCCGAAGCTGCCCGCGCTCACCCTCGCGTTCGCCACCGGAGCCTGCGGCAGCGAGAACTGGGGCGGCGTCTCGGGCGCCAACTGGGCCGCCGAGAACGTGCCCCAGCTCCACTCCGCCAACCTCAACTACGTGGTGTCGACCGGCGGTGCGGCCGGAAGCTTCACCTGCGGCTCGACGGCCGGCATGGAATCGTTCATCGCCCGCTACGCCAGCCCGAACCTGGTCGGCATCGACTTCGACATCGAAGGCGGCCAGAGCCAGTCGGACATCCAGAACCTGGTCGCCGCGGCGGCGGGAGCACAGGCGCAGTACCCGAACCTGCAGTTCTCGTTCACCCTCGCCACGCTGGGAGCGTCCGACGGCTCTTACGGCGGCGTGAACTCGCTCGGCAACGAGGTCGTGCAGGCAGTGCTCGGGTCCAGCCTGAAGAAGTACGTCGTCAACCTGATGACCATGGACTACGGCAACGCGTCCAGCAGCGTGTGCGTCGTCTCCTCCGGCAGCTGCCAGATGGCGCAGTCGGCGATCCAGGCGGTGAAGAACCTGGAGCACACCTACGGGATCCCGGCGAGCAAGATCGCCGTCACCCCGATGATCGGCATGAACGACGCCACCAGCGAGACCTTCACCACCGCGGACGTGGACACGCTGACGTCCTACGCGGTCAGCAACGGCCTGGCCGGGCTGCACCACTGGTCACTTGACCGTGACACGCCCTGCTCGTACACGTACGCGTCCCCCACCTGCAACTCGGTCTCCAGCACGACACCGCTGCAGTACACCAAGAAGTTCCTGACCGACCTCGGGGACTGACACAGAACCCGGAGCGGGCCGCGCACCCACCACCGTGCGCGGCCCGCCCTCTGCGCGCGGGGGCGCGCTCGCGCCGCAACCCCCGCCGGCGCCCTTGCCTCACTACGCTGTCGGGGCGGACCATCCACGAGGAGCCGGGGAGACGATGACGCCCAGCAGCGACGGCATCCGCCAACTGCTGGAAGACGGTGTCCGCGACAAGGTGTATCCGGGCGCCGTCTGGGGCCTCGGCACCGCCGACGGCGCCCTGGCCGGCGGTGCCGTCGGCTGCCCCGACCCCGACCGGCCCGAGCAGAAGACGCGGCTCGACACCGTCTTCGACACCGCCTCCCTCACCAAGATCCTCGCCGTGTGGTCGTCGGTCGGCGCCCTGTGGACCGACGGCACGCTCCCCCTCGACGAACCCCTCGGCAGCTTCTGGCCCGAGGTGGAAGGCCACCCTCTCGGCCTGGTCACCGTCCGCAACCTGCTCACCCACACCGCCGGACTTCCCCTGCGGGCCCAGTTGCGGAACCTCTACGGCACCGACCCGGCCGCCGTCCGCGCCGGCGTGCTCCACGAGGCCCTGCACCGGCCGCCCGGCGAAGCCGTCGAGTACACCGACCGGGCCGCCCTCATCCTCGGCTACCTCGCCGAACACCTCTCCGGCCAACCACTGGACCGGCTTGCGCTGACCCGGACCTGGGGACCGCTCGGCATGACCGGCACCCGCTTCGGACCGCTGCCCGCCGACCTCGCCGCCCGATCCGCCCCCACCGAACTGGACGATGACACCGGCGTCCACCTCCAGGGCACCGCGCACGACTTCTCCGCCCGTCTTCTGGGCGGTGTGTGCGGCATCGCCGGTGTCTTCTCCGTCCTGGACGACCTCGCCGTCTTCCTCCGCTGCCTCCTCGACCCCGCCGCCTGCCGTCCCGGCTTCGGCCCCGCGTGGACGCGAGAGTCCCTGACCGTCCAGACCGGCGAACTGGAGCCCGTTCGCGGCCTGTTCTGGCACCCCGCCCCCGGCACCGACCCGGCCGAACAGGTCTGGGTGCACTACGGCTTCACCGGCACGGGCATGTGGCTTTCACCCCGGAGCGGGACGTGGGCCGTGCTCCTGACGAACAAGCTCTACTTCACCCGCGACCGCGAACCCCTCACCACGATCCGCAACCGCTTCCGCGAACTCGCCTTCGGCCGGTGAGTCGGGGCGAGGGGACCAGATTCGAGCTCGAGGAAGTGAGGCAGCCGGATGACGGGGTCGGTGTCAACCGGCTGTGATCGACTCTTTCGGGAGCGGCCTTCGGATCTGCGCCACAGGTTGGGGCTCCTGGGAGGGTTGCGGCGAACCCGTTTCCAAAGGAAGTGACCAGTCTGGTGTTTGGCGAGTGCGAAGTGCGATCTGATCGCTACAGTCTTCGCAAGCTCGTGAATTCGCGGTGGGGAGGTGGAGTTGGTTCGGAGATTCTTCATAGCGTTGGGGGACGGTCGATACCGCCACCTCCCCGAGGACGATCAGCTACGCTCTGTGCCCTCTGACGTTCGCGAGACGAGAGATCTTTTCGCTGGATTCGGGTACGAGTCGGTGCTGCCCGGGCTCGGCGAATACGACGGAGCCGAGCAAATCCGGCAAAAACTGTCGCATTGGTCGGAAGACGCCGCTCTCACCAGTGACGACGTGGTGGTCGTTTACTTCGCGGGCCACGGTTCGGTGGAAGAGCGTGACCGGCACTATCTGCTGTGCTGGGACTCACGTGACGGAGACCTCGCGACCACTGCGCTGGCCACCGAGGATCTGGTGCGTATCTTGTGCCGGGGCAACCTCCGGCACCTCCTGCTGATTCTCGACACCTGCGCTGGCAGTGTGGGGGGTGCGGAGGCATCGGCGGTCGCGCTGCGGACGATCGCCTATCGGAACGCGGATGCTGGCTCAACGGGCCTGTGGTTTCTTGCGTCCGCCCGAAGGAAGGACGTTGCCGAGGACGGCGCGTTCGTAGCAGCACTGACTGAGGCCGTTGAGACGACCACAGGGCGTACTGGCCAGCGGCAGCGGTATCTCGATCTCACAGAACTGGTCAAGGCGGTCAACGAGCGGTTCGAGGCCGATGGGCTGGGTCAGCGTGCGGAGTTAGCCTGCGGTCTGGTGACCGGCCTGGCGCCGTTTCTGCCGAACGGCGGGTACACGGATGAACTGCCGGCGATCGGAACCGACCTGGAAGTGCAGCGGAGGGTTGCCTTAAAAGACCTGACGGAGCACTTTGGGCCGCGCTCGCGTGGCGTCGAGTTCGAGTCGGAGCAGGGGCTTTACTTCAGCGGGCGGCTCCGAGTGCTGTCAGAACTGGTGGCCTGGCTGACCGCTGACGGTGGAGATGGCAGAGGCAGAGTCGTCACCGGAAGTCCCGGCTGCGGGAAGTCGGCAGTCCTGGGAAGGATCGTCGCACTGTCGGACAACTGGTACCGGGACCGCCTCGACCTTGCTGGCGTCGACCCCGCAACCGTGGTGCCTGCGGGGTGTGTCACGGCTTCAGTGCACGCCCGTCACAAGCGGCTCGAAGAGGTGGTGGAACGTCTCGCCACCGCTCTTGAGGTCGAAGCCGATGGTGCCGCTGCACTACTTCAGGAGTTGACCAAGAAGGGGCGCCAGGGGGTGCCGCTTGTCATCGTCGTGGATGCGGTGGACGAAGCGGGCTCGGATACCGCTGCGGATGCCGGCGGTCACGGCGAGCCCAGGCGGATCACCCGGGAACTGCTCCGCCCCATGTCGGAGATCCAGGGCGTACGGCTTCTGGTCGGAACCCGCCATGAGCTCGTCGGCCCCCTGGGGCCGACCTTTGTCTGCCTCGACCTGGACCAGCCCCAGTACCGCGCCAGCGTGGACGATGTGGCGGGCTACGTCACACGGGTTCTTCTCGCGAGCGAGGAGGCTGAGGTGCGCACTCCGTACCGTGGCCAGCGCGCTCTTGCACGGACGGTCGCCTGCGGAGTCGCAGAGAAGGCGGCCGGCGTCTACCTTTACGCAAGGACGACCGCGCGTACCCTGCGGTCGGATGTGACGCCTGTGGACGTCAGCCAACCCCGTTGGGCGGACAAACTCCCGAGTGAGGTCGGCGAGGCGTTTGACGACTACCTCGCGCGTTTCGGGCCGGACGAGCCACGGGTCCGCCGCATGCTGATCGCCCTCGCTTTTTCAGAAGGGAAGGGCCTGCCTCGCGGCCGGACGTGGACGGCGATGAGTACGGTCATCTCCGGCGTGCCCTGTACGGAGGAAGATGTCTCCTGGGCCTTGGACGTCGCGGAAGCGTACATCGCCGAAGTTCTTGACGAAGACCGGCGTTCGGCCTATCGGCTCTACCACAAAGCACTGGCCGAGCACCTGCGCGCGACGGCCGACCGACCCTCCGAGGAGATCCAGCGGTCGGTTGTCGAGGCACTGATGTCTCTCGTCCCCACCGTGCCCGGGGAGCGACTGGGGTGGTTCACTGCTGTCCCCTACGTCCGTCAGCATTTGTCCACCCACGCAGCGGCGGCCAGAGTGCTGACCGCTCTCATTGAGGACCCAGGATTCCTGCTCGCCAGCGAGCCGCTGGCCCTTTTAAGGGCGTTAGCCTCGATTGAAGGCGAAGGTCCCAGGCGGATACGCAGCTCCTACGAACAGGTCGCGCACCACCTCACGAGTGATCGCGCCGTCGGGGACCGGGCGGCCGACCTGCAACTGTCGGCCCGCCGTTGCGAGGCCAACGAACTCGCCGACCGAATCGACGTACTCGGGGTCAACCTTCCGTGGTCTGCTCGGTGGGCGTGGTGGTCAACCAGCGGAGTGCACCGACTGCTCCACGGTCACACGAAAAAGGTCGGATGTGTCGCGGTCGGGGAGCTCGACGGTCGTCCCATCGCGGTGACGGGAAGCACGGACGAAACGGCCCGCGTCTGGGACCTTGCCTCGCAGCGCCAAATCGGCGAACCATTAACCGTAGGCACGTCAGTGAGCGCTGTCGCCATAGGTGAACTGGGTGACTACACAGTGGTCCTCACCGGTGCGGCTGACGGCACGGTAAAGGTGTGGGATCTTTCAGCCGGTCAAGAGTACGGGGATGCCCTGACGGGTCACACCAACCGGGTTGAGAGCATCGCAATCGGAGCCTTTAACGGGCGGCCTGTCGTGTTGACCGCGAGTGCGGACGGCACCGCGCGCATCTGGGACCTTGACGGACGGAAGCAGCTCGGCGCGGAGTTGGCCGCTCACAAACGTACGGTGCGCGATGCCGACCTCGGACAGCTCGAAGGGCGCCCTGTCGCCATCACCGGAGGAGACGACAAGGCTGTCTACATCTGGGACCTGACTGACGTATTCAACGGCGGAGATGCCCGACTCGACGGGAGCCCTCTTATTGGGCCGGCCGACGCGGTCACCGCAGTGTGCGCAGCCCAACTCGACGGTCGAACCGTTGCTCTGGTTGGGGACGCAGCAGGGATGCTCAGCCGATGGGACCTCACCGACCGTCGGCAGATCGGCGAACCAGTTATGGCACATGTCTATTGGAGCAGCAGCGGTGTCCGCTCTGCTGTCACGGGTTGGCTGAAGGGCCGCCCAGTGGCGCTGACCTGCGGGCGGAACGAGGCACGGCTTTGGGATTTGCGAACGTTGCAGCAACTCGCTTCCCCGCTCCGAGGCCATGTGGAAGAGATCCGGGCAGCGACGCTCACTGGTGGTGACAGCTCCATCGGCGTCACGGTCAGCCATGACCGAACCGCCCGCATCTGGGACCTGACCGCTGACCAGCCGGACGAAGGTCATAGCCGGCCGGTGGGAAGTACGGCGGTTTGCGAGGATCGCGGCCGTACACTGCTGGTCACGGGGGGACAGGATACGACGGCCCGGCTGTGGGATCTGCGGACTCGTGTACAAGTCGGCGAACCGATGAAAGGACATTCTGGCGAGATCTCTGCCGTCGCCATAGCGGTTCTGGACGGACAGACAGTTGTTGCGACCGGTGGGGCCGACACCGAGGTAAGGCTTTGGGAGCCGTTTACGGGCTCGTTGTTGAAGCCGCCCTTGCTGGGGCATACGAATGCCGTGCGGTGTGCGGCCTTCTGCGTGCTCGGCGCCGTGTCGGTACTGGTTACCGGTGGCGAAGACGGGACTGTCCGGGTCTGGGATGTCGCCAGGGGAGCCGCGGCTGGTCCCCCTCTCGTCGGCCATATCGGCGGTATTGAGCAACTTGCCGTACGGTCTTTGGGACGCGGCGTAGAGATCATCCTCGCTACCTCGCTCGACCATGCCTACGTGTGGCAGGTGGATCTGACCGAGGGGAGTCAATGGCCAAGTACGCCTCGCGCACACTTCGACGCAGCGGAGCTTACGCAGTCCGCGCGGACGGTCGGAGTGGCGTTCCATGGCGGGCGGGCAGTCGCGGTGGTCACGTTCAAGGGCAACGAGATCTACGTCCACGATGTACTCGACGCCTCAAGGGTCGGGGGCCCGTACACCGGCCATACGGATATCGTGATTTCAGGCATGCTGGGCCGAATCAACTCAGCGACGGTCGTAGCGACCGCTTCCTTGGACAGTACCGTTCGCATCTGGGACTTGGAGACAGCAGTATCCGTGGGGCCACCGTTGGAGGGATACAACCGGTCTTGGGATGTGCTGAGATGTGCTGCTCCGGTGTTGACACACATCGACGGTGTTGCTCTGGCAGTGGTCGCCTCTTGGCGTGATGTGCGGGTCTGGGATGTTGCTTCGATGCGGCCAATTGGGGAGCCGTTGGGCGACTCGGCACGCGGGTTGGTCTCTGCCGATATCCTGCGCCCACCTGACGGCAAGGCAGTCGTCGTTACTGGCGCCATGGACGGTGTGGTGAGGACGCACGATCTAGGGACCGGACAGCAAGTTGCGGCTCATCTGACCACTACTTCGCAAGTGACATTCGGGATTGCTGCAGCCCAACTGGGCGGGGAGGGTGTGGTGGTTCGCAGCAGTTGGATGGACACGCGGGCATGGAGTTTGTCGTCTCGCAGGCAGATCGGCAAGCGTACTGGGACGTCCTATCGGTCGTGTTTGCTGATAACGAACAGCGGCGAAGTGGTGGTGGTGTCGATTGGGCCGGACTACACCCTCGAAGTCTGGGGCCTCCACAGCCAGGCGCCCGTCTGCGCACCGATGTCCGGCCACACGGCCGAGGTGATGGGGCTGTGTGCTGGGACGGTCGGCCGCATGCGAGTAGTGGCGAGTGCCTCAGCAGACGGCACGGTACGGCTCTGGGATCCGAGCCGGGGTGATCAGCTGGGGGAACCTCTTGGTGGCCACACCGAGGGGGCGTACGCCGTGGAAATCGCGCGTTGGGGCGGGCGTAGCTCGGTGATCACAGGGGCGGGCGATGGACGGCTCCGGGTCTGGGGCATGGAGAGCCGCCAGGACACCAGCGTCGATCTCGAACCGTTCCCATCCGCTGTGCGGGCTATTTGTGCCGCTGAGATTGACGGTGTTCCTCTTCTACTGGCGGCCGACCGGTATGGGCTCATGCGGGTCTGGGCGATGGACGGCCAATTGCGGACCGCGGAACTCGACATCGGTAGCGGTATCAATGGAATCGCGATCGATACGGGCGGACAGGTCTGCGTGGCAACAGACATGGGCGTGATCGCGTTGCGGCTCAATCTCGCCACCCATTGGGGCGGATCATGACCCGTGTTGTTCTCGTCCACGGCATCGCCCAGCAGAACAAAGGACCGCAGACATTGCTCGCCGACTGGTATCCGTCGTTGAAAGACGGTCTCATACTGGCGGCCGGTGTGGATCTTGCGCAGGACGAAGTCTCCATGGCTTTCTACGGCGATCTTTTCCGCCCCGCTGGACACCGTGCTCTTGGTGAGCCGGAACTCGACGCCTCCGACATACAGGAGGGCATCGAGCGTGATCTGCTCCACCAGTGGTGGATGTCCGCTGCTGAGCAGGAGAGGCGAGTTGCCGGCCCGGGCACAGCGACGCGGCTTCGGACACCCCTCCTGGTCCAGCGGGCCCTGGACGCGCTCAGCCACTCAGCTTTCTTCGCGGGTCTTAGTGAACGCGCCGTGATCGGCAGCGCCCGCCAGGTGCGGCGTTACTTCACCGAGCCGGAAATACGTACTGGTGTACAGTCCCGTCTGGCCCGTGCCATAAGCCAGGACACCGAAGTGATCGTCGCCCACTCCTTGGGCACTGTCGTTGCGTACGAGGTGCTGTGCGCCCATGCGGAGTGGTCCGATCTCACGCTGATCACCATGGGCTCCCCGCTTGCCGTTCGCAACCTTGTCTTCGAGCGTCTCACGCCTTCACCAGTCGTTGGTCACGCGAGATGGCCGGCTCCGGTGAAGCGCTGGACCAACATCGCCGACGCGGGTGATGTCGTCGCTCTGACCAAGGAACTGGCGCCATCCTTCGGGGACGATATCCGCGATCTCCTGGTTCACAATGGCGCCAAAGCACATGATGTACGCCCCTATCTCACTGCGAGAGAAACCGGCATGGCCATGGCCGAAGCGCTTCGCGACGGCGACACCGCTGGTTGGTGAGGCGCTACACGATGAACCTCCGTGGACCAACCCTTGGAGCAGCGGCGTGTCGGCCTGGTGTGGTGGGAACACGGTTTCAGCTACAGGAATGTTCGAATTTACCGAAGGAAGTGGGACTGAGCTGGGACTCGAGGAATGACTCGAGCCCGGCCTCATCCTGGCCGGGTCCCACCTCGCGCTCCTTGAGCCGGTGCCGCGGGTACGGGCTGCCCCCACCGCGCTTGCGCAAGCGTGCGGGCGGGTCCCGGGGCTGTGCCCCGGGACCCGCCCGCCCTACAGCCCGCCCGTCAGCTCACCGTCGCGGCGAACAGGTGCAGCCCTGGTACGTTCGGGAGGGTGAGGTAGGCGATCTGCTTGCCTGTCGTGACGGGTACTGAGGTCACGTAGAGGCTGACGTCGTGCGGGCCGGTGCCGTTGGGGCCCTGGTTCCAGTTGGTCGTGTTGACGAGGGTGGTGCCCGGGAGGGCGGAGTTGGCCCACCAGTCGTTGAGGGTGACGGTGGCCGTCGACGTGGTGCCGTCGGTGTAGGTGACGGTGACGTCGCCGCTCTGGCTGCCGGGGGCGCCGGCGCCGAGGACGTCGAGCGTGGTGCCGCTGCCGGAGAAGGGGATGACCTGGCCGGCGGTGGCGATGTTGTCGGCCTGGCCGGAGGGTACGTCAGGCCAGGTGAAGGTGGCGCCGCCCGCGGTGACGGTGCCGCCGGGGGTGATGCCCGCCGCGGCCAGGTTCTGCGCCGAGAAGGTGTACCCGGAGCCGTCGAAGTCGCCGACGGCCGGGGAGGCGTTGTCGGTGACCCCGATGTTGTTGAAGGCCGCCGTGAAGCTCGGGTAGGGGGTGCTGACGTTCTGGCTCGCCTGCGCGACCTTCGCCGTGCCCACGCCCTGTTCACGGAAGGTGGCGTCCAGGGTGACGGTCTGGGTGCCCGGTGTCGGGACGCTCGGCGGGGTCAGGGTGTACGTGACCGTGGTCCGCGCGTGCGGGCCCACCGCCTTGACCTCGGCGACCGCCGGGCTGACCTTCCAGCCGGCGGGCACGGTCGGCGTGACGGCCACGTCGGTGACCGGCACGTCCGCGTCGTTGATGAACGTCCCGGTGATCTTCGTGGGCCCGCTCGGCAGCACCGAGGGCGCCTTGAGGGTCACGCCCTGCGGCCCGTAGTCGCGCGTCACCCGCACCGAGCCCTGGAGCGGCAGGCGGTCGGAGGAGTCGCCGACCATCAGCTTGTACGTGCCGTCGGCGACCTTCCACGCCTGCGTGGTGGTGTCCCAGGTCTGGAACGCCGTCGCCGGCACCGTCAGGGTGACGTGCTTCGTCTGGCCGGGCTTGAGGGCGACCTTCTGGAACCCCTTCAGCTGCGAGGCGGGCTCCCCGGTGGACGCGGGGTCGCCGACGTAGAGCTGCACCACGTCGGAGCCGGCGCGCCTGCCGGTGTTCGTGACGTCGACGCCGACCTTCACACCGCCGAGCGAGGTCGTCGTCGGCGACGACACCTTCAGGTGGCTGAAGCCGAACGTCGTGTACGACAGCCCCGATCCGAACGCGAACTGCGGGGTGACGCCCTTCGCGTCGTACCACCGGTAGCCGACGTCCAGCCCCTCGGAGTAGTCGACCTTGCCGTCGACGCCGGGGAACTGCTGCGCGGTCGCGGCCGGCACGTCGGCCAGGCTCTTGGGGAAGGTCACCGGCAGTTTGCCCGACGGGTTCACGTCGCCGAACAGCAGCGAGGCGATCGCGGTGCCGTCGTCCTGCCCCGGGTACCACGCCTCCAGGACGCCCTTGACCGAGTCCAGCCACGGCGTCGTCACCGCGGAGCCGCTGTTGAGGACGACGATCGTGTTGGGGTTGGCCGCGGCGACCGCCTCGATCAGCGCGTTCTCGTCTGCGGGCAGGTCGATGTCCGACAGGTCGCTGCCCTCGCTCTCGGACTTGGCCGCGAAGACGATCGCGGTGTCGGACGCCTTGGCCGCGGCCACCGCCGCGTCGAGCGCGGTCGCCGGACCGCCCGGCGGCTGCCAGCCGAGCTGGAGCAGGGAGCCGCCGCCGTTCTGGTAGTAGTCCACCTCGATGGCGGCCTTCTGCCCGGCGGTCAGGGTGACGGTGCCGGTGGCGGCGGTGGTGCCGCCCTGGTCGGACCAGTTGCCGATGACCTGCCGGCCGTCGACGAACAGCCGGCTGCCGTCGTCGCTGTTGAGGGAGAAGGTGTACGTGCCGGTGCTCGGCGCCGTCAGGGTGCCGGTGTACTTCGCCGACCAGCCGGTGCCGGGCACCCCGGCCACCGGGGAGCCGCCGTTCCAGTTGAACGCCAGCTGCTCGGCGCTGCCCGTCGCGACCGGTGAGCCGGACAGGTCCATGCCGTCGTAGTACTGCGCGGTGAGTCCGGTGCCCGTGCCGGAGTCGGGGGTGAGCACGTTCGAAGGCACCAGCGGCAGGCCGCCGTTGGCGCTGTTGCCCTGGGAGTAGGTGACCGTGACGTCCTTGCCGGCGCGCTTGGCGATGCCCTCGTACGGTGTGACGACCGAGTCGGCCCGCACCGCCGCCGAACCGCCGCCCGCGGTCAGCGCGCCCGCGCCCGCGTCGTCGCCGATGACGGCGATCGAGGACTTCCCGGCCGACGAGAGCGGGAGGACGCCGCCGGCGTTCTTCAGCAGCACCGTCCCGTCCTCGGCGACCTGCCGCCCCACCGCCTGGTGCGCGGACGTGGTGACCACCGAGTCCGCGGTGCCGGTCGGCACCTTCGTGAACAGGCCGAAGCGGAACATCTGCGTCAGCACCGGACGCAGCAGGCCGTCGAGGTCGGCCTCGGTCACCTGCCCGTCGGCCACCGCCTGTGCCAGCGCGGCACCGTAGTACTGGCCGCTCGGCATCTCCATGTCCATACCGGCCTTGACCGACGGCACGGTGGAGTGGTTGGCACCCCAGTCGGAGGTGGTGTAGCCGTCGTAGCCCCACTGCTTCCGCAGCACCTGCTGCATGATGTACGGGTCCTGGCAGGCGGGTTGGCCGTTGATGAAGCTGTAGGAGCACATCACCGAGGCCGGTGCCGACTCCTTGATGATGTCGGCGAACTGCGACAGGTAGATCTCCTGCTCGGTCCGCTGGTCGATGATCGCGTCGTCGGAGGAGTTGTTGCGGTTGGTCTCCTGGTTGTAGACGGCGAAGTGCTTCACCTGCGCCATGTCGCCGGTGCTCTGGATGCCGTCGACGTCCGCGGCGCCCATCTTCCCGGTGAGGTAGGGGTCCTCGCCGTACGCCTCGAAGGCGCGGCCCCACCGGGGGTCGCGGACGATGTTGACGGTCGGGCCGAGGTCGACGTCGTCGCCCTTGCCCCACTGCTCGCTGCCGACGACCTTGCCGTACTCGGCGCTGAGGCCGGTGTCCCAGGTGGCGGCGGCGGAGACCGGCGCGGGCAGCTGGGTGACGCCGGACATGCCGTGGCCGACGCCGGCCGGGGAGTCGTCGAGGGTCAGCGCGGGTACGCACAGCTCCGGGATGGCGGGCACGGTACCGGCGTAGGTGCCGCTGCCGTCGCCGTGCGCCTCCTGGAGCTTCTGCGCCAGGGTCATCCGGGACAGCAGCTGGTCGACGCGGTCGGCGATCGGCGCGTGGGAGGTGACCCACGGGCACGCCCCGCCGGTCCCGCCGGTCCTGCCGGCCGTCGCGGCGGAGACCGGCGGGCCGGCCGCCAGCGCCGACCCCGCCATGGCGGCCACCGCCACCAGGACCACGGGGAGCGCGCGTGTGCGGCGCGGATGGAGTCGGGACAAGGTGGGTCTCCCTTCGAGGACGGAAGACGGGTGTCTTCCGTGTCCGGAGCCGCGTCAGGCCCTTCACGCCAAGGAGTCGTTCGTGTCCTCCGGGTTATGACAAGGTTGTCGGGGTGTGGCCGGTGCAGGGCCTTCGACGGCGGGGGGAACGGCGCACAGTGTGTTGGCGCGCCGACGCGGCGGTCAAGGCTCGTGCAGGAAGTCACCTGAGCGAACAGGGGGGATTCCGCCGCTCGTCGGAGGCCGCCAGGCCGGGCCGCAGCAAGGCCGGAGGACGGGTCCCGCGAGGCGACACGGGACATCCGCCCCCGGTTCGGCGTACCGCACAGGTGTCCTCATGAGGCAGCATGACCAGCATGCCTGCCCTCAACCGCAAAGAAGCCGAGACCCGCGCCCGCGACATCACCGTCGAGCACTACACGATCGACCTCGACCTGACCCGGGGGGAGGAGGTCTTCGGCTCCACGACCGTGATCCGGTTCACCGCCCAGCGCGCCTGCGACACCTTCGCCGAGGTCAAGCCGGCCGTCCTGCGCCGGGTCCGGCTCGACGGCGCCGACCTCGACCCCGCCGCCCTCGACGACAACCGGCTGCCACTGGCCGGCCTGACCGCCGGCCCGCACGAACTGCGCGTCGAGGCCGACATGCGCTACTCCAGCACCGGCGAGGGCATGCACCGCTTCACCGACCCCGCCGACGGCGAGGTCTACGTCTACACCCAGCTCTTCCTCGACGACGTCCAGCGCATCGCCGCCGCCTTCGACCAGCCGGACCTCAAGGCCCGGTTCGACGTCGCGGTCACCGCGCCCGAGGAGTGGACCGTCCTCAGCAACTCCACCACCACCCGCACCGCCCCCGGCCGCTGGCAGGCGGCCACCACCCCGCCGCTGTCCACCTACGTGATCGCCGTCGCGGCCGGCCCGTTCCACTCGGTCCGCTCCGAGCACGCCGGGCTGCCGTTCGGCCTGCACTGCCGCCGCTCGCTCGCCGAGCACCTCGACCGGGACGCCGAGGAGCTGCTCGCCTTCACCCGCCGCTGCTTCGACCGCTACCACGAGATGTTCGACGAGCCGTACCCGTTCGACTCCTACGACCAGGCGTTCGTCCCGGAGTTCAACGCCGGCGCCATGGAGAACCCCGGACTGGTCACCCTCCGGGACGAGTACGTGTACCGCTCGGCCGCCACGCCCACCCAACTGGTCTGGCGGGCCGTGGTGATCGCGCACGAGATGGCCCACATGTGGTTCGGCGACCTCGTCACCCTGCGGTGGTGGGACGACATATGGCTCAACGAGTCCTTCGCCGAGTACATGGGCTACCGGGTCGCCGCCGAGGACCCCGAGTTCAGCGGCGTGTGGAACGAGTTCGCCATCCACCGCAAGCCCTGGGGCGTCGTCGCCGACCAGCGCCCCTCCACCCACCCCGTCGCCCCGGACCCGGCCGACGTCCCCGACACGGCCTCGGCGCTCAACAACTTCGACGGCATCTCCTACGCCAAGGGCGCCGCGGCCCTGCGCCAGCTCGCCATCTGGCTCGGCGAGGACTTCCTGGCCGGCATCAACACCCACTTCGCCCGGCACCGCTTCGGCAACGCCTCCCTCGCCGACTTCCTCGACTCCCTCTCCTCCGCCACCGACCGCGACGTCCAGGCCTGGGCGGAGGCGTGGCTGCGCACCACCGGCGCCGACACCCTCACCGCCACCGCCTCCCCGGCCCCCAACGGCTGGCGGCTGGAGGTCGGCCACACCGGCGGCCGCCCGCACCGGATCGGCGTCGGCCTCTACGACCGGGCCGCCGACGACCCCGGCGTCCTGGTGCCGCGCGAGCGGATCACCCTGGACCTGACGGCCACCTCCACCGTCGAGCGCCGCGAACTGCCCGGCCCGCGCCCGGACCTGGTGCTGCTCAACGACGGCGACCTCAGCTACGTCAAGACCCGCTTCGACGACCACTCCTGGGAGACCGTCGAGGACACCCTCGGCGGCCTGCCCGACCCGCTCTCGCGTGCCGTGGTGTGGAGCGCCGCCCGCGACCTCGTGCGCGACGCCCGGCTCGCCCCCGCGCGGTACCTCGCGCTGGTCGGCCGCCACCTGCCGGCCGAGACCGACCCGGGCATCGTCGACTCCGTCCTCACCTTCGCCCGCGCCTTCGTCGTCGACCGCTACCTGGCGCCCGAACACCGCCAGGCCGCGCTCACCGGCCTGGCCGCCACCGCCCGCGGCCTGCTCGCCGCCGGCCACGAGCCGAGCCGGCTGACCGCCACCCGCGCGCTGATCGACAACAGCACCGCCGAGGAGGCCGCCGAACTGCGCGGCTGGTACGAGGACGGCGCGATCCCCGGCGGCAGCGAGGCCGATCCGGAGCTGCGCTGGCGGATGCTGCTGCGGCTGTGCGTGCTGGGCGCGGGCACCCCGGCCGACATCGACGCCGAACTCGCCCGCGACACCAGCGCCTTCGGCCTGGAGAGCGCCGCCTCCTGCCGCGCCGCCCGGCCCGACGCGGAGGCGAAGGCGGCCGCCTGGCAGGCGATGTTCGGCGAGGCCGACACCCTCAGCAACTACCTGTTCAAGGCCACCGCCCAGGGGTTCTGGCAGCCCGAGCAGCAGGAGCTGCTGGCCGGCTACCCGGCCCGCTACTACCAGGACGCGGCCGCCATGGCGGCGCGGCGCGGCCCCGCGCTGGCCTCGGCGGCCGGCCAGGGCGCCTTCCCGCACGCCACGGTCACGGCGGAGTCGCTGGCGCTCGGCCGGGCGGCGCTGGAGGCCGACGACATCCAGCCCGCCTTCCGCCGCGACCTGGCCGACGCCGTCGACGACCTCGCCCGCGCCCTCCGGGTCCGCGCCGCCCACGCCTGACCCCCGTCCCTACCCCTCCCCACCCGTCCCCACCCGTCCCCACCGTCCCCACCCGTCCGCCCTCGTGCCGCCTCTCGCGGCCGGGGGCGGACGCGGTCGCGGCGGCCGCCGGTCGAACACGTAGGTGGGTTCAGGCGCCGTCGACCGCGGGGACCACGGCCCACACGGCCTTCCCGACGCCGTCCCGGCCCGCGACGCCCCAGCGGCCCCCGCTCAGGGCGTCCACGAGGGACAGGCCGCGGCCGCCTTCGGCGTCGTCAGGAGCCTCACGGGAGATCGGGACGGAGTCTCCGGCGTCGTGGACCTGGATGCGGACGCCGTCCGGCAGCTGCTCGAAGTGCGTCTCGATCAGGCGGTCCGAAGGGGCTTTCGAGTGCCGCAGGGCATTGGTGAACAGCTCGGAGAGCACCAGTTCGGCGACATCCGCCGAGTCGGCGAGGCCCCAGACCCCCATGCGTTCCCGCAGGGCGTGCCGCGCCTCTCCGGCCGATCGGGGGTCCATGACCCAGCGCTGGACCGAACTCGCCAGCACCTTGGTCTCGAAGATCGGAGAGAGCGTCATCGGCTGTCCCCATTGAAGCTCTGGGACAGCGGTCCCCCGTGAACGGCCTGGGCCGTTGTGATCTCAGCGCTCACCTTGCACCACTCTTCGCAATCCTGTCTGTACGGCCCTCAGCGCATCGGAGTTCAGCTCGACGCAGCGAAGCGCGGTACCCGACTCGGAGCCGGTCGCCAGCCCCACCGTCCGTGGGCTCGCGCTCTCCAAGCCGCGCGCTTCTACCGGCCCGGAGTCCTTGTCCATGGCCGCGGGTCCCTCGTCATGTGTCCCTCGCGTGGGGCTGGCCGGATGTCTCCGGCATCTCCACCATCGTTGAAAGAACGAATCAGGTACACAGTCCGCATGTGACCAAATACCCTCAGTGGACAGGCGCCTGAGAGAGGATCAGCCGGTGGAGCTGGAGCTGGACGACGACGAGATGCCTGCGACGCCTGCGGGGATGCTGGCCAAGCGTGTCAGGCGAGCCCGCAAGAACGCCGACCTGTCGCTACGGGGGCTCGCGGACAAGATGGGATACCCACACACCTACCTCAGCCGGGTGGAGCGGGGAGAGCAGCTGCCGTCCGAAGCTCTCGCGGAAGATCTTGACGACTTCTACGGGACGGACGGGCTCATCGTTGAGCTGCTGGCCGTGGCTGTTGCAGCTGAGGTCCCCACGTATGGGCGGAGGGTGCTGGAGCAGGAGAAACGGGCGGCCCGAATCCAGACGTTCAACAGCAGTGTGGTGCCGGGCTTGCTTCAGACGGAGCCGTACACGTCAGCCCTTTTCATCGAGTCGATGCCGGGCAAGGACGCTGAGAAGGTGGCCCTGCAAGTGGCCACGCGTGTGCACCGCCGGGCCGTTCTGGACTCAGCCGCCCCGCCGCTCTACTGGGCGATCATGGACGAATCGGCCTTGCGTCGTCCTGTGGGTGGTGCGGCGATCATGGCGGAGCAGATCCGTCACATACTCGGCATGATCGAGAACATCAGTGGCGTTCAGGTGCAGGTACTGCCGTTCGCGCGTGGAGTGCACCCTCTGTTGGGCGGTAGCTTGAGCCTGCTCACCCTTCGGGACGGCACGTCCTTCGCGTACGTTGAGTCGTTCGCGTCTGGTGTGTCCGTGGACAGCCCGGTCGACGTCCTGGAACTGACGACGCTTCTGGATATCGTTCGCTCTAAGGCCCTTGACAGTGGGGAGAGCGTGGCCATCTTCCATAAGTACCTGAAAGAGTATGAGAATGACGAAACTGACTCCTGACGCGAACACGCTGTCCCCGGTCTGGGTGAAGAGCAGCTACAGCAACGGCCAGGGCGCCGAGTGCGTGGAGTGGGCACCGGAGTACGCCCGCGCCACTGGTGACGTCCTGGTCCGTGACAGCAAGGACCCGTACGGGCCCAGCCTCACCCTGACTCGTGAGCAGTGGGTCGGACTCGTGGAGTTCGCGAGGACGCACGGCTGAAGCTGGGGCCCGCCCGCGCCGCCCCGATCCCGCTGCCCCGGCGCGGGCCGGTACACCGCCGGCCCGCGCTGGGACGGGGCCCGGTAGGCGGCGGTCGGCGCGTGGCACGCGGCCATCTCCGCCAGGGCGCCCGGGCGTCGGCGCGGGGCGGTGGCTGTGGAATGGCCGAACCGCACGATCCGACGGCCGGTCGGTGTGGGGGATTCCGTTTCCGTCGCGGGCGCCGGAGGTGTCCTGAGGGGAATCGGGGAGGCGGACGGCGGCTCGTGGCGGCCTCATGGGCGGTCAGGCGCGCTGCACCGGCTGGGGCTCAGGTACGGGCTCGGGCTCCCGGCCGGTTGCGGAACGCAGGATGCCGGCGGTCGCGGTGGCGACCGCCAGGAGCAGCGCCGGCAGCAGGAAGGTGTGGTTGAGCGCTGTCAGGCGGGTCATCCAGCCGATCACCGCCGGACCCGCGAGCATCCCGAGGTAGCCGAGGCTGGCGACCCTGGAGACGTTGGTGCCGGCGGCGGCGGGGTCGGCGTGCCCGGCGGCGCTGAACAGCTGGGGGACGCAGCCGGACAGGCCCAGCCCGAACAGCGCCCATCCGGCCAGGGCCGTCCAGATCCACGGCGAGAGGGCCACGACGGTGATTCCGACGGCGCCCGCGGCAGCGCCGTAGCGGAGGACGGCCGCCGATCCGAAGCGCCGGGAGACGCGGTCGGCGAGCAGCCGGCCGGCGGTCATCGTCACCGCGTAGGTGCCGTAGGCGAAGGTGGCGGTACTCGCCGGCGCGCCGAGCACCGTCTTCAGGTCCAGGGTGCTCCAGTCGTTGGCGACCCCCTCGCACAGCATGCACATGAGGGCCAGGGCGGCGAGGACCCAGATCCGGGCCGGCGCTCCGGGCCGCTTCCCGCCGTCGTCCGCCGGGAGCTCCCCGGCGGCGGGGGACGCCAGCTCGGCGGTGACCGGGGAGGTCGGCTCGGCGGTGACCGGGGAGGTCGGCGCCGTCGCCAGCAGGCTGCGGGCCGGCAGCAGGGCGATCACGACGCCCGCGGCTCCGGCGGCACCGAGCGTCGTGGCGGGACTCGCGCCGGCGCCGGTGGCCCTCGCTCCGACGATCGCCGCGATGACCCCGCCGACGGAGAACGTGGCGTGGAAGGCGGACATGACGGGCCTGCCGTAGGCCTTCTCCACGTGCACGGCGTGGGTGTTCATGCTCACGTCGAGGCAGCCGTTGCCGATGCCCAGGACGACCAGCCCGCCTGCCAGCGCCCAGGGATCGCGGGCGAGGCCGGGCAGTACCAGGGCCGCGGCGCACAGCGCGCCGGCGGCGGGGACGACGACGCGGGTGCCGAAACGGTCGGCCAGCCGGCCCGCGACCCGCATGCCGACGAAGGCCCCCAGGCCCAGTACCACCAGCAGGCTTCCCAGCGTCGCGTCGCTGATTCCCACGCGCTGCTTGACGGCGGGGATCTGCACCAGCCACATGCCCATCAGGGTGCCGTTGAGGACGAAGTAGACGAAGGTCGCCGCACGGGCGGCGCGCAGGGAAGAGCTCACGCAAACCACCGTAACGAACATGATTAGTGTTTGAAAAGCTCGTATTCGAACGGCTTGATGGTCCGTTCTGGGTGGTGTTCAATCGCGGTATGAGCAACGCAGACCGGCACCGGCTGATCGCCCAGGCCGTCAGGGAGTCGGGCAGCGCCACGGTCCCGGAACTCGCCGAGCTGACCGGCGCCTCGGAGATGACGATCCGGCGCGACCTGGACGCGCTGGCCGCGCAGGGTGCCCTTGAGCGCGTCCGCGGCGGGGCACGCACCCTGCTGCTCAGGGGCGAGGAGCCGCCCTTCGCGCTGCGGGCCCACGAGGCTCCCGAGGAGAAGCGCCGGATCGCCTCCGAGGTGTCCCGGCTCATCGCCGACGGCGAGACCGTGCTGCTCGACAGCGGCACCACCTGCCTGGAGGTGGCCCGCCTGCTGCGCGGCCGGCACGTGACCGTGATGCCCCTGTCGCTCCAGGCCATCCACGTCCTCAGCGACGCTCCCGGCCCGACCGCGTTGATGGTGCCGGGCGGACGGCCCCGCGCCGCCGAGGGCGCGCTGACCGGCCCCCTCACGCTCGCCTCGCTGGCGGCACTGCGCTTCGACACCGCGATCGTCGGCTGCTGCGGCCTGAGCGCCGCCGAGGGCCTGACCGCCTACGACCTCGACGACGCGGCGGTGAAGAAGGCGGCCATCGCCTCCACGCGCCGCGTCGTCGCCGCCGCCGACGGCGGCAAGCTCGGCCGCACCGCGCACGCCTACGTCGGCCCCGCCGCGCTCGTGCACACCCTCGTCACCGACGCCACCGCGCCCGCCGACGAAGTGGCGGCACTCGAAGGCGGCGGCACGATCGTCGTCACCGCCTGACCCCGATCGGTGCCCCAGGCCGTCCCCAGGCCGTCCCAGGTCGTCCCCGGGCCGGCGGCGTGGCCGTCCTCGGGTCGTCCCCGGGCTGTCCTCGGGGCACCGCTCTGCCGGGAGGGCGGCCCACGAACGCGGCGGCGTCGGTGCGCTGTTGCCCCGGACGCCGGGCGGTCCGGCGGCGGCGTCAGCCCACGGCGTGGCGGGAGCGGCTCATGACGGCGATACCGGCGGTCGCCACCAGGCCGTAGAGGGCCGGGGCGAGGAACACGTGCGGCAGCCCCAGCAGGCCCACGCCGAGGCCGCCGGTCAGCCCGCCGAGGGCGCCGGCGATCGCGGTCGAGCTCATGAAGACGGCCGAGGCGGTCGCGACGGCCTCGGGCAGCAGGCGCTGGGCGACGATGATGCCCAGGCCGGCGAACACCCCCCACACCGCGCCCATCAGAACCTGTCCGGCGAACATGCCCGCCGTGCTGCCGGTCAGCGCGAAGCACAGGTTCGCGCCGACGCCGCAGGCGGCGCCGAGGACCATCAGGCGCATCATCCCGGTCCGGCGCGCGACCACCATCGCCACCGGCATCAGGACCAGCTCGACCAGGGGTTGGATGCCGATGACCGCGCCGCTGACCGCCGTCGGCACGCGCAGGTCGTCGTGCATGTAGATCGTCAGGTAGCCGTACTTGATCGGCTCTCCCGCGTAGACGAGCACGTACAGGCCGGTGAAGGCGAGCAGGGGCAGCATGCGCCGCACCCCCACGCGCGGCCCGGCCGGCGCCCCGGGCGCCTCCTCGGCCCGCGCTCCGGCCGAGCGGGCTCGCGCGAAGCCCATAGGGACGACCTGCGCCAGGGTGCACAGTCCGGTGGCCGCGAGCATCGCGCGCGGTCCGGCGGCGGTGGCCAGCAGCGAGCCCGCCACCGGGCCCACGATCCACCCGGCGGTCAGCGCCATGCGCACGACCGAGACGACGCCGTCGCCGACCGGGCCGGCGGCGGTCTCCAGATCGTCGTGGACCGCGGCGAAAAGCTGGGACCCGGCGCCGCCGGCGAAGGCCAGGACCACGGCGCTGATCACGAACGGCATCCACGCCCGGTCCGCCAGGGCCATGGCGCACCAGCCGAGGAACCCTGCCACGGCGCACAGCCGGAACAGTCCGAGCCGTCTGCCGGTGCGGTCCGAACGGGCACCGATGAGGTATCCGGCGACCGGGGCGGTGACGTTCGTGAGGTAGTACAGCCCGGCCGTGGTCAGTGAGACGTGCAGGTCGTCCACGAGGAACAGGGTGATCTGGGGGGCGGCGGCGGAGGCACCGAGCCCGGACAGGAACAGCGCGACGGTCGCGCCGCGGTACAGCGGCGAGTCCCACACCGTGCGCAGCACGGACGGTGCGGGCGCGGCCTCCGCCGCGGCGAGTACAGGCGACAAGGTGGGCCCCCGGAAGGTCGGACGCAACAGATAGCAAACGTAATATCGAACAAAAAGAACATCAATAGTGTTCGCTATGAGGGCTCTGGAGCGGCACGGATGTTTGGTACGCCGACTGTGGTCGGTACGGGTCGAGGGCACCGAACGGCAGCGGGCGCCGAGCCCTCCTGCGCTCGCCCTCCCCGCCCTCCCCGGCTCCGCGACCGCGTCGCGCCGCGAGGTCACCGACCGCAGCGCGCGGACAGGGGCGGGACATACGCGCCTGCGGCGGAGGCGCGGGGACGGCGCGCGGAACGGCATGGGGACGGCCCGGGGGGACGGCACGGGGAACCCCGATGGTCCGCCGGAGCCGGTCGGCGGGGGAGCCGTCCTCCCGGACGGGGCGCGGAGCGCGAGGTGCGCGCCCCCACGTACCCCTTCGGGGTCACGGTCGTTGAGCAGAGCGTCCGTTTTCGTGAGCGCTGGTCTGTGAGGAACGCCCATGCCGATGCCCGTACTCGCCGCAGGACGTGCGGGCGGCCAGGCGCTGCGGCCGCTGCTGGAGACCGTCTGCGCGGCGCTGGACAGCGGCGGCCGGGAGCGGCGCGGTCCGCTGCCGGCCGGGGGCCGGGAGCGGTCGCCGAGCGGATCGGCGAGGTACTGCCCGAGGTGCTGCCGCGCAGCGGCAGCGGCGACCACGAGGCGCTGTCCACGCTCGTGCACGCCATGGCGGTGGGTTCGGCCGATCCGGCCGAGCCGCTGTGCGCGGCCCACCTGCACTGCCCGCCGCTGGCCGTGGCCGCCGCGGCGGACCTGGCCGCGTCCGCGCTCAACCCGTCGCTGGACTCCTGGGACCAGGCCCCGGCGGCCAGCGCCCTGGAGGCGCGGGTGACGGCCGCGCTCGCCGCCCTCGTCTACCCCGACCTGCCCGCGCCCGACGCGCTGATCACCACCGGCGGCACCGAGTCCAACCAGCTCGCGCTGCTGCTGGCCCGCGAGCGCGCGGCCGGCGGCCCCCGCGTCCAGGTGGTGTGCGGGGCCAACGCCCACCACAGCGTGCTGCGGGCCGCCTGGCTGCTCGGCCTGCCCCAGCCGATCGTGCTCGACACCCCAGGGGGCGTGCTGGACCCGGGCCGGCTGGCCGGCACCCTCGACGGGCTGCCCGGCCGGCCGCTGGTCGTGGCCACCGCGGGCACCACCGACAGCGGCGCGATCGACCCGCTGCTCGCGATCGCGCAGGTCACCGGGGCGCGGGGGGCCGAACTCCACGTCGACGCGGCCTACGGCGGGCCGCTGCTGTTCAGCAGCCGCGAGGCGGCGAAGCTCGACGGCGTGCAGTCGGCCGTCTCCGTCGGCTTCGACCTGCACAAGCTGGGCTGGCAGCCGGTGGCCGCCGGAGTGCTCGCGGTGCCCGACCACACCGCGCTCCGCCCCCTGGAGCACACCGCCGACTACCTCAACGCCGACGACGACACCGACGCCGGGCTGCCCGACCTGCTCGGGCGGTCCCTGCGCACCAGCCGCCGCCCCGACGTGCTGAAGATCGCCGTCACGCTGCGGGCGCTGGGCCGCGACGGGATCGCCGCCCTCGTCGACGCCGTCTGCGACCTGGCCGTCGACCTGGCCGTCCGGGTGGACGCGCACCCGGCGCTGGAGCTGCACGGGCCGCCCACGATCAGCACGGTGCTCTTCCGCCCGGCCGGCGCCACCGACGAGCAGACCGCCGAACTGCGCCGCCGCCTGATGCACGAGGGACGGGCCGTGCTGGGCCGGGCCGGCGCCGGCGGCCGGCTCTGGCTCAAGGCCACCGTGCTCAACCCGCACCTGCGCCCGGACGACCTCGACATGTTGCTGAAGCTCACCACGGAAGGCACCACGTCCCGATGAACGAAGAGCCCCACCCGTACCCGCCGCACCCCGCCGCCGGACCGCTCCAGCCGCAGCCCGCGTACGGGCCGGGTGCCGCTCACCCCGCGCCGCCGCAGCCGCCCGACCCCCGCCTCGCCCCGCCGCAGCCGCCCGACCCCCGCCTTGCCCCGCCGCTGAGCCCGCCGCGGGCCGAGCCGGTGCCCGTACTCGCGCCGGTGCCGGTCCCCGTGCCGGCGGCCGGGCCCATGCCCGTGCCCGTCCCCGTACTCGCGCCCATGCCCGTGCCCGTCCCCGTACTCGCGCCCGTGCCCGTGCCCGCGCTGGGCCCCGGCCCGGGAGCACCTGCGCCCCTCCCGGCCGTCGTCCCGCCCGTGCCGGCCACCCCGCCGTACGTCCCCCCGCCCGCCGCCCTCGTTCCCGCGCAGGGCGGGGCGGTCGCCGAGCTCGCCGCGGCCGTGCCGGAGCCGCAGGCACCGGGAGCCCCGGGGACTCCCGCCACCGGGGCGCCCGCCGCCCGGGTGCCGGGCCCGCGCGACGCCGCCGCACCGGTATCCGCGCCCGGGACGGCCGGGCCAGCGCCCGCCCCCGGCCAGGACGCGCCCCCCGCGCCGGCGGGGGAGGAGCCGTTCGACCTGATCGGGGTCGGCGTCGGGCCGTTCAACCTCTCGCTCGCCGCCCTCGCCGACGGCGTCCCCGGGCTGACGGCCGCCTTCTACGACCAGCGGGCCGCCTTCCACTGGCACCCCGGGCTGCTGGTGGAGGGCGCCACCCTCCAGGTGCCGTTCCTTGCCGACCTGGTCACGCTCGTCGACCCGGCCAGCCCCTGGACGTTCCTGAACTGGCTGAAGTCCCGGGAGCGGCTCTTCCCCTTCTACTTCGCCGAGCGCTTCCACATCCACCGCGCCGAGTACGACGCCTACTGCCGCTGGGTCGCCGAGTCGCTGCCCAGCACCCACTTCGGGCAGCAGGTCGACGCGGTGCGCTGGAACGCCGCGCGCGGCTGCTTCGAGGTCGACCACACCCACGTCGACGCGCACGGCCAGGCCGAGGCGCTGGCCCGCAGCTACGCCCGGAACCTGGTCCTCGGCGTCGGCACCGAACCGTACGTGCCCGAGCCGCTGCGCCCGCTCGCCGAGACGCCGACCGTGCCGGTGGTGCACTCCGCGCACTACCTGGGCGAGCGGGAGCGGCTGCTGGCCGCCGAGCACGTCACCGTCGTCGGCTCCGGACAGTCCGGCGCCGAGGTCTTCCTCGACCTGCTGCGCAACCGCCCGCCCGGCCGGGAGCGGATCACCTGGATCACCCGCAGCCCCGCGTTCGCGCCCATGGAGTACAGCAAGCTCGGCCTGGAGCACTTCACCCCCGACTACACCCGCTACTTCCACGGCCTGGCCGAGCCGGTGCGGGACCGGCTGCTGCCCGCCCAGTGGCAGTTGTACAAGGGGATCGACGCCGAGACCATCGCCGCCGTCCACGACGAGCTCTACCGCCGCACCCTGGACGGAGGCTGGCCCGACGCCGTGCTCACCCCCGGGGTGTCGGTGCGCACCGCCGGGCGGCTGGGCACCCAGAGCATCGAGCTGCACCTGGAGCACGCCGACCAGAGCACCCGTACCCGGCTGACCACCTCCGCGGTGGTGCTGGCCACCGGCTACCGGGAGCGGCCGCTGGACCGGCTGCTCGGCCCGCTCGACACCCTGCTGCGGCGGGACGACGCCGGCCGGCCCCTGGTCGACAGCCGGCACCGGCTGCGGCTGGACCGCTCGGTGACGGGCCGGATCTACGTGCAGAACGCCGAGCGGCACACCCACGGGGTGGGCACCCCCGACCTGGGGCTGGCCGCCTGGCGCTCCGCGGTCGTGCTCAACGACCTGACGGCGGCGCTGACCGGCACGGAGCACTATCCGCTGCCGGCCAGGACCGCCTTCACGACGTTCGGGCTCACCGGCGGCCCCCAGGGGCCGGGCCCCGGGGGAGGCGCCGCCGGCCAGGTCCCTACGCGAACAGCGGAACTCCGTCACGGGTGAGCCGCCACACGTCGCCGCCGAAGGTGGAGGGGTCGATCGTGCCGTGCGCCTGCACCCAGGCGATGATCGTGTTGCGGATCTCGTCGGAGTTGGACCACACCGACTTCGCCGTCGCCACGTGCGGGTAGTTGCTGCCGCCGCTGGACCGGTAGTTGTTCACCGCCAGCACGAACTGCGCGTCCGGGTCGACCGGCTGGCCGCCGTGCGTGAGGTTGGTGATCCGCGAGCCGGCCGGCTGGGCGATGTCGATGTCGTAGGAGACGCCGCTGAGCACGTCGTAGCTGTAGTCCGGCGTGTTGTTCGCGTTGGTGATCGCCGACAGGTCCACCGGGGCGTCCGGCGCGGTCTGGTTGAAGTACGTCGCGGACCACTCCAGGTAGTCCTTGACCTGCGCGCCCGTCAGCAGCTTGGCGTCCAGGGTGTTCTCGTAGACGTACAGGCCCGCCACGTCGCGCAGGCTGACCTGTCCGGCCGGGATGGAGGCGGTACGGGAGAACGGCGACGCCTCGGACAGCACCGGCAGGTCCGCGTACGCGGTGCCGGCCAGCGCGGCGGACACCGTGTCGGACTGCACCAGGTTGAGGAAGTCGATGATCGGGGTGTCCTTGTACGTCGACTCCGCCGCGCTCATCTCCTCCGCGCAGGTGCCGATGACCTGGTTGACGTAGGAGACGACCTTCTGGTGCTCGGTGCGCACCAGGCGGGCGACCTCCGGGTCCTCCGCGACGGTGTTGGCGTTGCGCACGCCCGCCGTGACCGAGGTGACCTCCCAGCGGCCGTGGCGCAGCTCCAGGTCGATGTCGAAGACGCTCAGCCGCATGCCCCACATCAGCGGCTCGGACAGCACCACCGTCTTGCCGGTCTCCTCGTTGACCACCAGCGTCTGCGGGCGCTCGACGTGGGTGTGGCCGACCAGGATCGCGTCGATTCCGGGCACCTGGGCGGCCACCAGGGAGGAGGCGTTCTCCGGGTAGGGGATCGCGTCGCCGTACGAGGTGGAGCCGTCCAGGCCGGAGTGGTCGGTGCAGAAGACCACGTCGCAGCCCATCGCGCGCAGCTTCGGCACGTAGTGCTTCGCCTGCTCGACCAGGCCGGGGAAGGCCAGCTGCCCCTGCACGTTGGCCTTGTCCCACACCGCGATGCCGGGGTTGGTCAGGCCGAGGATGCCGATCTTGACGCTCGGGCCGCCCGGCACCTTCACCTCCTTGACCAGGTAGGGCGGGAAGGCCGGCTTGAGGGTGGTGGCGTCCACCGCGTTGGCGGCCAGCAGCGGGAAGTCGCACTGCTCCTGGAAGGCGCGCAGCAGCGGGATGCCGTAGTTGAACTCGTGGTTGCCCAGGGCCGCCGCGTCGTAGCGCATGTGGTTCATGGCCAGCGCCATCGGGTGCTGCGGGCCGCCGCGGCGGCCGCTGATCGGCTCCACCCGCGCGTAGTAGTAGGAGAGCTGGGTGCCCTGGATGATGTCGCCGGCGTCGACGAGGAGGGTGCGGTCGTGGCCCTTCTCGGCGCGGGCCTGCTCCACCAGAGTGGCGATCTTGGCCAGGCCGACGTCGTTGTGGGTGGCGTCGTCGTACTCGGCGTCGGTGAAGTAGTCCCAGTTCAGAGCGTGTCCGTGCAGGTCCGTGGTGCCCAGCACGCGCAGGCTGAAGGTGGTCGGGCCGTGCTCGTGGCCGTGGCCGCCACCGCGGTGCCGGTCGTCGGCCTGCGCCTGCGGCGCGAGCGCCGCGCCGGCGCCGCCGGCCAGTGCCACGCCGGCGCCGGTGGCCGCCGAGCGGTTGATGAAGTCCCTGCGGTTGAGCGGCATTCCAAACTCCTGGGATCGGTGTCGCGTGTGCCCGTGCATGACAACGCGCGTAGATCATGGCCCAAGAGGGGGGTCCGAGGCCACCCCGGCGGTCGGCGGCGGACCGCGCGGCCTGGTCCGATGGCTCACCTCGGCACCCCCTCCGGCCTGCGGCGGAGCAGTCTGGCGCGGCGTGGCGGGTGCGGCGGGGGCGCCGCGGGGTGCGGCCCGGCGGGGCGCCGCGGGGTCCTTCGGTGGCCGGGTCCGGGCGGGCGGCCGGACGCTGTCCGGGTGGCGCGGAGTCACCCGACCGCGCCGGATGCGCTCATCCGAGCGGATTAGCGCCCACATCTGCGTTTGTCAACAAGCTTTAATCCAGACGTCGTTGGACTGTTGCCGTCATCGCCATCCCTACCAACCGGTAAGTCATACGCTCGACACATGCGCCGAGCCAAAATTGTCTGCACCCTGGGCCCCGCCACCGACTCGTACGACCAGATCAAGGCACTGGTCGAGGCCGGAATGGACGTAGCCCGGCTGAACCTGAGCCATGGCAGCTACGCCGAGCACGAGGACCGCTACCGACGGGTCCGGAAGGCGGCCGACGAGAGCGGCCGCAGCGTCGGGGTGCTCGCGGACCTCCAGGGCCCGAAGATCAGGCTGGGGCACTTCGGCGAGGGCCCCGTACTCCTCGAACGCGGCGACGAGTTCACCATCAGCGTCGACGACATCGAGGGCGACCAGCGCGCCTGCGGCACCACGTACAAGGGCCTGGCCGCCGACGTGGCGCGCGGCGAGCGGATCCTGGTCGACGACGGCCGGGTCACCCTGGAGGTGACCGGCGTCGAGGGCCCCCGGGTCCACACCCTGGTCATCGAGGGCGGCTGGATCTCCGACCACAAGGGCCTCAACCTGCCCGGCGTCGCCGTGTCGGTGCCCGCCCTGTCCGACAAGGACGTGCGCGACCTGCGCTGGGCGCTGCGCACCGGCGCCGACGTGATCGCGCTGTCGTTCGTGCGCAGCGCGCGCGACATGGACGACGTGGTGCGCGTCATGGAGGAGGAGGGCCGCCGGGTCCCGGTCATCGCCAAGGTGGAGAAGCCGCAGGCGGTGGAGAACCTGGAGGAGATCGTCGACGCCTTCGACGGCATCATGGTCGCCCGCGGCGACCTGGGCGTGGAGATGCCGCTGGAGGCCGTGCCGATGGTGCAGAAGCGCGCCGTCGCGCTCGCCCGGCGCAACGCCAAGCCGGTCATCGTCGCCACCCAGATGCTCGACTCGATGATCGACAACTCCCGCCCCACCCGCGCCGAGGCGTCCGACGTGGCCAACGCCGTCATCGACGGCACCGACGCGGTGATGCTCTCCGGTGAGACCAGCGTCGGCAAGCACGCCGTCGAGACGGTCAAGACCATGTCCCGGATCGTCGCCGCGGCGGAGGAGGACGTGCTGGCGGCCGGGCTGCCGCCGCTGACCGAGGACGGCAAGCCGCGCACCCAGGGCGGCGCCGTGGCCCGGGCCGCCGCGGAGATGGGCGACTTCCTCGGCGCCACCTACCTGGTGGCGTTCACCCAGTCCGGTGACACCGCGCGCCGGCTGTCCCGCTACCGCTCGCCGATCCCGGTGCTCGCCTTCACCCCCGAGCCGGCCACCCGCTCGCAGCTCAGCCTCACCTGGGGCGTGGAGACCTTCCTCGGCCCGACCGTGCAGACCACCGACGAGATGGTCCAGCAGGTCGACGAGGAGCTGCTGCGCATCGGCCGCTGCAAGAAGGGCGACATGGTCGTCATCACCGCCGGTTCGCCGCCCGCCATGTCCGGGACCACCAACATGGTGCGTGTCCACCACATCGGCGAGGACGACGCGCCCCGCCCCCGGCGGGACTGACCCGCTCCGCCGCTCCCACCCGAGGGCCCCGTCCGGTATCAGCCGGGCGGGGGCCCTCGGCATGGGACCGCGTTGTCCGGTGTGCCGAACCGCCGGGCGGCGGCCCCCGGTGCTGCCGGGCCCGCCCGGACGCGCCATCGCCGTGCGATGCCCTCGCACCGGGTTCGTGATCACGCATAGGGCCCGGGCCGAGGCGAAGCATCCCGGAAACACGGAATATCCCGAACAACCACATGTCGCGCGCACGCGGCGGCGACGCGACCTCCACAATTAACGCCCCGTAACAAAGGGGCAATATTGCCTCGGGGGTTACTCTCCGAAAACGCGGCCGTCCTCCCGTGGTCCGGCCGGTGTTCCATGAGTGGCTCGAACCCCCCTTGCGCGGAGAGGAGTTGAGCCCACCGGCGGATGCGGGGGCGAGTGCCCGGGCGGCCGGACGGAAGTGCGGATTTCCCTGGATGCGCCGTCCGCCGGGAATCCGCGGAGGACCCGAATCGCGATCACCGCGCGGCCGAACCTCAAATGAAGCTCAAGATTACCCGTTTGGCATAACAAGACAGTCACACTCTTCCTCTGGTCTCTGTCTGGGGCATTGCAACCCCCTTAGAGTCACGGCCAGTCACCGCGCCGCTGGATATCGGCGTTCCGATGAAGCGCGCGGTTCCGGCCCCTCAGCAGATCGGCCGGAACCGGGGAAAGGACAAACCGTGCGACACCGTTCCTTGCTACTGCTGACCACTGCCGTCACCGCAGGAGCCCTCACCCTGAGCGCCTGCGGCTCGCGCAGCGACGACAGCAAGAAGAGCGACGGAGGAAGCAGCGGCGGAGGCAACATCACGCTCACCATCGGCGTCGACGCCCCACTGACCGGTGAGAACTCCGCCACCGGCCTCGGCCTGGAGTACGGCACGAAGATCGCGGTCGACGACGCGAACGCCAAGAAGCTCGTCCCCGGCGTCACCTTCAAGGTGGAGGCCCTCGACGACAAGACGCTGCCGGCCACCGGCCAGCAGAACGCCACCCAGCTCGTCCAGGACGACAACGTCATCGGCGCGATCGGCCCGCTGAACTCCAACGTCGCCACCTCGATGCAGCAGGTGTTCGCCAACGCCAACCTGGTCGAGATCTCCCCGGCCAACACCAACCCGGCCCTGACCCAGGGCAGCGACTGGGCCAGCGGCAAGAAGGTCCGCCCCTTCAAGACCTACTTCCGCACCGCCACCACCGACGCCAACCAGGGCGGCTTCGCGGCGGACTACGCCTTCAACACGCTGAAGAAGGCGACCGCGTTCGTCGTCGACGACAAGCAGTCGTACGGCGCCGGCCTCGCGGGCGTCTTCAAGCAGCGCTACGCCCAGCTCGGCGGCAAGGTCGTCGGCACCGACCACGTCAACACCGCCGACACCGACTTCTCGACCCTGGTCACCAAGATCAAGAACTCGCACGCCGACATGGTGTACTACGGCGGCCAGTACGACGAGGCGGAGCTGATCACCAAGCAGCTCAAGGCGGCCGGCGACCACATCCCGCTGATGGGCGGCGACGGCGTCTTCTCCGACACCTACATCAAGGTGGCCGGCGCCGCGTCCGAGGGCGACCTCGTCACCTCCGTCGGCCAGCCCGTCGCCACCCTCCCCGCGGCCCAGAACTTCATCAAGGAGTACAAGGAGAAGGGCTACCCGGGCGACTACGGCACCTACGGCGGCTACTCCTACGACGCCGCCACCGCCATCATCAACGCCGTCAAGACGGTCATGGACGGCAACGGCGGCAAGCTGCCGGCCATGGCCGACGCCCGCGCCAAGCTCGTCGACGCCGTCCAGAAGGCCGACTTCGACGGCATCGCCGGCCATGTCTCGTTCGACCAGTACGGGGACACCACCAACAAGCAGCTGACGGTGTACCAGGTCAAGGGCGGCAAGTGGACGGCCGTGAAGAGCGGCCTCTACCAGGGCTGATCCGGCCCCCCAGGCCGGATCGGCGCGCTCCCCGGGCCGCGCGGACGGACCACCGACCGCGCGGCCCGCGCGCATCCGGCCCGGGACACGACCGGGACCCGGCACCCCAGCCGGGCCCGGTCCCCGAACCGGTCCCCGAACCACCCATCCGTCCCGCCCACACCCGCCCACACCCGCTCCCCAAAGCGACATGGAGGCCATGCGGTGCACACCCTGCCGCAACAGCTGGCCAACGGGCTGTTCCTCGGCTCGATGTACGGGCTCATCGCCATCGGCTACACGATGGTGTACGGCATCGTCCAGCTCATCAACTTCGCCCATGGCGAGATCTTCATGACCGGCGCGTTCGGCGCGCTCGCCGTCTGGACCAACCTCCCGCACGGCACGTCCATATGGGTCGGCCTGCCCCTGATGCTGGTCGGCGGCGCGCTCGTCTCCGTCCTCATCGCCGTCGGCGCCGAGCGCTTCGCCTACCGGCCGTTGCGCAACGCCCCGCGGCTGGCCCCGCTGATCACCGCGATCGGCATCTCGCTGACCCTCCAGCAGATCGTCTTCGTGGCGTACCCGGGCGCCGACAGCGCCAAGAACTTCCCGCAGCTGGGCACCCACCCGTACCACGTCGGCTCCGTCGACATCCAGCCCAACGACATCTTCCTCGTCGTCGCCGCCGTCGTGTGCATGGTCGGCCTGGCCTTCTTCGTCCGCACCAGCCGCACCGGCCGCGCCATGCAGGCCACCGCGCAGGACCCGGACACCGCGCAGCTGATGGGCATCGACACCAACCGCATCATCGTCGTCGCCTTCGCCATCGGCGGCCTGTTCGCCGCCGTCGCCGGCGTCGCCTCCGGCCTCAAGTACGGCCAGGTCAGCTACAACATGGGCTTCCAGGCCGGCCTCAAGGCGTTCACCGCCGCCGTCCTCGGCGGCATCGGCAACATCTACGGCGCCATGCTCGGCGGCCTCGTCCTCGGCGTCGCCGAATCCTGCGCGTCCGCGTACATCTCCAATATCCCCGGCATGGAGCAGCTCGGCGGCCAGGGATGGTCCAACGTGTGGGCGTTCGTGCTCCTCATCGTCGTGCTGCTGGTCCGGCCCCAGGGCCTGCTCGGCGAGCGCGTCGCGGACAGGGCGTGAGAGCGATGACCGACATCCCCACCACGCCGCTGACCGCCGGACCCGCCCTGGGCACCACCGACCCGTCCGCGCCCCGCAAGGACTCCTTCGTCACCCTGCCGCCGCTCGCCGCCCGGGTGCTCACCCTCCTCGGCGTCGCCGGCACCGTCGCGTCCACCCTCATGTCGTGGACGTACACCGACGCCTTCCCCGGCGACCTGACCGTCTACGGCTACCCCGGCGGCCTCCAGGTCCTCACCCTGGTCGGCGCCCTCCTCACCGGCCTGCTCGCGCTGGGCTGCTTCGGCGTCAGGGGCCTGCGCTGGCTGGTGCCCAACCGGTCCGCCAACCCCGTGATGCTGCTGGCGGCCGGCACCTTCGGCACCACCTGGTACACCGTGCTGGCCATCGCCAAGGAGCTCGGCGGCCTGGCCAACCTCGACCCGGGCGGCTTCGTCGCCGCCGTCGCCTCCCTGCTGCTGCTCGTCGGCACCCTCGCGCTGCCGCTGGACCGCCACCCGCTGGAGGACCCCGAGGCCGAGTACTACGAACTCGGCCGGTTCAGCGAGAACGGCGCCGCCCGCGGCGGCTACCGGACGCTGCGCCAGGCCCGGCTGCGGCACGGCGCGCTGCCGGTGCCCGACCCGCGCGGGCTGCCCGCCGCACTGCAGTACCTGGTGATCGCCGTCGTCGCCGCGGCCGGCCTGAAGGTCCTCACCTACGGCCTGGCCACCGGCTACACCGAGATCTTCGTCGGCTACCTCATCCTCGTCGCCTTCGCCCTGTGGGCGTTCGCCGCGGCCGGCCTGACCCGGCAGTTCTCCCAGCTCACGGCCGACCACCGGCCGTTCGCGATGACGGTGGGCGTCATCGCGGCCATCGCCTACCCCTTCGCGCAGAACAACGAGCACTTCGCGAACCTGGGCGTCAACATCCTCATCTTCGGCACCGTCGCCCTCGGCCTGAACATCGTCGTCGGCCTCACCGGCCTGCTCGACCTCGGCTACGTCGCCTTCCTCGGCGTCGGCGCCTACGCGGCCGCCCTCGTGTCCGGCTCGCCGTACTCCATATGGTCCGGCACCCAGTTCCCGTTCTGGGCCGCCGCGCTGGTCGGCATGGGCGCCTCGCTGGTCTTCGGCGTCCTCATCGGCGCCCCCACGCTGCGGCTGCGCGGCGACTACCTGGCCATCGTCACCCTCGGCTTCGGTGAGATCTTCCGCATCGCCGTCAACAACCTCGACGGTGTCTCCGGCCCGAAGGTCACCGGCGGCCCCAACGGCATCGCGCAGATCCCCGACCTGTCGATCTTCGGCTACAACCTCGGCGACTCGCACGACGTCGGCTCCTTCACCCTGGGCCGGTTCGCCAACTACTACCTGCTGATGCTCGTCATCACCATCATCGTGGTGACGGTCTTCACCCGGGCCGCCGACTCCCGCATCGGCCGGTCCTGGATCGCCATCCGCGAGGACGAGACGGCCGCCACCGCCATGGGCATCAACGGCTTCCGCGTCAAGCTGGTCGCCTTTGCCCTCGGCGCCGCCCTGGCCGGCCTGGCCGGCACCGTCAGCGCCCACGTCACCTACAGCGTGGTGCCCAGCCCCTACCAGTTCTCCGGCGCCGCGCCGCCGAACTCCGCGTTCCTGCTGGCCGCCGTCGTACTGGGCGGCATGGGCACGGTCAGCGGCCCGGTGCTGGGCGCCGCCCTGCTGTACCTGGTGCCGGAGAAGCTCGCCTTCCTCCAGCGCTACGAACTCCTCGCCTTCGGCGTCACCCTGGTGCTGATCATGCGCTTCCGGCCCGAGGGGCTCATCCCCAACCGCCGCCGCCAGCTGGAGTTCCACTCCAAGGACGCCGCCGACGCCCCGGCTGCCGGGGCCGTACCCGCGCCACGTCCGGCAGGCGGGGACGGCGTCGCCGCCACCGGCCAGGCAGGGGCGTGAAGGACACCATGACCACGACCACCACCAGCACGGCCCCGGCCGCGTCCGCCGGGGCCGGCGAGCCCCTGCTCCAGGCCCGCGGCGTCGTCATGCGGTTCGGCGGCCTCACCGCCGTCCGCGACGTCGACCTCACCGTCAACACCGGCGAGATCGTCGGCCTGATCGGCCCCAACGGCGCCGGCAAGACCACCTTCTTCAACTGCCTGACCGGGCTGTACGTCCCCACCGAGGGATCGGTCAGCTACCGCGGCACGGTGCTGCCGCCCAAGCCGCACCTGGTCACCAAGGCCGGCATCGCCCGCACCTTCCAGAACATCCGGCTGTTCTCCAACATGACGGTGCTGGAGAACGTCCTCGTCGGCCGGCACACCCGCACCCGCGAAGGGCTGCTCTCCGCCCTGGTGCGCGGCCCGCGCTACCACCGGGCGGAGGCCCGCTCCCGGGAACGGGCCATGGAGCTGCTGGCGTTCACCGGCCTCGCCGGCAAGGCCGAGCACCTGGCGCGCAACCTGCCCTACGGCGAGCAGCGCAAGCTGGAGATCGCCCGGGCCATGGCCAGCGAACCCGGCCTGCTGCTGCTCGACGAGCCGACCGCCGGCATGAACCCGCAGGAGACCCGGGCCACCGAGGAACTGGTCTTCGCCATCCGCGACCAGGGCATAGCCGTCCTCGTCATCGAGCACGACATGCGCTTCATCTTCAACCTGTCCGACCGGGTGGCCGTCCTGGTGCAGGGCCAGAAGCTCGTCGAGGGGACCTCGGAGGTGGTGCGGGGGGACGACCGCGTCATCGCCGCCTACCTCGGCGAACCCGTCGAGGCGGGCCCGGCCGGGGGAGAGCCCCCCGCGACGGCGCCCACCCCCGAGCCCACTTCCGAGCCCGACGCCGAGCCCGAGCGCACTCCCGAGCCCGAAACCGACGCCGCGCCCGAGTCCGACGCCGACGCCGACGCCGAGTCCGCGGGCGGGCCCGCCGGGAGCACCACCGACGGCGCCACGGACACCACCGGCACCGACGGCACCGACAGCGCCCGCGGGCAGGAGAACGACCGATGACCGCACTGCTCGAAGTCGAGGACCTCCGGGTCGCCTACGGCAAGATCGAGGCCGTCAAGGGCATCTCGTTCACCGTGGAGGCGGGCCAGATCGTCACCCTGGTCGGCACCAACGGCGCCGGCAAGACCACCACCCTGCGCACCCTGTCCGGGCTGCTGCGGCCGGTGGGCGGCCGGATCGTCTTCGACGGCAAACCGCTCACCCGGGTCCCGGCGCACAGGATCGTGTCGCTGGGCCTGGCGCACTCCCCGGAGGGGCGGCACATCTTCCCCCGGCTCACCATCGAGCAGAACCTCCAACTGGGGGCCTACCTGCGCAAGGACGCCGCGGGCATCGCCAAGGACATCCAGCGGGCCTACGACCTCTTCCCGATCCTGGGGGAGCGGCGCAGGCAGGCCGCGGGCACGCTGTCCGGCGGTGAGCAGCAGATGCTCGCCATGGGCCGCGCGCTGATGTCGCAGCCCAAGCTGCTGATGCTCGACGAGCCCTCCATGGGCCTGTCACCGATCATGATGCGGAAGATCATGGAGACCATCAGCGAGCTGAAGGAGCAGGGCACCACCATCCTGCTGGTCGAGCAGAACGCGCAGGCCGCGCTCTCCCTCGCCGACCAGGCCCACGTCATGGAGATCGGCACCATCAGGCTCTCCGGGACCGGCCAGGACCTCCTGCACGACGAAGGTGTCCGCAAGACCTACCTCGGCGAGGACTGAGGACCGGGAAGCGGCGACAGGAGCCCGAACCGGCGGGGCCGGGCTCCACACCGTCGCGGAGAAGGGCCGGGCCCGCGCCCTCCAGGGGGCGCGGGCCCGGCCCTTCGCGCGCCGCCCCGGAGTACGGGGCGGCGCACCCCGGCGGTGTCAGGGCCGCCGGAGAACCGTGAACGAGGCGAGCCGCTGCGCCCCGTCGAGGACCAGGTGCAGGTCGTGCACTCCGGCCGGCACCCCGGCCAGCGGCGCCGTCACCTCCGACCAGGCGTAGCGGTGGCCCGTCGACGGCACGTCCAGCCGGGCCAGCAGGATGCCGTCGCCGGGCGCGCCGGCCCACACCGCGAGCCGCGCCCCGCCCGGTTCGGTGCGCGACACCGACGCGGCGATCGCCACCGCGCCGTCCAGGTCCGCCCGGCGGAAGACCAGCGACGCCGCCCCGCCCCGGACCTCGACCGCGTCACCGCCGGCCGGATCGGCGTCCACCACGTCGACGCCCGCGCAGGCGTCGAAGTCCACTGCCGCCGTGACCCGCCCCACGACCGCGCGCGGCCCCGGCGCCGCCCCGGTGACCTCCAGCCGCGCCACGAGCGGGGTGCGCGCCGAACTCGGGCCGGCCAGCACCTCGTAGCCGCCCGGGTCGACGGCGAACGCCCCCGTCCCGACGTCCCAGTGGGCCAGCCTCTCCGCCGGCACGGTGAAACGCACCTCCCGCTCCTGACCGGGCTCCAGCGCCACCCTCGCGAAGCCGGCCAGCCTCAGCAGCGGCGCGTCGTAGCGGGCGTCCAACGCGCGGGTGTAGAGCTGCACCACCTCGGTGCCGGCCCGCGACCCGGTGTTGGCCACCGTCACCACGGCCTCCACCGTGCCGTCCGGCCCGATCCGCGACCGCGACAGCCGCAGCCCGGTGTGGGCGAACTCCGTGTACGACAGACCGTGCCCGAAGGCGTAGAGCGGCGCCGCCCGGTGGTACTGATAGGTCCAGCCGGCGGAGATGATGTCGTAGTCCAGCGGATCGGGCAGCTCGTCGGCGGCCCGGTACCAGGTCTGGGCCAGCCGGCCGCCGGGCTCGGCCGCGCCGAGCAGCACCGAGGCCAGCGCGTTGCCCGTCTCCTGGCCGGCGTGCGAGGTCCACACCACCGCGGGCAGGTTCGCCTCCGCCCAGTCCACCGCGTACGGGTAGCTGCTCATCACCACCAGCGCGGTGCGCGGCCGGGCCGCGGCGACGGCCCGCAGCAGGTCCTCCTGGGCGGCGGGCAGCGTGACGGCCTCGCGGTCCTGCGTCTCGCGGCCGTTGATGTGCGGGTCGTTGCCGAGGACGACCACGGCCGCGTCGGCGCCGGACGCGGCGGCCACCGCCGCCGCGGTGCCGTCGCGCACCACCCGCCGCTGCCACCGCTCGGCGTCCTCGGGGGCTTCGGCGGTCAGCCGCACCAGGCCGGCGGCGGCGTCCACGGCCGCGTACCGGCCGGTCAGGACGGAGCGCAGCAGCAGCGCCCCGTCCGCCGCCGGCTCCAGCCGGAACGTCTCGTGGACCTCCCAGCCGCCGGGCTGCGCCTGGTCGGCGGCGAGTGAGGCGTCCCCGTCCTTGAGGCTGACGTAGCGGCCGTTCGCGGCGGCGCGCAGGGTCAGCACCCCGCCGCCCCAGTCGAAGACGTCGAAGGCGGAGGCGTCCTCGTCCGCCGCCGACCCCGCCGCCGCGGCCGTGAGCGGCCCGCCGGCCGCGCCGTCCGGCACGGTGAGCAGGCCGCCGGTGGACACGGCCCGCAGCTCGACCCGGTCGACGCCCTCCGCGGTGACGACCTCGCCGCCGAAGGCCGCCAGCGCCTCGCGCAGGCCCGCGGCCACCGTGGAGCGGTAGGGCAGCGAACCGCTGTACCAGTCCTCGAAGAGGCTGTCGGCCAGCGGCCCGACCACCGCGATCCGCCGGGTCCGCGCCCCGTCCAGCGGCAGCATCCCGTCGTTCCCCAGCAGCACCACCTGCGCCGTCGCGGCCCGCCGGGCCAGCGCGCGGTGCTCGGCGCAGTCCACGACCTCCCAGCCCACCGACGCCCACGGGTCCAGATCCGGGTCGAACTCGCCGAGCCGGAAGCGCAGTTCGAGCTGGCGGGCGACGGCCCGGTCCACGTCCGTCTCGTCCAGCAGCCCGCGGGCCAGCGCGTCGGTGATCCGCGCCACCGTCACCGAACTGTCCTCGCCGTGGTCGGTGAAGCTGTCGATACCGGCCCGCAGCGCCGCCGCGTGCGAGACGGCGTGGTCGTCGAAGTACCCCTGCGGGTCGACCAGGTTGGACGGCGCCTCCGCGTCGCTGACCACGAACAGCTCGTGCCCGGTCGGCCGCGCCCATTGCCGCACCTGCGCCTCGATCAGCGGACTGACGTGGCAGGGGCGGCCGTTGACCAGGTTGTACCCGGCCATCACACCGGTCGCCGACCCGGAGGCCAGCGGCGGCCGGAACGGCGCCAGGTCGTACTCGTGCAGCACCCGGGGACGGACCCCCGAAGAGGTGGTGCAGCGGTCGTCCTCGTTGTTGTAGGCCAGGAAGTGCTTCAGCAGCGGAGCCGTGCGCAGGTACACCGGGTGGTCGCCCGCCATGCCGCGGCAGAACGCGTCGCCGAGCCGGCCCGACAGCAGCGGGTCCTCGGAGTAGCCCTCCTCGTTGCGGCCCCAGCGCGGGTCGCGCAGCAGGTTCAGCACCGGCGCCCACGCCTGGAGGCTGATCGGCGCGGTGCCCGGCGGCGTCGCGTGGTGGTGGTGGAAGGCCCGCTGCTCGGTCGCGGTGGCGGTCGCCACCTCGTGCAGCAGCTCCTCGTCCCAGGTCGCGCCCAACCCCACGGCCTGCGGGAACACCGTCGCGGTACCCAGCCAGCCCACGCCGTGCAGCGCCTCGGTGCCGGTCCGGAACGGGCCGAGGCCCAGCCGCGGCACCCCCGGCGCGTACTGGTGCAGCATCGCGACGCGCTCGTCGAGGGTGAGCCGCCGCAGCAGATCCTCGACGCGCTCGCGCAACGGCAGCGCCGGATCGCGGAACGGCAGCCGGTCCACGGGAAGTTCGGCGGGCACAGGCGTGGAGCTCACGTGGCAGACCCCTTGGAGGTGGCAGGGAGAAGGGACGGAGGAGAGCGCGGAGAACGGGGGCCGGCAGGCGGAGCGGAGCAGCGGCAGGAGCGGCGCGGAACAGCGGAGCCTGCCCAACGGGCCTGGCACGGCCGGATGGTGAAGCGCTTCGAAAGTGACACGCGCCCGAAGCCCTGTCAACAGCCGTGCGCACACCGGATTCAGGAGCCCGACCAGCAGCGGCAGGGCCGCCCGCGCGGCGGCGCCAAGCGGTTTGAAGTGTTGCGTTTCAACCTCTTGTCGGATCGGCAACACGCCGTTAATCTCGCCGCATCTTCGAAGCGCTTCGACATGACGGAACGCGTCTCCCAGCGTTCCCTGCTTCCCCCCACATCACCGCCCCGGGGCCCCGGGCAGCGCGGTGACGACGCCCAACTCCCGCATCCCGACGGCGAAGGGGCCGCCCACCATGAGCATCGAGATCAACCGCAGAACCCTCCTCGGCACGGCCGCGGCCGTAGCCGGCACCGTCGCCACGGGCCCGCTGCTGGCCGCGTGCGGCGGCGGCAGCGGGCCGGGCAACGGCGGTGGCGCCAGCACCAAGAAGGGCCTGAAGGCCGCACTGCCCGACTACCTGCCCAGCTCCTCGGTGAAGCCGGACATCCCGTCCGTGAACGGCGCCGCCGACATCCTCACCGACCCCGGGTTCCTCACCTACCCGGCCGGCGGCGCCAGGACCGTCGACGGCGTCCCCGGCAAGGGCGGCACCTACAGCGCGGTCACCCCCCTGTGGGGCACCGTGCCCACCGCCGGCAACTCCTTCTACCAGGCCATGACCAAGGCCCTCGGCGTCAAGCTGACGATGAAGCCCGCCGACGGCAACAACTACGCCACCATCGTGCCCACGATGACCGCGGCCCGGAAGCTGCCCGACTGGATACAGCTGCCCACCTGGTGGAACTCCAACTTCAACGTGGGCCGCCTGGCCGGCACCCAGCTCGCCGACCTCACCCCCTACCTGGCCGGCGACAAGATCAAGCAGTACCCCAACCTCGCCGCCATCCCCAGCGGCGGCTGGCAGGCCGGCGCCTGGGACAACAAGATCTACGGCATCCCCTCGTTCGTCAGCGGCTTCATCGTCGCCGGCACCACCTTCTACCGAGGCGACGTCCTCGACGCCAAGGGCATCACCAAGGACCAGGTCACCTCCGTCGCGGACCTGTTCGCCCTGGGCAAGGAGCTCACCGACGCCAAGCGCGGCGTGTGGGCCTTCGACGACGTGTGGACGTACCTCTACCCCTTCTGGGACGTCCCCAACAAGTGGAAGGTCGTCGACGGCAAGCTCGTCCACAAGTACGAGACGCCCGAACTCCTCGACGCCCTCGACTGGCACTACAAGCTCGCCAAGTCCGGCTACATGCACCCCGACGCGCTCGCCGGGCAGGACGCCGGCGGCCTGACCCGCTTCTACGGCGGCAAGACCCTCATCGCCGGCGGCGGCACCGGCACCTGGAACCTCGCCGACCAGCAGTCCGGCGCCGCGGCCGACAAGAGCTACCGGCGGGAGTCGTTCGACATCTTCGCCGCCGACGGCAAGGCCACCCCCAGCGTCTTCCTCGGCAACTCCACCAGCACCATGAGCTACCTCAACACCAAGCTCAAGCCGGCCCAGATCGAGGAGCTGCTCGCCGTCGCCAACTACCTGGCGGCGCCCTACGGTTCGGCCGAGTACACGTTGGTCAACTTCGGCGTCGAAGGCGTCCACCACACCATGAAGAACGGTGTCCCCACCTTCACCAGCGACGGCCAGAAGTTCGTCCAGGCACAGACCTACCCCTTCCTCGCCTCGCCGGCCACCGTGATCAGCAACCCCGGCGCCGACCAGGTCACCAAGGACTACTCCGCCTGGCAGGCCGCCAACGTCAAGTACCTGTACAAGCCGGTGTTCTGGAACATGAACATCTCCCTGCCGACGTCACTGGCCACCGCCGACGCCGCCCAGCAGGTCGAGGACACCATCAAGGACTGCTACCACGGCAAGCAGAAGGTCTCCGACGTCCAGGCCGCCATCGCCTCCTGGAAGAGCAGCAGCGGCAACCGCCTCAAGCAGTGGATGACCGAGAACGTCCTGCACAAGTACGGCACCGGGCAGTGAACCCGGCACCCGAGGGCCCGGGCGGCACCCCCGCCCGGCCCCGGGGCGGCCCCGACCAGCGCCGACAGCAAGGAGGAGCCGTGGCCGGCGCAGCACCCACCCACACGTCCGACACCCCCGCGGCCCCCGCCGCCGAGGACCGCCGCACCCCGCGCGCCCGGCGGAGGAAGAACAGGGAGCAGGGGCACCCCACCCTCGACTGGCGCACCAGACTGCGCCGCGACAAGACCCTCATTCTGATGACGCTGCCGGCCGTCGCGCTGCTCCTCGTCTTCAACTACGCGCCCCTGGTCGGCCTGGTCACCGCCTTCCAGTACTACGACCCGCTGGACGGCATCCGCAACAGCCAGTGGGCCGGCCTGGCCCAGTTCACCGCGCTCTTCCACGACCCCCTGTTCTGGGGCGCGTTGAAGAACACGCTCGTCCTCAGCTTCGTGCAGCTGATCCTCTTCTTCCCGGTCCCGATCGCGCTGGCCGTACTCCTCAACAGCGTGCTCAGCGAACGGCTGCGCAACCTCATCCAGTCGATCGTCTACCTGCCGCACTTCTTCTCGTGGGTGCTGACCATCACGATCTTCCAGCAGATGCTGGGCGGCGCAGGCGTCCTCAACCAGGCCCTGCGCAGCCACTCCGTCGGCACCTGGGACATCATGACCAACCCGCACACCTTCGCACTGCTGGTCACCGGCCAGGCCGTGTGGAAGGAGGCCGGCTGGGGCATCATCGTCTTCCTCGCCGCGCTGGCCGCCATCGACCCCGCCCTCTACGAGGCCGCCGCCGTCGACGGCTCCGGCCCCTGGCGCCGCATGTGGCACATCACCCTGCCCGGCATGCGCGGCGTGGTCGTCCTCATGCTCGTCCTGCGGCTGGGCAACGCGCTGTCCGTCGGCTTCGAGCAGTTCCTCGTCCAACGTGTCGCCGTCGGCCACAACGCCGCCGACGTCCTCGACACCTTTTCCTTCTACTACGGCATCGCCACCGACAACTACGGCTACGGAGCAGCGGCCGGCCTCTTCAAGAGCGTCATCTCCCTGCTGCTCATCTGGGGCGCCAACAAACTCGCGCACGCCTTCGGGGAGGACGGGCTGTACCGCCGATGACCACCACCACCGTCCCGCTGCCACGGCGCCGCCGCCGCAACCCCAACCGCCCGGTGTGGGCCGAACAGCCCACCGTCCTCGGACAGACCGGCAAGGGCGCCGTCCTCACCCTCGTCGTCGCCGCCGTCGTGGTGCCGCTGTGGATCATCGTCGTCACCAGCTTCTCCACCCAGGCCGCCACCAACCGGGCCGGCGGCATGGTGATCTGGCCCGACGGCCTGACCACCGCCGCCTACCGCGAGATGCTCGGCGACCCCACCGTCCGCACCTCACTGCTGGTCAGCCTCGGGATCACCGTGGTCGGCACCGCGGTGTCCATGGCAGTATCGATCCTGTGCGCCTACGGCCTGTCCCGGTCGCGTTCCCTCGGCCACCGGCTCATCCTCACCCTGCTGGTCGTCACCATGTTCGTCAGCGGCGGCCTCATCCCCACCTTCCTGGTGGTCACCGGCCTCGGCGGCTACGGCAGGTACTGGGCGCTGATCCTGCCCAGCGCCGTGTCGGTCTTCAACATCCTGGTGCTGCGCGCCTTCTACTCCAGCACCGCCGCCGACCTCATCGACGCCGCCCGCATCGACGGCGCCGGCGACTGGCGCACCCTGTGGTCCGTGGTGCTGCCCACCTCCCGCGCCGTCACCGCCGTCATCACCCTCTTCTACGCGGTCAGCTACTGGAACGCGTTCTTCAACGTGATGCTGTACATGCCCACCGACAGCCAGAAGTGGCCCCTGCAGTACGTGCTGCTGACCTACGTCAACCGCGGCAACGGCCTGCCCGGCTCGCTCAACAGCGGATTCGGCAGCGCCCACGCGGAGACAGCGCCACTGGCCCTGCAGATGGCCGTCGTCGTCCTCACCCTCGTACCGCTGCTGCTCGCCTACCCGTTCATGCAGAAGCACTTCAGAACCGGCGTGCTCACCGGCGCCATCAAGGGTTGAGCACGCGCCGGCGGGGGCACCACCCCCGCCGGGCACCACCGCCCGGTGCCCGCGCACACCCGGACCCACCAGCACCAGCACACGACAGACGAGGGGCAGGGCAACACCCATGGCGACCATAGCGGAAGTGGCCAAGCGCGCGGGCGTCTCGTCGAGCACCGTCAGCTACGTCATCAGCGGCAAGCGCTCCATCTCCGCCGCGACCCGGACCCGCGTCGAAGCGGCCATCCGCGACCTCGGCTACCACCCCAACGCCGGAGCCCGCGCGCTGGCCGGCAAACGCAGCTACATCGTGGCCCTCGTCGTCCCCCTGCACACCGACGTCTACGTGCCGATCATGATGGAGATCGCCATCGCCGTCACCATGGCCGCCCGCCAGCACGGCTACGACGTCCTGCTCATCACCAACGACGAGGGCCCCGACGGGGTCCGCCGCGTCGCCGCCAGCGGCCTGGCCGACGGCGTCATCCTCATGGACGTCACCCTCGACGACGACCGCGTCCCCGTCCTGCGCGCCACCGGCGTCCACGCCGCCCTCATCGGGGTCCCCGACGACCCCGCCGGACTCGCCTGCGTCGACCACGACTTCGCCGCCGCCGGCGCGCTGTGCGCCGACCACCTCGCCGACCTCGGCCACCGCGACGTCGCCTTCATCGGCTACAGCTCCCAGGTCTACCGGCGCCACCCCGGATACGCCGAACGCGCCCTCGCCGGCTTCCGCGACCGCGCCGCCGCGCGGGACCTGCGCTTCCTGCACCGCCCCTGCGACGGCACGTACGAGGGCACCGCCGGCGCCGTCGCCCGCGTCTTCGCCGACCGGCCCGAGACCACCGGATTCGTCGTCCAGAACGAGGGCGCCCTCGGCCACCTGCTCAGCGTGCTGCGCAGCACCGGCCGCACCGTCCCCGAGGACGCCTCCGTCATCGCCCTGTGCCCGCCCGCCCTCGCCGAGGAGTACTCGCCCCGGCTCACCGGCGTCAGCGGCCCGGCCGGCGAACTCGGCACCCTCGCCGTCGAGCTGATGATGCGCCGGATCAAGGGCGACACCACCGACGGGGTCCTCCTGCTCGACCCCGTACTCACCGCCCGCGAGAGCACCGGACCCGCGCCGCTGCCGCGTTGAGCCCCCGGCTACCGGCTACCGGCTACCGGCTACCGGCTACCGGCTACCGGCCACCGGCCACGGGCCCGGCCACGGCCCGTCGGCCTGCCCCCGCGACGGCTCCCCGCCCCGTCGGCGGCGGCCGCTCGCCCTCCCCCCACCGGCGGCCGCCCCGCCGTACCCGCCGGCCGCAGCTTCGCACCCGCCGCCGACCCCGGCCCGCTACCGCCCGACACCCGCCCCGACCGTCCGAGGACACCACCATGCCGCAGCACGGCACCCCCAGCACCCCCGCCGGCACCGGCTCCTCAGCCCCACCAGCCCCCCGGCCGCCCTCGCCCGGCGCACCCGACCCCGGACCGCACCCCGCCGCGACCCGGCTCACCCACCGCCTCGGCGGCCTCGCCTACGGCGGCGACTACAACCCCGAGCAGTGGCCCCCGCCCGTCTGGGACGAGGACGAACAGCTCATGCGGCACGCTCGCGTCAACCTCGCCACCCTCGGCGTCTTCTCCTGGGCCCTGCTCGAACCAGAGGAAGGCCGCTACGACTTCACCTGGCTCGACCAGCACCTCGACCGGCTGCACGCCGCCGGCACCGCCGTCGACCTCGCCACCCCCACCGCCTCACCACCCCCTGGTTCACCCTCGCCCACCCCGACGCCATGCCCGTCACCCCCGACGGCACCCGCCTCACCCACGGCAGCCGCGACACCTACTGCCTGGCCGCACCCGCCTACCGCCAGGCCGCCACCCGCATCGCCACCGCCCTCGCCGACCGCTACGGCGACCACCCCGCCGTCGCCCTCTGGCACGTCCACAACGAATACGCCACCGTCTGCCACTGCGACCACGCCGCCACCGCCTTCCGCACCTGGCTGCGCACCCGCCACACCACCCTCGACGCCCTCAACGACGCCTGGGGCACCGCCTTCTGGAGCCAGCACTACACCACCTGGGACCAGATCCAACCGCCCCGCGCCACCCAATGGCACCACAACCCCGCCCACACCCTCGACTACCGCCGCTTCTGGTCCGACGAGGCCCTCGCCGCCTACCGCGAACAACGCGACTCCATCCGCGCCCGCAGCGACCGCCCCGTCACCACCAACCTCATGCTCCCCGACTACCAGGTCCTCGACCTGTGGGCCTTCGGCCGCGAAGTCGACCTCGTCGGTATCGACCACTACCCGGCCGCCCCCGGCCTCGACGCCGCCGCCGACACCGCCTATGGCGCCGACCGCGCCCGCTCCCTCGGCGGCGGCCGCCCCTGGCTCCTCATCGAACAGGGCACCAGCACCGTGTACAGCGCCGGCCGCACCCTGGCCAAGAACCCCGGCGACATGCTCCGCCACACCCTCGGCCACATCGCCCGCGGCTCCGAAGGCGCCCTCTTCTTCCAATGGCGCCAGTCCCGCGCCGGCGCCGAGATGTGGCACTCCGCGATCGTCCCGCACGCCGGACCCGACTCCCGGATCTTCCGCGAAGCCACCGCCACCGGCCACGCCGTCGCCCGCCTCGCCGAACTCGCCGGCTCCACCGTCCACGCCCAGGCCGCCGTCCTGCACGACCCCGACTGCTGGTGGGCCCTGGACAACCAGGGCCTGCCCGCCACCGACCTCGACTACCCCGGCACCCTCCGCCGCGCCCACCGCGCCCTGTGGGACGCCGGCACCACCGCCGACCTCGCCCACCCCGGCCAGGACCTCAGCCGCTACCGGCTCGTCCTCGCCCCCGCCCTGCCCCTGCTGTCCGACGCCGACGCCGAGAACCTCCGCGGCTACGTCGAGAACGGCGGCACCCTCCTCGTCCAGCACTTCGCCGGCGTCATCGACGAACGCCACCACGCCCGCCTCGGCGGCTACCCCGCCACCCCGCTGCGCACCGCCCTCGGCATCCGCGTCGAGGAACACCGGCCGCTCACCCCCGCACAGACCGCACCCCTCTCCGACGGCACCCACGGCACCCGCTGGAGCGAGAGCCTGACCAGCCAGGGCGCCGAACCGATCGCCACCTACACCGACGGCACGCCCGCCGGCCAACCCGCCCTCACCCGCAACCGCCACGGCCGCGGCACCGCCTGGTACCTCTCCACCCGCCTCGACGACACCGGATACGCCGCCCTCACCACCCGGCTGCTCGCCGAATCCGGCACCACCCCCGAACAACCCGGCCTGCCACCCGGCGTCGAAGCCGTCCGCCGACACGCCCCCGACGGCCGCAGCTGGCTGTTCCTCCTCAACCACACCCCACACGAGATCCCCACCACCGCCACCGGCCACGACCTGCTCACCGACACCCCCACCGCCCCCGCCGGACTGCGCCTGCCCCCCGGCGGCGCGGCCGTCCTGCGCGAGCCCTGACCGCACCCCACCTCCCACCCGCACCCAGCGCCCCACCCGCGCCCCGCCCACCGCCGCACCACCCGACCCGCCCGCCCCGACCACCACGGAAGGACCCCATGAAGTTCACCGACGGCTACTGGAAGATGCGGGACGGCGTCACCGCCCACTACGCCACCTCCACCGCCGACCACACCACCGAAGACCACCGCATCACCCTCCACGCCCCCGTCCGCACCGTCCGCCACCGCGGCGACACCCTCAACAGCCCCCTGCTCACCGTCGAATGCTGGTCACCCGCCGAGGACGTCATCGGCATCCGCGTCACCCACCACGCAGGCCACCTCGACCCCGGCCCCCACTTCACCCTCACCACCAGCCCCGACAACCCGGCCAGAACCACCCGCGACGGCACCGTCCTCGAACTCACCTCAGGCGGCCTCACCCTCCGCACCGACACCGCCCAACCCTGGAACCTCGAATTCCGCAACGCCCAACGCACCCTCACCACCATCGGAGCGGGCTCCCTCGGCTTCGCCACCGACGCCGACGGCCGCCACCACATGATCGCCAAACACGCCCTCGGCATCGGCGAACTCGTCTACGGCCTCGGCGAACGCTTCACCCCCCTCACCCGCAACGGCCAGACCGTCGACATCTGGCAGGCCGACGGCGGCACCAGCAGCGAACAGGCCTACAAGAACATCCCCTTCCACCTCACCAACCGCGGCTACGGCGTCCTCGTCGACCACCCCGGACACGTCGCCTACGAAATCGGCTCCGAAGCCGTCAGCCGCCTCCAACTCAGCGTCGAGGACCAGACCCTCCAGTTCTTCGTCATCAACGGCCCCACCCCCAAGGACGTCCTCAACCGCTACACCGCCCTCACCGGCCGCCCCGCCCTGCCCCCCGCCTGGTCCTTCGGCCTGTGGCTGTCCACCTCCTTCACCACCGACTACGACGAAGCCACCGTCACCCGCTTCGTCCAGGGCATGGCCGAACGCGACATCCCACTCAGCGTCTTCCACTTCGACTGCTTCTGGATGCGCGCCTACCAGTGGACCGACTTCCAGTGGGACCCCGACGTCTTCCCCGACCCCCAGGGCATGCTCACCCGCCTCAAAGAACAGGGCCTGCGCATCTGCGTCTGGATCAACCCCTACATCGCCCAGAAATCCCCCCTCTTCGCCGAAGGCGCCCGCCACGGCTACCTCGTCAAACGCACCGACGGCTCCATCTGGCAATGGGACGAGTGGCAGGCCGGCATGGCCCTCGTCGACTTCACCAACCCCGACGCCCGCACCTGGTACGCCGACAAACTCCGCACCCTCCTCGGCCAAGGCGTCGACTGCTTCAAAACCGACTTCGGCGAACGCATCCCCACCGACGTCACCTGGCACGACGGCTCAGACCCCGCCCGCATGCACAACTACTACACCCACCTCTACAACCAGACCGTCTTCGACGTCCTCACCACCGAACGCCCCCCAGGCGACGCCGTCGTCTTCGCCCGCTCCGCCACAACCGGCGGCCAGCGCCTCCCCGTCCACTGGGGCGGCGACTGCGAATCCACCTTCAGCGCCATGGCCGAATCCCTCCGCGGCGGCCTCTCCCTCGGCCTGACCGGCTTCGGCTTCTGGAGCCACGACATCGGCGGCTTCGAAGGCACCCCCACCCCCGCCCTCTTCGCCCGCTGGGCCCAGTTCGGCCTGCTCTCCTCCCACAGCCGGCTCCACGGCAGCCACTCCTACCGCGTCCCCTGGCAGTACGACGACACCGCCGTCGCCGTCACCCGCGACTACACCCGCCTCAAGCACCGCCTCATGCCGTACCTCTACCACGCCGCCCTCCAGGCCCACACCCACGGCACACCCGTCCTGCGCGCCATGCTCCTGGAATTCCCCGACGACCCCGCCTGCCACCAGCTCGACCGCCAGTACATGCTCGGCGACGACCTCCTCGTCGCCCCCGTCCTCAGCGAGGACGGCGACGTCGACTACTACCTCCCCGCCGGCGAATGGACCCACCTCCTCACCGGCGAACGCCTCACCGGCCCCGGCTGGCGCCACGAGAACCACCCCACCACCAGCCTCCCCCTCCTCGCCCGCCCCGGCGCCGTCATCCCCTTCGGAGCCCACGACGACCACCCCGCCCACGACTGGGCCGACGGCGTCACCCTCCGCGTCCACACCCCCGCCGACGGCACCGACACCACCACCGCCGTCCCCGCCCCGACGGCACCACCGCCGCCGTCTTCCGCACCCGCCGCACCGGCGACACCATCACTGTCGAAGCCCAGGAACCCGCCCCCGCGACCTGGCACGTCCTCCTCGTCGGCGCCACCGCGACCGACACCCCCGACGGCGCCACCGCCCACCCCGCACCCGCCACCCCCCACCAGCCCGCCGGCATCCTCCTCACCCCCGACCCCGGCACCACCACCATCACCACCCGCTGGGCCTGACACCCGCAGGACCCTCGCGGCACCCCACGGCCCCGCACGGCCCGCACAGCCCCCACAGCACGACGCCGCCCGCCCGCACCCAGCGGACGGGCGGCGCCCCACAACGGAAGACCCGGACCGGAGCAGCCCCGGAAACCCAGCCGCACAGCGGCCCCCGAAGCCCCGCGGCCCCGCGGCTCAGCCCTCCGCGACCTCCTCGATCACGGCCTGCGCCACCGCCTGCATCGACATCCGCCGATCCATCGACGTCTTCTGAATCCACCGGAACGCCGCCGGCTCCGACAACCCGTACTTCGTCTGCAGCACGCTCTTCGCCCGATCCACCAGCTTGCGCGTCTCCAGCCGCTGCGTCAGATCCGCGACCTCCGCCTCCAACGCCCGCAGCTCCTGGAAACGGCTCACCGCCATCTCGATCGCCGGCACCAGATCCGACTTCGAGAACGGCTTCACCAGATACGCCATCGCACCCGCGTCCCGCGCCCGCTCCACCAGCTCACGCTGGGAGAACGCCGTCAGCATCAGGACCGGCGCCAACTTCCCCCCGACGATCCGCTCCGCCGCGCTGATCCCGTCCAGCACCGGCATCTTCACGTCCAGGATCACCAGATCCGGCGTCAGCTCCTCAGCGAGCTTCACCGCCGTCTCCCCGTCCCCGGCCTCACCGACGACGGCGTACCCCTCCTCCTCCAGCATCTCCTTCAGGTCCAGCCGGATCAGCGCCTCGTCCTCCGCGATGACGACCCGCGTCGTCGTCGGAGACGGCTGCTCGGCCTCCTGCGACGGCTGCTCATCCTGGGGACGCGGTGACTCTTCGGGGGCGCTCACGGTGCGATGCTCCTCGTCTGCGGCGGGATACTGCCCCCACGAGCCTACCCAGCTCCGGTAGAGTTTGAGTACGGCAGAGGTACGCTATCCTCTGAATCGAAGGCCCCGGTAGCCCAACTGGCAGTAGGCAATGGATTCAAAACCCATACAGTGTCGGTTCGAATCCGACCCGGGGCACTCAGCCTTCAAATCAAAAGCCCATGTTGCTTTTGACTGATCACTGGATCGGGTGAAGCGCGTCCGATTCGCCGAATCGGTCGGTCGCGGCGCCGAGAGTCGTCCACATGTACGACATCGAAACCCGCCGCCACGCCCTCCGACTGCTCACCACCGGGCGCAGCCTGAACAGCGTGAGCCGCGAGACCCGTATCTCCCGGTCCGCGCTGCGCGACTGGCGTGACGGCGGCGTCCTTCCCAACCGCCGCGCCACCGAACCCCTGTGCACGGACGGTCCCGCCTACCCCTACCTGCTCGGCCTGTACCTGGGCGACGGCTGCCTCAGCGCCGCCCGGCGCGGTGTCCACGTGCTGCGGATCACCTGCGGCAACGCCTGGCCGGGGCTGGCCGACGCGTGCGAGAAGGCGATACGGCAGGTCCGGCCGCACGGCTCCGTGTACCGCAACCCGCAGCGCGGGTGCGTCCAGGTGACCGCGTCGAGCAAGCGGTGGCCCGAGGTCTTCCCCCAGCACGGCCCCGGCAAGAAGCACGAGCGGAAGATCGCCCTCGAACCCTGGCAGCAGGACATCGTCGACGCGTACCCGTGGGAGTTCGTCCGGGGCCTGGTGCACTCCGACGGCTGCCGGATCACCAACTGGACGGAGAAGACGGTCGGCGGGGTGCGCAAACGCTACGAGTATCCGCGGTACTTCTTCACCAACACCTCCACCGACATTCTCGGCCTCTACACCGCCACCCTGGACGCCCTCGGTATTCCGTGGACGCGCGCCCGCCACGCCAGGGCGTACAACATCTCCGTGGCCCGGCGGGAGTCGGTGGCGCTGATGGACGCGCACGTGGGCGCGAAGTTCTGAGCCCTGGCCGCTGGTCCCGGGAGGGCGCGGGGTCAGGGGGTGGGCGGGGTGGGGGTGGAGGGGCGGAGCACGCAGGTCAGGCGGGCGGTGCAGACGCGCTTGCCGGTGGCGTCGTCGGTGATGGCGACCTCGTAGGTGGCGGAGGAGCGGCCGCGGTGGACGGGGACGGCGGTGCCGGTGACGGTGCCGGAGCGCAGGCCGCGGTGGTGGGTGGCGTTGAGGTCGACGCCGACGGCGATCTTGTTGGGGCCGCCGTGGAGCATGGCGCCGATGGAGGCGAGGGTTTCGGCGAGGACGGCGGAGGCGCCGCCGTGGAGGAGGCCGTAGGGCTGGGTGTTGCCTTCGACGGGCATGGTGCCGACCACCTTCTCGGGGGTCGCCTCCAGGATCTGGATGCCCATGCGTTCGCCGAGGTGGCCGGCGGAGAAGAGGGCGGGCAGGTCGATGCCGAGGCCGGCGTACTGCTCCAGGGTCTCCGGGGAGAAGGTGGTGCTGGTCTGCTCGCCCATGCGGGTCGGCTCCGTTCTCGGGCTGGGGCTGGGGCTGGGGCTGGGGCTGGGGCTGGGGCTGGGGCTGGGACGGGGAGGGGGAGGGGACGGGGATGAGGTGGTGTGTCAGTGGGGCCGCGAGGCGGGTTCGAGGCGGATCAGGACGGACTTGGACGCGGGGGTGTTGCTGGTGTCGGCGGTGTGGTCGAGGGGGACCAGCACGTTCGTCTCGGGATAGTAGGCGGCTGCGCAGCCGCGGGGGGTGGCGTAGTGGACGACGCGGAAGCCTTCGGCGCGGCGTTCGGTGCCGTCGGTCCATTCGCTGACGATGTCGGTGCGGTCGCCGTCGGCGAGGCCCGCGGCGGTGGCGTCGTCGGGGTGCAGGAGGATGACGCGGCGGCCGTTCCTGATGCCGCGGTAGCGGTCGTCGAGGCCGTAGACGGTGGTGTTGTACTGGTCGTGGGAGCGGAGGGTCTGGAGGAGCAGCCGGCCGTCGGGGACGTGGGGGTATTCGACGGGCGCGGCGGTGAAGTTGGCCTTGCCGGTGGCGGTGGGGAAGGTGCGGCTGTCGCGGGGGGCGTGCGGGAGGGTGAAGCCGCCGGGGGCGCGGACGCGGGTGTTGAAGTCGTCGAAGCCGGGGACGACGCGGGCGATGCGGTCGCGGATGAGGTCGTAGTCGGCTTCGAAGCCGGTCCAGGGGATGCCGTGGCGGTCGCCGAGGGTGGCTTGGGCGAGGCGGCAGACGATGGCGGGTTCGGAGAGCAGGTGGGGGGAGGCCGGGGGGAGGTTGCCGCGGGAGGAGTGGACCATGCCCATGGAGTCCTCGACGGTGACGAACTGCCGTCCGGCGGCCTGGTGGTCGCGGTCGGTGCGGCCGAGGGTGGGGAGGATGAGGGCGCGGGCTCCGGTGACGGTGTGGGAGCGGTTGAGCTTGGTGGAGATGTGGACGGTGAGCCGGGCGCGGCGCATGGCGGCTTCGGTGACGGCGGTGTCGGGGGAGGCGGCGACGAAGTTGCCGCCCATGGCGAGGAAGACCTTGGCGTCGCCGTCGCGTAGGGCGCGGATGGCGCGGACGACGTCGTAGCCGTGGTGGCGGGGCGGGTCGAAGCCGAACTCGCCCTGGAGGGCGTCGAGGAAGGCGGGGGCGGGGCGTTCGAAGATGCCCATGGTGCGGTCGCCCTGGACGTTGGAGTGGCCGCGGACGGGGCAGACGCCGGCGCCGGGGCGGCCGATGTTGCCGCCGAGGAGCAGGACGTTGACGACTTCGCGGATGGTGGGGACGGCGTGTTTGTGCTGGGTGAGGCCCATGGCCCAGCAGATGACGATGCTTCCGGCGTCGCGGACGAGGTCGTGGAGGCGTTCGATCTCGGCGCGGGTGAGGCCGGTGGCGTGCTCGGTCTCGGTCCAGTCGGCGGCGCGGGCGGCGGTCTCGTAGCTGTCGAAGCCGTGGGTGTGGCGGGTGATGAAGTCGCGGTCGACGGTGCCGTTTTCGAGCATGAGGCGGCCGAGGGCGCGGAAGAGGGCCTGGTCGCCGCCGAGCCGGACGGGCAGGTGGAGGTCGGACAGGGGGGTGCCGGGGCCGGCGAGGCCGGTGGTGGTCTGGGGGTTCCTGAACCGTTCGGTGCCGGCTTCGGGCAGCGGGTTGATGGTGGCGATGCGGGCGCCGGCCTTCTTGGCCCTCTCCAGGGCGGAGAGCATGCGGGGGTGGTTGGTGCCGGGGTTCTGGCCGGCGACGATGATCAGGTCGGCGCGGTGGAGGTCGTCGAGGAGGACGCTGCCCTTGCCGATGCCGATGGTCTCGGTGAGTGCGGTGCCGGAGGACTCGTGGCACATGTTGGAGCAGTCGGGCAGGTTGTTGGTGCCGTAGGCGCGGGCGAAGAGCTGGAGGAGGAAGGCGGCTTCGTTGCTGGTGCGCCCTGAGGTGTAGAAGACGGCCTGGTCGGGGCTGTCGAGGGCGGTGAGTTCGTCGGCGATGATCTGGAAGGCGCGGTCCCAGGTGACGGGTTCGTAGGTGTCGGAGCCTTCGGCGAGGTGGACGGGCTGGGTGATGCGGCCCTGCTGGCCGAGCCAGTAGCCGCTGCGTTCGGCGAGGGCGCTGACGGGGTGGGCGGCGAAGAAGTCGGGGGTGACGCGGCGCAGGGTGGCTTCTTCGGCGACGGCTTTGGCGCCGTTCTCGCAGAACTCGAAGGTGTGCCGGTGGTCGCCTTCGGGCCAGGCGCAGCCGGGGCAGTCGAAGCCCTTTTTCTGGTTGACGCGCAGGAGGGTGGCGGCGGTGCGGCGCGCGCCCATCTGTTCGTTGGCGATCTTCAGGCTGTGGCCGACGGCGGGTAGTCCCGCGGCGGCGTGCTGCGGCGCGCTGACGTTCGGCGTGTCCTGGACCGGGTCTTCCGCGGGGGGCTTCTTCGCCATGGGTTCCACTGTATTGCCGCTGGTTCGGGTGGTGCCCCTGGTCGCGGTACCTCGGGCCCCGGTGCGGGCGCCGGTGCGGGCGCGGGCCTGGGTGCAGTGGCCTGGGCGCAGTGGCCTGGGTGTGTGCGTGGCCGTGGCCGGCGCGGGTGATCGTGGCCGGCGCGGGTGGCCGGTCCGGGTGCGGCGTGGCGGCGGGGTGTCGGCCGGTTGGCGGCGGTCGACGGGGCTGTCCGTCCCGCGTGGGAGGATCGGGGGGTGGCTGAGAAAGTGACGAAGACGGACTCCGACCGCCCCCGGCTGATGCTGCTCGACGGGCACTCGCTGGCGTACCGGGCGTTCTACGCGCTGCCCGTGGAGAATTTCAGTACGGTCACCGGGCAGCCGACGAACGCGGTGTACGGTTTCACGTCCATGCTGTCGAACACGTTGCGTGACGAGGCGCCCACGCATCTGGCGGTGGCGTTCGACGTGTCGCGCAAGACGTGGCGGTTCGACGAGTTCCCGGAGTACAAGGCGACGCGGTCGAAGACGCCGGACGAGTTCCGTTCGCAGGTGCCGCTGATCGGCGAGCTGCTGGACACGATGCGGGTGCCGCGGTTCGCGGTGGACGGCTTCGAGGCGGACGACGTGATCGCCACGCTGGCCACGCAGGCGGAGGCGCTGGGGTACGAGGTGCTGATCGTCACCGGTGACCGGGACGCCTTCCAGCTGGTGTCGCCGAACGTGACGGTGCTGTATCCGACGAAGGGCGTGTCGGAGCTGACCCGGTACACCCCGGAGAAGGTGGAGGAGCGGTACGGGCTGACACCGCGGCAGTATCCGGACTTCGCGGCGCTGCGCGGCGACCCGTCGGACAACCTGCCGGGGATTCCGGGGGTGGGGGAGAAGACCGCGGCGAAGTGGATCATCCAGTTCGGGTCGTTCGCCGAGCTGTGCGAGCGGGTGGCCGAGGTCAAGGGCAAGGCGGGGGAGAACCTGCGGGCCCATCTGGACGCGGTGAAGCTGAACCGGCGGCTGACGGAGATGGTGCGGGAGGTCCCGCTGCCGGCGGGTGCGGTGGACCTGGGGCGTGAGCCGTACGACCGGGAGGCGCTCGGCACGCTGCTGGATTCGCTGGAGTTCCGCAACCCGAACTTCCGGGAGCGGCTGTTCGCCGCCGACCCGGCGGGCCGGGAGGAGGAGCCGCAGGTCGCCGAGGGCGTGGCGGTGGATGGCGTGGTGCTGGCGGCGGGGAGCTGCCGGGGTGGCTGGCGGCCCGGTCGGGCGTCGAGGTGGCGTTGGCGACGGTGGACACGTGGTCGCTGGGCTCGGGCTCGGTGACGCAGGTGGCGCTGGCGGCTGGGGAGGACGCGGCGTGGTTCGACCCGTCGCGGCTGGACGAGGCGGAGGACGGGGCCTTCGCGGCGTGGCTGGCCGACGAGGCCGCGGTGAAGGTGCTGCACAACGCGAAGAACGTGGAGCGGGTCTTCGCCGAGCAGGGCTGGCGGGTCGCGGGTGTGGCGATGGACACGGCGCTGGCGGCGTACCTGATCAAGCCGGGCCGGCGGTCGTTCGCGCTGGACGTGCTGTCGGTGGAGTACCTGGGCCGGGAGCTGTCGGCGGGCGACACCGCCAGCGGGCAGCTGGCGTTCGGCGAGGAGGAGGACGGCGAGGCGGCCGCGGCGGAGTCGCTGATGGGGCAGGCGCGCACGGTGCTGGACCTGGGCGCGGTGTTCCGGGAGCGGCTGCCGGAGGTGGGGGCGGCGGAGCTGCTGCGGGACGTGGAGCTGCCGGTGTCGTCGCTGCTGGCCCGGATGGAGCGGGCGGGTGTCGCCGCGGACCGGGCGCATCTTGAGGGGCTGGAGGCGCAGTTCGCGGCGGCGGTCGCGCACGCGGTGGGGGAGGCGCACGCCTCGGTGGGGCACGAGTTCAACCTGGGCTCGCCCAAGCAGCTCCAGGAGGTGCTGTTCGGGGAGCTGGGCCTGCCGAAGACGAAGAAGACGAAGACGGGCTACACCACGGACGCGGACGCGCTGGCGTGGCTGGCGGCGCAGACCGAGCACGCGCTGCCGGTGATCATGCTGCGCCACCGGGAGCAGGCGAAGCTGCGGGTGACCGTGGAGGGCCTGGTGAAGTCGGTGGCGCCGGACGGGCGGGTGCACACCACGTTCAGCCAGACCGTGGCGGCCACGGGCCGGCTGTCGTCGACGGACCCGAACCTGCAGAACGTGCCGGTGCGCACGGACGAGGGGCGGGCGATCCGCCGCGGCTTCGTCGTCGGCGAGGGGTACGAGACGCTGCTGACGGCGGACTACAGCCAGATCGAGCTGCGCGTGATGGCGCACCTGTCGGAGGACGAGGGCCTCATCGCGGCGTTCACCTCCGGTGAGGACCTGCACACCACGGTGGGCGCGCAGGTGTTCTCGGTGCCGCGGGAGGGGGTGGACGCGGAGATGCGCCGGAAGATCAAGGCGATGTCGTACGGCCTGGCCTACGGGTTGTCGGCGTTCGGCCTGTCGCAGCAGCTGGGGATCGAGGCGGCCGAGGCGCGGGCGTTGATGGAGACGTACTTCGAGCGGTTCGGCGGAGTGCGGGAGTATCTGCGGCGGGTGGTGGACGAGGCGCGGATCACCGGCTACACGGAGACGCTGCTGGGCCGCCGCCGGTATCTGCCGGACCTGACGAGCGACAACCGGCAGCGGCGGGAGATGGCCGAGCGGATGGCGTTGAACGCGCCGATCCAGGGGTCGGCGGCCGACATCGTCAAGATCGCGATGCTGCGGGTGGACGAGGCGCTGGTGAAGGAGGGGCTGGAGACGCGGATGCTGCTCCAGGTGCACGACGAGATCGTGCTGGAGGTGGCTCCCGGAGAGCGGGAGGCGGTGGAGGCGCTGGTGCGGCGGGAGATGGCCGGCGCCTATCCGCTGCTGGCCCCGCTGGACGTGTCGGTGGGTGTCGGCCGCGACTGGGAGTCGGCGGCGCACTGACGGTCCTCGGACCCGCCCGAGCCCGGCGCCGGCCCGCCCTTCCTTCCGCGGAGGGCGGGCCGGCGTGCGTGCGCCGGGCTGTGCGCGGGGGCGGGGTCGGCGATGAAGCGGGCAAGCGGGCAAGCGGGCAAGCGGGCAAGCGGGCAAGCGGGCAAGCGGGCAGCCGGGAAACGACAAGGCGGTCGGCGGCTATCGGCTAACGGTGAACCGCGAACCGCGAGCCGCTTTACGGAAATCGGCGAATGGACGGTGGCGAACGGGTCCGGTGGCGTACCCGTTCCCGGGGTGTCTCCTGACGCACGGGAATGCCCGAAGGTTGTACGGATCGGTGTGAGAAGGCGGTGAATTCGGCGAACCGCCGCCGGGGTGCCGTGGGGAAGGTCGCCGCAGGTGGACGGTGTACAGGTGCTGTTTCCCTGTGGATCAGCGGCAGGCTGTTCCCGGTTGGCTGAAGTTGCCGTAGGGTCAATCGGGTTGTCGCGCCCATAAGGGCGTACTTGGGGCTCGCGGGAGGGACGCCGGCATGGCAACTCGGCGGTATGGGAGGCGGCTACGCAGGGGAGCGGCCGGTACGGCGGTGGCCGCCGCGGCGATGGCCGCACTGGGCGCGTCGCAGGCGCCGGGCCTGATCGGGGTCGCCAGCGGCGCCCCGCAGGACGGGCGCACGCCGGCGGCGACGGCCACCTCCGCGCAGCAGGACGACGGCACCCCGATCGACGGCGGTTCGCCGTACGTGACGCAGCTGCCGCCGTTGAACACGCCCACCGGCCCCGTCGCGGCGAGCTCCGGCGGGCAGGACACCACCGTGACGGTGCCGGCCGGCGGCGCGACCCTGCCGACCACGGTGCTGGCCGCGTACGAGCGGGCCCAGGAGCTGATCGCGAAGAGCGACCCGGGCTGCGAGCTGCCCTGGCAGCTGCTGGCGGCGATCGGCCAGGTCGAGTCGGGCCAGGCCCGCGGCGGCGCGGTGGACGCCAACGGCACCACCTACCAGCCCATCCTCGGCCCGGTGCTGAACGGGGACGGCTTCGCCGACATCACCGACACCGACGGCGGCCAGTACGACGGCGACGCGGTGCACGACCGAGCGGTCGGCCCGATGCAGTTCATCCCGTCCACCTGGCGCACCTGGGGCGCGGACGGCAACAACGACGGCGTCGCCAACCCGAACAACATCTACGACGCCGCCCTGGCCGCGGGCCACTACCTGTGCGCGGACGGGCGGGACCTCGCGGTGCCGGCCGACATGGACCAGGCGATCCTCGGCTACAACCACTCCGACGCGTACCTGGACCTGGTGCGCTCCTGGTACGAGCACTTCGTCAACGGCGGCGTGGTGCAGGGGCCGGACAAGTCCGGCAGCGCCGGGCCGACGATACCGGCGCCGGCTCCGGTCCCCTCGACCCCGGCGACCACCTCGCCGAGCGCGTCGCCGAGCCCGTCCTCAAGCCCGTCCGCGAGCCCGAAGCCGTCGCCGACGAAGACGGCCGGCGGCAGCGCCTCGCCGAGCCCCTCGGCGTCGTCGAGCCCGACGGGCACGCCGACCGGCAGCCCCTCCGACAGCCCCACGGGCGGTCAGCCGAGCAGCAGCCCGACCACGGGCGAGCCCAGCAGCGACCCGACGACGCCGACGGACCCGCCGACCACGCCCGGCTGCCCGACCGACCCGGCCACGCCCACGCCGACCGACAGCGGCCAGGCCTCGCCGTCGCCGTCCCCGACGGACAGCGGCAGCGCCTCGCCCACCCCGGACCCGTGCGCCACGGACACCACGTCCCCGACCCCCTCGGACTCCCCGTCCGCGTCGGAGGCGGCCACGGCGGACGCCGGCGCCGCGGGCTGAGCGCGGCCCGACACCGGAACGGCCGGCTCCGGCCCACCCTCCTGGGCGGGCCGGCCCCGGCCGTTCCGGTGTCGCTTCCCTAGTCGCGGACGCAGACGAAGACCGCGGTGCCCGGCAGCAGCCCGCCCCGCAGCGGGGACCAGCCGCCCCACTCCTGGGTGTTCCAGGCCGGCCACTCCGGCTCCACCAGGTCGACCAGCCGCAGCCCGGCCGCGGTGATCTCCCGTACCCGGTCACCGAGGGTGCGGTGGTGCTCCACGTACACCGCCAGGCCCCGCGCGTCCTGCTCGACGTAGGGGGTGCGGTCGAAGTAGGAGGCGGCGGCGGTCAGCCCCTCCGGGCCCGGCTCGTCGGGGAAGGCCCAGCGCACCGGGTGGGTGACGGAGAAGACCCAGCGCCCGCCGGGCCGCAGTACCCGCGCGATCTCGCGGTGCACCCTGGCGGTGTCCGCTATGAAGGGCAGCGCCCCGTAGGCGGAGCAGGCCAGGTCGTAGGAGCCGTCCGCGAACGGCAGGTGCCCCGCGTCGGCCTGCACCAGCGCCGGCGCCTCCGGTCCCGTGAGCCCGGAAGCCCCGGCGGGCCCGGCGGCTTCGGCGGCCGCCTCCACGTCGATCCGCCGGGCGTGCTGGAGCTGCCGGTGGGAGATGTCCAGCGCGACCGGCCGGGCCCCCTGGGCTGCCAGCCAGCGCGAGCACTGGGCGGCGCCGGCGCCGATCTCCAGGACCCGGAGGCCGCGCAGCCCCTCGGCCGGGCCCAGCAGCCCGGCGGCCGCCTCGTCCAGGCCCTCCGGCCCCCACACGAAGCGCGCGTCGCCGAGGAAGCCGCCGTGCTCGCGCTGGTAGTCGTCGGCGTTGCGGTCCCACCAGTGCCGGTTGGCCCGGCTGCTCTCCGTGGCCCCGGCCGTACGCCGGGTCGCTTCAGGTTCGGGTCCTTGGATCATGGGGGCAGTCGTCGTACTCTCTGAGAGGACCTGCGGCGGGGTGACTTGTACCGGTTCGGTGGGCTACGCGCTTGGTGTGCGCCTTCGTGCATTGACCCTGTCCGGCTGCCCCCGTATGCTACAAGTTGCGCTGCGAGCCTGCGCGCCTCGGACGGAGCAGGCCACGCTCGATACTGTCAGCGATCCCTTGGTCGTGAGCTCCGCTCCCGGCCCTCGCGGTGGCGGCAGGAACGAAACGGGCTCATGGCGTAGCAGTACCTACGACTTACTGTCCGTACCGGAGTCCTTTCCCTAATGACGAGCAGCACCGAGGCCCCTCGTAGCACCACCCCGCAGGTGGCGGTCAACGACATCGGCAACGAGGAAGCCTTCCTCGCCGCGATCGACGAGACGATCAAGTACTTCAACGACGGCGACATCGTCGACGGCGTCATCGTGAAGGTCGACCGGGACGAGGTCCTGCTCGACATCGGTTACAAGACCGAGGGTGTCATCCCCTCTCGCGAGCTGTCGATCAAGCACGACGTCGACCCCAACGACGTCGTCGCCGTCGGTGACGAGATCGAGGCCCTGGTCCTCCAGAAGGAGGACAAGGAGGGCCGCCTGATCCTCTCGAAGAAGCGTGCCCAGTACGAGCGTGCCTGGGGCACCATCGAGAAGATCAAGGACGAGGACGGCATCGTCACCGGTACCGTCATCGAGGTCGTCAAGGGCGGCCTCATCCTGGACATCGGCCTGCGCGGCTTCCTGCCCGCGTCGCTGGTCGAGATGCGCCGGGTCCGCGACCTCCAGCCGTACGTCGGCAAGGAGCTCGAGGCCAAGATCATCGAGCTGGACAAGAACCGCAACAACGTGGTCCTGTCCCGCCGTGCCTGGCTGGAGCAGACCCAGAGCGAGGTGCGCCACACCTTCCTCACCACCCTGCAGAAGGGCCAGGTGCGCACGGGCGTCGTCTCCTCGATCGTCAACTTCGGTGCGTTCGTGGACCTCGGCGGCGTCGACGGTCTGGTGCACGTCTCCGAGCTGTCCTGGAAGCACATCGACCACCCGTCCGAGGTCGTCGAGGTCGGCCAGGAGGTCACGGTCGAGGTCCTGGACGTCGACATGGACCGCGAGCGCGTCTCCCTGTCGCTGAAGGCGACCCAGGAAGACCCGTGGCAGCAGTTCGCCCGCACCCACCAGATCGGCCAGGTCGTCCCGGGCAAGGTCACCAAGCTCGTCCCGTTCGGCGCGTTCGTCCGCGTCGACGAGGGCATCGAGGGCCTGGTGCACATCTCCGAGCTGGCCGAGCGCCACGTGGAGATCCCGGAGCAGGTCGTCCAGGTCAACGACGAGATCTTCGTCAAGGTCATCGACATCGACCTCGAGCGTCGCCGCATCTCGCTGTCGCTCAAGCAGGCCAACGAGTCCTTCGGCGCCGACCCGGCCTCGGTCGAGTTCGACCCGACCCTCTACGGCATGGCCGCGTCGTACGACGACCAGGGGAACTACATCTACCCCGAGGGCTTCGACCCGGAGACCAACGACTGGCTGGACGGCTACGAGAAGCAGCGCGAGGAGTGGGAGGGGCAGTACGCCACCGCCCAGGCGCGCTTCGAGCAGCACCAGGCGCAGGTCATCAAGTCCCGCGAGGCCGACGAGCAGGCCGCGGCCGAGGCGGGCAACGCCCCGGCCGGCCAGGGCGCCAGCACCGGTGGCTCCTACTCCTCGGAGTCGGACGACAACAGCGGTGCCCTCGCCTCCGACGAGGCGCTGGCCGCGCTCCGCGAGAAGCTCGCCGGCGGCCAGAGCTGATCGCTCCCGCCCGGCGCTGAACCGCGCGACGAAGGGCCCGCATCCCCTGGCCACAGGGGGTGCGGGCCCTTCGGGCGTTTCCGGACCGGAGCGGCGCCCGACCGTGCCCGAGGGTGTGGGAAGGCGTCCGACCGTTGTCCGGAGGGGGCCTCGCCGCTCCCGAGGGGGCCTCGGGCGGTTCCCCGCGGCGGTAGGATCACCTCATGTGACCGCGCCGACCCGGCACGTCACCGCGCCGCGCGGGGGCGGCGGCTCAGGGGGTGACCGCGATGTTCGTCAGGCCCTTGCCGCCGGTCACGGTGTTGGAGGAGTACACCGTGGTGGGGCAGGAGGCGGAGTAGTTGGTGACGTCGACGGCGAGCTGGTTCGCCCCGGTGGAGCCCGTCAGGTCCGAGTCGTTGCCCCGGAAGACGGTGCCGCAACCCCAGCCCGGCTGCTGCGTGTGCGTCTGGTAGCCGTCGTTGATGGTGCGGGTGCCGTGGTTGCCCGTGACCGTGTAGCCGTTGCCCTTGACGTCCACCCAGGAGTCGTCGTAGTTGGTCATGCTCAGGCCGCTGCCGTCGAAGGTGTTGCCGGAGACGGTGCCGCCGGTGGTGCCCTCCTTCAGGTCGATGTTCTCCGCCCCGATGTTCGGTCCGATCGTGTTGTCGAGGATCTGCACCCGGTCGCTGTTGTCGTCCAGCTCGTTCGCGGTGCCGACGTACACGCCCTCGCCGTAACCGGGCCGCTGGAGCCCGGTGTTGTAGATGTGGGAGTTCTCGATCACGTCGTCCGTGCTGGAGGTGCGGAAGTGCACCCCCTCCATCTGGAGGTCGTGCACGGTCACCGAGTCGATCACCACGTGGCTCGCGGTGTCGGTGACGATGCCCTTCTGCCCGCCGGTCACGGTGATCCCGCGCACCGTCCACCAACTGGCCTCGTCCAGGTAGAAGCCGTACCCGCCGGAGGAGGACAGCACCGCGGCGGACGAACCGGTGAGGGTGATGGGCTGGGCCTGTGTGCCCGAGACGTACTCCTTGAAGTTGCCGGTGTAGGTGCCGTCGGCCAGATGGATGGTCTGGCCCGGCACCGCCGCGGCGAGCGCGGCCTTCAACTCCTTGGCCGTCGTGACCTCGACGGTGGCCGAGCCGGTGACCGAGTCGGTGACCGAGTCGGCGGCCGGGGACACGGCGGCGGCCGGGACCGCCGGGGCCAGCACGGCCGCCGCGAGCAGGGCCGCGACCGCCCCGGACAGCGCGGGCGGTGCGGGCAGCGGGCGGCGGAGGAAGCGGAGCGGGAGCGTGTGGGGTCGCATCCGGAACACCTTTCAACAGCGTGAACGGTGGACGCCGACATGAACGTCAGGCGGTCTCCGGGGACCGTAGAAGCCAGCCGACGGCCCGTCAAGAGTGCCTCCGCAGTCGCCCCGACGGCCCCGGAGCCGCCGTCCGCGCAGCCCGCTACCCGCACCCGGAGCCGCCCCGGCCGGACCGGCGCCCGCCGGACGCGCCCGCCCGGGACGGCCTGCTGCCCCGGGCGAGCGCGTCCGGGCGGAGCCGGGAATGACCGGCCGGGCCTGTTCGTTGACGATGGCAAGAAGTGAGGGAGGACGATGACCGTGTTGGACCCCCAGGGGCTGTACGCGTACGTACCGGGTGGAGCCGAGGCTGTCGACGAGGCGGTCGGTGACACCGGTCCCGTCCTGCTCTACCACCTCGAAGGATTCATGGACGCCGGCGAGACCGGCGAGCAGGTCGCCGGCCAGCTGCTGGACCGCCTCGACCACCGGCTCGTCGCCCGCTTCGACGCCGACCGGCTGGTCGACTACCGGGCCCGACGTCCCCTGATGACCTTCGAGCGCGACCAGTGGACGTCCTACGAGGCGCCCGCGCTCGACCTGCACCTGGTGCGCGACACCACCGGGACACCCTTCCTGCTGCTGGCCGGCCCCGAGCCGGACGTGGAGTGGGAGCGGTTCACCGCCGCCGTCCTCCAGATCGTCGAACGCCTCGGCGTGCGCCTGGCGATCAACTTCCACGGCATCCCGATGGGTGTGCCGCACACCCGCCCGGTCGGCCTGACCCCGCACGGCAATCGCGTCGACCTGGTGCCCGGCCACCGCGCCTGGTTCGAGGAGGCGCAGGTGCCCGGCAGCGCCGCCGCGCTCGTCGAGTACCGGCTCGACGAGGCCGGCCGTGACGTGCTCGGCGTCGCCGCGCACGTGCCGCACTACCTGGCCCGCTCCCCGTACCCCGACGCCGCCCTCGCCGTGCTGGAGGCCGTCACCGGCGCCACCGGACTGGTACTGCCCGAGATCGCCCACGCGCTGCGCCGCGAGGCGCACACCGTACGGGTCGAGATCGACCGGCAGGTCGCCGAGGGCGACGGCGAGCTGGTGACCGTGGTGCGCGGCCTGGAGAGCCAGTACGACGCGGTGGCCGGCGCGCACGACCGCGAGAACCTGATCGCCGAGTCGGTGGACCTGCCCTCCGCGGACGACCTCGCCGCCGAGTTCGAGCGCTTCCTCGCCGACCGTGAGGACGACGGGCGGTAGCGCCCGCGGGCCGCCCCGCCCCCGGCCGGGCGGTAGCGCCCGCGGGGCCGCCCCGCCCCCGGCCGCGCCGGGCGGCGCTCTAAGCTGTGGCCATGCCGAAGATTGGCCTGACCGGGGGCATCGGCGCCGGGAAGAGCGAGGTCGCGCGCCTGCTCTCCTCCTACGGCGCGGTCCTCGTCGACTCCGACGTCATCGCCCGCGAGGTGGTGGAGCCCGGCACCGAGGGGCTGGCCGCCGTGGCCGCCGAGTTCGGGCCCGGAGTCCTCACCGCCGACGGCCGGCTGGACCGGCCCGCGCTGGGCGCGATCGTCTTCGCCGATGCGGAGCGGCGCGCCGCCCTCAACGCGATCGTCCACCCCCTCGTCGCCCGCCGCGCCGCCGAACTCCAGGACGCCGCAGGCCCGGGCGCCGTGGTCGTCCACGACGTCCCGCTGCTCACCGAGAACGGCCTCGCGCCGCTGTACGACCTGGTCGTCGTCGTCGACGCCTCCGAGGCCACCCGGCTGGACCGGCTGGTGCGGCTGCGCGGCATGTCGGAGCAGCAGGCCCGCTCCCGGATGGCCGCCCAGGCCACCCGCGAGCAGCGGCTCGCCATCGCCGACCTGGTCGTCGAGAACGACGGCCCGCTGGAGGAGCTGGCCCCCCGGGTCCGGACCGTCTGGGAGGCGCTGTCCCGGTCCGCCTGATGCCGCGACCGGGGCACACCCTGCCGGGAGAGGCGCCGGCCGCGGGCCGGGCGGTGGACGCCCCCGGGCCGGGGCCCGGAACGCCGGGAATGCGATTGCCGGTGGCTGTGTTGGGTATGCCTGACCAGACGTTCAGTCGTCACTCGTGCCGATCCGAGGGAGGCGGCCTTGTTGGAGAGGACCCCGGAGACCAACGTCATCGACTTCCGCGCCGCTGAGCACCTGCTCGCCGCCCGCGACCCGAACGGCGCGGTGAAGCTGCTCGACCCGGTGGTCTCCGCCCACCCCGAGAACACCGCGGCCCGGCTGCTGCGGGCCCGCGCCTTCTTCGCCGCGGCCCGACTGCGACCGGCGGAGCTGGAGTTCCAACTCGTGCTGGAACGCGAACCGGACAACGCCTTCGCGCACTTCGCGCTGGGCCGCACCCTGGAGCGCGCCAACCGCTCCGAGGAGGCGCGGCGCCACTTCCGGCTCGCCGCCGCCCTCGACCCGCGCCCGGACTACCTGGCCGCCGCGCGCTTCGAGACGGACTGATACCGGCCGGCGGCCCGCCCGGAGACGGGCGGCCGCCACCCGCGCACGAGCCCCGGCGGCGCTCGGAGCGCCGCCGCACCCCGGAGCCGCCGTCTCGCGCCCTCGGCGTTCTCGCCGGTGACGCATGCGGCCGGGGCCGTTGTCAGCGGTGCCTCGTAGGCTGGGACACATGGCAGAAGTCGCATGGACGGTGCGGGAGACCCCGATCGGCCCGCTGTTCGCGGCGCACTCCGAGGCGGGGCTGGTCCACGTCGCGTTCCACACCGGGCCGGAGCGGGCTCCGCGGACGGCGGCCTCGGTGGCGCGGCGGCTCGGCTGCGAGGCCGTCGAGGCCCCGGAGGCCCTGGCAGCGGTCGCCCTGCAGCTCGGCGAGTACTTCGCGGGGGAGCGCCTCCGCTTCGACCTCCCGCTGGACTGGTCGCTGACCACCGGCTTCAACCGCAGAGTGCTGCGGGAGCTGTACGCCGGGGTGCCCTACGGCAGCGTGGTGGGGTACCAGGACCTCGCCGACCGGGTCGGCGAGCCCGGCGCCGCCCGGGCGGTGGGCGTCGCGATGGGCGCCAACCCGCTGCCCGTGGTCGTCCCGTGCCACCGTGTGGTCGAGAGCGGCGGTGGCATCGGCGGATTCGGCGGCGGCCTGGAGACCAAGCGCACCCTGCTGGCGCTGGAGGGCGTGCTGCCCGCACCGCTCTTCTGAGACCACGGCCGACGCAGGGCCGACGCGGGACAGCAGCAGGCAGCCGACCCCGGCGCGCCGGTTCGGGGGCACCCCCGGGCCCCTTCCTCGGGCAAGCCACCGCGCGATGTCAGAGGGCCGCCGTACGGTGGTTACATGCGGCCCGTTTCAGACATCGAACGCACAGTGGCGCCCTTCGAGGTCGTCAGCCCCTACCAGCCCAGCGGTGACCAGCCCGCCGCCATCAGCGACCTGGAGCGCCGGGTCCGCGGCGGTGAGAAGGACGTCGTGCTGCTGGGCGCCACCGGTACGGGCAAGTCGGCCACCACGGCGTGGATGATCGAGAAGCTCCAGCGCCCCACCCTGGTGATGGCGCCGAACAAGACGCTGGCCGCCCAGCTGGCCAACGAGTTCCGCGAGCTGCTGCCGAACAACGCCGTCGAGTACTTCGTGTCGTACTACGACTACTACCAGCCCGAGGCGTACGTCCCGCAGACGGACACGTACATCGAGAAGGACTCCTCGATCAACGAGGAGGTCGAGCGGCTGCGCCACTCCACCACGAACTCCCTGCTCACCCGGCGTGACGTGGTCGTCGTCGCCTCCGTCTCCTGCATCTACGGCCTGGGTACGCCGCAGGAGTACGTCGACCGCATGGTCCGGCTCAAGGTCGGCGAGGAGATCGACCGCGACGCGCTGCTGCGCCGCTTCGTCGACATCCAGTACACCCGCAACGACCTCGCCTTCACCCGCGGCACCTTCCGGGTGCGCGGCGACACCATCGAGATCTTCCCGGTGTACGAGCAGCTCGCGGTCCGCATCGAGATGTTCGGCGACGAGATCGAGGCGCTGTACACCCTGCACCCGCTCACCGGCGAGGTGATCACGGAGGACGAGCAGGTCTACGTCTTCCCCGCCACCCACTACGTGGCCGGCCCGGAGCGGATGGAGCGGGCCATCTCCGGCATCGAGTCGGAGCTGGAGGCACGGCTGGCGGAGATGGAGAAGCAGAACAAGCTGCTGGAGGCCCAGCGGCTGCGGATGCGCACCACCTACGACATCGAGATGATGCGGCAGATCGGCACCTGCTCGGGCATCGAGAACTACTCCCGGCACATCGACGGCCGCGGCCCCGGCACCGCACCGGACACCCTCATCGACTACTTCCCGGAGGACTTCCTCCTGGTCATCGACGAGTCGCACGTCACCGTGCCGCAGATCGGCGCGATGTACGAGGGCGACGCCTCCCGCAAGCGGACCCTGGTCGACCACGGCTTCCGGCTGCCGTCCGCGCTGGACAACCGGCCGCTGAAGTGGGAGGAGTTCCTGACCCGGGTCGGGCAGACGGTCTACCTGTCGGCCACCCCCGGTCCCTACGAGCTGTCCCGGTCCGACGGCGTGGTCGAGCAGATCATCCGCCCCACCGGCCTGGTCGACCCCGAGGTCGTCGTCAAGCCCACCGAGGGCCAGATCGACGACCTGGTGCACGAGATCCGGGTCCGCGCCGAGCGCGACGAACGGGTCCTGGTCACCACCCTCACCAAGAAGATGGCCGAGGACCTCACCGACTACCTGCTGGAACTCGGCATCCAGGTGCGGTACCTGCACAGCGACATCGACACCCTGCGCCGGGTGGAACTGCTCCAGGAGCTGCGGGCCGGCGAGTTCGACGTCCTGATCGGCATCAACCTGCTGCGTGAGGGCCTGGACCTGCCCGAGGTCTCCCTGGTGGCCATCCTCGACGCCGACAAGGAGGGCTTCCTGCGCTCGGGCACCTCCCTGATCCAGACCATCGGCCGGGCCGCCCGTAACGTCTCCGGCCAGGTCCACATGTACGCGGACCGGATCACCGCGGCCATGGAGAAGGCGATCGACGAGACCAACCGCCGCCGCGAGAAGCAGATCGCCTACAACACCGAACGGGGGATCGACCCGCAGCCGCTGCGGAAGAAGATCGCCGGCATCCTGGACTCCTTCGCCCGCGAGGACGCCGACACCGAGGAGCTGCTGGGCTCCGGGCGGCAGCGCTCGCGCGGCAAGGCGCCGGTGCCGGGCCTGTCGGGCAAGGCGGGCGGGAAGCACACCGGTGCCCAACTGCCGGCCGACGAGCTGGCCGATCTCATCGCCCAGCTCACCGAGCAGATGCACACCGCGGCCGCGGAGCTCCAGTTCGAGGTCGCGGCGCGGATCCGCGACGAACTCGGCGACCTGAAGAAGGAGCTGCGCCAGATGCGCGAGGCCGGCGTCGCCTGACGTCCGGTGCCGGGCGCCGAACGGCAGGCTGCGGCCGGGGTGTTCGGCGCTCCGCGCCTCCGCCGCCCTCGGGTGGGCCGCCGTCGGACACCGCCGGTGGATTCGGCGGCGGTGGAGCGGGTTCCCCGCCCTGACCTGTTGCTAGGGTTTCCGGGGCGCGACGTCCGTGGCACGGCCGCCCGCGACACGGGCCGAGCGCGACGGCCCGCCGGAGCACCGCGAGGTGACGGCCGACCTCCTCCGCCGGCGGCCCGGCCACCGCCGGCGCCCACAGGGAGGACCGGCCGGCCACGGTGGGAGTACAGGCGGGGTAACGGGTGGAAGGGGAGAGCACATGACGGTCAACATGACCAAGGGCCAGAAGATCAGTCTCAGCAAGTCGGACGGGGGCGCGCTCAGCGCCGTCCGGATGGGTCTCGGCTGGCAGGCCGCCCCCCGACGGGGCCTCTTCGGCAGCCGCACCCGCGAGGTCGACCTCGACGCCTCGGCGGTGCTCTTCGCCGACAAGCAGCCGGTGGACGTGGTCTTCTTCCAGCACCTCACCAGCGACGACGGCTCGGTCCGGCACACCGGCGACAACCTCGTCGGCGGCGCCGGCCAGGGCGGCGACGACGAGTCCATCCTGGTCGACCTCCAGCGGGTGCCCGCGAACGTCGACCAGATCGTCTTCACCGTCAACTCCTTCACCGGCCAGAGCTTCGCCGAGGTGCAGAACGCGTTCTGCCGGCTGGTCGACGAGACGACGGGCCAGGAGCTGGCCCGCTACACCCTCACCGGCGGCGGCCCCTACACCGCGCAGATCATGGCGAAGGTGCAGCGCGGCGCCGGAGGCTGGACCATGACCGCGATCGGCACGGCAGCCAACGGGCGCACCTTCCAGGACCTGATGCCCGCGATCCGGGCCGCCCTGTAGACACGCCCGTCAGGGAGCCCGGGTGCCCAATGGCGGCGCCCGGGCTCCCGCACGAGGGACGGCAGCCGTCGCCGTCGGAGAGCCGCCCGCGCCCACGAGCCGGCGCCCGCGGCGCGCCCGGGCCCGCGAGCCGGCGCCCGCTGCCCGGGGCCCGCAGGGCCCCGGCGATCCCTGCCGCCCGAGGCGCACCGGTTCCACGTCCTACCCGCGCCGCCGGCCGGAGCTCCCGGCCCAAGGCCATCCGGCCAGGTGAGGGGCGCCCTCCCATGGTCCCGTCTCCGCCCCGTCTCCGCCCCGTCACCGGTCAGGGCCGCCTGCCGGGCCGGCCCGGGCGGTCGAACTCCGTCGGGACACAACCAACGGCGAGCGGACCCCGCTGAGGCGGGTCGACCGTCGCGCCGTCCCGGGCAGTGCTCTTCCCGGACGGGATCACGTCATCCACCTGCGTGCTTTACCTCTATTTGGTGATCCGGGTATCATTCCGTGACCTGCCGATCGCCGGAGGACCCGTGGACGTATCCCTCGCCCTCTGGGCGCTGACCATCGCCGGTCTTGGCGCCCTCATCGGAGTCGACTTCCTGGTCCGGCGGGAACCCCATGAGGTGTCGATCCGCGAGGCGGGGATCTGGACGGCCGTATGGGTGGTGCTCGCCGCCCTCTTCGGCGTCGGCCTGCTGGTCTTCGGCGGCGGCCGGCCCGCGGGGGAGTTCTTCGCCGGGTACGTCACCGAGAAGTCCCTCAGCGTCGACAACCTCTTCGTCTTCGTGCTGATCATGGCGAAGTTCGCGGTGCCCCCGGTGTACCAGCAGCGGGTGCTGATGTTCGGGGTGCTGATCGCGCTGGTGCTGCGAACGGTGTTCATCGCCGCCGGGGCGACCGTCATCGCCAACTTCTCCTGGGTCTTCTTCGTCTTCGGCGGCTTCCTCGTCTGGACCGCCTGGAAGCTGCTGCGCGAGGCCGCCTCAGGGGACGACGAGAAGGGGGAGTACGAGGAGAACCGGATGCTCCGGGCGGTCGAGCGGCGCGTGCCGTCCACCAGCCGCTACCACGGAACCCGGCTGGTCGTCCGGGAGGACGGCCGCCGCCTCGTCACCCCGATGCTCGTCGTCCTGGTCGCCATCGGCACCACCGACGTGCTCTTCGCCTTCGACTCCATCCCGGCCATCTTCGGCCTCACCCAGGACCCGTACATCGTCTTCACCGCCAACGCCTTCGCCCTGATGGGACTGCGCCAGCTGTACTTCCTCATCGGCGGGCTGCTGAAACGGCTGGTCCACCTCTCGTACGGGCTGTCGGCGATCCTGGGCTTCATCGGCGTCAAGCTGCTGCTGCACGCGCTCCACGAGTACGGGGTGCACGTCCCGGAGATCTCGGTGCCCGTCTCCCTGGCGGTGATCGTCGGCGTCCTCGCGGTGACGACGGCCACCAGCCTGGCCGCCTCCCGCCGCGGCGCCCAGGAAGCGGCCCCGTCCGATCCCGCGTCCGAGCCGCCGTCCGATCCCACGAACGGCACCGGCCCCGGCACCGACGCCGGGCCCGCGCCGTCCGCACCCTCCGCCCCGTCGGGCAGCCGCCGCGCGGACCCCGCGAGTAGCCGCGGCCGCCCGGGCCGGACCACGCCACCCGTCCGTGCGGCGCCCCCTGCGCGAGATCCGGCCCGGCGGGGGACTAGCGTGGCTCCGGCAGCGGAATCCACGCGAAAGGCACGGACGTGGCGAGCACGGCGGACCCCCGGGCGCTCCCCGAACTCACCGGGACCCGGTTCCTCCACACCTGGCAGCTCGACGGGCCCGTACTGGCCGTCGTACTCCTGCTCGGCGCGGTCTACGGCTACGGGGTGTGGCGCAGGACGCGGGCCGGCGAGCGCTGGCCGGTGTGGCGTACGGCGGTCTTCTACCTCTTCGGCCTCGGCGCGCTGGTGTTCGCCACGATGTCGGGGCTGGCCGTCTACAACCGGGTGCTCTTCTGGCCCGCCGCCGTCCAGAACATCCTGCTCGACCTCTACGTCCCCCTCGGCCTCGCCCTCGGCGACCCGCTCGGCCTGGCCTCCCCGGACGGGCGGCTGCGCCGGGCCTTCGCCTCCGCGCCCGCGCGGGCGCTGACGTACCCGCTGGTCAGCTCGGTGCTGGTGCTCGCCTCCGAGCTGACCATCTACTTCACGCCCTACTTCACGACCTCGCTCGGCAACGGCCTGGTCAGGCAGCTGATGCATCTGCAGCTGGTCCTCACCGGCTGCCTCTTCGTGCTGCCGATGCTCAGCCGCCAGGAGCTGCTGCCGCGCTGGTGCAGCCACCCGGTGCGCGCGGTCCTGGTCCTCTTCGACGGCCTCTTCGACTCCGTGCCCGGCATCGTCGTCATGACCAGCGGCACCCTCGTCGCCGGCCACTGGTACACCAGCCACCCGCGCACCTGGGGGCCCTCGGTCCAGCACGACCAGATGCTCGGCGGCGGTCTCATGGTCACCCTGGCGGAACTCGTCGGGCTGCCGTTCCTGCTGCTGGTCTTCGCCGAGTGGTGGCACGCCGAACGCGAGCGCACCGCCGTGATGGACGCCGCCCTGGACCGCGAGGCCGCGCGCCAGGCCGCCTCGTCCCCGCCGCACCGCCCGCCCGGTCCGCCGGCCCCACGCGGCCTGCCGAGGCCGCCGAGGCCGTTGAGGAGTCCGGGACGGCCGAGAAGTCCGGGACCGCCGCCCCGCAGCCGGCCGCCGCCGCGGCCCGCCCGGTCCCGCCGGTGCCGGAGATGACCCGCCCCTGGTGGGAGACCGACCAGGGCGAGGTCGGCATGCGCATGCGCGGCGAGCGCTGACCTCCCGCCTGGCGGGCACGGGACGGGCGCGCGACTGACGGACAGCGGTCCGCCGGCCGCCCACGGCTCGGGCCGGGGCGGCACTACGCGGCTGCCGGGCCCCTGCTCGACGTACGCACCGACATACGCACCCGACATGCGCACCGACGGGCGCTCGCGACGTGCGCTCGCGACGGGACCCGATCACCGACCCCTACCCCTGGATGCGCCCGAAGCTGGCCGAGCCCGTCGCCCCCACGTCCTGACCTCCGGCCGCGCGGTGACGGCTCGCCGGGTCACCAGCCGCGTTCGCGCCACTCCGCCAGGTGGGGGCGCTCGGCGCCGAGGGTGGTGTCGTTGCCGTGGCCGGGGTAGACCCATGTCTCGTCGGGGAGGACGTCGAAGAGCTTCGCGGTGACGTCGGCCAGGAGCGAGGCGAAGGCGGCCGGGTCGCCGTGGGTGTTGCCCACGCCGCCGGGGAAGAGGCAGTCCCCGGTGAAGAGGTGCGGGTGTCCGTGCGGGTCGTCGTAGACGAGGGCTACGCTGCCGGGGGTGTGGCCGACGAGGTGGCGTGCGGTGAGGACGACGCGCCCGAAGCGGACGGTGTCGCCGTCGTCGAGCGGCGCGGCCGTCGGGACGGGGATGCCGTCGGCGTCCTCGCGGCCGGCGTACGTGCGCGCGCCGGTGGCGTTCACGACGGCGGCGAGGGCCTGCCAGTGGTCGCCGTGCCGGTGGGTGGTGACGACGCCGGCCAGCCCGTCGGTGCCGACCACCTCCAGCAGGGTGCCGGCGTCGTTCGCCGCGTCGACGAGGAACTGTTCGCCGGTGGCGCGGCAGCGCAGCAGATACGCGTTGTTGTCCATCGGCCCGACCGCGACCTTCGTGACGACCAGGTCCGCCAGCTCGTGCACGTCGGGCGTGCCCCCGACGGCGACCTCTCCCGTGTAAGCCATGGCGCCAGCCTAGCGATGGCGCCGTGCGGGGACCGGCCGGTGCGGGAACCCGGCCGCCGTGGACGGCGTCTCGCACAGACGGACGGTGCGCCACACGATCGAGTGAATGAGGGTGAGCGCGACCGCTAATCGAATGCACGTGCTATAGGGTCGTGTACGCGGTCGCAGCCGGGCGGGAAGCCGGTCCGGGTGTGGCGCGATACCGACAAGTGGAAGAAAAGCCGCGGCCACCCCGTTTACGCTGACTGGGGGTGCGACGCTCCATCGTTTCCCCCGTCCCCCCACTTTCCGAAGGAAAGGCGCACTGGCGTGGCCGACCGACTCACTATCCGTGGCGCTCGCGAGCACAATCTGCGGAACGTCTCGCTCGACCTGCCCCGGGACTCCCTCATCGTCTTCACCGGCCTGTCCGGCTCGGGGAAGTCCTCCCTCGCCTTCGACACGATCTTCGCCGAGGGCCAGCGCCGCTACGTCGAGTCGCTGTCCTCCTACGCCCGGCAGTTCCTCGGCCAGATGGACAAGCCGGACGTCGACTTCATCGAGGGGCTGTCCCCGGCCGTCTCGATCGACCAGAAGTCCACCTCGCGCAACCCGCGCTCCACCGTGGGCACCATCACCGAGGTCTACGACTACCTGCGGCTGCTCTTCGCCCGGATCGGGAAGCCGCACTGCCCCGAGTGCGGGCGCCCCATCGCCCGGCAGTCGCCCCAGGCGGTGGTGGACAAGGTGCTGGAGCTGGAGGAGGGCAGCCGCTTCCAGGTGCTCTCGCCGCTGGTGCGCGAGCGCAAGGGCGAGTTCGTCGACCTCTTCGCCGACCTCCAGACCAAGGGCTACAGTCGCGCCCGGGTGGACGGCGCGACGATCCAGCTCACCGACCCGCCGAAGCTGAAGAAGCAGGAGAAGCACACCATCGAGGTGGTGGTGGACCGGCTGACCGTCAAGGGGTCCGCCAAGCGCCGCCTCACCGACTCCGTCGAGACGGCGCTCGGCCTGTCCGGCGGCATGGTGATCCTCGACTTCGTGGACCTCCCGGAGGACGACCCGCAGCGCGAGCGGATGTTCTCCGAGCACCTGTACTGCCCGTACGACGACCTGTCCTTCGAGGAGCTGGAGCCGCGCTCCTTCTCCTTCAACTCGCCCTTCGGCGCCTGCCCCGAGTGCACCGGCATCGGCTCCCGCATGGAGGTCGACCCCGAACTGCTGGTGCCGGACGAGGACCGCAGCCTGGACGAGGGGGCCATCTCCCCCTGGAGCAGCGGCATGTCCAAGGGGTACTTCGAGAAGCTCGTCCAGGGCCTGTCGAAGGAGCTCGGCTTCCGCACCGACATCCCCTGGGCCGGCCTGCCCGCCCGTGCCAAGAAGGCCCTGCTGTACGGCCACAAGTCCGAGGTCCGCGTCTCCTACCGCACCCGCTTCGGCCGCGACCGCTCGTACACCACGAACTTCGAGGGCGTGGTCAACTACGTCAAGCGGCGCCACCAGGAGTCGGAGAGCGACGCCAGCCGGGAGCGCTTCGAGGGCTACATGCGCGAGGTGCCCTGTCCGACCTGCCACGGCAGCCGGCTGAAGCCGCTGGTGCTGGCCGTCACGGTGGAGGGCCGCTCGATCGCCGAGGTCTCCGCGATGTCGATCAGCGACTGCGCGGAGTTCCTGGGCGCGATGAAGCTCAACGCGCGCGACCGCAAGATCGCCGAGCGCGTCCTCAAGGAGGTCAACGAGCGGCTGCGCTTCCTCGTCGACGTCGGCCTGGACTACCTCTCCCTCAACCGCGCCGCCGGCACCCTCTCCGGCGGCGAGGCCCAGCGCATCCGGCTGGCCACGCAGATCGGCTCCGGACTCGTCGGCGTCCTGTACGTGCTGGACGAGCCCTCCATCGGCCTGCACCAGCGCGACAACCACCGGCTGATCGAGACGCTGGTACGGCTGCGCGACCTCGGCAACACCCTGATCGTCGTCGAGCACGACGAGGACACCATCAAGACCGCCGACTGGGTGGTCGACATCGGCCCCGGCGCCGGCGAGCACGGCGGCAAGGTCGTCCACTCCGGCTCGCTCAAGGAGCTGCTGGAGAACCCCGAGTCGCTCACCGGCCAGTACCTCTCGGGCCGGCGCGCCATCCCGGTGCCGCCGGCGCGCCGCCCGGTCGACCCCGAGCGGAACCTCACGGTGCACGGCGCCCGCGAGCACAACCTCCAGGACATCGACGTGTCCTTCCCACTGGGCGTGCTCACGGCGGTCACCGGCGTCTCCGGCTCCGGCAAGTCCACGCTGGTCAACGACATCCTCTACACGCACCTGGCGCGCGAGCTCAACGGTGCCCGCACGGTGCCCGGCCGGCACACCCGGGTCGACGGCGACGACCTGGTGGACAAGGTCGTGCACGTCGACCAGTCGCCCATCGGACGCACCCCGCGGTCCAACCCGGCCACGTACACCGGGGTCTTCGACCACGTCCGCAGGCTCTTCGCGGAGACGATGGAGGCCAAGGTCCGCGGCTACCTGCCCGGCCGGTTCTCCTTCAACGTGAAGGGCGGCCGCTGCGAGAACTGCGCGGGCGACGGCACCATCAAGATCGAGATGAACTTCCTGCCGGACGTGTACGTCCCGTGCGAGGTCTGCCACGGTGCCCGCTACAACCGGGAGACGCTGGAGGTCCACTACAAGGGCAAGTCCATCTCCGAGGTGCTGGACATGCCGATCGAGGAGGCGCTGGACTTCTTCGAGGCGGTGCCCGCCATCGCCCGCCACCTGCGCACCCTGCACGAGGTGGGCCTCGGGTACGTCCGGCTCGGCCAGTCCGCGCCCACCCTCTCCGGCGGCGAGGCGCAGCGCGTCAAGCTCGCCTCCGAGCTCCAGAAGCGCTCCACCGGCCGGACGGTCTACGTGCTGGACGAGCCCACCACCGGCCTGCACTTCGAGGACATCAGCAAGCTGATCAAGGTGCTCTCCGGGCTGGTCGACAAGGGCAACTCGGTGATCGTGATCGAGCACAACCTCGACGTGATCAAGACCGCCGACTGGGTGGTCGACATGGGCCCCGAGGGCGGCAGCGGAGGCGGCCTGGTGGTGGCCGAGGGCACCCCCGAGCAGATCGCGGGTATCCCGGCCAGCCACACCGGCAAGTTCCTGCGCGACATCCTCGACCCCGAGGCGGTCAGCGACGCGGCGGTGCCCGCACCCCGCAGGCGTGCGGCGGCCAAGACGGCCTCGGCGTCAGGGGCAGCAGGCAGGACGCGCGCCAAGGCACCCGCCAAGTCCGCCGCCTCGGCGGCCGGGACGGGCGCCAAGGCCAAGGGCGCCGCCACGTCGGCGTCGGGCACGGGCACCTCCTCGGGCGCCTCGGGCAAGGCCTCGGGGAAGAAGGCCGCCACGCCGAGGAAGCGGGCGGCGAAGGCGTAGCCGGGGCGGCGCGGCTCCGGGGGCGCGGACGGCCGGAGGAGGCGGCGGCCCTCCCGGGAAGGGCCGCCCGTGACGCGGTGCCGCCCCCGGGCGGGCGTCCGCCCCGCACTGGAGCGGGCCCGGCACGGGGTGGGGGCGGACGGGTGCCTCGGTGCCCGCGTGGTCCGGCACGTGGCCGGGGACGCGGCCGGAGCCGCCCCCGCGCGCAGGCGACGCCGGCCGGCGGCGGGTGAGGGACGGCAGGCGGCACGCCGCCGTCCGGCGCTCCGGGGACGGGTCGTAGGGTACGCACGGCAAGACCGTCACTTCCCGTACCAGGAGCACACATGTCCACCGAAACGCCCGCCGGCCGCCGCACCGTCCTGCGGGGCGCGGCACTGGCCGGGACCGTCGGGATCACCGGGGCCGGCCTGGCCGCCTGCGGCGGCAAGAAGGACACCGCCGACGGCCCGACGAAGCCCGTGGACCTCGGCTCCGCCTCGGCGGTCCCCGTCGGCAGCGCCAAGCTCTACCGCGAGGACCGGGTGCTGGTGTCGCAGCCGCAGCAGGGCCGGTTCAAGGCGTTCAGCGCCGTGTGCACCCACCAGGGCTGCGTCCTGGACTCCGTCCAGGGCACCACCGCCTCCTGCCCCTGCCACGGCAGCCAGTTCGACGTCGAGACCGGGAAGGTCGTCCAGGGCCCGGCGGTCGCGCCGCTGCCCGCGGTCGACGTCACCGAGCGCGGCGGCAAGCTCACCGCCGGTCCCGGGGCCTGAGTGGGGCCCGCCCTGCGGCGGGGTCCACGCGCCCTCACCGCGGCGCCCCACCGCGGTGCTCCGGCGCCCGCCGGAACACGGTCCGGGCGGGCCCGGTGCGACCTGGTCCGGAGAGCTGAAGTCGCCCTCCCGAGCGGCCTCGTCGCAGACCGTATCCACACGGTACGACAGTAGGGTGGTGGCATGGCAGACCCCAGCAGTTACCGACCGAAGCCGGGCGAGATCCCCGACTCCCCAGGGGTCTACAAGTTCCGGGACCAGCACCGCCGGGTGATCTACGTCGGCAAGGCGAAGAGCCTGCGCCAGCGCCTGTCCTCCTACTTCCAGGACATCACCAACCTGCACCCGCGGACCGCCACCATGGTCACCACGGCCGCCTCCGTGGAGTGGACGGTGGTCTCCACCGAGGTCGAGGCGCTCCAGCTCGAGTACTCCTGGATCAAGGAGTTCGACCCGCGGTTCAACGTCAAGTACCGCGACGACAAGAGCTACCCCTCCCTCGCGGTGACCATGAACGAGGAGTTCCCCCGGGTCCAGGTGATGCGCGGCCCCAAGCGCCGCGGGGTGCGCTACTTCGGCCCGTACGCCCACGCCTGGGCCATCCGCGAGACCGTCGACCTGCTGCTGCGGGTCTTCCCCGTACGCACCTGCTCGGCCGGCGTCTTCAAGCGCTCCGCCCAGATCGGCCGCCCCTGCCTGCTCGGCTACATCGGCAAGTGCTCCGCGCCCTGCGTGGGCCGGGTCAGCCCCCAGGAGCACCGCGAACTCGCCGAGGAGTTCTGCGACTTCATGGCCGGCCACACCGGCACGCACCTGCGCCGTCTCGAACAGGGGATGAAGTCCGCCGCCGAGGCCATGGAGTACGAGCAGGCGGCCCGGCTGCGCGACGACATCGAGGCGCTGCGCCGCGCCATGGAGAAGAACGCGGTGGTGCTCGCCGACGCCACCGACGCCGACCTGATCGCCGTCGCCGAGGACGAGTTGGAGGCGGCCGTCCAGATCTTCCACGTACGCGGCGGCCGGGTGCGCGGCCAGCGCGGCTGGGTCACCGACAAGGTGGAGGCCGTCGACACCACGGACCTGGTCGAGCACGCCCTCCAGCAGCTGTACGGGGACGAGTCCGGCGACGCCGAGCAGGCCGGCGGCGCCGGCGGTGTCCCCAAGGAGGTGCTGGTCCCGGTGCTGCCCGAGCCGGTGGAGCCGCTCGCCCAGTGGCTCTGCGACCGGCGCGGCTCCCACGTCAGCCTGCGGGTGCCGCAGCGCGGCGACAAGAAGGACCTGATGGCCACCGTGCAGCGCAACGCGCAGCAGGCGCTGGCCCTGCACAAGACCAAGCGCGCCTCCGACCTGACGACCCGCTCCCGCGCCCTGGAGGAGATCGCCGCGGCCCTCGACCTGGACACCGCGCCGCTGCGGATCGAGTGCTACGACATCAGCCACCTGCAGGGCGACGACGTGGTGGCGTCCATGGTCGTCTTCGAGGACGGCCTGGCCCGCAAGAGCGAGTACCGCCGCTTCCAGATCAAGTCCTTCGCCGGCCAGGACGACGTCCGGGCCATGCACGAGGTCGTCACCCGCCGCTTCCGCCGCTACCTCCAGGAGAAGCAGCGCACCAGCGAGTGGGAGGAGCAGATCACCGGGGACGCCGGCGGGCCGGAGCCGACGGGCGCGACGTCCGAGCGGGACGCCGCCGCCCCGCCGCGGACCGCCGCGAGCCCCGCCCTCCCGGGGACCGATCCGGTACCGGCGCCGCACCCCCCGCACACCTCGCACGCGCCCGCCGGCGTTCCCGACGGCGCTCCCGACGGCGACGGCGACGACGCTGACGGCGGCGACGACGGAGCGGAGGGCGTGGGCGGTCCGATCGACCCGGAGACCGGCCGGCCGCGCAAGTTCGCCTACCCGCCGCAGCTGGTCGTCGTCGACGGCGGCCAGCCGCAGGTGGCGGCGGCCCGCCGGGCCCTGGAAGAGCTGGGCATAGCCGAGGACGTCGCCGTCTGCGGCCTGGCCAAGCGACTGGAGGAGGTCTGGCTGCCCGGCGAGGACGACCCGGTGATCCTGCCGCGCACCAGCGAGGGCCTGTACCTGCTCCAGCGGGTGCGCGACGAGGCGCACCGGTTCGCGATCACCTACCAGCGCAGCAAGCGCTCGAAGACCATGAAGGCCGGGGCGCTGGACGCGGTTCCCGGCCTGGGCGCCACCCGCAGGCAGGCTCTGCTGAAGCACTTCGGCTCCCTGAAGCGGCTGCGGGCGGCGAGCGTGGAGGAGATCTGCCAGGTGCCGGGGATCGGCCGCCGTACGGCGGAGACGGTCGTCGCGTCCCTGGCCGCCGCGGCTCCGGCCGCACCGGCCGTGAACACCGCGACCGGCGAGATCATCGACGACAGCAGCGACGGGACACCCGCCACCCCGGCGGCGGCCCCGTCCGACCCTCGGGGGCAGAGCGCATGACCGGCCCGGACCATTCCGACCACCCAGACCAGCCGCGTGAGAAGCCGCACGGCGAACCACAGGAGAAGCCGCACGAACAGCCGCGGCCACCCGCGCGCGAACAGGCGGACGGCGACGGGGGGCAGCCCGGTTCCGCGCCGGACGGCACCCCCGGCAAGCGGGCCGCCCACGCCGGCGTGGGAACCGTGGGACCCGCCGCTCCCGTGGCGTCCAACGGCGAGGCCCCCATCCCCGAACTGGTGATCATCTCCGGGATGTCCGGGGCCGGCCGCAGCACCGCCGCCAAGTGCCTGGAGGACCTGGGCTGGTTCGTGGTGGACAACCTGCCGCCCGCCCTCATCCCCACCATGGTCGACCTCGGGGCCCGCTCGCAGGGCAACGTGGCCCGGATCGCCGTCGTGGTCGACGTGCGCGGCCGGCAGTTCTTCGACAACCTCCGGGAGTCGCTGGCCGACCTCGCCGGCCGGGGTGTCAAGCGGCGGGTGATCTTCCTGGAGGCGTCGGAGGAGGCGCTGGTGCGCCGCTTCGAGTCCGTCCGGCGCCCGCACCCCCTCCAGGGCTCCGGCCGGATCGTCGACGGCATCGCGGCCGAGCGCGACCTGCTGCGCGAACTGCGCGGCGACGCCGACCTGGTGATCGACACCTCCAGCCTGAACGTCCACGAGCTGCGGGCCAAGCTGGACGCGCAGTTCGCAGGCGAGGAAGAGCCGGAACTCAGGGCCACCGTCATGTCGTTCGGATACAAGTACGGGCTGCCCGTCGACGCCGACCTGGTGGTGGACTGCCGCTTCCTGCCGAACCCCCACTGGGTGCCGGAGCTGCGGCCCTTCACCGGGCTCAACGACGAGGTCGCCACGTACGTCTTCAACCAACCCGGCGCGAAGGAGTTCCTGGACCGCTACGCCGAACTGCTGCACATCATCGCGGCCGGATACCGCCGCGAGGGCAAGCGGTACGTGACCATCGCCGTGGGCTGCACGGGTGGCAAACACCGCAGTGTGGCGATGTCGGAGCGGCTGGCGGCCAGACTGGCGGCGGACGGGGTGGAAACGGTGACCGTACACAGGGACATGGGGCGCGAGTGATCAGAACAGGTCGACGGCGGCTTCGGGGCGGCGGGGCCGCCGCGGGCGGCCGGCGCAGCGGGGTGCCGCCGAAGGTGGTCGCCCTGGGGGGCGGGCACGGGCTGTCAGCCTCCTTGGCCGCGTTGCGCCGGATCACCGGCGACCTGACGGCGGTGGTCACCGTCGCCGACGACGGAGGGTCCAGCGGCCGGCTCCGCACCGAGATGGGCGTGCTGCCCCCCGGCGACCTGCGCAAGGCGCTGGCGGCGCTGTGCGGGGACGACGAGTGGGGCCAGACCTGGTCCCGGGTGCTCCAGCACCGCTTCGTCAGCGGCGGCGACCTGCACGGCCACGCGGTGGGCAACCTGCTCATCGTCGCGCTGTGGGAGCAGCTCAAGGACGAGGTGGCCGCGCTGGAATGGGTCGGCCGGCTGCTGGGCGCGCACGGCAGGGTGCTGCCGATGTCGGCGGTGCCGCTGGAGCTGGAGGCGGTGGTGCGCGGCCACGACCCCGCGCTGCCCGAGGAGATCGGCATCGTCCGCGGCCAGGCCACCGTGGCGCTGACCCGGGGCGAGGTGCAGGAGGTCCGGCTGGTGCCGGCCGACCCGCCGGCGGTGCCCGAGGCGGTGCAGGCGGTCACCGACGCCGACTGGGTGGTGCTGGGCCCCGGCTCGTGGTTCTCCTCCGTCATCCCGCACCTGCTCGTACCGGAGTTGGCGGACGCGCTGGCCCAGACCCGGGCCCGGCGGGTGCTCACGCTGAACCTCGCTCCGCAACCCGGTGAGACGGAAGGCTTTTCTCCGCAGCGTCACTTGGAGGTTTTGGGGCGACACGCCCCTAAACTCACCATCGACGTGGTTCTCGCCGACGAGGCCGCCGTACCCGACCGGGACGCCCTGGTACGGGCCGCCGAGCAACTGGGCGCCACGGTGGAGCTGGCCCGGGTCGCCGCCCCTGACGGGCCGCGGCACGATCCCGAGTCGTTGGCGGCCGCGTATGACCGGATTTTTCGTATGCGTGGAAGGATCGGCCCATGGCGATGACGGCAGCGGTGAAGGACGAGATCTCCCGGCTCCCCGTCACCCGGACCTGCTGCCGCAAGGCGGAGGTCTCGTCGATCCTGCGCTTCGCGGGCGGCCTGCACCTGGTCAGCGGGCGGATCGTGATCGAGGCCGAGCTGGACACGGGGATCGCCGCCCGGCGGCTGCGCAAGGACATCCTGGAGATCTTCGGGCACGCCTCCGACCTGGTGGTGATGGCCCCCGGCGGACTGCGCCGGGGCAGCCGCTACGTGGTCCGCGTGGTGGCCGGCGGCGACCAGCTGGCCCGCCAGACCGGCCTGGTCGACGGGCGCGGCCGCCCCATCCGCGGCCTGCCCCCGCAGGTGGTCTCCGGCGCCACCTGTGACGCCGAGGCCGCCTGGCGCGGCGCGTTCCTCGCCCACGGCTCGCTCACCGAGCCGGGCCGCTCCTCCTCCCTGGAGGTCACCTGCCCCGGGCCCGAGGCCGCGCTCGCGCTGGTCGGCGCCGCCCGCCGGCTCCAGATCCCGGCCAAGGCCCGCGAGGTGCGCAACGTCGACCGGGTGGTGGTCCGCGACGGCGACGCGATCGGCGCGCTGCTGACCCGGCTCGGCGCCCACGACTCGGTGCTGGCCTGGGAGGAGCGGCGGATGCGCCGCGAGGTTCGGGCCACCGCGAACCGGCTGGCCAACTTCGACGACGCGAACCTGCGCCGCTCGGCCCGCGCCGCGGTGGCGGCGGGCGCCCGGGTGGCCCGCGCGCTGGAGATCCTCGGCGAGGAGGTGCCCGAGCACCTCGCGGCGGCGGGCCGGCTGCGCATGGATCACAAGCAGGCGTCCCTGGAGGAGCTGGGCTCGCTGGCCGAGCCGCCGCTGACGAAGGACGCCGTGGCCGGACGCATCCGGCGGCTGCTGGCGATGGCGGACAAGCGGGCCTCCGACCTCGGGATGCCCGGTACGGAGGCCAACCTCACCGACGAGATGGTCGTCTGACCGCTCGTCCCCCGGGCGCGGCCGCGGGGACGGCCCGCACGGCCCGCATGGCTCCGGCCGCGTCCGGCGCGGGCCGTCCCCCAGGTCCGCGCCGGGCGTGCCCGGGTCCGCGCCGGACGTGCCCGGGTCCGCGCCGGACTGCCCCGGCGGTGCCGGCGCACCGGGGGCACGGCCGGTGACGTGGTGGTGAACCGCGGACGGCGGCACATCGGACGGCCGGGCGTCGGCGGGGTCGTCGTTCCCGGCCGACATCGGGTGAGGGTAGGCTCAGGGGTGGTCGGGGACATCCCATATTTCGCAGCCGGAGAGGGACTCCGGCGACTGAGCGAGGAGATCGGTTCGTGACGATCCGGGTAGGTATCAACGGCTTCGGCCGCATCGGGCGCAACTTCTTCCGCGCCATCCTCGAGCAGGGTGCGGACATCGAGGTCGTGGCGGTCAACGATCTGGGTGACACCGCGACCACCGCGCACCTGCTCAAGTACGACACCATCCTGGGGCGCCTCAAGGCCGAGGTCACCCACACCGCCGACACGATCACGGTCGACGGCCACACCATCAAGGTGCTGGCCGAGCGCGACCCCGCGAACCTGCCGTGGGGCGAGCTGGGCGTCGACATCGTGGTCGAGTCCACCGGCATCTTCACCAACGCCGAGGACGCGGGCAAGCACCTCGCCGGCGGCGCCAAGAAGGTCATCATCTCGGCGCCCGCCAAGAACGAGGACATCACCATCGTCATGGGCGTCAACCACGACGCCTACGACGCCGCGAACCACAACATCATCTCCAACGCCTCCTGCACCACCAACTGCGTGGCGCCGATGGCGAAGGTGCTGCTGGAGAACTTCGGCATCGTCAAGGGCCTGATGACGACGGTCCACGCGTACACGAACGACCAGCGCATCCTGGACTTCCCGCACAAGGACCTGCGCCGCGCCCGCGCCGCCGCGGAGAACATCATCCCGACCACCACGGGTGCCGCGAAGGCCACCGCGCTGGTCATCCCGGAGCTCAAGGGCAAGCTCGACGGCATGGCCATGCGCGTGCCGGTCCCGACCGGCTCGGTCACCGACCTGGTCGTCGACCTTGAGCGCGAGGTCACCAAGGACGAGGTCAACGCCGCCTTCCAGAAGGCCGCCGAGGGCCAGCTCAAGGGTCTGCTGGAGTACACCGAGGACGAGATCGTCTCCTCGGACATCGTCAACACCCCGGCCTCCTGCACCTTCGACTCCTCCCTGACCATGGTCCAGGGCAAGACCGTCAAGGTCATCGGCTGGTACGACAACGAGTGGGGCTACTCCAACCGCATCGTCGACCTGGTGACCTTCATCGGCAACCAGCTCTGATCGCTCAGGCAGCCACCCACCCAGCCGCGCACTGCGACGGGCGGCACGTTGCGAGCGACCGGTGAGCGACAGTTGAGCGGCAGGGTCCGGTTCGGCGCGCGACGCGCCGGGCCGGGCCCTGCCGTCGTCGCCGCCGCGGCCGAACCGGCCGCCGCCGACCGTGCCGCGCCGCGGCGCCGGCCCCGCCGAGGCGGGATTCGTACCCACAGGAGAGCCCACCGATGAAGACGATCGACGACCTCGTCGCCGAGGGGCAGGTCGCGGGCAGGCGCGTGTTCGTGCGCGCCGACCTGAACGTGCCGCTCGCCGGCGAGGAGATCACCGACGACGGCCGCATCCGCGCGGCCGTGCCCACCATCACCCGGCTGGCGCAGGCCGGCGCGAAGGTGATCGTCGCCTCGCACCTGGGACGCCCCAAGGGCGCCCCCGACCCGCAGTACTCGCTGGCCCCGGTGGCCCGCCGGCTCGGTGAGCTGCTGGGCGCGGAGGTGGCGTTCGCCGCCGACACCGTCGGCGACAGCGCCCGCGCCACCGTGGCGGGGCTGGCCGACGGCCAGGTCGCGCTGCTGGAGAACCTGCGCTTCAACGCCGGCGAGACCGCCAAGGACGACGCCGAGCGCGGCGCCTTCGCGGACCAGCTGGCGGAGCTCGCGGACGCCTACGTCGGTGACGGCTTCGGCGCGGTCCACCGCAAGCACGCCTCCGTCTTCGACCTGCCGGCCCGGCTGCCGCACGCCGCCGGCGGCCTCATCGCCGCCGAGGTCGGGGTGCTGAAGAAGCTCACCGAGGACGTCTCCCGCCCCTACGCGGTGGTGCTCGGCGGCTCCAAGGTCTCCGACAAGCTCGGCGTCATCGACCACCTGCTGGAGAAGGCCGACCGCATCCTGGTCGGCGGCGGCATGGTCTTCACCTTCCTGAAGGCGCAGGGCCACGAGGTCGGCAAGAGCCTCCTCCAGGAGGACCAGCTCGACACGGTCCGCGAGTACCTGGCGCGGGCCGAGGCCCGCGGGGTGGAGTTCGTGCTGCCGGTCGACGTGACCGGCGCCACGCAGTTCCCCGACCTGAAGACGAAGGCGCCGGCCGACCCGGTCACCGCGCCCGTCGACGCGATCCCGGCCGACGTGATCGGCCTGGACATCGGCCCGGAGTCGCGCAAGCAGTTCGCGGCCAAGCTCGCCGACGCGGCCACCATCTTCTGGAACGGCCCGATGGGTGTCTTCGAGCACCCGGACTTCGCCGACGGCACCCGCGCGGTCGCCCAGGCCCTGGTGGACTCCCAGGCGTTCAGCGTGGTCGGCGGCGGCGACTCCGCCGCGGCCGTGCGCATCCTGGGCTTCGACGAGGACGCTTTCGGCCACATCTCCACCGGTGGCGGCGCCAGCCTGGAGTACCTCGAAGGCAAGACCCTGCCCGGCCTGGAAGCACTGGAGCACTGAACCGAGCATGACCGAGACCACCCGCACCCCGCTCATGGCGGGCAACTGGAAGATGAACCTCAACCACCTTGAGGCCATCGCGCACGTCCAGAAGCTCGCCTTCGCCCTGAACGACAAGGACCTCGACGCCGTCGAGGTCGCCGTCCTCGTGCCCTTCACCGACCTGCGTTCGGTGCAGACCCTCGTCGACGGCGACCGGCTGCGCATCGGCTACGGCGCCCAGGACATCTCGGCCCACGACTCCGGCGCCTACACGGGCGAGGTCTCCGGGCCGATGCTGTCCAAGCTCAAGTGCTCCTACGTGGCCGTGGGCCACTCCGAGCGTCGCGAGTACCACGGTGAGGACGACGCCACCGTCAACGGCAAGGTGAAGGCCGCGTTCAAGCACGGCCTGACCCCCATCCTGTGCGTGGGCGAGGGCCTGGACGTGCGCCGCGCCGGCAACCACGTCGCCCACACCCTGGCCCAGCTCGACGGCGCCCTGAAGGACGTCACCGCCGAGCAGGCCGCCGCGATCGTCATCGCCTACGAACCGGTCTGGGCGATCGGGACCGGCGAGGTCGCCACCCCCGAGGACGCCCAGGAGGTCTGCGCGGCGATCCGCGGCCGGCTGGCCGAGCTGTACGACCAGGCGCTCGCCGACGGCGTGCGCATCCAGTACGGCGGCTCCGTCAAGTCCGGCAACGTGGCCTCGATCATGGCCCAGCCGGACGTCGACGGCGCGCTCGTCGGCGGCGCCTCGCTGGACGCCGAGGAGTTCGTCAAGATCGTGCGGTTCCGCGACCAGTGACCACACCGTCCCGGGGCCGGTGACCGGCCGCCGGGCCGGCGGGTGATCCCGCGGGTGGAGCGGTCCTGCGACCGGCCTCTGGTGGGCCTCGATCGGCTCTCGGCCCGTCTTCGGCCCGTCTTCGGGCGGCCGAGGCCGGTCGTCGGCCGGTCGCCGGTCCTCTGCCGGCCCCGCGTCGGCCGGGGGCCGGTCGGGACGGCGGTCCGCCGCTGATCACCGGGCCCGCCGGACCGGTGATGTCCGGACGGTTGTGAAGTACCCTGGCGGGGCCGGGCCGCGTGATCCGTGCGGCGCCGGCCCCGCGAAACCGGCCGTAGCGCGGCCGTACGGTTTCGTGGTGTAGTCAGACATCGGGTCGCGACAGGTGTCGGGACGTAGTCGAGAGAGTTGGTCCAGCCGTGGTCATCGGGGTCTCCATCGCCCTCATCCTCTTCAGCCTGCTGCTCCTGCTGCTCGTGCTGATGCACAAGGGCAAGGGCGGCGGCCTGTCCGACATGTTCGGCGGCGGCATGCAGTCCTCCGTCGGCGGTTCCTCGGTGGCCGAGCGCAACCTCGACCGGATCACCGTGATCGTGGGCCTGTGCTGGTTCGCGTGCATCGTCGCGCTCGGCATCATCATGAAGGTCAAGAACTGACCGGTGCCCCTCGCGCGGCCGGAAGCCCGGCCGCGCCAGGCACCACCCCGGGGCCCCGCCTCTCGGCACCGCCCGGAACCACGACGCCGCCGTCGGCCCAGCCGACGGCGGCGTCCGGTATGTCCGGGCATGTGCGTTCGTGACTGCCGCTGACCTCCTGCCGGCGGCTCCGCCGCCGCTACTCGCCCCGCCGGCCGGCGCGCGTTCCCGCTCTCGCGCCCGCTGCCGTCCGCCCCTTCCGCCGTGCCGCTCCCAACGGAGCGCGGCGGAGCGGAAGTCGACGGCCCTGCCCGACGGATCCGGCAACCGCCGCGGCGGGTGACCGTGCCGGCCGTGGCCGACCGTGTCCGGTGGTGTCCGATCGGGTCCGACGGGGGCCGACGGGGGCCGACGGGGTGCGACGGGGTGCGACGGGTTCCAACTGGACCCGGCTGTGGCCTTCCGGACCCCGACAGCCCACCTCCGTAAGGGAGTCGGCCGCGAACACCCTCAGGCCCGGGCTCCGCGGCGGTGTCCGGAACGCGCCCACGGGCGACGGCCGTTCGTGCGGGGGGAACTGACGCCTCGTCGACGGCATGGGCGTTCCGCGACTTATGATGGGAGCGCGACTTGGGATACCGTTCCCTATCCCGCAAGGCGCGGGGGCGTACCGGTCTCCGTCCAGGGCGACCTCGCAGCACCATCACGCAGGGAGTTACGACCGTGGCAAGTGGCAACGCGATCCGTGGCAGTCGGGTCGGAGCGGGGCCGATGGGAGAGGCCGAGCGCGGCGAGTCAGCCCCGCGTCTGCGCATCTCCTTCTGGTGCTCCAACGGCCATGAGACCCAGCCGAGCTTCGCCAGCGACGCGCAGATCCCGGAGACCTGGGACTGCCCCCGCTGCGGCTTCCCGGCCGGGCAGGACGAGGAGAACCCGCCGGCACCGCCGCGCACCGAGCCGTACAAGACGCACCTGGCGTACGTGCGCGAGCGGCGTTCGGCCGCCGACGGCGAGGCGATCCTCGCCGAGGCGCTGGCCAAGCTCCGCGGCGAGATCTGACGCCGGCGACGGCACCCCGCCGCACCCACCGCGCCGGTCCTGCGCCGTGACGTCCGCGGGCCCGCCGTCCGCCGCGCCGGGCGACCCGCGCGCGGACGTTCCGGGCGCGCCGGGCGCGCTGGACGGCCGGGATCTCCTAGCCGTCGCCGCGGAGGTCCTCCGAGCCGCCGTCCCGGTTGCGGACGCCGCGCGCGGGGCGGCCCGTCCGGCCGCCGCGGACCGCGTGGCCGTCGGCGATGTGCGCGGTGAGCGCGATCGAGGCGGTGGCCCGCTCGTAGGTGAGCTGGGCCACCCGCGCGTAGAGGCAGTCGACGATCAGCAGGACCGAGTGGCGGGTGCCGAAGTTCCCCCGGCGGAAGCTCGTCTCGCCGGAGAAGGACGTCAGGCGGACGTCCGCGGCCTGCGCCACCGGCGAGCGGGGGTCGCCGGTGATGGCGACCGTGGTCGCGCCCCGGTCCGCGGCCAGCCGCAGGGGTTCCAGGACCTCCCGGGTCGTCCCGGAGTGGGAGACCGCCACCACCGCGTCGGAGGGCGTGAGCAGGGCGGCCGACGTCTCCGCCGCGTGCACCTCGGTCCAGGCCTGAGCCGCGCAGCCGATCCCGAACAGGCGCGCCTGCGTCTCCTCGGCCACGACGCCGGAGCCCCCGACCCCGTACACGTCGATCCGGCGGGCCCTGGCGAGGGCCTGGGCGGCCCGCTCCAGCGCCTCCCGGTCCAGCCGGTCGGCGGTGTGCCGCAGGGCCCGCAGATCGGCCTCGGCGACCACGCCGATCACGTGCTCCAGGTCGTCGTCGGGCCCGATCCTCGGCCCCAGCGCCGTCGGGCGCGAGGCGGCCTGGTCCCGGCCCATCTCCTGCGCCAGCCCGATCAGCAGCTGCTGGTACGACTCCAGGCCGAGTGCGTGGCAGAAGCGCGTCACGGTGGCCTGCGAGGTGCCGGTGCGGCGGCCGAGTTCGGCCGCCGAGCCGTGCGTGGCGGCCGCGGGGTCGGCGAGCACCGTCTCACCGACCCGGCGCAGGGAGCCGGACATCCGCGGGAGTTCGGAACGGATCAGGGCGGTGATCACGGCAGCTCCTTTCGGGGCGGCGGCTGTCTCGGGTCGTCGTGTCGGCGGCTGTCGGGGGGTCATCGGAGCGGTCGGGACGGCGCGGGGCCGTCCGGAGCGGTCGGGACTTGTGCCCGGGCGAATCTATCAACCACCATGCTGCCCGATGAATGAAACACACAACCGACCCGTGGTGGTCGGCGTCGACGCGGGCGGTACGCGCAGCCGGGCGTGCCTGGTGGAGGCGGTGCGGCCGACCGCGCCCGGTGGACCCTGGCAGGCGGGGGAGGTCCTCGGCCGCGGCAGCGGCGGCCCCGGGAACGCGCTGAGCGTCTGCCGGGCCGACCTGACCCGGCACCTCACCGAGGCCGTGGGCGAGGCCCTGGCCGAGGCCGAGGCGGCTGACCCCGGAGTGCGCGGGCGGCTGGCGGCGGCGTACGGCGGGTTCGCCGGCGCGGCCCAGGGACTGGGACCCGAGCGCGGGGAGGAGCTGGCCCAGGACTGCCTGCGGGCCGCGCTGGCCGCCCACGGCGCCCCCGGCGTGCCGGTCGCGGCCGGCGGCGACATCGACGTCGCGCTGGCAGCGGCGCCGGGCGCGCCGGCGGACGGCCTGGTGCTCATCGCCGGCACCGGCGCCATCGCCGCCCGGATCGGCGACCGCCGGCGGGCCGCCGTCTCCGACGGCCACGGCTGGCTCCTCGGCGACGAGGGCAGCGGCTACTGGCTGGGCAACCACGGGGTGCGGGCGGCCCTCGAAGCGCTGGACGGCCGTGGCCCGTGGACCGGGCTGGTCCCGCGCGTTGCCGGGTACTTCCTGCCCGAGCGCTTCGCCGCCGGGGAGCCCGGCGGGGAGCCCGGCGATGGTGCCACCCCGGCGGTACCGGGCGGCGAGCCGGGACGGGACGGGCGCGGCCAGGGCGGCCTCGACGGGCTGGACCGGCTCGGCGGCCCCGAGCGGCACCGGCTCAGCGAGGCCATCGTGTCCGCCGCGTACGCGCTGCCGCCGGTCCGGCTGGCCGCGCTCAGCACGGCGGTGGCGGAGGCGGCGGCCGAGGGCGATCCCGTGGCCGCCGGCCTGCTGGACACCGCGGCCGACCTGCTCGCCGGCACCGTCCGCTCGCTCGACCCCCGTCCGGGCGACCCGCTGGTCGCCACCGGCGGACTGCTCGCCCCCGGCGGGCCGCTGCTGGACCGGGTCACCGAACGGCTGGCCGGGCACGGCCTGCGCGTGTTCGCCGTCCCCGACGGCTCCCAGGGGGCGGCCGCCCTGGCCTGCACTCTGCTCTGACGGCTCTGACGGCACTGACTGGTGCCGACGGGCACCCGGACTCGCGCCGAGGGGCACTCCGACTGACACCGACGGAACCAGCGGCGGGCCGGTCCGACTGCCCGCAGGCCGGGGGGAACGGCCTTGACGCGGACCCGTGATGGATTGTTTCATCAGCACGCTGAATTACTGGTGGATCGAACCAGTCTCCACCGGCACCAGGACGACCTGAAGGGGATGCGGGCATGGGCGCGGGCGGCAAGGACGAGGGACGGATCAGTGCGGCGCGGTTCGCGGACGAGGGCCGCGCGGCGGTCGAGCGGGCGATCGCGGCGAACAAGGAGTCGGTGGCGGCGGCCGCCCGCCTCTTCGCCGACTGCGTGGCCGCCGACGGGGTGATCCACGGCTTCGGTACCGGCCACTCGCAGGCCACCGTGCTGGAGGTGGTCGGCCGGGCCGGCGGCTACATCCCCACCAACCGGATCGGCCTGGCCGACCTCGTGCTGCGCGGGGACGAGGACCGCGCCACGCTCGCCGACCCGCTGCTGGAGCGCACCCCGGGCCTGGCCAAGCGGCTGTACGAACTGGCCGCCCCGCGCCCGCAGGACCTCTTCGTCATCGTGTCCAACTCCGGCGTGAACAACTCGATCGTCGACATGGCCCTCCTGGTCAAGGAGGCCGGTCACCCCCTGGTGGCCCTCACCTCCCTGACCCACACCAACTCCGTGCCCGCTCTCCACCCCAGCGGCAGGCGGCTGGCCGAGATCGCCGACGCGGTCCTGGACAACTGCGCCCCCAGCGGCGACGCGCTGCTGCCGCTGCCGGACGGCAACGCGCTGTGCGGGGTCTCCACCATCACCTCGGCGATGCTGGTGCAGATGGTGGTCGCGGAGTCGGTCGGCCTGCTCGTCGCCGAGGGCCACGAGGCGCCGGTGTACGTGTCCGCCAACCTGCCCGGCGGCCACGAGCGCAACACGGTGCTGGAGGAGCGGTACGCCGGACGCATCCACCGCGGCGGCTTCTGACCGTCCCGGAAACGGGGGCCGGCCGGCTGCGGCCCGGCCGCCCCCGCCGGACTTCCCTGCGGCCCGTCCGACCGCGCCCCTCCTGCGGCCGGACGGGCTCTCCCGCCCGACCGTCCGACCGCGACCGCCGCGCTGGGCCGCCGGGCCGCCGCACCGCACCGCCGCGCCGGGGTCGCGCGCGGCGGCCCCGTTCTGTGCGCCCGCCCGCGCCCCGGGCTCCGCAGGCACCGTACGCCCCCTCCCACCCATCGCCTCCTCCACCGCGTCAGCGCAGGTCAGCGCGGATTGTCAGTGGGTTCGCCTAGCGTGTACGCGTGATCACCTCGGGTGGCCGGACGGCCGCCTGGGTCCGTGCGCGCCGGCGAAGCCCGGGAGGAGGAGGGGGAGATGAGCAGGGAGGCCGTCCGGTCCGAGAGCCCGGCAGGGTCCGCCGGTCCGGTGCGGTCCGACGGTCCGGCCGCCAGGCCGGGTGCGACCGTCTCCGCCCTTCCGCGCTGGCGTGGCGGCTTCGGGCAGGTGTGGACGGCGGCCGTCGTCTCCCGGTTCGGGGACGGGCTGCGGGGAGGCGCCCTGCCGCTGCTCGCAGCGTCCCTGACCCGCTCGCCGCTGCTGGTGTCGCTGGTGACGGCGGCCGGATACGCCCCCTGGATCGTCTTCGGGCTGCTCGGCGGCGCGCTCGCCGACCGGATCGACCGGCGTCGCGCGATGCGCGCGGTGGACGCCGTACGCGCCCTGCTGACCGGCGCCTTCGCGGTGGCCGTGGCGGTGGACCGGGCCGGGATCGGGCTGCTGCTGGCGCTCGCGTTCGCGCTGACCACCCTTCAGACGCTCTTCGACAACGCCGCCACCGCCCTGCTGCCCGAGGTCGTGCCCCGGGCGGCGCTCGCGGCGGCCAACGCCCGGCTCAGCACCGGCCAGACCGTCGCCGGCACCTTCCTCGGGGCGCCGCTGGTCGCGGCCGTGCTCACCCTGGGCGCCGGCGCGCCCTTCGCACTGGACGCCGCCACCTTCGCGGTCGCCGCCGTCCTCGTCGCCACGCTGCCGCGAACCCCCGCCGGGGCGGGCGCCGAGGAGGACGGCGGGCCGCGGCGGGGCCTGACACCCCGCCCGTCCGGCCGCAGGCAGCGCCACGACATCGCCGAAGGCATACGCGTGCTGTGGCAGGACCGGCTGCTGCGCGCGATATGCGCCGCCAACACCCTCGCCAACGTGGGCGTGGGCGCCCTGGTGGCCACCCTCGTGCTGGAGATGACCGGGTGGCTGCACGCCGGCCACGGCGGATTCGTGGCGGCGATCACCGCGTACGGCGTCGGCAGCGTCGCCGGCGGGCTCCTGGCGGGCCGGGTACGCGGCCCCGCCGGCGGGGTCCGGGTGCTGCCCGTCACCCTCTCGGTCCAGGCGGGCTGCCTGGTCGTCCTGGGGTCGGTCCGGTCGACCGCGGTCGCCGTCGCGGCCATGGCCGTCTTCGGCGCGCTCGGGTCGGTGTGGAACGTCCGCACGGTCACCCTCACCCAGCAGCGCACCCCCGAGGCGCTCCTGGGCCGCGTCTCGGCGGCCAACCGCACCCTGTCCGTGGCCGGCGCGCCGTTCGGCGCGCTGCTCGGCGGCTCGGCGGCCTCCGCCTGGGGGTTCAACACGCCCGCCCTGCTGGCCGCGGCGCTCTTCGGCTGTGCCGTCGCGGCGCTTGCGGTCCCCGGGGTGGTGCGGCACCACGACGGGTGACGGCAGGCGTACCCGCGTGAGCCCGTCCGAACCCGGGTGAACGAGCGTGAGCCCGTGTGAACCCGTTCGAACCACCGCCCGGCCGACGGCCCGACGGCGGTGCCGCGCGGGCGACCTCACGGACACGGACGCGGGCAGCGGGAGGCGGCCAGGAGGCCAGGGGACGGCCGGGAGGGTGGCTGGAGGTTGCGGCTGCCCGCCCGCCCGGCTGCCCGGCCGTGCGCGGGTGCGGTCGGTTCCGAGGCCGGGGCCCGTGGTGGGCGCTCGGCGTGGCTCGGCCGGTACGGAACGCAGCCGCCCAGGGGAAGCCAGCGCGGCGCGAGCGGGAGCCGGATCTCGTCGCGGCGGGTCATCAACTAGTTTGGATCTCGCAGCGAGAACGAGGAGAAGTGGACTGATGTCCGAAAAGAACGCCCAGGGCTCACCCCGGCTTGACCAGCGGCCCGAGTGGAACGCGCTCGCCAAGCACCGCGAGGAGATGGCCGACACCCATCTGCGTGACCTGTTCGCCGGCGACCCCGAGCGGGCCGGCCGCTACACCGTCCAGGTGGGCGACCTCCACCTGGACTACTCCAAGCACCTGGTCACCGACGAGACCCTGGGACTGCTGCGCGATCTGGCCGCGGCCACCGGGGTGTTCGAGCTGCGGGACGCGATGTTCCGCGGCGACCGGATCAACACCACCGAGAACCGCGCGGTCCTGCACACGGCGCTGCGTGCCCCGCAGTCCGCGACCGTCGACGTGGACGGCGCCAACGTGGTGCCCGGCGTCCACTCGGTGCTCTACAAGATGACGGTCTTCGCCGACCGCGTCCGCTCCGGCGAGTGGACCGGCCACACCGGCAAGCGCATCCGCAACATCGTCAACATCGGCATCGGCGGCTCCGACCTCGGCCCGGCGATGGCCTACGAGGTGCTGCGCCCCTACACCGACCGGTCCCTGACCGTCCGTTTCGTCTCCAACGTCGACGGCGCCGACCTGCACGAGGCGGTCCGCGACCTGGACGCCGCCGAGACGCTGTTCATCATCGCGTCCAAGACGTTCACCACGATCGAGACGATCACCAACGCCACCTCGGCCCGCCAGTGGCTGCTCGGCCAGCTCGGGGCCGGTCAGGAGGCCGTCGCCAAGCACTTCGTGGCGCTGTCCACCAACGCCGAGAAGGTCGGCGAGTTCGGCATCGACCCGCAGAACATGTTCGAGTTCTGGGACTGGGTCGGCGGCCGCTACTCCTTCGACTCCGCCATCGGCCTGTCGCTGATGACGGCCATCGGGCCCGAGGCGTTCCGCGAGATGCTGGCCGGCTTCCACCTGGTGGACGAGCACTTCCGCACCGCGCCGCCGGAGCAGAACGCGCCGCTGCTGATGGGCCTGCTCGGCATCTGGTACGGCAACTTCCACGACGCCCAGGCGCACGCCGTCCTGCCCTACAGCCACTACCTCAGCCGCTTCACCGCCTACCTCCAGCAGCTGGACATGGAGTCCAACGGCAAGTCGGTGGACCGCGACGGCAACCCCGTCGGCTGGCAGACCGGGCCCGTGGTCTGGGGCACCCCCGGCACCAACGGCCAGCACGCCTACTACCAGCTGCTCCACCAGGGCACCAAGCTGGTGCCGGCCGACTTCGTGGGCTTCGCGAAGCCGGTCGCCGAACTCGGCGCGCTGGCCGGCCAGCACGACCTGCTGATGGCCAACTTCTTCGCCCAGACGCAGGCGCTGGCGTTCGGCAAGACCGCCGAGGAGGTCCGGGCCGAGGGCGTCGCCGAGGAGCAGGTGGCGCACCGCACCTTCCACGGCAACCACCCGACCACCACCATCCTGGCCGGCGAGCTCACCCCGTCGGTGCTCGGCCAGCTGGTGGCCCTCTACGAGCACAAGGTCTTCGTGCAGGGCGCGGTGTGGAACATCGACTCCTTCGACCAGTGGGGCGTGGAGCTCGGCAAGGTGCTCGCCAAGCGGGTCGAGCCGGCCCTGACCGAGGGCGCCGACGTGCCCGGCCTGGACGCCTCCACCACGGCGCTGGTCGCCAAGTACCGCGAGCTGCGCGGCCGCTGAGCACGCCTCCGGCGCGCTCCCCGGCGCCCCCGGCATCCGGTCCGGCCCCCGCCCCGTGACGGCGGCGGGAGAGCTGCCGCTCGCGCCGGGGGCTCCCGCGCGAGCGGCGGGAGCCGGGGGAGCCGGGGAAGCCGGGGGAGCCCGTACGGAAGGCACGGAAAAGGGGCCCCTGGGGGCGGTTCACCGAACCGCCCCCAGGGGCCCCTCTCCCGTGTGCCGTGAGCCGGCCGTGCCCGCTACGCCGAGGCCGGCGGGTACAGCGACGGCGGCAGCTTCGCCGCCGCGGCCCGGTCCAGCAGCCACAGCGTGCGGGACCGCCCGTAGGCGCCCGACGCCGGAGCCTGCACCTCGCCGGGCGCGGACAGCGCCAGCGCGACGGCGCCGGCCTTGTCCTCGCCCGCCGCCAGCAGCCACACCTCGCGGGCCGCCCGGATGGCCGGGAAGGTCAGCGAGATCCGGGTCGGCGGCGGCTTCGGCGAGCCGTGCACCCCGACCACGGTGAGCACGGACTCCCGGGTCCCCGGGTGCTCGGGGAAGAGCGAGGCCACGTGCGTGTCCGGGCCCACCCCCAGCATGAGCACGTCGAACGCCGGTACGTGCGCGTGGTCCTCGCCGCCGGCGGCCGCCGCCAGCTCCGCCGCGTAGGCCGCCGCGGCGGCCTCCACGTCGGAGCCGTACGGACCGTCGGACGGCGCCATCGCGTGCACCCGCGCAGGGTCCACCGGCACCGCGTCCAGCAGTGCCTCGCGGGCCTGCGTGACGTTGCGCTCCGGGTCGCCCTCGGGCAGGAACCGCTCGTCGCCCCACCACAGGTCGATCCGCGACCAGTCGATCGCGTCCCGGGCCGGGGACTGCGCCAGCGCGGCCAGCAGGCCGTTGCCGTTGCGGCCCCCGGTGAGCACCACCGACGCGGTGCCCCGGGCTGCCTGGGCGTCCACGACCTTCGTGATCAGCCGGGCCGCGGCGGCCTCGGCCATCAGCTCCTTGTCGCGGTGGACGACGACCTGGGGCGTGCTCACTTGTCGCCCGCCGCCTTTCCGGACGCGGGCTTCCCCGACGCCGGCTTGCGCGCGGGCGCGCCGGCGGCGGCCTTCGCCGACGCCGAACGCGGCGTCTCCGGCTCCGCCTTCTCGCCCTCCTTGCCCGGGTTGACCAGGTGCTTCAACCCGAACTGGATCGTCGCACGGTATATGTCGTCCGGGTCGAGACGGCGCAGTTCCTCAGCGATCAGCTCGGAGGTCTCGCGCCGCTTGAGGGCCACGTGGCGGTCCGGCTGGCCGGGCACGGACAGCTCGGCCAGCGCTCCGTCCGGGCGGTCCAGGCAGATGTCGCCGTCGGAGGTGAACAGGCGCACGGCGGTCAGCCCCGGCCCGTCCGACACCTTCCGCTCCACCTGCACCCCGAGGCGGTCCGCCAGCCACAGGGCCAGCAGCTCGGTGCTCGGGTTGTACGCCTCGCCCTCGACCGAGGCCGCGGTGATCTTGCCGTGCTTCTGGTCCAGAGCCGCGGCCAGCATCGAACGCCACGGGGTGAGCCGGGTCCACGACAGGTCGGTGTCGCCCGGCGCGTACGTCCTGGCCCGGTTCTGGAGCGAGCCGACCGGGTCCTCGACGGCCGAGCCGTCGGTGATCCGGCGCTGCGCCAGCCGGCCCAGGGGGTCCTCGCCGACGTTCTCCGGGGCCTTGTCCGGCCACCAGCACACCGCGGGGGCGTCCGGCAGCAGCAGCGGCAGGACCACCGACTCGGCGTGGTTGGCGAGCTCGCCGTGCATACGCAGCACGACCGTCTCGCCGGTGCCCGCCTCGTCACCCACCACGACCTCGGCGTCCAGCCGGGCCGAGGCGCGGTCACGCGGGGAGCGTCCGGGGCGCCGGATCACCACGAGGATGCGGGAGGGGTGCTCCCGGGACGCCTCGTGGGCCGCCTTGAGCGCGTCGTAGGCGCCGCCCTCGTCGGTGGCGATCACCAGCGTCAGCACCATGCCGACCGCCGGCGTGCCGATCGCCCGCCGGGCCTCGATCAGCCCGGAGTTGATGCGCGACGACGTCGTGTCCGTCAGATCGATCCTCATGGCCGGCGCCAACTCCTGCCGTCTCGTGCGAGCATTTCGTCCGCCTCGGCCGGGCCCCAGGTGCCCGACGCGTACTGCGCGGGCTTGCCGTGCTTGTCCCAGAACGCCTCGATCGGGTCGAGGATGGTCCAGGAGAGCTCGACCTCCTGGTGCCGCGGGAAGAGGTTGGCGTCGCCGAGCAGTACGTCCAGGATCAGCCGCTCGTACGCCTCGGGGCTGGATTCGGTGAACGACTCGCCGTAGGCGAAGTCCATCGTGACGTCCCGCACCTCCGTGGAGGTGCCCGGCACCTTCGAGCCGAAGCGGACGGTGACGCCCTCGTCCGGCTGCACCCGGATGACCAGCGCGTTCTCGCCCAGCTCCTCGGTGGCGCCGGACTCGAAGGGCAGGTACGGGGCGCGCTTGAAGACCACCGCGATCTCGGTGACCCGGCGGCCCAGCCGCTTGCCGGTGCGCAGGTAGAACGGCACCCCGGCCCAGCGGCGGTTGTTGATCTCCAGCTTCACCGCGGCGTAGGTGTCGGTCTTGGACTTGGGGTCGATGCCGTCCTCCTCCAGGTAGCCGAGCACCTCCTCCCCGCCCTGCCAGGCGTGCGCGTACTGGCCGCGCACGGTGTACTTCGCCAGGTCGTCCGGGAGCTGGACGGCGCTGAGCACCTTCAGCTTCTCCGCCGTCAGCGCCTTCGGGTGGAAGGAGCCGGGCTCCTCCATCGCGGTGAGCGCCAGCAGCTGGAGCAGGTGGTTCTGGATCACGTCACGGGCGGCGCCGATGCCGTCGTAGTACCCGGCGCGGCCGCCGATGCCGATGTCCTCGGCCATGGTGATCTGCACGTGGTCCACGTACGAGCGGTTCCAGATCGGCTCGTACATGGTGTTGGCGAAGCGCAGCGCCAGGATGTTCTGGACCGTCTCCTTGCCCAGGTAGTGGTCGATCCGGAAGACCTCGTTGGGCTGGAAGACGTCGTGCACGATCTGGTTGAGCTGCTGCGCGCTCGCCAGGTCGTGGCCGAACGGCTTCTCGATGACGGCACGCCGCCACGAGTCGCCGGTGGGGCTCGACAGGCCGTGCTTCTTCAGCTGCTGCACCACGTTGGGGAAGAACTTCGGCGGCACCGACAGGTAGAAGGCGAAGTTGCCGCCCGTACCGCGGGCCTTGTCGAGGTCCTCGATGGTGGTCTTGAGCTCCTCGAACGCCTTGTCGTCGTCGAAGTCGCCCTGCACGAAGCGGCAGCCCTCGGCGAGCTGCTGCCACACCTCCTCGCGGAACTCGGTGCGCGCGTGCTCCTTGACGGCGTCGTGCACCTCCTGCGCGAAGTCCTCGTCCTCCCACTGGCGGCGGGCGAAGCCGACCAGCGCGAAGCCCGGCGGCAGCAGGCCGCGGTTGGCCAGGTCGTAGACCGCCGGCATCAGCTTCTTGCGGGAGAGGTCACCGGTGACGCCGAAGATGACCAGGCCCGACGGCCCCGCGATGCGCGGAAGCCGTCGGTCCAGCGGGTCACGCAGCGGATTGACGGCGCTGCCGGACGGCCCCCCCTGCTCACTCCTGGGGTCGGCCACCTCACGCCTCCGAGGGGACGAGGCGCTCAAGCTCCGCCTTGGTGGAGTCCAGCAGCTCGTTCCAGGCCGCCTCGAACTTCTCGACGCCCTCGTCCTCCAGGAGCTTCACGACCTCGTCGTAGGAGATCCCGAGGGCCGCGATGGCGTCCAGGTCCGCGCGGGCCGCGACGTAGGTGCCGCGGATGGTGTCGCCGGTGATGCCGCCCTGCTCGGCGGTGGCCTCCAGCGTGGCCTCCGGCATGGTGTTCACCGTGTTCGGCGCGACCAGGCCGGCGACGTACAGGGTGGCCGGGTAGGCCGGGTCCTTCACGCCGGTCGAGGCCCACAGCGGGCGCTGCTTGTTGGCGCCGGCCTTCTCCAGGGCGGCCCAGCGCTCGGAGGCGAAGACCTCCTCGTAGGCCTCGTAGGCCAGCCGCGCGTTGGCGACGGCCGCCTTGCCCTTGAGCGCCTTGGCCTGGTCGGTGCCGATCTTCTCCAGCCGCTTGTCGATCTCGCTGTCGACGCGGGAGACGAAGAACGACGCCACCGAGTGGATCTGGGTGAGGTCGATGCCGGCCGCCTTGGCCGTCTCCAGACCGGAGAGGTAGGCGTCCATCACCTCGCGGTAGCGCTCCAGCGAGAAGATCAGCGTGACGTTGACGCTGATGCCGCGGCCGATGACCTCGGCGATGGCCGGCAGCCCCGCCTTGGTGGCCGGGATCTTGATCAGGGTGTTGGGGCGGTCCACCAGCCAGGCCAGCTGCTTGGCCTCGGCGACGGTCGCCGTGGTGTCGTGCGCCAGGCGCGGGTCGACCTCGATGGACACCCGGCCGTCCTGGTGGCCCGTGGCGTCGAAGACCGGGCGCAGCACGTCGGCGGCGTCGCGGACGTCCGCCGTGGTGATCATCCGGATGGCCTCTTCGACCGTCACGCGGCGCGCGGCGAGGTCGGTGAGCTGGGCCTCGTACCCGTCACCCTCCGAGATGGCCTTCTGGAAGATCGACGGGTTGGTGGTGACACCCACCACATGCTGCTGGTCGATCAGCTCGGACAGGTTTCCGGACGTGATGCGCTTGCGGGACAGGTCGTCCAGCCAGATCGCCACGCCTTCGTCGGAGAGGCGCTTGAGTGCGTCTGTCATGGGGATTGCATCTCCTGTTGTGTCGTGTTACCTGCGTCAGCGATCAGCGGCGGCGAGAGATTCCCGCGCCGCGGCGGCCACCGCCTCCGCGGTGAACCCGAACTCCCGGAAGAGGACCTTGGCGTCGGCCGAGGCACCGAAGTGCTCCAGGCTGACGACCCGTCCGGCGTCTCCCACGTAGCGGTACCAGGTCAGCGCGATACCGGCCTCGACGGCGACCCGCGCCCGCACCGACGGCGGCAGCACGCTGTCGCGGTACTCCTGGTCCTGCTCCTCGAACCACTCCACACACGGCATCGACACGACGCGGGTGGGCACGCCCCCGGCCTGGAGCTCGTCGCGGGCGGCGACCGCGAGCTGCACCTCGGAGCCGGTGGCGATGAGCACCACCTGCGCCGGGCCGCCCTCGGCCTCGCGCAGCACGTAGCCGCCGCGGGCGGTGTCGTCGTTCGGCTCGTAGACCGGCAGGCCCTGGCGGCTGAGCGCCAGACCGTGCGGGGCACCCTTGCCGTACACCTTCGTCCAGCGGCGCTGGATCTCCCGCCAGGCGATGACGGTCTCGTTGGCGTCGGCCGGACGGACCACGTTCAGGCCCGGGATGGCGCGCAGCGAGGCCAGGTGCTCCACCGGCTGGTGCGTCGGGCCGTCCTCGCCCAGGCCGATCGAGTCGTGCGTCCACACGTAGGTGACCGGCAGGTGCATCAGCGCCGACAGCCGCACCGCGTTGCGCATGTAGTCGGAGAAGACCAGGAAGGTCCCGCCGTAGGCGCGGGTGTTGCCGTGCAGGGTGATGCCGTTCAGCTCCGCGGCCATCGAGTGCTCGCGGATGCCGAAGTGCACCGTGCGGCCGTACGGGTCGGCCTCCGGCAGCGGGTTGCCGGTCGGCAGGAACGAGGAGTTCTTGTCGATCGTGGTGTTGTTGGAGCCGGCGAGGTCGGCCGAGCCGCCCCACAGCTCCGGGATGACCCCGCCCAGCGCCTGCAGCACCTTGCCGGAGGCGGCGCGGGTGGCCACGGAGCCGCCGGCCTCGAACACCGGCAGGTGCTCCTCCCAGCCCTCGGGCAGCTCGGCGGCGGCGACGCGGTCGAAGAGCGCGGAGCGCTCGGGGTTGGCGGTGCGCCACGCGGCGAAGGACTTCTCCCACTCGGCGCGGACGTCGCGGCCCCGGTCGCCGACGGCGCGGGTGTGGGCGATGACCTCGTCGGCCACCGCGAAGTGCTGGTCCGGGTCGAAGCCCAGGACACCCTTGAGGGCCCGCACCTCGTCCTCGCCCAGGGCGGAGCCGTGGGCGGCCTCGGTGTTCTGCGCGTTCGGGGCCGGCCAGGCGATGATGGAGCGGGTGGCGATGAACGACGGCCGCTCCGTCTCGGCCTGCGCGGCCTTCATGGCGAGGTACAGCCCGTGGACGTCGAGGTCGCCGTTCTCCTTCGGGGCGACCCGCTGCACGTGCCAGCCGTAGGACTCGTACCGCTTGCAGGTGTCCTCGGAGACGGCCGTCTCGGTGTCACCCTCGATGGAGATGTGGTTGTCGTCCCACAGCAGCACGAGGTTGCCGAGCTTCTGGTGGCCCGCCAGCGAGGAGGCCTCCGCGGAGATGCCCTCCTGGAGGCAGCCGTCGCCGGCGATCGCCCAGACGGTGTGGTCGAAGGGGGACTCGCCGGTGGCGGCCTCCGGGTCGAACAGGCCGCGCTCGTAGCGGGCGGCCATGGCCATGCCCACCGCGTTGGCCACACCCTGGCCGAGCGGGCCGGTGGTGGTCTCCACGCCGGTGGTGTGGCCGTACTCCGGGTGCCCCGGGGTCAGCGAGCCCCAGGTCCGGAAGGACTCCAGGTCCTCCAGCTCCAGGCCGTACCCGGCCAGGTAGAGCTGCGTGTAGAGAGTCAGGCTGCTGTGCCCGGCAGAAAGGACGAAACGGTCCCGGCCGGTCCACTGCGCGTCCGACGGGTCATGCCGCATCAGCTTCTGGAACAGCAGGTATGCGGCCGGCGCCAGGCTCATGGCCGTGCCGGGATGGCCGTTACCGACCTTCTGCACGGCGTCGGCGGCCAGGACACGCGCGGTGTCCACCGCGCGCTGGTCCAACTCGGTCCACTCAAGGTCTGCGATGGTCGGCTTCTTGCTCACCCTGGGTCAGGGCTCCTCTCCACATACGTTGAAAAAGTGCCGGTGACTGCTGCCTATCCGACGCTGTCGAGCCTACCGCCGCAGAACCGGGGGCCTCCGACCGCGCTGGTGCTTCTGTGGACAACACCAGCCGAAACGGCGGTGGCGCGGCGGTGGCAACCGGGTGATGGGGCGTGCCCGGCCCGGCCGCGCGCGACGACGCCGCGTCAGGGACCGCCGCCGCCGCGGCCGCAGCGGCACCGTCTGCCGGCCCCGTGTGCCGGCCCCTTGCGACGGGCCCGCGAGGCACCGGCGGACGGGGGGCGCCGCGGCGCGACACGGACGCGCGGGCGACCCCGGGAGAAGGCCGGGTATTCCCTGCGTCTAGAGTGGCGTGGTACGCGCAAGCCTCACCAGGTCCGCTGATTTCCGGCGGCGGAGCTTGCTGGTCTCATCATCTCGTGGGGTGTTCGTGACGGCCGTCGATTCCCGACCCGCAGGGGTCATCGGGACGGGCTCTGCGCCGACAGGCTCGGCTCACCGGCCGCCGAAGGCGCGCGTCATGGCCTTCGTGGCCCTGACCAAGCCGCGCATCATCGAGCTGCTGCTCATCACGACCGTTCCGGTGATGTTCCTCGCCGCGGGCGGAGTGCCGAGCCTGTGGCGGGTGGTGGCGACCGTCGTCGGCGGCTATCTGTCGGCGGGCGGCGCCAACGCGCTCAACATGTACATCGACCGCGACATCGACGCGCTGATGCACCGCACCGAGCAGCGTCCGCTGGTCACCGGCATGGTCTCGCCGCGCGAGGCGCTGGTCTTCGGCATCACCCTCGCGGTGGTCTCCACCGCCTGGTTCACCGTGCTGGTGAACCCGCTGTCGGCGGCGCTGTCGCTGGCCGCGATCCTCTACTACGTCTTCGTCTACACCCTGTGGCTGAAGCGGCGCACCGCTCAGAACATCGTGTGGGGCGGCATCGCCGGGTGCCTCCAGGTCTTCATCGGCTGGTCGGCGGTCCGCAACGAGCTGGCCTGGGCGCCGTTCGTGCTCTTCCTGGTGCTGTTCTTCTGGACGCCGCCGCACTACTGGCCGCTGTCCATGAAGGTGAAGGACGACTACGAGCGGGTCGGCGTGCCGATGCTGCCCGTGGTGGCCGGCAACAAGGTGGTCGCGCGGCAGATCGTCATCTACAGCTGGGTGATGGTGCTCACCTCCCTGACGCTGTGGTGGCCGCTGGGCGAGACCTCCTGGTTCTACCCCGTGGTGGCGGCCTTGCTCGGGGCGTTCTGGCTGCGCGAGGCGCACGGGCTGCACGCCCGCGCCAAGGCCGGCGTCACCGGCCCGGCCCTCAAGGAGATGCGGCTGTTCCACTGGTCCATCACCTACGCGACGCTGCTGTTCGTGGCCGTCGCCGTGGACCCCTTCCTGCACTGAGCCTCCCGCGCTGAGTCCCCGGTGCCGGCCCTTCCCTGGGGCGGCGTCGGAGTGCCCCTCCTTATGGACCCCGGATGATCCCGGGCGGCCCCAGGCCGTCCGGGATCACCGCGTTCGCGCGGCGGTACGTCCGGGCGGGGGTGCGCTGTCGGTTACCCGCGAGTAGGGTGCGGGTATGGCTGACAGCACGGTGGAGAGGGACGCACGGGCCGATCGGCGGGTCCGGCGGCTGACCCGGCAGATCCACGCCTTCGGGCGGGCGCACGGCGGCACGCAGGCACACCTGGAGTACATCGGGCAGCGCGGCGCCCGGATCGTCCTGGTGGGGGAGGACGGTGCCTGGGGCGACCTGGTCGCGCCCACCTACGCCATCGGCGAGCGGGCCGTGCGCGGCTCCGGCGCCACCGTCCGCGAGGAGTTCGGCGCCGAGCTCGCCGCCGAGGTCCGCACTGGGCCGTACGAGTGGACCCGGATGGCCGGTATCCAGATCGGCGGTCCCGCCAACACCTAACCGCGCCCCCGCGCGTTAGTCCCGGTACGGCGGTCCGCCCGGGCGAACCCTGGAGCCGCCGGGCGGGAGCGGGTCCCGCGAGCGTCCCCGTGGTCCCGGCCGGCGCCGCCGTCCGACCGGGGCGCGGGCCGACGGCGGACGGGACGGGGTGCGGCCGATGACCGGAGTGCGGGCACGCCTGCTGGACGCGTACTGCCACGGGTACGACCCGGGCGACCTCGGCCTCGGCGGCTTCGAGGCCCTCCTGCCGGGCGAGGCGGCGCCCGGCACGACCCTTTTCGACAGCCCCGCCGGCTACGCGGTGCGCCGCTGGTGCCCGCCGCTGCTGGGCCTGGAGCCGCACTGCCCGCCCGCGCGCTACCTCGCCCGCCGCCGGGAGCTGGGGGCCTTCCAGGCCGTCCGGCTGCTGCTGCGGGGGGCGGGCATCGCCGGATACGTCGTGGACAGCGGCGAACCGGGCGGGCTGGCCTCGGCGAAGGAACTGGCCGAGGCGGCGGGGGCGCCGGCCGGCGAGGCCGTGCGGCTGGAACCGCTCATCCAGCAGGTGGCCGACACCTCCGGCACGGTGGACGCCTTCCTGGCGAACCTCGCCGAGGCCGTCCACAGCGCGGCGCCGGCGGCCACCGCCCTCTGCCTCGACGGCGCCCTGCCCTGCGGCGGTGTCCCCGGGACCCCGGCGTTCCCCGCGGGGTCCGTGGAGCCGGCCCTCCCGGGGGCCGCCGCCCTGGGGGAGCCCGGGTGCGGCAGCGGATGCGGGTGCGGCGGCGCGGGGGACACCGGACCGCCCGGACCGCTGGACGTGCGGCGGGCCGCGGGCCGGTGGCTGGCCGTGCGCCGGGTACGGGAGCGGCCCGCCGATCCGGTGCTGCTGCGCCACCTGAGGTGGCAGGCGGTCGCCGCCGGGCTCCCCCTGCTGCTGCGGTACCCCTGCGGCGGCCCGGGCCCCGGCGCGGACGCCGCCTTCCTGCGGGCAGCGGCCGGGCTCGGCGCGGACGTGGTGCTGCTGCCGCCGGCGCGGCACGAGGCGGCCGCGGCGCTGCTCGCCGCCCAGCTGCCCCACGTGCACGTGGCCGTCGGCGGGGACCCCTCAGCGGTGCTGGCGAGCACCCCGTTCGGCAAGGTCCTCTACGGCAGCGGCGCGGCCGGCCTGCCGGAGCTGCACGTGGCCGCCGCCGGCGGGTTCAGGGTGGGCCTCGGCCGCCTGGTGGCCGAACGGGTCGCGGCCGGCGAGTGGAGCCGGGCCGACGGCGAGCGCGTCACGTCCCTGGTGTGCGCGGGGAACGCCGCCCGCCTCTTCCCGCAGGCCGCGACCGCCCCGGGCGCCGCCAGGCGGCCGCTCACCGGGTGACGGGCGGCCGCGTGCACCGGGTCGCGGGGCGGTCGCGGTCGCCGGGTGGCTGGGCGGCCGGGTGACAGGGCGGTCGGTGACAGGGCTGTCGCGGTGGCCGGGCGATGCCAGGCCGAACGGCGTCAGGTGACCGACAGCCGTTCCGGGGCGGCAGGCACCGGCACCCGGGGATCGGTCTGCGGCCGCTCGCGGAAGGAGAGCAGCACCCGCAGCACGGCGATCCAGACCAGGCACGCGCCGAACATGTGCAGGTCGACCAGGGCCGCGGGCAGGTGCGTGAAGTACTGGACGTAGCCGATGACGGCCTGCCCCATGAGCACCAGGAACAGGTCGCGCGCCCGTCGCTGCGGCCCCACCGGGGAGTCGACCGCCCGCAGCACGAACCACAGGGCGACCGTCAGCCCGACCACGATCCACGCGAAGTCGGCGTGCAGCTGGGCGACCGTCCTCCAGTCCACGGGGATGCGGCGCACCGTGTAGGAGCCGGAGGACTCGCCCGGGTGCGGGCCGGCGCCGCTGACCATCGTGCCCACCACGATCAGCACCGCGGCCGCGGCGGCGAGCACCTGCCCGAGCTGCCGCACCGGCTTGCCCACCAGCGGGCGGGCCGCCGCGTCGCCCTCGCCCAGCCGGTGCCAGGTGAGGACGGCGACGGTGATCAGCGCCGCCGACAGCAGGAAATGGAGGGAGACCACGTACGGGTTGAGCTTGGTCAGGACGGTCAGACCGCCCCACACCGCGTTGAACACCACCACCCAGAACTGCGCCCAGGCCAGCCTGAGCACCCCGGGCCGCCGCCGCGCGCTGGAGCGGACGGCGATGATGGCCCATCCGATCACGGCGCACAGCACGTACGTCAGCATGCGGTTGCTGATCTCGATGGTGTGGTGCAGGCCCATCTCGCGAGTGCCGAGCAGGCTGTCGCCCCGGCAGGTCGGCCAGGTGGGGCAGCCCAGTCCGGAGGCCGTCACCCGCACCGCGCCGCCGGTCACCACGATCACCACGGACATCACCAGGGCGGCGAAGGTCGCCCGGCGCACCGTCACGGGATCGGGGGTCCACCGTGCGGCGATCCAGGCCATCGGGTTCCGCGCGATGTCCCGCGCGTGGGAGAGCAGCTTCGGCACGCCCCTCATCGTAGGCGTCTTCTTGTGCACGCTTTCACGAGGGGGCGGCCAGTCTGTGGAAAACCCGGGGGAGCCGCGGGGAAACCGCAGGGGGAAGCCGGGGGAAACGGCTGCCGACGGCGTGTCGACGCATGACCAATGATCATGTGAAAAGACGCAAAAACGGTAAAAGGCGGAAGAAGCGGGAAAGCCGGAAAACGCCTCCGCCGAGGCGCCGCGCGCCCTAGCATCATCGGTCACACCCCGTGCCGGGCCGGTGCCGCAGCGCCCCGGTCCGCCCGACAGGAGGGCTCGCGGATGGCCGGCCAGCACCGTGATTCCGTCAACCGCCGAAGACTGCTGTACGGGGGCGCCGCCGCGGCCCTCGGCGGCGCCGGCGCCGCGGCCTGGGCCAGCGGTGCCTGGGACGCCCCCGCCGCCGGCGCCGCCACCGGCGACCACCCCGGCTACGCCGACGTGGTCGCCGACTTCGGCGCCAAGGGCGACGGCCGCACCGACGACAGCGCCGCCTTCCAGGCCGCCTACGCCTACGCCGAGCAGCGGGCCGAGAGCGGCACCGGCCGCACCGTCGTCCTGGTGCCGCCCGGCCAGTACCTCGTCACCCAGCCGGGCGCGCTGATCGACGCCGACCAGCCCACCCACCAGCGCAACGGGCTCCGGTTCGTCGGCGGCGGCCTGCGGATCAGCGACATCGTCTTCGCGCCCAAGAGCGTGGACGAGGACGCCGGCACCTACCTGTGCCGCAACAACGACACCTGGCAGAACGTCTCCTTCGAGGGCCTGCGCTTCACCTCGGGCACCCCGGGTGCCTCGTTCTTCTCGTCCTACTCCACCGGCGGCGCGGCCAACTACCGGTTCACCGAGTGCGAGTGGATGGGGGAGTGGGAGTACGGCATCGCGCTCGACGGCAGCAACGACAACTCCGAGATGCGCTGGGAGGCGTGCCGGGTCGGCGGCGCCTACCGCAGGGCGTTCCTGTACTCCGGGCTCTCGAAGCGCTCCACCACACCCGAGCAGCAGGACCAGTTCCTCAACTACTGGTTCACCGACATGAACGTCACCTACGAGTGGGGCGACTTCCTGGAGTTCCCCTACGGCGGCTCGATCACCTGCCGCTCCGGCAGCTACATCGTCACCGGGCGCCGCCCCACCCCGCACCCCGACTACGGCTTCGAGAGCGCCTTCTTCCGCTTCCCGCGCCCCTCGCACTTCGACGGCGTCCAGCGCTTCCACGCCGAGGACATCCGCTTCGAGCTGCGCGACGACGCGGTGGTGGTGATCGACTGCGACTGGAACCGCGGCACCGTCCACTTCAACGACTGCGACGACACCGCCCACGCGTTCAAGTCGTTCTCCGACGGGCTCCGCGCCCACCGCTACACCCTCACCGGCAACGGCCCCCTGGTCCGCTACGACTCCTGCCAACTGGTCGGCAACCACCTCTACCGGGGCACCCGGGCCGCCAACCCCCCGGTCTGCGTGCGCTACGACATGTGCCGCCTCGCCTCGCACCCCCGGGCCCAGTTCCTGGCGCTGGACGACTCCGGCGGCGGCACGGACTTCGCCCGCTTCGTCGACTGCGTCCCAGCGGGCTGAGCCACCCGGCGGGGCTTACGCGTCGAAGTCGTACTCCAGGACGTACGACGCCGCGTCCAGGGTCATCTCGTTCACCTCGACCGGCTGCCCGTCGTCCGTGTAGGCGGTCCGGCAGACCAGGATCACCGGCGTGCCCGCGGCGAGCTCCAGCCGGCCGGCCTCGTCCGCCGAGGGCATGCGGGAGCGGATCTCCTCGCGGAAGCGGGCCGGCGCGTGGCCGAGTTCGGCGAGGCGGGCGTAGATGCCGCCCGGCCCCGGGTCCTCCCGGACGACGGCCGACCCCGCCACCAGGGCGGCGGGCAGATAGGACGTCGCCAGCAGCACCGGCTTGCCGTCCAGGACGAATCTGCGGCTGCGCACGCAGACCGCCTCGCCTGCCTCGATCCCCAGCACGGTCGCGACGTCCTCGCGCGCCGCTTCCTCCGTGACCTCGATCTGGTCGACGACGAGGTTCCGACCCTCGGACTCGGCGGCCCAGATCGAGCGGCCGCCGCCCCACCGGCTGCCGGACACCCGCTGGATTCCCCGCCGCCGCAGCGGCCGGAAGGCACGGACGAAGACCCCGGCCCCCTTGCGCGCCTCGGCGACGCCCTCGCTCTGGAGTACGCCGAGCGCTTGGCGCGCCGTCATCCTGGCCACCTCGTAGGTCGCCATCAGGTCGTTCTCACCCGGCAGCCGATCGCCCGGGCCGTACTCCCCGCGGTCGATCGCCACCCGCAGATCGTCGGCGATCCGCCGGTACTTCGGCTGACGACGCCCGCTCTCGTTGCTCATACCGGCTCCTCGCCTCTCCTCTCTAGACAGCATAGGGGCGGGCGGATGGCGCACCTGTTCGGCGCTCCTGCCCACGAGGCGGTTGACATCTCTAGAGATGTTGGCTTTCCTGAGATGTATAGAGAAGTTGCCGGACGACTGCCTTTTGAGAGGCCGAAGTCCTCTGCGCTCCGGAGGGAACTCTTCGTGCAAAGGTCATCTGAGCGGCAGGCCGCCCTGCTCCGAAATCCCGATCGCCGCCCGATCGGCGTGTTTCCTCTCGCCGAACGTGTGCCCTTCATTGCCTCATGGACGTCTGAGAGCGCTGAGCAGCCTGAGGTCGTCCAGCGCCGAGGCCGACTGGCCTATCTCAACGAACGCCCGTATGACCGTGACGGCGACGGCATCCTCTGGCGCCGAGTACCGAGCAGCCCCGGCAAGGGGAAACCGCAGTACGGCAAGGTGCACTTCCTGCGTCAACGGCAGGCGATGGGCGGGCTCCTCTGCCAGGTCTGCGGTCGGCCCGCCGGCCATGACAGCGACGGCGACGGGCTTCTGTGGCTGCTCGGAGACGCCCCCGATCCCCAGGGCGCCTGCCCCTCGGAACTGGTGACCGGCCACCCGCCGGTGTGCCTCGCCTGTGCCCGGCAGTCGGTGCGGAGTTGTCCGCACCTGCGTCAGCGGTACACGGCGGTGCGCGTCCGCCGCTTCGCGCTCAGCGGTGTGCACGGGGTGCTCTACCGCCCGGGCTTCCCGAGCCCGGTGCCGTACGAGGTCGGCGGTCTGGACTTCGGGGACGACCGGATGGCGTGGATGCAGGCAGCCCAACTCCTGATGCGCCTGGACCAGTTCCATGCCGTGGACCTGGAGTCGGAGTATCAGGTACTCGCTCGGCGGCGCTGAACGGAGCGCACGGGGTTCCCGTGGCGGCGCGGCGGGCTGACCGCCGTCCCCGGACCGCGGCGGTTCACGCCGCCGGCGCCACCAGGTGGCGCACGCGGGGTTCGCCCGCCGCCAGCGACCGGGCGCGCTCCACCAGCTCGGCGTCGTACCCGGTCAGCCGGCCGTCGTGCTGGAGCAGGTGCTCCTGCCACGAGGGGACCTCGAAGATCTCGACCCAGACGTTCTCGCGCTCCGCGTCGCGGTAGAGGGACCAGTGGACGGCGCCGGTGCGGCGGCGGGAGACGGACAGGGCCGCCATCGCCGCGCGGAAGTCGGCGGTGCGGTCGGCGGCCACCTCGTAGTCGATCTCGACCAGCACGGGGCCGCCCCCCGGCTCCTCGTCGAAGGCCAGCATCGGCTCGGGCCAGGGCGCCACCGCGTCCCGTTCGAGGGTGCCGGTCCGGGCGTGCACCGGCCAGAGCGCCAGGGACAGCGAGGAGAGCAGCAGCAGCGCGGTCGCGGCCAGCAGCGTCGGCCGGATGCCGGCCGCCTGGGCCAGCAGGCCCCACAGCAGGGTGCCCACCCCCTGGCCGCCCATGAAGACCATCAGGTAGACGGCCAACCCCCGGGCGCGCACCCACGCCGGCAGGGCCAGCTGGAGGGTGGTGTTGAGCGTGGACAGCGCGTACAGCCAGCCGACGCCGGTCAGCACGAGGAGGACCGCCACCACGACCGGCTGCGTCACCAGGGCCGCGGCCGCGCTGCCGGCGGCGAAGGCGCAGCCGCTGAGGGCGAGCAGGAGGTTGCGGCCCACCGCCGCCCGGACGCGCTTGACGGTGACGGCGCCGGCGATCGCGCCCAGTCCCAGAGCGCCCAGCAGCAGTCCGTACCCGCCCGCGCCGAGGCCGAGCCGGGTGGAGGAGACCACCGGCAGCAGGCCCCACAGGGCGGAGGCGGGGACGACGAACAGCCCGGCGCGCAGCAGCAGCCGCCGCACTCCGGGCGCGTTGCGGACGTAGCGGGTGCCGGCCGCCAGGGCGGGACGGATACGCTCCGGGGCCCCCGCGCCGCGCGGGTCGGCGCGGTGCCAGGCCGTCAGGGCGCCGACCACGCCGAGGAACGACACCGCGTTGATGGCGAAGACCACGTCGGGGCCGGTGACGGCGACGATGACGCCGGCGAGGGCCGGGCCGACGGCGCGGGCGAGGTTCACGTTGAGGCTGCCGAGCGCCGCGGCCGCGGGGATCTGCCCGCGCGGGACGAGTTCGGGCTGCACCGCCTGCCAGCCGGGGCCCGTCAGCGCGCTGCCGCAGCCCAGGAGGAAGACCAGCGCGATGAGGACCGAGGGGGTGGTCAGCCCGGCGGCGGTCAGGGCGGCCAGCGCCGCGCTGACCGCCGTCATCCCGACGGACAGCCAGATCAGCAGGCGGCGCCGGTCGAGCACGTCGGCGAGCACCCCGGCGGGCAGCGACAGGAAGAGCACGGGCAGCAGCGAGGCCGCCTGCACCAGCGAGGTCAGCGTGGGCGCGTTCGGCTGGTGGACGAGCATCCACTGGGCGCCGACGGTCTGCATCCAGGTGCCGACGTTCGACCCGAGCTGGGCCAGCCACAGCGACCGGAAGGTCCGCAGCCGCAGGGGCGCCCAGGACGACCCGCCGCCGTCCTGGCCCCCGGCCGTCGGGCCGCTGCCGGCGGGGCCGCTCCTGCCGTCGGCGGACCGGGGCTCGGACCCCTCCGTCCCTGGGGACTGCGGTGGCGCGGCCATGGCGGGCTCCCTCCCCCGCGGCCGCCTCGCGGACCCCCGCGCGGCGCGGAGACCGCGTGTCACCTGGGAAGATACCGTCCCCAGCCGCCGCCGGGCCCGGCGGGAGGCAGATCCGGGGCGGCTACTCCCAGCGGAAGAAGCGGGCTGCCGCGCCGAGGCCGAGGACCGACCAGACCGCGAGGATGCCCAGGTCGCCCCACGGCATCCCGGCGCCGTGCTGGAGCACCGAGCGCAGGCCGTCGGAGAGCGCGGAGACGGGCAGCAGCCGCAGCACGTGCTGCCCGCCGCCGAACTTGTCCAGCGGCACGATCACCCCGCCGCCGACCAGCAGCAGCAGGAAGACCAGGTTCGCGGCGGCCAGGGTGGCCTCGGCCTTGAGGGTGCCGGCCATGAGCAGGCCGAGCCCGGAGAAGGCGGCGGTGCCCAGCAGCATCAGCAGCACCACGGCGGCCGGGTCGCCGTGCGGCGACCAGCCCAGCGCGAAGGCGATGGCCACCAGCAGCGCGCTCTGCAGCACCTCGGTGGCCAGCACCGCGCAGGTCTTCGCCGTCATCAGCGCCCAGCGCGGCAGCGGCGAGGCGCCGAGCCGCTTGAGCACCCCGTAGCGGCGTTCGAAGCCGGTGGCGATGGCCTGGCCGGTGAACGCGGTGGAGAGCACGGCCAGGGCCAGCACGCCCGGGGCGAGGAAGTCCACCGACTTGCCGGCGCCGGTGTCCACGATGTCGACGCTGCTGAACAGGGCCAGCAGCAGTGCCGGGATGATCACCGTCAGCAGCAGCTGCTCGCCGTTGCGCAGCAGCATCCGGGTCTCCAGCAGGGCCTGCGCGCGGATCATCCGCGGCAGCGGCGCCCCGCCCGGCGCCGGGGCGAACGGGCCGGGCGCGGCGGCCGGCCGGCCGGCCGGGGCCTGCGCCGGGACAGCGGCGGGGACGGCGCCGGGGTGGAGGGCGGTGTCGACGGGCTCATGCGCGCAGCTCCCTGCCGGTCAGTTCCAAGAAGACGTCCTCCAGGGTGCGCCGCTCCACCGCGAGGCGGTCCGGCATGACGCCGTGCTGGGCGCACCAGGAGGTGACGGTGGCCAGCAGCTGCGGGTCGATGGTGCCCTCGACGCGGTAGGAGCCGGCGGAGGGCTCGGTGGCGCGGCTCCCGTCGGGCAGCGCCTTGAGCAGTGAGGCGAGGTCGAGGCCGGGGCGGCCGGAGAAGCGCAGGGTGTTCTCCGCGCCGCCCCGGCACAGCTCCTCGGGGGTGCCGGAGGCGACCGCGCGGCCGGCGTCGATGATCACGACGTCGTCCGCGAGCTGCTCGGCCTCCTCCATGAAGTGGGTGGTGAGCACGACGGTGACGCCGTCCGCGCGCAGATCCCGGACCAGGTCCCAGGTGGCGTGGCGGGCCTGCGGGTCGAGGCCGGCGGTGGGCTCGTCGAGGAAGACCAGCTCGGGGCGGCCGACCACGGCCATGGCCAGCGCGAGCCGCTGCTGCTGCCCGCCGGACAGCCGCCGGTAGGGGGTGCGGCCGCAGGACCCGAGCCCGAGCCGCTCGATCAGCAGGCCGGGGTCGACCGGATGGGCGTGCAGGGCCGCCGCGTGCCGCAGCATCTCCTCGGCGCGGGCGCCGGGGTAGACGCCGCCGGACTGGAGCATCACCCCGATACGGGGCCGCAGCGCGGCGTTCCGCGCGGCCGGGTCCAGCCCGAGGACGCGGGCGGTGCCGGCGTCGGGGCGGCGGTAGCCCTCGCAGATCTCGACGGTGGTGGTCTTGCCGGCGCCGTTCGGGCCCAGCACGGCGGTCACGCCGCCACGGGCCACCCGCAGGTCCAGCCCGTCCACGGCGGCCTTGGTCCCGTACCGCTTGACCAGACCGGTCAGCTCGACCGCGGGCTCGTTTCGCATGCCGACGAGTCTAGGGAGCCGTGCGGGTCCTCGGCCCCGCGGCCCCGCGGCTGAGCCGCTCGGCGGACGCGAGCGGCGCCGGGGTGTGCGCGGCGGAGGGGACCGGGGGCCGCGGCCGCCGCTGGCCAGGGCGTATCGTGCCTGGTGGGCGGCGCGGCCGGGAGGCTCGCCGGGCGCGTCGCGGAGACCGCGGTGAGGTAACCCTAAGTGACGCATTCCACCGCGGGGGCGACTGTCGCCGCTTGCCCGGGCGAGATGAATTACGCAACAATGGCATTGTGAAAAACGTCGGCGGCGCTCCGATCGGAGCGGAGGAGCAGACGACCGGGGAGCGGCGTACCCGCAACCGCGTCGCCCGCTCCATCCTGGGCCACGGGCCCTCCACCGCCGCGGACCTGGCCGAACGGCTGGGCCTCACCCAGGCGGCGGTCCGCCGCCACCTCGACGCCCTGGTGGCCGAGAACATCGTCGAGCCCCGCGAGCAGCGGGTCTACGGCAGCCGCGGCCGAGGCCGTCCGGCCAAGGTGTTCGCCCTCACCGACTGCGGACGCGACGCGTTCGACCAGTCCTACGACCAGCTCGCCGCCGACGCCCTGCGCTGGATCGCGCAGTCGGCCGGCGGCGGGGAGTCGGGCGAGGCCGCGGTGACCGCGTTCGCCCGCGCCCGGGTCGCCGCCCAGGCCGAGCGCTACCGCGCCCTGGTCGAGGCAGCCGCCCCCGAGGACCGGGCGAAGGTCCTGGCCCGCGCACTGTCCGCCGACGGGTACGCTGCAAGCGCGCGCAGCGCCCCCGCCCCGGCCGGGGCCGCCCCGGGAGCCAAGGGCTTCGAGGGCGAGCAGCTGTGCCAGCACCACTGCCCGGTGGCCCACGCCGCCGAGCAGTTCCCGCAGCTGTGCGAGGCCGAGGCCGAGGTCTTCTCGACCCTGCTCGGCACCCACGTCCAGCGGCTGGCGACGATCGCGCACGGCGACGGGGTGTGCACCACGTACATCCCCCGCGCGCACCCGGCGCCGCCGCCCGGTGGACCGGCGCCCGCGGAGTCCACGGACCCCGCGGGCCGCGGCGGGACGCGCCACCCGGCGCGGGCGCCGCAGCAGGAGCCTCGGCACCACCCCCAGCACGACCCCCAGTACCAACCGCAGCACGACCCCAAGCACGTCTCAGCAAGCACGTCCGGGAGGAACCCCGCATGACCGCTCCTACGGAGACCGCTCGTCCGGAGCAGCACCCGGAGCTCGAAGGCATCGGAAACTACGAGTACGGCTGGGCCGACTCGGACGTCGCGGGTGCCGCCGCCAAGCGCGGCCTGTCCGAGGACGTCGTCCGCGACATCTCCGGCAAGAAGTCCGAGCCCGAGTGGATGCTGAAGCTGCGCCTGAAGGGGCTGCGGCTCTTCCAGAAGAAGCCCATGCCGACCTGGGGCTCCGACCTCACCGGCATCGACTTCGACAACATCAAGTACTTCGTGCGGTCCACCGAGAAGCAGGCCGAGAGCTGGGAGGACCTGCCGGAGGACATCCGCAACACCTACGACAAGCTCGGCATCCCGGAGGCGGAGAAGCAGCGCCTGGTCGCCGGTGTCGCGGCGCAGTACGAGTCCGAGGTCGTCTACCACCAGATCCGCGAGGACCTGGAGGAGCAGGGCGTCATCTTCATGGACACCGACACCGCGCTGCGCGAGCACCCGGAGCTGTTCCAGGAGTACTTCGGCACCGTCATCCCGGCCGGCGACAACAAGTTCGCCTCGCTGAACACGGCGGTGTGGTCCGGCGGGTCCTTCATCTACGTCCCCAAGGGCGTGCACGTGGAGATCCCGCTCCAGGCGTACTTCCGGATCAACACCGAGAACATGGGCCAGTTCGAGCGGACCCTGATCATCGTCGACGAGGACGCCTACGTCCACTACGTCGAGGGCTGCACCGCGCCGATCTACAAGTCGGACTCGCTGCACTCCGCGGTGGTCGAGATCATCGTGAAGAAGGGCGGCCGCTGCCGCTACACGACGATCCAGAACTGGTCGAACAACGTCTACAACCTGGTCACCAAGCGGGCCGTCGCCTACGAGGGCGCCACCATGGAGTGGATCGACGGCAACATCGGCTCCAAGGTCACCATGAAGTACCCCGCCGTGTACCTGATGGGCGAGCACGCCAAGGGCGAGACGCTCTCCATCGCCTTCGCCGGCGAGGGCCAGCACCAGGACGCCGGCGCCAAGATGGTCCACATGGCGCCCAACACCTCCTCCAACATCGTCTCCAAGTCGGTGGCCCGGGGCGGCGGCCGCACCTCCTACCGCGGCCTGATCGAGATCGGCGAGGGCGCGCCGGGCGCGAAGTCCAACGTGCTCTGCGACGCGCTGCTGGTCGACACCATCTCCCGCTCCGACACGTACCCGTACGTCGACGTCCGCGAGGACGACGTCTCGATGGGCCACGAGGCCACCGTCTCCAAGGTCTCCGACGACCAGCTCTTCTACCTGATGAGCCGCGGTATGACGGAGTTCGAGGCGATGGCGATGATCGTGCGCGGCTTCGTCGAGCCGATCGCCAAGGAGCTGCCGATGGAGTACGCGCTGGAGCTCAACCGGCTGATCGAGCTCCAGATGGAGGGCGCGGTGGGCTGACGCCCCCGGGGCCTCCGGGCCCCGCCGCGTCGCCCCCTCCCCGCTCCGTCCCCGAGCCGACGCCCGCGACCGGCCGGCCGCCCCTGGCGTCCGGCCGGAGCGGGTGCCGCGGCCCACCGGGCCGCGGCCGCACCGGCCGCCCCCGACGTACCGAAACAGCCGACCAGAAAGCAACACGACTAGCGATGGCAGAGATCACGCCCGCCGGCGCCACCACAGAGGGTGCCATCACGGTGGGACAGCCCACCGACGCCCGGGTCAGCGCCGCACCCTCCTACGATGTGGCGGACTTCCCCGTGCCGCACGGCCGGGAGGAGGAGTGGCGCTTCACCCCGCTGGAGCGGCTGCGCGGCCTGCACGACGGCACCGCCGAGGCCACCGGGTCCCTGCGGGTCGAGGTGACCGCCCCCGAGGGCGTCACCGTGCAGACCGTCGACCGCGACGACCCGCGGGTCGGCAAGGCCGGCAAGCCGGTGGACCGGGTCGCGGCGCAGGCGTTCAGCGCCTTCGAGAAGGCGTCCGTGGTCAGCATCCCCAAGGACGCCGTGCTCACCGAGCCGGTGCGGATCGCCGTGCACGGCGAGGGCGGCACCGCCTACGGCCACCAGGTCGTGGAGGTCGGCGCGTTCGCCGAGGCCGTCGTGGTGCTCGACCACACCGGCTCCACCACGCTCGCCGCCAACGTCGAGTACCTGATCGGCGACGGCGCCAAGCTCACCGTGGTCTCCGTCCAGGACTGGGACGACACCGCCGTGCACGCCGCGCAGCACACCGCGCTGGTCGGCCGGGACGCGAGCTTCAAGTCCGTCGTGGTCACCCTCGGCGGCGACCTGGTCCGGCTGCACCCGCGCGTGGTCTACGGCGCGCCCGGCGGCGAGGCCGAGCTGTTCGGCCTGTACTTCACCGACCGCGGCCAGCACCAGGAGCACCGGCTCTTCATCGACCACGACACCCCGCACTGCCGCTCCAACGTCGCCTACAAGGGCGCGCTGCAGGGCCAGGACGCGCACGCGGTGTGGATCGGCGACGTGCTCATCCGCGCCGAGGCCGAGGGCACCGACACCTACGAGCTCAACCGCAACCTGGTGCTCACCGACGGCGCCCGTGTCGACTCCGTGCCCAACCTGGAGATCGAGACCGGCGAGATCGTCGGCGCCGGCCACGCCTCGGCCACCGGCCGGTTCGAGGACGAGCAGCTCTTCTACCTGATGAGCCGCGGCATCCGGGCCGAGGAGGCGCGCCGCCTGGTGGTGCGCGGCTTCTTCGGCGAGCTGGTCCAGCAGATCGGCCTGCCCGACCTGGAGGAGCGGCTCATGGCGAAGATCGACGCGGAGCTGGAGGCGGCGGTCGCATGAGCCTGCCCACCGACGGCTTCGTCCGCGCCTGCGCGCTCAGCGAGCTGGCCGAGGACACCCCGCAGCGGATCGAGGTCGACGGCGTCCCCGTCTCGGTGGTCCGCACCGGGGGCGAGGTCTTCGCCATCAACGACATCTGCTCGCACGCCAACGTCTCGCTCTCCGAGGGCGAGGTCGAGGACTGCCAGATCGAGTGCTGGCTGCACGGCTCCAGCTTCGACCTGCGCACCGGAAAGCCGTCCGGGCTGCCCGCCACCCGGCCGGTGCCCGTTTACCCCGTCAAGATCGTTGGGGACGACGTGCTCGTCTCCGTCACCCAGGAGTCCTGAGTCACCCATGGCCACGCTTGAAATCCGCGACCTGCACGTCACCGTCGACGCCGACAACTCCACCAAGGAGATCCTCAAGGGCGTCGACCTGACCGTGAAGCAGGGCGAGACCCACGCCATCATGGGCCCCAACGGCTCCGGCAAGTCCACCCTGGCCTACTCCCTGGCCGGTCACCCCAAGTACACCGTGACCGGCGGCACCGTCACGCTCGACGGCGAGGACGTCCTGGCGATGTCCGTCGACGAGCGGGCCCGCGCCGGCCTCTTCCTCGCCATGCAGTACCCGGTCGAGGTGCCCGGCGTCTCCGTCTCCAACTTCCTGCGCACCTCCGCCACCGCGATCCGCGGCGAGGCGCCGAAGCTGCGCACCTGGGTGAAGGAGGTCAAGGAGGCGATGGAGCGGCTCCAGATGGACTCCTCCTTCGCCGAGCGGAACGTCAACGAGGGCTTCTCCGGCGGCGAGAAGAAGCGCCACGAGATCCTCCAGCTCGAACTGCTCAAGCCGCACATCGCGATCCTGGACGAGACCGACTCCGGCCTCGACGTGGACGCCCTGCGGATCGTCTCCGAGGGCGTCAACCGGGTCCGCGAGGGCGGCGAGGTCGGCACCCTGCTGATCACCCACTACACGCGCATCCTGCGCTACATCAAGCCCGACTTCGTGCACGTCTTCGCCGCGGGCCGGATCGCCGAGTCCGGCGGCGCCGAGCTGGCCGACAAGCTGGAGGAAGAGGGCTACGAGTCCTACGTGAAGGGTGGCGCTTCCGCGTGACACCGACCTCGTCGACCGGCCGGGTGCTGTCCGGCCTCCTCGACACCGACGCGATCCGCAAGGACTTCCCCGTACTGGACCGCCTGGTCCACGACGACCGGAAGCTGGTGTACCTGGACAACGCGGCGACCTCGCAGACGCCGCGCCAGGTGCTCGACGCGCTCGCTGAGTACTACGAGCAGCACAACGCCAACGTGCACCGCGGCGTCCACGTGCTCGCAGAGGAGGCCACCGCGCTGTACGAAGGCGCCCGCGACAAGGTCGCGGCCTTCATCAACGCGCCCAGCCGCGACGAGGTGATCTTCACCAAGAACGCGTCGGAGTCGATCAACCTCGTGGCCAACATGCTCGGTTGGGCCGACGAGCCCTACCGGGTGGACCGCGACACCGAGATCGTCATCACCGAGATGGAGCACCACTCCAACATCGTCCCGTGGCAGCTGCTGGCGCAGCGCACCGGCGCGAAGCTGAAGTGGTTCGGGCTGACGGACGACTTCCGGCTGGACCTGTCGGCGATCGACGAGGTCATCACGGAGAAGACGAAGATCGTCTCCTTCGTGCTGGTCTCCAACATCCTGGGCACCCTCAACCCGGTCGAGGCGATCGTCCGCCGCGCCCAGGAGGTCGGCGCCCTGGTGATGATCGACGCCTCGCAGGCGGCCCCGCACATGGCGCTGGACGTGCAGCGGCTCGGCGCCGACTTCGTGGCCTTCACCGGCCACAAGATGCTCGGCCCGACCGGCATCGGCGTGCTGTGGGGCCGGCAGGAGCTGCTGGAGGACCTGCCGCCCTTCCTCGGCGGCGGCGAGATGATCGAGACCGTCTCGATGCACTCCTCCACCTACGCGCCCGCGCCGCACAAGTTCGAGGCCGGCACCCCGCCGATCTCGCAGGCGATCGGCCTGGGCGTGGCGGTGGACTACCTCAACGCGATCGGCATGGACCGGATCGCCGCGCACGAGCACGCGATCACCGAGTACGCGCTGGAACGGCTGCGCGAGGTGCCGGACCTGCGGATCGTGGGCCCCGCCACCAGCGAGGACCGCGGCGCGGCGATCTCCTTCACGCTCGGCGACATCCACCCGCACGACGTGGGACAGGTCCTCGACGAGCAGGGCATCGCGGTGCGGGTCGGCCACCACTGCGCGCGGCCGGTCTGCCTGCGGTACGGAATTCCCGCGACGACGCGAGCGTCGTTCTACCTGTACTCCACCCCGGGCGAGGTCGACGCTCTGGCCGCGGGACTGGAGCAGGTCCGGAACTTCTTCGGCTGAGGCGGTGGCGCAGTGAAGCTCGACTCGATGTACCAGGACGTGATCCTGGACCACTACAAGAACCCGCACGGCCGAGGGCTGCGTGACGGGCAGGCCGAGGTGCACCACGTCAACCCGACGTGCGGGGACGAGATCACCCTGCGGGTCAGGCTGGACGGCGGTGTCGTCGGCGACGTCAGCTACGAGGGGCAGGGCTGCTCGATCAGCCAGGCCAGCGCCTCGGTGCTGAACGAGCTGCTGGTCGGCAAGGAGCTGGGCGAGGCCCAGCGCATCCAGCAGGCGTTCCTGGAGCTGATGCAGTCCAAGGGCCAGCTGGAGCCCGACGACGAGATGGAGGAGGTGCTGGAGGACGCCGTGGCGTTCGCCGGCGTCTCCAAGTACCCGGCGCGCGTGAAGTGCGCGCTGCTGAGCTGGATGGCGTGGAAGGACGCGACGGCGCAGGCGCTGTCCGGCGCTCCCGCACCGAAGGAGTCCGAATGAGCGACAACACCGCTGAGGCCACCCTCTCGCCGGCCTCCGAGGAGGAGGTCAAGGAGGCCCTCTACGACGTCGTCGACCCCGAGCTGGGCATCGACGTGGTCAACCTGGGCCTGATCTACGGCATCCACATCGACGAGTCCAACGTCGCCACCCTCGACATGACGCTCACCTCGGCGGCCTGCCCGCTCACCGACGTCATCGAGGAGCAGGCCCGGTCCGCGACCGAGGGCATCGTCAACGACCTGAAGATCAACTGGGTCTGGATGCCGCCGTGGGGCCCGGACAAGATCACCGACGACGGCCGGGAGCAGCTGCGCGCACTCGGCTTCAACGTCTGACCGCTCCATCCCGGCGCCGCACCGCGCCGGTTCCGGACGACCCGTCCGGCTGTTGCCAAAGGCCGCTGCCCGTCCCCGCCGTCGAGCGGGGGCGGGCAGCGGCCTTTGGCCGGCGGGGCCGCCGGTCCGGCCTCCCGGTCCGGCCTCCCGGTCCGTCCTACGGGTCCGTCCTACGGGACGAAGCGGTAGCCCATTCCCGGCTCCGTCTGCAGGTGGCGGGGGGTGGCGGGGTTGGACTCCAGCTTCCGCCGCAGGCCGGCGAAGTAGACGCGCAGGTAGTTGGTCTTCTTCTCGTGCCCCTGGCCCCAGACCTGGCGCAGGATCTCCTGGCTGGTCACCAGCTTGCCGGGGTGGCGGAGCATGACGTTGAGGATGCGCCATTCGGTCGGCGTGAGCTGCACCGACTCGTCGCCGCCGTCCCTGCGGCGGATCTCCGCGTCGCTCAGGTCGACCGTCCACTCGCCGAAGCGCACCTCCAGGTGGGAGGGCGCCTCCGCTGAGGGGCGGCGCAGCGCGGCCCGCAGGCGGGCGAGGAGCTCGTTCATCGCGAAGGGCTTGGTGACGTAGTCGTCGGCCCCCGCGTCGAAGGCGGCGACCTTCTCGTCGGTGCCGGACCGCCCCGACAGGATGATGATCGGCACCTCGCTCCAGGCGCGCAGGGCCCGGATCACGTGGTGGCCGTCGATCTGCGGCAGCCCGAGGTCGAGGATCACCGCGTCGGGCGGGTTCCTGAGGGCTTCGAGCAGTGCTCGCCGGCCGTCGGGCGCGGTGTCCACCGTGTAGCTGCGGGCCCGAAGGTCGATCTGCAGGGCCTTGAGCATCTGCGGTTCGTCGTCGACGACCAGGATGCGGGTCATGGTGGTGTCCTTTGTGTGCGGGCGCGTCCGCGGGCGGTCCGGTCGTGGCCGGGCCTGGCGGCCGGCCCGGGCTCACCGGGGCCGGTTCCGTCCGGCCGGGCGGTCAGCGCCCCTGCTACGGCTGGGAAGCGGCGTCAGTCGGCCGCGGCGGCGGGCGGCACGGCGAGCAGGTAGCCCACGGAGGGGTCGTTCCGCAGGAACTGGCCGGCCTCGTCGTGCAGCTTCTTCCGTATTCGGTAGGCGTAGACCTTGAGGTAGTGCGTCTCGTTGGCGTACGAGGGACCCCAGACGTTCTCCAGGATCATCCGCCGGGTGCAGACCTTGCCGACGTGGCGGGCGAGGAAGGCCAGGACGTCGAACTCCTTGAGCGTGAGGTCGAGCGGCTGGCCGTGGTAGGTCGCCTGGTAGTGGACCAGGTCGAGGGTGAGCGGGCCGGCGGTGAGCTCGGTGAGCTGGCCGGCGGTGTCGTCGGCGGCGTGGTGGCGCAGCGCGACGCGCAGGCGGGCGTCGAGCTCCCGCATGCCGAAGGGCTTGGTCATGTAGTCGTCGGCTCCGTTGTCGAGGGCTTCGACCTTGCGGTCCTCGGAGCTGTCGGCGGACAGGATGATGATGGGGAGGTCGGTCCAGGCCCGGATGCGGGTGCAGACGTCCAGCCCGTCGAGGTCGGGGAGGCCGAGGTCGAGGACGACGGCGTCGGGGGCGTGGACCGCGGCCGCGGAGAGGCCGCCATGGCCGGTTTCGGCGGTGCGGACCTGGTGGCCCAGGGTTTCGAGGCCGACTCGGCAGGCGGCGAGCAGTGCGATGTCGTCGTCGACGATGAGGACCGTGGCCACGGGTTGTTCTCCTCGGGCAGGCCGGCCGCGGCCGGCAGGGTGAAGGTGAAGCGGGCGCCGCCGCCGGGGGTCTGGTCGGTCCAGATCCGCTGCTGGTGGGCCTCGACGAAGATCTTGGCGATGGCCAGCCCCAGGCCGGTCCCGCTGTCGGCCTCGCGGCGGAAGAAGAAGCCGAAGACGTCCTCCCGCCGGTTCGCCGGGATGCCGGGGCCGTGGTCGGTGACCGAGACGGTCACCGCGGCCGGGCTCTCCTGGTGGGCGCGCAGGGTGATGGCCGTGCCGGGCGGGGCGTAGCGGGCGGCGTTCTCCAGCAGGTTGGTCAGCACCCGGCCGATGAGCACGGTGTCGACGTCGAGCAGCGGCAGGTCCGCGGCGATGTCGGTGACGATCTCCCGGGGCGCCGGTACGGGCAGGTCCCGCAGGACGGTGGCGACCAGGTCGTCCGCCGTGGTCAGGCTGGTACGCGGCCGCAGCACGCCGGCCTGCACCCGGCTCATGTCGAGCAGGTTGGTGACCAGGGCGGCGAGCCGGTCGGTCTGGGTGTCGACGAGCTGGGCGAGCTCGGCGCGGGCGTCCTCGCTCAGCGCCGGAGCCAGGTCGGGGTCGGCCAGCACCGAGGAGGACGCCTTGATCGAGGCCAGCGGGCTGCGCAGGTCGTGGGAGACCGCGGCGACCAGGGTGCGCGCCAGGTGCTCGACCTCCTCGGTGAGCCGGGCGTGCAGCGCCTCGTCGCGGAGCTGGGCCCGCTCCACCGCCAGGGCGATCTGGTTGGCGAACAGCAGCAGCGGCTCCCGCTGCTGCTCGGTGATGGTGGCGCCGGTGATCGCCAGCATGCCGATGGGGCGTCCGGCCGCCACCAGCGCCAGCCGCACCGGCTCGCCGCGCTCCCCCGGGCCGGCGGGCGCGGAGAGCAGGTCGAGGTTGGTGACCTGTCCGGGGGCCGGCTGGAGCCGCTGCAGCTCGGCCGGGGCGAGGTCGGCGCCTGCGGTGGCGGCCACGCCGAGCCGGTCGTCGGCGTCCGGCAGCAGCAGCGCGACGTGGCCGGCTTCGAGGATGTCGGCCAGCGTGGTCACGATGACGCTGAGCAGCTCGGGCAGCGGCCGGTCCTGGACGAGCTGCGTGGACAGGTCGAACAGCCGGCGCAGTTGCAGGCCGCGCTGCCGGGCCTCGGCCTGCGCGATGTTCATGCCGGCCACCACCCGGGCGACGGGCAGCATGACCACCGCGTAGATGCCCAGCGCCGTCCAGTTCTCGCTCGCGCCGACGTCCAGGGTCAGGTAGGGCGGGACGAAGAAGAAGTCGTAGACGAGGAAGCCGCCCATGATGCTGAGGGCGCCGGCGAGGAACCCGCCGTTGGTGACGCCGACGACCACCGGCACGACCAGCACCAGGGCCGTGGTGGCGATGCTGAGGTGGCCGCGCAGCGGCAGCATCGCCGCGGTGAGCACGGCCATGCAGGCCAGGGCCACCAGCGCACCGGCGAGGTTGCGGTGCATCGTGTCGGCGCCGAGGGTTCCCCGCACGCGCCGGACGGACGGACCGGTCATCCTCGGGTGCCTCCAGATCGTCTCCACCGGGTCGCCCGGAGCAGGGGTGCCGGTCCGGACGGCCTTCCCGCCCGGACCACGCCCTTTCAGCGTATGAGCCACGGTCGGCCGCCGAAGTCGTCGGGGTACGTGATGATGTGCACGTCGATGCCGGCGCGCCCGGCCAGGCGGGTGACCCGGCTGACGGTGGAACCGCTGGTCAGCAGGTGCCGCAGGCGGCCGCGGCCGCTGTGGCCGAGCACGATCCCGGTGGCGCCGTGCTCGGTGGCCGCCTCCACCAGCGCCCGCGCCGGATCGTCGGCCTCGATCTCGACCCAGGTGCCGCCCAGCTCGCCGGCGAGCTGCCGGACCGGCAGCAGCGCGTCCGCGTGCCGCTCCGCCCGCCCCCTCCGGCGGACCTCGCTCGGGTGGACGTGCACGACGGTGAGGTCGGCGGGTGAGCGGCCGGGGGACTGGGCGGCGAGGCGGTGGGCCCGGCGCAGCACGGTCTCCGTGCCGGGGGCGCCGGTGACGCCGACCAGGAGGCTCTCGGCGGGGGCCGCGGCGCGGCCCGAGGCGGTGCGGCGCAGCCGGGCGAGCAGCTCGTCGTCGGCCTCGCCGGCCAGGAAGCGCAGGGTCAGCTCGCGCAGCACCGAGAGGTTGTCGGTCTCGAAGAAGCCGGTGAGTGCCTGGTGGATGCGGTCGGCCGGGTAGATGTGGCCGTGCAGCATCCGCCGGCGCAGGTCCTCGGGGAGGGAGTCGACCAGCTCGATCCGGTCGGCCCGGGCCAGCACCGCGTCCGGGACGCGCTCGCGGACCCGGGTGCCGGTGACGGCCTCCACGGTGTCGGCGAGGCTCTCGATGTGCTGGCTGTTGAGGGTGCTCATCACGTCGACGCCGGCGTCGAGCAGTTCGAGGACGTCCTGCCAGCGCTTCTCGTGGCGGCCGGAGCCGGGCACGTTCGTGTGGGCGAGCTCGTCGACGAGCACCGTCGCGGGCCGGCGGGCGAGGACCGCGTCGAGGTCCATCTCGGCGAACCGGCTGCCCCGGTGGGTCACCGTCATCGGCGGAACCACCTCCAGCCCGCCCAGCCGGGCCGCTGTGGCCGGTCGGCCGTGGGTCTCCGCGAACCCGACCACCACGTCGGTGCCGTCGGCGAGGAGGCGGGCCGCCTCCTCCAGCATCGCGTAGGTCTTGCCGACCCCGAACGCCATCCCCAGGTAGACGTGGAACCGTCCGGCGGCGGCCGCCGGATCACCACCGTCGCGTCGGGGCGCCGACGTGTCAGCGGGGTTGGACATGCGGACTCCGGTCGGTGCGGCCCACGGCGGGGCTGTCGGAAGACGGTCACCTCTCAGCCCTCTCGGCCCCTTCCAGCCCCTCACGGGGCGCATGGGGCGCACGGGGCTCGTTCGGCCCTCGGCGGGCTCGCCACGGGTGCGCAGACGGGTCAACGGTCTGTGCGCGGGCGGGCCCGTAAGGGGCAGGCGGCCAGGGCCGAGGCCCTGGCAGACGCCGTGCCCCTTACGGGCATCTTCGCTACTTCGCCGCGGCCAGCGCCTCGTTGAGTTCGAGGACGTTGACGTAGGACGCCCCCAGGAACCCGAGCTGGGGCCCGTGCACGTGGCCGGCGACCAGGTCGTGCACCTGGGTGGCGGGCAGCTGGCGCGCCTTCGCGACCGCGTTCACCTGCGCGTAGGCCGCGGAGGGGCTGATGTCGGGGTCGATCCCGCTGCCGGAGGCGGCGACCAGGCCCGGGTCGGGCGTGATGCCCTGCTTCTCCAGGGCGGCGACCCGCTTCTTGTACGCGTCGGCCAGCTCCTTGGAGCGGGGGCCGAGGTTGGACCCGCCGGTAGCGGTCGGGTCGTCACCGTCGGGGCGGCCCTGGAACCACTGCGGGCCCTTCCACTGCTGCCCGACGAGGGTCGATCCGTTCTTTCCGAGGGAGCCGCTCGCCTGATGGCGGAAGAGCAGCTGCCCGATTCCGGTCTCGGCCAGCGGATAGGCCAGTCCGAGCAGGACGAAGAAGATGACCGAGACGATCAGTCCCCTTCGCAGGTTCACCCACAGCATGACAACTCCATGACGATTCCCGTCCGTACCCGCGCGGTGCGGGCCTTCGGCAGTCCAGTTCTTGAGACGATGCGGTCGTTGACAGGCATGCGGGTCCTAGTAGGCATGCAGGGCGGTGAGGATCAGGTCGATGACCTTGATCCCGGCGAACGGGACGACCAGCCCTCCGAGGCCGTAGATCAGGACGTTGCGGCGCAGGATCGCCGTCGCGCTGGACGGCCGGAACCGCACACCGCGCAGGGCCAGCGGGATCAGCGCGATGATCACCAGCGCGTTGAAGATGACCGCGGACAGCACCGCCGACGTCGGGCTGTGCAGGTGCATCACGTTGTACGAGCGCAGCTGCGGGAACGTCGTGAGGAACAGCGCGGGGATGATGGCGAAGTACTTCGCGACGTCGTTGGCGATCGAGAAGGTCGTCAGGGCACCCCGGGTGATCAGCAGTTGCTTGCCGATCTCGACGATCTCGATGAGCTTCGTCGGGTTGGAGTCGAGGTCGACCATGTTGCCGGCCTCCTTCGCGGCGGTGGTGCCGGTGTTCATCGCCACACCGACGTCCGCCTGGGCCAGCGCGGGGGCGTCGTTGGTGCCGTCGCCGGTCATCGCGACCAGCTTCCCGCCGTCCTGCTCGGCCTTGATCAGCTCCAGCTTCCGGTCCGGGGTCGCCTCGGCCAGGTAGTCGTCGACCCCGGCCTCCTGCGCGATCGCGGCGGCGGTGAGCGGGTTGTCGCCGGTGATCATCACCGTGCGGATGCCGATGGCGCGCAGCTCGGCGAACCGCTCGGCGATGCCCTGCTTGACGACGTCCTTCAGCTCGATCACGCCCAGCACCCGCCGGCCGTCGGCGACGACCAGGGGGGTCGCACCGGCCATGGCGACCCGCTCGACGATGGGGTCCAGCTCGGACGGGTTGGTGCCGCCCTGCTCGACGACCCAGCGCTTGACCGCCTCGGCGGCGCCCTTGCGGATGCTCCGGTCACCGGTGTCCAGGCCCGACATGCGGGTGGTCGCGCTGAACGGGACGAACGTGTAGGACTGGCCCATCTCGCGCTCGCGCAGTCCGCAGCGCTCCTTCGCCAGGACGACGATCGAGCGTCCCTCCGGCGTCTCGTCGGCCAGCGAGGCCAGTTGCGCGGCCTCGGCGAGGTCCTCCTCGCTGTACTCACCGACCGGGTGGAAGGCCGAGGCCATCCGGTTGCCGAGGGTGATGGTGCCGGTCTTGTCCAGCAGCAGGGTCTGCACGTCGCCGGCGGCCTCGACCGCGCGGCCGCTCATCGCGAGCACGTTGCGCTGGACCAGCCGGTCCATGCCGGCGATGCCGATCGCGGACAGCAGCGCCCCGATCGTCGTCGGGATCAGGCAGACCAGCAGCGCCACCAGGACGACCACCGACACCCGGGCCCCGAAGAAGCTCGACATCGGCTGCAGCGTGACCACGACCGGGATGAAGATGATCGTGAGCGCGGCCAGCAGGATCGCCAGCGCGGTCTCGTTCGGCGTCTTCTGCCGCTTGGCGCCCTCGACCAGACGGATCATCCGGTCCAGGAACGTCTGCCCCGGCTCGGCGGTGATGCGCACCACGATCCGGTCCGACAGCACCCGCGTGCCACCGGTGACCGCGGAGCGGTCGCCGCCGGACTCGCGGACCACCGGCGCGGACTCGCCGGTGATCGCCGACTCGTCGACGGAGGCGACACCCTCGATGATCTCGCCGTCGGAGGGGATCACGTCCCCGGTCTCGCACACCACGAGGTCACCGGAGCTCAGGTCCGCCGCGGCGACCCGCTGCTCGGTGCCGTCGGCCGACAGCCGGCGGGCGTCGGTCTCGGTGCGGGTGCGGCGCAGCGCGTCCGCCTGCGCCTTGCCGCGGCCCTCGGCCATCGCCTCGGCGAAGTTGGCGAACAGCACCGTCAGTGCCAGCCACACCGTCACCAGCCAGGTGAACACGCTGGGGTGCGCTATCGCCTCGACCAGCGTGACCACGGTGCCGATCAGCACCACGAACATGACCGGGTTCTTGATCTGTACCCGCGGGTCGAGCTTGCGGACGGAGTCCACCGTCGCCTGCCGCAGGATCTGCGGGTCGAAGAGGCTGCGGCGGTTCACCACGCCCCGCGGCCCGTCGGGTGCACCGGGCCCCGCGTCCGGCGTCTCCAGGACATGAGCGTCCGACATCACAGCATTCCTTTCCACACGCGCGTTGGGCGCGGTGACAGGGGGTTCACGCATTCAGCACACATCGGAGTCACGTCCATCAGAAGAGCCCGTGGCTGACCTGCTCGACCAGCGGCCCGAGGGCCAGGGCCGGGAAGAACGTCAGCGCGCCCAGGATCAGGATCACGGCGATGAGCAGGCCCACGAACATCGGCTTGTCGGTCCGGAAGGTGCCGAGGCCGGAGGCGACGGGCTTCTTCGCGGCCAGCGCGCCGGCCAGCGCGAGCACCGGGATGATCATCCCGAACCGGCCCAGCAGCAGACCGATCGTGCCGGTGATGTTGTAGAAGGGGGTGTTGGCGCTGATACCGCCGAACCCGGAGCCGTTGTTGTTGGTCTGCGAGGTGTAGGCGTACAGGATCTCGGAGAACCCGTGCGGCCCGGAGTTGAGCGGCCCGGCCCGGCCGGCGCTGATGGCGGCGGCGATCGCGGTCAGCACCAGCACCGTGATCGGCATGACCAGGACCCCCAGGGCGGCGAGTTTCACCTCCCTGGCCTGGATCTTCTTGCCCAGGTACTCCGGGGTCCGGCCGACCATCAGGCCGCCGATGAACACCGTGATCACCGCGAACAGCAGGATTCCGTACAGGCCGGTGCCGACGCCGCCGGGGCTGACCTCGCCGAGCATCATGCCGGTCATCAGCGCGAACCCGCCGATCGGCGTGTACGAGTCGGCCGCGGAGTCCACCGAACCCGTCGAGGTCTGCGTCGACGTCACGTCGTAGAGCGCCGAGGACGGCACCCCGAACCGGGTCTCCTTGCCCTCCAGGTTGCCGGTGTGGCTGTCGTCCACGCTCACCGACGCCATCACCGGGTTGCCCTGGTGCTCGGCCACCGTGGCCATCGTCACCCAGCCGGCGAACAGCACCGTCATGACGGCCAGGATCGCCAGGCCCTGGCGGGTGCTGAACACCATCTTGCCGAAGACGTAGGTGAACGCGACCGGTATGCACAGGATCAGCAGGACCGACATCAGGTTCGTCAGGCCCGTCGGGTTCTCCAACGGGTTGGCGCCGTTGGCGTTGAAGAACCCGCCGCCGTTGGTGCCGAGCTGCTTGATGACCTCCTGCGAGGCCATCGGGCCGCGGCCCAGGACCTGGGTGACGCCGTTCAGCGTGTCGTGGATCGACGCCGAGCCGGCCAGCGTCTGCACCGCGCCCTGCCCCATGAACACGATCGCGGCCACGAAGGCGATCGGCAGCAGCACGTAGATCGTGCCGCGGACGAAGTCCACCCAGAAGTTGCCGATGGTGGACGAGCCCTTGCGGGCGAAACCGCGCACCAGCGCGACCGCCACCGCCATACCGACCGAGGCGGACAGGAAGTTCTGCACCGCCAGCGAGCCCATCTGCGACAGATAGGACATCGTCGTCTCACCGGAGTACGACTGCCAGTTCGTGTTCGTCACGAACGACACCGACGTGTTCCACGCCGTGTCCGCGCGCACCGCGCCGAATCCCTGCGGATTGAAGGGCAGGTGCTTCTGCAGCCGGAAGATGCCGTAGGTGATCAGCAGCGCCACGGCGGTGAATCCGATCACCGACGCCGCGTACCGCTGCCACGTCTGCTCCGACTCCGGCTCCACCTTCAGCGCGCGGTAGATCGGCCGTTCGAGCCACTTCAACCAGCGGGAGCGGCCCTCGTAGACCGCCACCATGTACGAGCCGAGGTAGCGCCAGCACAACCCCAGCACAACGACCATCACGACGATGGTCCATGCGAACGCCATCAGAAACGCTCCGCTTTGAACAGCGCCACGCCCAGATAGACGAACATGACGATCGACAGAATCAACAGCAACGCGTCAGTCGCGCTCACACCCGCTCCAAGCACCAGATCAGGCCCAACATTGAGGCCACGAATCCGACAATCCCGATGACAACCCATGCATCAGCCACGCACGCAGCCTCGCCCCGGGCCCGGTGGCGGCGGAGTGAACGCGGTGGCCACGGGGGTGGAGAAACGGTGAACGGGGTGCGGGACCGCCGGGCGGGCACCTGACCGGGGCCGGCCGCCGACGGCCCCGGCGGGAGGTGTGGCGGCTGGTCCGCGGGGGTGTGGTGGGGGCCTGCGGGGCGGTGGAGTGCGGTGGAGCCGGGGTGCGGTGGCGTTCCGTCGGATGGTGGAGCGGGGGTGGAGCGGTGGTGGAGCCGGGGCGGGCGGGAGCCCCCGGAACGCCGCGATGGCGGGCGCCGGTCCGGCACCCGCCCGCCCCAACGCAGCGGCCGCCGGGTGTTCGCCGCCCGTACGGCCACCGTGCGCGCGGTGTTGGAGTACGGGCCGCATCGTTCTCACCGGCGTCCGGCCCGCCGGCCGGACGCGTCGAGCCGACGAAAGGCACTCACTGTGCGTGTCCACCTCTCGCCGACCGTCCGCGGTACCACCCTCGCCGCCGCCGCCGCCCTGCTGCTGGCCGCCCTCGGCACCGGCGGCCCGGCCCACGCGGCCAGCTACGGCACTCCGAAGATCAAGCTGTCCGCGTCGTACCTGTCCGGCGCGGTCGGCGCGACCGGGGACCCGGTGGTGACCGCGACCATCAGCCAGAGCGGCGCCGACGCCTCCGACCTCACCGTCACCGCCACCAAGAGCAGCAAGTCCGCGGTGGCCGGCACCGGCGACCTCGCCGCCACCGGCACCGGCGGCACCCGCACCCTCGCGGTGACCGCGCACGCCCAGGGCTACACCGACCTGACCGTCCAGGTGGCCGGGCTCGGCGGCAAGACCGCCACCACCACGCTGCACTACGCGGCCTCGCCCGCCGTGCAGTTCTCCGCGGACGCCCGCTACCTGACCGGAGCCAGCGACGCCTCGGCCGCGGTCGACGTCGGCGGCGGGTACGTCGTCGTGGCCAACGACGAGGACAACACCCTGCGCCTGTACGACGGTTCGGCCTCCGGCGCGCCGGTGAAGACCTGGGACCTGGACGACGCGCTCGACGCCGACAAGGAGGTCGACATCGAGGCCGGCACCCGCGTCGGCGACACGATCTACTGGACCGGCTCCCTGGGCAACAACAAGGACGGCGAGTACAAGTCCGACCGCAACACCGTCTTCACCACCACCGTCTCCGGCAGCGGCGCGGCCACCTCGCTCACCTTCGGCAAGGCCTACCGCAAGCTCCGTGACGACCTGGTGGCCTGGGACGAGGACAACGGCGACCGGTTCGGCTTCAAGGCCGGCACCGCCGACGGCCAGATCCCCAAGGAGATCAACGGGTTCAACGTCGAGGGCCTGGAGTTCGCGCCCGGTTCCACCTCCACCGCCTACCTCGGCTTCCGCGCCCCGCTGGTGCCGCCGAAGAGCGGCGGCAAGGCGCTGATCGTGCCCGTCACCAACATGGACAAGGTCGTCACCGGCTCGCACGCGACCTTCGGCACCCCGATCGAGCTGGACCTCGGCGGGCTGTCCGTGCGCGACATCCGCAAGAACGCGGCCGGCCAGTACCTGATCCTGGCCGGCTCCTGGGCCGCCGACGACAACAGCGACCCGTACGCGCTGTACTCCTGGGACGGCGCCGCCGCCGACGCCCCGGTGAAGGTGCTCGACCTGCCGACCTCCGACGCCGGCGCCTGGGAGTCCATCGTCGCCGTGCCCGACCTCACCCAGCCCGGGGCGCGGGTCCAGCTCATCACCGACGACGGCGACGCCGACCTCTACGGCGACGGCACGCAGGCCAAGGACCTGGACCACCCCGAGTGGCAGAAGTCCCGCACCACCTGGTTCACGCTGAACTGACCCGACGTCAGGTGTGCGGGGAGGGTGCGGGGCCGGAGAACGGACCCGCACCCTCACCGCGTTCAGGGCCTTCACGGTGATCCAGGCGTGCCAGGCGTGCCAGGCGTGCCAGGCGTTCCGGCGTTCCAGGGCGTTGACGCGGCCGGAGTGAACTTGCGAAAATTCCCGCAACTTCGGTGACCTCGACCCAGGAGGCAGTCCCATGGCCAGCGACGGCGGCACCCCGGCTCCCGCGTCCGACCGCGAACGGATGCGCGCGCACGTCCTGGAACTGGCGGAGCCCCTGGTGCGCCACGCCCACCACGACGGCGCCCGGTTCACCCTCGGCGTCAACGCGGCCCACCACGACGACGCCTCCGCCGACCTGGAGGGCTACGCCCGCCCGCTGTGGGGTCTGGCCCCGCTCGGCGCCGGCGGCGGGGACTTCGCGCACTGGGAGCTGTGGGCCCGCGGCCTGGCGGCCGGCACCGACCCCGCCCACCCCGGCTACTGGGGCCCCATCCGCGGCATCGACCAGCGCCAGGTGGAGACCGCGGCCCTCGGCTTCGCCCTCGCCCTGGTCCCGGAGCGCCTCTGGGACCCGCTCAGCGGCGCCGAACGCGACCGGGTCGGCCGCTGGCTCGCCTCCTCCCTGGACCAGCCCACTCCGGCCAACAACTGGAACTTCTTCCCCGTCATGGTCAGCCTCGGCCTGGACCGGGTCGGCTTCGCCCACGACCGCGACGCCCGCCACGCCCGCCTGGACCGGCTGGAGAGGTACGCCCTGGGCGACGGCTGGTACGCCGACGGCCCCACCGAGCAGCGCGACTACTACATCCCCTGGGCCATGCACTACTACGGCCTGATCTACGCCGCCCTGGCCGGCGACGAGGACCCCGAGCGGGCCGAACGGTTCCGGGAGCGGGCCGCCCGCTTCGCCCTGGACTTCCGCCACTGGTTCGCCGACGACGGCTCGGCCGTCCCCTTCGGCCGCAGCCTCACCTACCGCTACGCCCAGGGCGCGTTCTGGGGCGCCCTGCCGTACGCCGGGGCCGACGCGCTCCCGCACGGCGAGACCAGGGGCCTGCTGCTGCGCCACCTCGACTGGTGGCGCGGGCGGGAGCCGCGGTACGCGTCCGACGGCCTGCTCAGCATCGGCTACGCCTACCCGCAGCCCCAACTGGCCGAGCAGTACAACGGTCCGGGCTCCCCGTACTGGGCGATGAAGGCGTTCCTGCCACTGGCGCTGCCCGCCGGCCACCCGTTCTGGACCGAGCCCGAGCAGGCCGCGGCGCCGCTGCCCGAGGTGTCCGCCCAGCCGCACGCGGGCGCCGCACTCATGCGGACCGGCGGCGACGTGGTGATGCTCAGCGGCCGGCAGCGCGGCACCTGGGCGCGCGGCGGCGCGGCGAAGTACGGCAAGTTCGCCTACTCCACCCGCTTCGGGTTCAGCCTGCCGGCCGGCGACCTCGGCCTGGTGCACGGCGCGTACGACTCGATGCTGGCGCTCAGCGACGACCCCGAGGGCACCGAGCCGACGCACTTCCGGGTCCGCGAGGGCGGCGAGCAGCCGGGCTCGGCGGGCTCTGTGGGGGCGGCGGACGCGGCGCGGGCGGGTGCCGAGGCCGGCACGGCGGTACTGGCCGACGGGACCGTCCGCAGCACCTGGCACCCCTGGCCGGACGTCGAGGTCACCACCTGGCTGACCCCGGCCGCGCCCTGGCACCTGCGCACCCACCGCATCCGCACCGCCCGGCCGCTGTTCACCGCGGAGGGCGGGTTCGCCGTCGACCGCGACGGCGGCCTCGCCCGGTCCGAGGCCGGTGCCGGCAGCGCGCTCGCGGTCTCCGCCGCCGGCGACCTCAGCGGCCTGCTCGACCTCGGCAGCGCCCCGGCGGATGTTCCGGCGGACGGTTCCGTGAACGGTTCCGTGAACGGTTCCGTGCACGGGGTGGATACGGCGCACGGTCCGGCCGGCGCCGGCCGCGAGGGCGAGGTGCTCCAACTGCTCCCGGGAACCAACGTGCTGGCCCGGCGCACCGTGCTGCCCGTGCTCACCCGCCGGCTGGAACCGGGCGAGCACGTGCTGCGCTGCGCCGTCCTGGGCGCCGGGCCGGACCTCGCCGCCGCCTGGGACCAGCCGCCGGCGCCGCCCGCCACCGGGTTCTGACCGCCACCGGGTTCTGACCGCCGCGGGGCCGGGCGGGCGGCCCCCTCGCAGGTCCCGGCGGCCCCCGGCGGCCCCCGACGGCCCTGGCCAGACGGCCAGGGCGCCGGGTCGGGCCGCCGGATCGTATAGCGTGAAACCATGACTGACACCCGCAGCGGCGCCGCCGGCGTCGGCCTCGCCACCATCGCCGACGACGGCACCGTCCTCGACACCTGGTACCCGGCCCCGGAGCTGACCGACGCCCCCGGGCCGGCCGGTACCGAGCGGCTGACCGCGGAGCAGGCCGCCGAGCTGCTGGGCGCGGCCGCCCCCAAGGCGCTGGGCCCCGACCCCCGCCGGGGCGTCGAGGTGGTGGCGGTGCGCACGGCCATCGCCTCCCTGGACGACAAGCCGCTCGACGCGCACGACGCCTACCTGCGGCTGCACCTGCTCAGCCACTGCCTGGTGCGGCCCAACGAGCAGAACCTGGACGGCCTGTTCGGGGTGCTCGCCAACGTCGCCTGGACCTCCCTGGGCCCCGTGCCGGTGGCGGGCCTGGAGGCCGCGCGGCTCGCCGCCCGCGCCGACGGCCTGCACCTGAGTGTCTTCGGCGTGGACAAGTTCCCCCGGATGACCGACTACGTGGCCCCCGCCGGCGTCCGCATCGCCGATGCCGGCCGGGTCCGGCTGGGCGCCCACCTGGCGGCCGGCACCACCGTCATGCACGAGGGCTTCTGCAACTTCAACGCCGGCACCCTGGGCACGTCCATGGTGGAGGGCCGCATCTCGCAGGGCGTCGTCATCGGCGACGGCTCCGACGTCGGCGGCGGCGCCTCGATCATGGGCACCCTCTCCGGCGGCGGCACCCAGCGGGTGTCGGTCGGCGAGCGCTGCCTGCTGGGCGCCGAGTCCGGCCTGGGCATCGCCCTCGGCGACGACTGCGTCGTCGAGGCCGGCCTCTACGTCACCGCGGGCACCCGCGTCACCCTGCCCGACGGCAAGATCGTCAAGGCCGTCGAGCTGTCCGGCGTCGGCAACATCCTCTTCCGCCGCAACTCCACCACCGGCACGGTCGAGGTCCTGCCCCGCACCGGCTCCTGGGGCGGCCTCAACGAGGCCCTGCACAGCCACAACTGACCTCGCGTCACCCTCGGCTCCACCCCCGCCCCGGCCGCGCCCCCGCGTGTCCGGGGGCGGCGCACGTCCCGGCGCCGGTCGTCCGGGCACGTCAGGGGGGCGCGGCCCGAGCCGATGTGGTGTCAGCCGGTGAACCGGAGCGCGACCGCGGGCGCCCGAGCCACCGCACCGCTTCCGCGCACCGTCTCCGCGTGGGCCGGGAGGGGGACGGCGGGGGTGGCGGGTGCGATGCTGGAGGGTGGGCGGCGGCGGGCCTTGAGGGGGCGGACTCATGGGCGTACTCGACGCGTTGCGGGCCGCGGAGGACGGCTACGGGTACCTGGACGAGGGCGGGCACGTCTACCTGGACCACACCGGAGCAGGACTGCCGGCCCGGGCGCAGGTGCGGGCGCACGCCGAGCGGGTCACCGCCGGGTGCTTCGGGAACCCGCACTCGGCCAGCCCCGCCTCGGAGGCGTCCGGGACACTGGTGGAGCGGGCCCGCCGGCGGGTGCTGGAGCACTTCGGCGCCGATCCGGCGGAGTACGCGGCGGTGTTCACCGCGAACGCGACGGCCGCCTGCCGGCTGGTCGGCGAGTCCTACCCGTTCGGCCCCGGCGCCCGCCTGGTGCTCGCCCTGGACAACCACAACTCCGTCAACGGCCTGCGGGAGTACGCCCGGGCGCGCGGCGCCGGCACCGTGTACGTGCCGTTGACCTCGCCCGGCCTGGCCCTGGACTGCGGCACCCGTTGGAGTGGATCGGGCGGGCCCGGACGGCCGGCTGGGACGTCCTGCTGGACGCCGCCGCGTTCGTCCCCGCGAACCCCCTGGACCTCGGCGCGGTCCACCCGGACTTCGTCGCCGTCAGCTGGTACAAGGTCTTCGGCTACCCCACCGGGGTCGGCTGCCTGGTCGCCCGCCGTGAGGCACTGGCCCTGCTGCGCCGTCCCTGGTTCTCCGGCGGCACCATCCGGATGGCCAGCGCGCGCGGCCAGTGGCACACCATGGCCGAGGGCGAGGCGGCGTTCGAGGACGGCACGGTCAACTACCTCTCCATCCCCGACGTGGAGACCGGCCTGGACTGGGTCGGCGCGGTCGGCATGCCCGAGATCCACCGCCACGTCACCGCCCTCACCGGACGGCTGCTGGCCGGGCTCGCCGCGCTGCGGCACTCCGACGGCAGCCCGCTGGCCCGGGTGTACGGACCGGCCGGCACCGGCGGGCGCGGCGGCACGGTCGCCCTCAACCTCCTCGACGCGGCCGGGCGGGTGGTCGACGAGCGGCTGGTCGCCCGGGACAGCGCGGCCCGCGGCATCTCCCTGCGGACCGGCTGCTTCTGCAACCCGGGCACCGGCGAGGCCGCCTTCGCCGTGGAGCGGGCGGTGCTGGACGGCGCGGCGCGCACCGCGTCCGGCACGATCGACGAGTACCTCGAAGAACTCGGCCTGCCCTCCGGCGGCGCGGTGCGCGTCTCGCTCGGACTCTCCTCGAACCGGGCGGACGTCGACGCGTTCCTGGCCTTCGCCGCGGAGACCTACCGCGACGTCGTGCCGGACACCCGCGACCTCAGCCCCCGGCGCGCCTGCTGACGCGCCCGCTGGCAAGCCCGCTGCCGTGCCTGGTCGTGCCGGTCGGGCCGGTTGGGCCCGCTGACGCCGGGCTTCCGCGGGCGGACCTCGACGTCAATATCGACCTGGGGAATTGGGTCGCGCGTACGGGTGAATTATGTGCGGTGCCGCCGGTGGCGGCGGGCGGGCAGGGGTGGAGGTGCGCGGAGCGGCCCGCGCAGGCAATACGCTGGCCCGGCACCAGGCGAGGGCCGACACCCGCACCCGGGGCGGCCCGCCCGAAGGTCCGTGGCGCGGCGTCGCACCCGTACCCTCGCCACCTCAGCCGAATGGGAGCCCGCCCGATGCCCGCACGTCCCCTCGTCCTGCCGCCCGTCCGGCTCCTGTCCCCGGACGAGCTGGCCCGGCACGCGCTGGCCGCGCCGCTGCTCCACCGGGCGCTGCGGCTGGTGCGCTGGGCCGGCGAGGAGCGCCCGGTGGACGGCTTCGGGGACCTGCCGGAGGACGAACTCGCGGCCGCCGCGGCCGAGCTGGGCCTCGACGGCGAGGAGGGGCTGGACGAGACGGCGTACGCGTGGGCCGTCGCCGCGGAGACCGCCCTGCTGGCGCTGGAGATCCCCGAGGAGGCGCGGGAGGCGTCGCCGGCGGGCGTGCCTGTCGGCCGGGCGGTGCCCGGGGAGGCGTATCGTCGGCTCGACGGCGCGGCGCTGGCCGTCGCGGAGCCCGCCGACGGGGGCGCCGTGGACCCGCACGAGGTGCTGGACCTGTGGCTGGAGACCGCGGAGAGCGCCCTGGCCGACGCGACCCTCCCCGGGGGCCCGCTCGCCGCCGGTGAGGACGACGCGCTGTCCGGGGTGTCCGAAGGGGTCGCGGAGGCCGAGGACGAGCTCTACGACGACGACGCCGCGCTCGACGAGGCGGAGGAGAACGGCGAGCTGCTGGACGCCGCCATGGTGAACCTCTACGCCTTCACCGCCCTGGGCGGCGGCAGTTGGGGCGCGGACGGCGGGACGGAGCAGGGCGCGGCGTCGGAGGAGGACGCGGCGCCGGAGGAGGTGCCGGACGGCGGCGGCGCCCCCGTACCGCTGCCGGTGCTGGCCGCCTCCCTCGTCGCCCCGGAGGACGCCGGGCAGCCGAGCGAGGAGATGCTCGACGAGGTCACCGAGGTGATCTTCCGGCTGGACGGCCTCTTCCACCTGCTGGCCTCCACCGGCCTGCTGGAGTACCAGCCGCTGGACGAGGCGCTGATCGAGGAGGTCGACGGGGAGGGCGACGAGCAGGCCCCCGGCTGGGACGCCGCGGCGGCCTCGGCGGCCGGTGCGGACGACCTGACGGCGGACGAGCTGGCCCGCTACGGCACCGTCCGGCTCACCCCGCTGGGCCTGTACGGGCTGCGGGAGCGGATGCTGGAGGCCGGCGCGCACGTCCCGGTGCTGGGCGACCTCGCCGACGCCCCCGCCGCCGATCTGCTCGACGCGCTGCCCGGCTACCCGGCGCCGGCGCTGCGGGCCGAGGCGGGCGGCTGGGTCGAGGGGCGCGAACCGGTGGCCGCCGCGCGGGAGCTGCTGGCCGCCAGCGTGGGCGCCGACCCGGAAGGGCCCGGTCGCCGGCTCGCCTGCCGTACGGTGCTGGACCTGCTCGGTCCCGCCGCGGAGCCCGCCGTCCGCGAGGTGCTGGACGAGCCTGAGCTGGCCGGCCTCGCCTGGACCTGGCTCAGGCGTTTCGGTGCGGCCGACCTGCCGGCGCCCTCGCCCGAGGCGGCCCGGTGGCTGGCCGTGGACGTGCTGGCGGCCTGCCTGCACGCCGACGAGGACCCGGAGGACCTGGCCGAAGTGGTCGTCGAGACCGTGGCCGCCGACGACGGCTTCGCCGAGGACGCGTGGCGGGTCGGCCACCCGGCCACGGCCGTCGTCCTGGAGGCGGTCGGCCGCCTCCACCCGGACCGCGGTGTCGCCAAGCAGGCCCGCAAGGCCGCGTTCAAGGCCCGCTCCCGGCAGAGCGCGGCGGGCTGACCGGCGGCCGGCTGACCAGTCGGCTTCGGGTGGCGGGTGGCGGGTGGCGGGTGGCTCCGGGGCGCCGGTGGCCGCCCGTGCCACCCCGTCAGGCCGGCGCCGGGGCATCGGCGAGGTCCGCGAAGGTCGCGGGCCGCCGCAGCGGAAGCGGCGTGGGCGGGCCTGACGGAGTGGCGCGGGCGTATGCGGTCACGCTGGACGACCGCTGATCACGCCCGATCGTGCCGCGCGGCCGATGGGTCGTCCCGGGCGCCGGTCCCACGGGCGGGTCGGCGGGTCGGCGGTCAGCGCAGGCCGGCGAAGAGGTCGTTCTCGGGTACGGCCGCGCCGGTGGAGTCCTGGACGCGTACGAAGGTCTCCGTGCCCATCAACTCGCCGAACCTCTCCTTGCCCATCTTGAGGAAGAAGATGTTCTCGCCCTGGCTGGCGTGCGCCGCCAGCGCGTCGAACTTCTGACCGCTGAACGCGGTGGCGTCCACCCACGTGGTGATCTCGTCGTCGGGGAGGCCGATCTCGGCCATCGCGGCGGCCTCGGCGGGATCCGGCTCCGGCATGTCCTCGTGGAACTCGCGCAGGACCTCGCCGAACCGCTGCATCATCGAGCGGGGCGCCGTCGTCCAGTACACCTTCGGCGTCAGCTCGGTCATCTCCAGCGCCGCCATGGTGATGCGGTGGGCCTGGATGTGGTCGGGGTGGCCGTAGAAGCCGTTCTGGTCGTAGGTGACGACCACGTCGGGCCGGTAGTGCCGCATGAGGTCCGCGAGCCGGGCGGCCCCTTCCTCCACGGGGGTCTGCCAGAACGCCCCGGGGGCGTCGTTGCTCGGCCAGCCCGTCATCCCGGAGTCCGCGTAGTCCAGCATCTCCAGGTCGCTGATCTTCAGGACCTCGCAGCTCGCTTCGAGTTCCTGACGGCGAAGCCGGGCGACGGCCGCCGGGTCGTGCCCGGGATCGCCCGGCTTGGCGCCTCCGGGTCCGTCACCGCAACCGCCGTCGGTACACGTCACGAGAACCGTGCGGATGCCCTCCGCGGCGTACCGTGCGAGGACCCCTCCGGTCCCGGTGGCCTCGTCGTCGGGGTGGGCGTGTACTGCCATGAGCGTCAGGGGCCGGTCGGCCATGGAAGAGTCCTCCTGCAGAGATACGTCGTGGTCCGCGTGTGCGCCGGGTGTACCGCGTCCGGGGGCCCGGTCCTGGTGGGGCGGACGACCCCGTGGTCTCCGTGTTCCCCGCCGTGCGGCGCCGGTCCCCCGGTCGATGCAACCGCGCCGGCCGGACCACCTGTTCCCGGCGCGCCGTCTGGCCCTCTTCCGTCCGGCACCGGCCGTGGGATTCCGACACCGAATGTGCGACCCTACACGTCGCCCGCTCGCCGGACGGCGGCACGCGGCCGGGACCGTCCGGCCCCGCCGGGCCGGTGCGGATCGCGGCGCACCGGCGGCCTGAGGCGACGGGCGGCGCGGGCGGTGCTCGTTCCCCAGCCCCGGGCCCGGACGCGGGCGGAGGCGCGTCCGCGGCGACCGTGCCGGCGACCGTGCCGGCGGCGGTCCGCGGCGGTCCGCGGCGGTCCTCAGGGTCCGCACTCGGCGACCAGCGGGGTGTTTCCCGCGACCCGGTCCGGAGCGACATCCGGCTTGCCAGCCGCCTTGCAGAGACCCGTGCGCTGACCAAGGTCCTTGTCGCTCTCGACCAGGTCAGTGTCCACGAGGACGGGCGTTTCCGCGCCGTTCGCGAGGCCCGGGACCGCGGCATCAGATCGCACGGCTCCGAGCCAAGAGCGGACCGGCTTCCGCGATTCCCGCGGATCGTCCGACCGAGTCCTCGACCTCGGACGCTGCGCGAGCGCTGAGTGCACGCCCGACCCGGCAACAGCAGGTCCACCGCGAGGAGGTGGCAAGGCTCCGCAAGGCTCTGGAGGTCGCGCAGGGCGAGGATCTCGCTCTGCGGTGGGCGCTCGCCCGGTACGCGTGACGGGCACTGGCCGGTGACGCCTGATAGCAGACAAACGGCACCGGCCAGTTCCCTTCTAACCGATGCCGGTGACGCTGAGAGCCGTTGTCCAGTTCGCTTTGATCGCGGTGCGGGCAGCGTTGAGGGTGATGGTGCCCTTGCACACCGCGTTCTTCAGTTTCGTCTCCACACCGTCCTTGGTGGTGGAGTTCTTGGTGCCGGAGTGCGGCTCGGGCCACAGGTTGTTCGGGTCCCGCGGTGATCCGCCGAGTTCGAGGGGGATCTGGTGGTCTTCCTCGTAGTCGGACATGTTCGTGTCGCTGTAGCCGTAGTCGATGATCCCCTGTGCTTTGAGCGCGTTGGTGTAGGAGGTGGGCGGGCGGACGGTCGCCGTCCAGCCGGACACGCAGATCGTGGAGCCGATCGTCGACTGGGTGACGGCAGAGTTGTACACACCGGGCGTACACGACGGGTCCGGCAGCGGGAGGTAGGACTGGGAGCAGGTGGCGGCCTGCGCGGTTCCGGCGCTGACGCCGAGGACGAGGCCGCTCACCGCCAGGGTGAGAGCGGAACCGGTGGCGGCCGATATTCGGGTGATGGAGCGCATGAGGGTCTCCCGGCATGACAGGCTCGACGGGAGTCGCCGAGGTCGTGTCCATGACACCCTGTGCATGCGCTACGCGGGTAGATGGGAGACGGTGAATTCGTTGTGATCGCAGGATTTCCGACGGGTCAATGCACCGTGCGGGGCCTTTGCCGGTAGCACCGGCCGTCCAACGGGCGAGACGGGTGGCGTTCGTCGGCGGCCGGCCGCCTCAGGTGTCGCCCAAGAGCGCCTCGATGGTCGCCCGCGTGGTGGGAAGGCCGGCGTCCTGGAACCAGGACGCCGTGAGGCGGCCGAAGCGCCAGACCACGTCGCGGTCGACGAGCGCTCGCAGGTACTGGTGCTGGGCGTCGGTCAGTTCGCGGTCCCCTCTGTAGCCGTGGGGAAGGCCGCGGCGAGGAGCGGGCCCCAGTCGTGCGCGGCGGTGAGGTTGCTGGACAGCGGTACCGAGGCCAGCGCGGCAGGAAGCAGTTCCTCGAAGCTGGTGCGTTCGATGGCCGCGGACAGGAGAGCGGCGCGGAAGGGACCTTCGACGTACGGCAGGGGCTCGCTGAACCACGAATCCACGTCTGCGGGCTCGCACAGCGCCCGGAGGATCTCCCGCGTTGCCTCGGCGTCTCCGGCGCAGGCGGAGGCCAGTGCCGCGCAGGCGCGGACCGCGGCGTCGGAGTCCGTGAGCAGATCACGGGTGTCCTGGCCCCAGGCGCCTATGGTCACCGCGATGGCGGCACGCTCGCGACGTTCAGTGGCGTCGGCGAGCGCCCCACGCAGGAGTCCGGTGGCTTCGCCGATCCTGTCCGCGAGTTCGGGGGCCTCGAAGAGCGCGGTCGTCGCCCCTAGGGCGGCCTCGCGGACATCGGGGTCCGGGCTCTGCAGATGCCTGGAAGCGGCCTCGTAAAGAGTCGTGCGGATGGCGCGGACGTCGACGGTGGCACCGGGCTCGTTGCGGTCCTCGGCCTGGTCTGTTTCGCCGTGGGCGGCCGAGTCCGCCATGGGGCGAGGGTCAGCTCACGGACGCACTCCAGCCGGCTCCGGCCGCGACGTGCAAGGCGCCCTGGTGCAGGTCGAGACTGCAGGAGGCAGTGGGCTTCCCCACCTGGACGAGCGGGCCGGGGCCCTGGAACGCATCGGTGCTAAGGCGGAAGGCATCCGGATCGGCACAGTCGACGGTACGCAGTCGCCAGGGCGCTGAAGAGTTGTCGTTGGTGCGCGGCGGCAGGGCGAGTTGGAGCTGCGCGGCGGCCGGACGCTCTGTCTGGTAGTCGGTGTGCGCCGCCGTCCAGGCGGCCAAGACGAGAGCTGCCTGCGAAGGCGTACCGGACACGGGCGAACCGTCGGTGAGGGAGGCAGGTGTTCGTTCGGGGGGCCGGGATGTCTCGATGATGTCGGGGCGGCCTGCGCGTCCCCTGAGGACGGCGGCGAACCAGCGGGTGATGTCCGGACCGCCTTGGTCGGCCCAGGCTCGGATCACGTCCTGGAAGGCCGCCTCACGGCGACGGGCGCCGCGTTGCGACCCGGCGGCCAGGATCGCTTCACCGGCTCCTGAGAAGGCTCGGCACAGCTTCAGCACGGGGACGTGATCCGCGCGGTGGGCGTAGCGCACCGAGCGGAGTTCCAGCATGGCGTGGTGCAGAAGTGCGGCGGCAGCGTGCGCGCCGGGGCCCAGGTCTCCGCCGGGTGGCCGACGCGGACGGCTCGACGGGCTGGTACGGGGAAGGGTGACCGCGTCCGCGCGTCGACCGGCAGTCGACAGGTGCCATGAACGGTCGTCCAGGCGATACTCACCACCGGCGGCGCGGAGCAGACCGCCCGGGCCCAGGGAGATTCCGATCTCCCGCACTCCGGCGTCCAGGATTGCTCCCCGCGTATCGGAAAGGCTGAAGGCGATGTCGGTGACGCCATCCAGCCACACGTCCAGCAGGGCGGGCGGCGCGTGCTCACCGACAGCGAACTTGCGGTCAGCGACCAGTTGGAGAAAGGCGGTAAGGCGAGTTCCGGCACGCTCTACCCGCAGGCTGCGGACGGACGCCGACGCCAGAGCGTAGTCAGGGGCCAGCTCATCCACGCTCTGCCGTGTGAGCCGGCATTGCGGTGCTATGACGTGTCCGCGGTAGTCGCGGCCTGGCGTGTGCGGCTTGGCCGGCGGTAGGAGCGCTTCGATGTCGTACCCGGCAATCGCGGCCTGCTCGGTCATCCATCCGTGCCGCCGCTCGCCGAGATCGGCCATCCACTCCAGCACGGTTGTCGCCCGTCGCTCACGTTCACCGGAGCTGCACGTGCTTGCGGCCCAGAACAGCGGAAACAGGTTGTTGTCCCACACATCCGATGCCGCGCGGATCGCCTCCCGGTTGAACCGGCGGACGTCTGCCGCAGCCTCTGCCATCTGTTCCACCGAGCGGTCCAGCAGCGCCGCCAGCGCAGACATGGCCGATGCAGGACTCGCGGGGAGGCGCGGCACGCCGGACGGTTGAGGGGGAGTCATGACCACGTCGTGATCGTCGCACAGCTTGAGGTGCGGTCATGAAGAACATGAAGAAAGCGTCAGCGGTAAGCCGCTGACGCTATGAGCTGTTTGCGTCCACACTCGTAGCGTCGCGGCTACGGATACGAGGTGGTCGATGTCGAACGTCGACGGGTTGGTGGTGGTCGCGCCGTCGTAGGCGCTGGTCCAACTGCCGGAGGTGGCTTTTGCGGGTGCTGTCGTGACGACGCTTGAGCCGTCCCGCTTGATGACGCACTCGCGGGTGTCGCACGTTCCGGAGATGGTGATCCAGGTGGGGAAGAGGCCCCGGTCGTAGGTGGAGGCGTGCGTCTCGGCGGTGGCCGTCATGGCCGAGAGGTAGCTGCGGGCCGTGGAGGCCGCGATCGGCGTCGGCAGCGCGGCCTGGGCGGTGCCGCTGCTCAGGAGCAGGGCGGTGTCACCAGCGTGCCCGCGCAGGGGCCGCGCAGCGCGTGGACCGGCGGACCGATGCCCTCAGGGGCGCGGGGCCTTCTCGCCGTGCACGGCCGTGTACTCCGCCGCGAGCCACGGGCCCAGGTCGTTGAGGAACATGTCGAGTACGGCCGGGTCGGCCGAGGGCGTGCGGCCGGTGGCGGCGGCGGCCCGCATCTGCGTGACGCGCTCGGGGTAGTGGCGGCCGAAGAGTTCGGCAGACTCGCCGAGGTGGCTGGTCCAGCCGCCCCAGCGCGGCATGACGAGGGTGAACCCGGTGCGGACGAGCCGGCGGCCGACGCCTCGGCTCAGCACCTCGCGTTCGCGGTCCGTGGCGGCGGTGGCCGCCCGGGTGCGCCAGCCCGGGAGGGCGAGGGCGAGGTCGCCGTTGGTCTCCCGGGCGAGCAGGGGGGTGGGGCGGTAGGCGGGAAGCCGTTCGGCGAGGTCCTCGCCCAGCAGCGGCGTGCACAGGCAGGCGACGAAGAACCCGAGATCGTGCCGTTCGAGGTCGCTGAGCAGCGTGCGCGCGCCGAACACGAGGACGCCGACGCCGTCGACCTGGGGGAAAGCGCGGTCGAGCGCGGCTTCGAGGGCCCCGGCGGCGGCCCGGTCGGCCGCGGTGGGTTCGTCGGCGAGGGCGAGCATGAGGTCCAGGTCGGAGGCGCCGGGGACCGCGGTGCCGCGCGGGACGCTGCCGTAGAGGTAGGCGCTGTGCAGCCGGGCGCCGAACTCCCCCTCGATCCGGGCACGGGCGGCGTCGACGACCGGGGCGAACGCCGCCGGCACGCGGTCCAGCGCGCCCTCGCGTGCGATCGTCCCGTCCGGTGCCAGCCCTTTGCCGTTCATGGGACCACTCTGCCTCGTGCCCTGATCCCTGCCGAGCGGTTTTCCCGGCGGGGTGGGCGGCTGCGGCGGCGGGGCTTTGCCTACGGCGTCGGCGAGGGGAAGGCGACGCCGCCGGAACCGGCCGGCCGGCCCGGGAGGGGCCGACCGGCCGTCGGGTGAGGGCCTCCGGATCGGCGGGGTGCCGAGGTGCCGAGGCCGGGTCAGAGCGCCGCTGCGGCGGGCTCCACCATGGCGCGGGCGGTCTTGCCGTCGAGGAAGCTGCCCAGCGCGGTCATCTCCCACTCGCCGGAGTACTGCTTGACGAGCTTCGCCATCAGCACCCCCGTGCGGCGCTCGCCGTGGGTGAGGTCGAAGCGGACCAGCTCCTCGCCGGTGTCCCCGGCGATCAGGCGGCAGTACGCCTTGGCGATCTTGTTGAAGGTCTGGCCCGAGTAGGAGTTGACGGTGAAGACCAGGCCGGTGGCGTTCGCCGGGAGGGAGCCGAGGTCGATGGTGATCACCTCGTCGTCACCCGCGCCCGCGCCGGTCAGGTTGTCGCCGGAGTGCTGCACGGCACCGTTCAGGATGGACAGCTTGCCGAAGTAGCAGGTGGCGACGTGCTCCCGCTGCGGACCGTAGACCAGCACGGACGCGTCCAGGTCCACATCCCGGCTGAGGAACGACGGCTCCCAGCCCAGCCCCATCCGCACCACCGACAGCACCGGCCGGCCCGCCTTGACCAGGGAGACCGACTCGTTCTTGCGCAGCGAGACACGACCCTTGTCCAGGTTGACCTTTCCGGACGCGGCCGGAGCGGAGGGGGCGGCGGGCGCGGCCGGCGGCGGCAGGTGGGTGGCCGCGGGCCGGACGGCGGCGGCGCGGTGGGCGGCACGGCGGGGGAGTGGCCGGGGGAGCGGGCGGTGCGGCGGGCTGCTGGGCCGCCGGGGCGGACTGCGGCTCCTCGACGCTCACCCCGAAGTCGGTGGCGATGCCGGCCAGCCCGTTCGCGTACCCCTGGCCCACGGCGCGCACCTTCCAGCCGGCGCCGCGCCGGTAGACCTCGACGACCACCAGGGCGGTCTCGGAGCTGAGGCCGGTCGGAGAGAAGGTGGCGAGGACGGAGCCGTCGTCCAGCCCGCGCACGGTGGCGGTGGGCGTGGTGCCGGCGAACGCCCCGCCGCCGTCGATGCTGGCCGTCACGACGATCTTGTCGATCCCGGCGGGCACCGCCGAGGTGTCGACCTCGATCGCGTCCGGCGCGCTGCCGCCGCCCGAGCGGTAGGTGACCCCGGGGCCCTGCGGCTGGTTGTAGAAGACGAAGTCGTCGTCCGAGCGCACCTTGCCGCTCTCGGTCAGCAGCAGGCCCGAGACGTCCAGCCGCACGGGTGCGGTGACGTCCACCGCCACACGGGAGACGGGCAGGGGCACGTTCGAGCCAGGCGTCATTGCGGTCATAACGCTGGAAACGAAATACCCGCCCCGGCGGTTCCGCAACCGGGCCGGACGGCGAGGGCCCCGGTCAGGCCCGGCCCGGCGGCGGAACCGCCGGGCCGGGCGGCTCAGTACGGCCACATCGGCGGGTCCGTGCAGAACGCCCCGCCGAGGTTCGCCTGCGCCGGGTCGGCCGGGTCGGCCGGGTCGGCCGGGTCCGGCTCGCCGTGCGCGGCCAGCAGCGCCGGGGCGAACACCTCCGAGTCGTCCTGCGGCGCGTAGCCCAGGGCCCGTGCCGGGGCCAGGTCCCACCACAGCCGGGTGTTCGCCGAGCTGCCGTAGACGACGGTGTGCCCGGTGGTGCCGGCGGTCAGCGCGGCGTGGAAGAGGCGGGCGCCGTCGGCCGGGCTCAGCCAGAGGGACAGCATCCGGACGGTGGTGGGCTCCGCGTAGCACGACCCGATCCGCACCGAGACGGTGGCGATGCCGTGCCGGTCGGCGTAGAGCTGCGCCAGGTCCTCGCCGAAGCACTTGGACAGGCCGTAGAAGGTGTCGGGGCGGTGCGCGGTGGCGGCCGGGACGAGCGGGTCGCCGTCCCCGGGGCGGGGGGTGAAGCCCACCGCGTGGTTGCTGGAGGCGAAGACCACCCGGGGCACGCCGGCCTCCCGGACGGCCTCGTAGAGGTGGTGGACGCCCTGGATGTTGGCGGCGAGGATCTTGTCGAAGGTGGACTCCACGGAGATGCCGGCCAGGTGCAGCACCGCGTCCACCCCCTCCACGGCCTCGCGTACCGCGTCCCGGTCGGCGAGGTCGGCGGTGATGACCCGGGTGCCGTCCGGGGCGTCCTCGACCGGGCGGCAGTCGAACAGCCGCAGGTCGTAGCCGTAGGCGGGGAGCAGGCCGCGCATCAGGGTGCCGACGCCGCCGGCGGCGCCGGTGAGAAGGACGGTGCGGGGGGCGGTGCGCGGGCACCGCCGGGGGCGGTGGTGTCCGTGGCGGGCGGCGCTGGGGTCGTGGGCATGGGCTGGTCCTCCTCGGTCACCGGCGACCAGGCGAGTATATCCGTGATCGCTGTTCATGTATGCGGACAGCTATCTCCGCTTGAAGCGCGCCGTGGTGCGCCGTTGCGCGCTTGACCCGCGCCAGGAGGAGCGCCTAGCGTGGCCGCGTTCATGAATATGGACGTGAATCAAGTGAGCGCACACTGTGCACCGGCTTCGAGACTGTGCACCGGCTTCGAGGGGGACCCCGATGACCCTGCCCGCCCCAGCCCCACTCGCCGACCGCCTCGACGGCCTGCTGTTCTTCCCGGTGACCGCCTTCGGCCCGGACGGCGCCCTGGACCTCGACACCTTCCGCACCCACGTACGGCGCGGGGTGGAGGCCGGCGCGGCGGCGGTGTTCGTCGCCTGCGGCACGGGCGAGTTCCACGCGCTGGCCCCCGAGGAGTTCCGCGCCTGCGTCGCCGCGGCCGTGGCGGAGGCCGCCGGACGGGTGCCCGTGGTGGCCGGCGCCGGCTACGGGACCGCGCTCGCCGTCCAGTACGCGGCGCTCGCCGAGGAGGCCGGCGCCGACGGGCTGCTGGCCATGCCGCCCTACCTCGTCGTCGCCGACCAGGCGGGCCTGCTGCGCCACTACACCGCGCTCGCCGCGGCCACCCCGCTGGACGTCGTGGTCTACCAGCGCGACAACGCCGTCTTCACCCCGGAGACCGTGGTGGCGCTCGCCCGGGTCCCCAACATCGTCGGCCTCAAGGACGGCGTCGGCGACCTCGACCTGATGCAGCGGATCATCAGCGCCGTCCGCACCGAACTGCCCGGTCGCCCCTTCCGCTACTTCAACGGCCTGCCCACCGCCGAGCTCACCGGCCTCGCCTACCGCGGCATCGGCGTCACCCTCTACTCCTCCGCGGTGTTCGCCTTCGCCCCCGAGATCGCCCTCGCCTTCCACCGGGCGCTGGCCGACGGCGACGACGCCACCGTCACGCGGCTGCTCGACGGCTTCTACCGGCCCCTGGTGGACCTGCGCAACAAGGGCCGCGGGTACGCCGTCTCGCTGGTCAAGGCCGGGGTGCGGCTGCGCGGGCTGGACGTGGGCGGGGTCCGGCCGCCGCTGTCGGAGCCGGCGCCCGAGCACGTCGAGGAGCTGGCCGGACTCGTCGAGCGGGGCCTGGCCCTGCTCGACGGGCACTGACGGACGGGCGGGCCGGCCCATGCGCGCCTCCGCCTTCCTCTACCCCTGGGACGTCGTCGGCGACCCCGCGGCGGCCGAGCGGACCGCCGGCCTCGGCGTCCAGCAGGCCACGCTCGCCGCCGCGTACCACTCCACCCGGGCGCTCACCCCCCGCCACCCGAGCCGCCGCGTGGTCACCGCGCGGCACTCCGCCGTCCTCTACCCGGCAGGCGAGGCGCGCTGGGCGGGACGCCGGCTGCGCCCGTACCCGGCCGGCGACTGGACCGGCGGCGAGGAGGACGCCTTCGGCGCGGCCGCGGACGCGCTCGCGCGGGCCGGCCTGGAGGTCCACTCCTGGGTGGTCCTCGCGCACAACTCCCGCCTGGGCGAGGAGCATCCGGACACCAGCGTGGTCAACGCCTACGGCGACCGCTACCCGTGGGCGCCGTGCGTCGCCCACCCGGAGGTGCGGCGCTACCTCGTCGACCTGGCCGCCGAGGCCGCCGTCCGGCCCGGGGCGGCCGGCACCGAGCTGGAGTCGCTGGGCTGGTACGGGCTCGCCCACCTGCACGCCCACGACAAGATCGGCGGGGTGCCGCTCGGCGACGCCGCCCAGTACCTGATGTCGCTGTGCTTCTGCCCGCACTGCCGCACCGGCTACGACCGGGCCGGCGTCGACCCCGAGCAGTTGGCCGCCGCCGTCCGGGAGGCGCTGGCCGGGGCCTGGTCCGAGGGCAGTGACGCGTACGGTCACGCCGCCGTCGAACGGCTGCTCGGCGCCGAACGGGCCGCCGCCGTACTGGAGTTCCGCGCCGCTACGGCCGGGTCGCTGCAGGCCGCGGCGGCCGCCGCGGTCCGGGCCGCCGCGCCGCCCGGCTTCCGGGTGCTGATGCACGCCGATCCGGCGCCGCACCGCTGCGGCGCCAACGCGGGCGTCGACCCGGCGCGCGTCCTCGGCCACGTCGACGGGCTCGTCCTGCCCTGCACCGGCGGCCCGCGGGCCCGTACCGCCGTCCTCGGACCGGTCGCCGCGCACCGCCGTCCCGGCACCGTGCTCGCGGCGAACCTCACCGTCGTCTCGGGCATGGGCGGCAGCCCGGGCACCCTCGCCGCCGACGCCGCGCATGCCCGTTCCCTCGGCGCGACCGAACTGCGCCTCTACCACGCCGGGTTGGCCTCCGACCCGGACCTCGCGGCGGTGCGCGCCGGACTGGCGGAGGTGGCGGCGCCGGAATAGCCCCGGCGGCCTCCGTGCGGGGCGTCCCGCCTGACGTTCACCTGAACGCGGCCGGCTGACAGGGGCGTTGGGCGGAAGCACGGTGACGCACGGCGGCCGCGTCGCGGCGTGGTGCCCGGGGCGCGGCGATCATGGGGGTACCGCCGCGCCCCGGGAGCTCGGCCCGCCGGGTGCCGACGGGGAAGTCCGTGCACCCCCAAGTCGCCGCCGAGGCACAGGAGGTTGCCGTGGCGATCCGAGTATTTCCACCGGATGTCAGGAGGCCGTTCCCGTCCTGTCCCGTGCCGTTCCGCCCGGTGTCGTGCCGTTCCGTCCGTTCCCGTCCCGCCCTGTGCCGGGCACCGCCGTCCCGCCGCCCGCGCGCGGAGGCGCGCGCCCGCACTCAAGCGGGTGCGTGGCGGACCCGGGTGCACGCGGCCGCGGCTCAGAAGTGGCCGGTCAGCGGCGGCAGGGCCGCCGTGCCGACGGCACCGGAGGCGTCCACCGTCCAGCGGTCGGCGGTGGTGTCGCGGGTGCCCCGCGGGTGGTTGAACTGCGCGCCGAAGGTGTACGTGCCCGGGGGGAGGACCCGCCCGGTGAGCGTCCAGCGGTACAGCAGGCTGCCGTCCGGCTGCGCCGAGACCACCGCCGGGAGGCCCCCCGGTATGTCGGTGAAGGAGTTGGTCGAGGTCACCGGACCCGAGCCGGCCGATATCCGGATCTCCACGGTGAACGAGGCCAACTGCTCCGCCGTGGTGAGGCGGACGTCGCTCCCGGCCCAATAAGGGTTGCTGTTCGGGTCCATGCCGCCTGAGGCCCGGACCGGTCCGGCCGCCGCCACCGACGGGGACGCGCCGTCCGCACCCGGGGTCGCCCCGGCCGGGGAGGCGGGGGAGGCGGGGAGCCCGCAGCCGTCCGGCTGTGCCGCCCGCCCGGCTCGGCGGCCGAACTGCCGCCGGGCTCGGCGGTCCGGCCCTCCGCGCCGCCCGTCGCACGGGTACGGGACGGTGGCGCGGAGATGCTCGGCTCCGGGGAGCGGCCGGCCGGCGGCCGCAGCGGCGCGGGGCCTGGGTGGTGGCGGTCGGCCGGTCCGAGCCGCTGGAGACCGCGCCCACCGCGAGGCCGCCGAGCCCTATCGCGCCCGCCACCGCGGCGGCCACCACGCCCACCCGCATCCAGGGCGCCGCGGGCTCGGCCTCCGGCGCGGCGATCGCCCGCTCCACCCGGGCCAGCATCCGTTCGCGGTCGGGCCGGTGCGCGTCTGCCGCGGCGCGCAGCCGCTCCGGCAGTTCGGCCATCACACTCCCCGTCCCGTGTGCGTGCGCGGTCGTGCCCCGGGACTCCCGCCCTCAAGTATCCTCGTCCGCTTCGCCGCCCCCGTGACCGCCCCCGGCGCGGAACCGCTCCCGCCGGCGGTCCGGCGTCCCCCCTCGGCCCCCGCGGCGTCCTCGGACCGCGCCGCACCGCCCGCCGCGAGCCCGCTGACCAGCCCGTCCTCCAGCCCGGCCGGGGGTCCGCCCACCGGACCCGCGGTAGCCGAGGTGTCGGCCCCCGCGTCCGCCCGGCCGACGCTCCCCGGGGACAGCGCTCCGCCCGCCGGCGGCGGCGCGCCCCCGTCGCCCGGGCCCGTCCCGCCGTCCGGCGGCCGTACCGCGCCCGCCGCCGTCAGCGCGCCCGCCGCCCCGCCCGGCCGGCCGGGCGCGGACCCGGGCCCGGCGGCGTTCCCGCGACCGGCCGCGGCGGGGCCGTCCGGCGCCAGCAGCCGCTCCAACTCGGCCACCCCGCGCGAGGTCTGGCTCTTCACGGTGCCGACGGAGACGCCGAGCGCCGCGGCCGTGTCCTTCTCCGACAGGTCGAAGGCGTGGCGCAGCACCACGCACGCCCGCTTGCGGAAGGGCAGCCGCTGGAGCGCCTCGCGCAGGTCCAGCACCGCCGGCACGTCCGGTTCCTCGACGCGCTCGGTGCGCTGGGAGAAGAACAGTGCCACCCGGCGCCGTTCGCGGACCGCGCTGCGGATGCGGGACCGGGCCAGGTTCGCCACCACCCCGCGGGCGTACGCGACCGGGTTGTCGGCCGCCCGCACCCGGTCCCAGTGCCGCCAGACCGCCACCAGCGCGTCCGCCGCAAGGTCGTCGGCCGCGTCCTGCTCGCCGGTCAGCAGGTGGGCGAGGCGGGCGAGTTCGGCGTAGTGGCGCTCGAAGAACGCGTGGAAGGCCGCGGAGTCCCCGGCGCCGGCCTCGACGGACGTGCCCACGCCCCACCCTCTTCCTGCCTGCCCGGACCTCCCCGCCACGGCGCTGCGCGAGCGTAGCAGCGCGGTCACTCTGTGGGCAGAGTTCAGGAACCGGTAAAATTCCCTGTCCTGATCCGGACTTCCACCCGGGTGGTGAGCGGCAGGTCGAAGGGGCCCGAGGCGGTTTCCGGACAGCCTTCGAGGTAGGCCCGGATACGCGCCGACTCCTCGGCCAGCGCGGCCGGTTCGAGGGTCAGCTGGTGCGAGTGGGTGCCGATGACGGCCAGCAGCGAGTCGACGGTGTGCCGCACCCGGTGGGTGAACAGCTCCACCTCCAGCCGGCCCAGCAGCGGATGCGCGCCGACGCCGGGGCCGTCCCCCCAGGACACGGTCGAGACCTCCGCCGGCGACACGGCGACCAGGCCGCGCACCCACTCCACCCGGTCGTCGTCGGCGTTCCACAGCCCGGCGACCACGCCGCCCGGCCGCAGTACCCGGGTGATCTCGGGCAGCGCGCGGTCCTGGTCGAACCAGTGGAACGCCTGGCCGACGACCACCGCGTCCACCGAGGCGTCCGGCAGCGGTATCCGCTCCGCGTCACCCTGACGTGTCGTCACATCCGGGTACAGGCGGCGCAGTTCGGCGATCATCTCGGCGTCCGGCTCCACGGCCGTGACGCGGTGGCCGAGCGCCGCGACCACGGCGGTGAGCTTGCCGGTGCCCGCTCCGAGGTCGAGGACGTCCAACGCGCCCTTTGCCGTGCGCCCTTCGCCGCCGGGCCGGGTGGCGGCGGCCCGCTCCAGGGCCCACCGCACCGCCTCGCGCGGGTAGCCGGGGCGGTGCTCGGCGTAGGCGCGGGCGGCGGCGCCGAAGGAGGAGCGGCGGCGCTCGATCAGGTCCTTGTGGCTGTCACGCTGGCTGTTCGGCATGCCGCTGACCCTAACCGCGACACCCTTTACGGGGACGTGGCTTGCCGGTGGGCGGGGGTCGGCGGGCGGGGGTCACAGCCGCCGGGTGGCCAGCAGCAGCCGGTCGCGCGCGTCGAAGAGGGTGTCCTTGATCGTCTCCTCGTGGCCCTGGGTGAGCCGGGCCACCGGAACCGAGCAACTGACCGCGTCCCGGGCCGGCGTGCGGTACGGGATCGCCACGCCGAAGCAGCGCAGGCCGAGGGTGTTCTCCTCCCGGTCCACCGCGTAGCCCTGCTCGCGGATGCGGCCCAGCTCCTCGATCAGCTTCTCGCGGTCGGTGTGCGTGTGCTCGGTCAGCGGCTCCAGCGTCTCCGGCAGCATCGTGCGCACCTGCTCGTCGGTGTACGTGGCCAGCAGCGCCTTGCCCAGCGACGTGGAGTGCGCCGGCAGCCGCCGGCCGACCCGGGTGAAGGGCCGCAGGTAGTGCTGCGACTGGCGGGTGGCGAGGTAGACCACGCTGGCGCCGTCCAGCCGTGCCAGGTGGATCGTTTCGCTGGTCTCGTCCGCGAGCCGGTCCAGCGCCGGCCGGGCGGCGGCCACCACCTCGTCGCCGTCGATGTAGGAGGTGCCCACCAGCAGGGCGCGCACGCCGATGCCGTAGCGGGTGCCCGTGGCGTCCGTCTCCACCCAGCCCAGCTCCACCAGGGTGCGCAGCAGCATGTACAGGCTGGACTTGGGGTAGCCGACCGCCTCCTGGACGGCGGCGAGGCTGTGCATGCCGGGGCGGCTCGCGAAGAACTCCAGCAGCTCCACCGTGCGGACCGCGGACTTGACCTGCGAACCCTGCGAACCCTGCGAACCCGGGCCCTGTGAACCCTGTGGACCGGCTCCCTCGGCAGCCATCGCGTCAGACCCCTCTTGTTCGGCCGGGAGGCGCGGAAGTAGGCTCCCGACGTGATTCACATGTGAAGACGCTGTTCAGTATAGAGAACACGAACGCAGCGCGAACGCCGTCGTCCGAGGCCGCGCGCGGTACCGAGAACGTGGAGGTTCATCCGGTGGCAGTACCAGTCTGGAGCGTCGACCCCCGAACCGGGAAGCAGCGCGGACAGGCCGCCGTCGAGGCCGGAACCGCCGAGGTGGACGCCGCCGTGCGCGCCGCCGCGGGGGCGCTGCCCGCGCTGGCCGACCGCGGCTCCCGGGCCCGGCTGCTGCGGGAGTCCGCCCGGCTGCTGGAGGAGCACGCCGACGAGGTGGTCGCCGCGGCGGACGCCGAGACCGCCCTCGGCTCCCCCCGCCTCACCGGCGAACTCGCCCGCACCGCCTTCCAGTTGCGCACCTTCGCCGACGAGGTGGAGGACGGCGGCTTCCTCGACGTCGTCATCGACCACGCCGACCCGGCGGCCACGCCGATCCCGCGCCCCGACCTGCGCCGCTACAAGGTCCCGCTGGGCGTGGTCGCCGTCTACGCGGCGAGCAACTTCCCGCTGGCCTTCTCGGTGCCCGGCGGCGACACCGCCAGCGCGCTGGCCGCCGGCTGCCCGGTGGTCGTCAAGGCCCACCCGGACCATCCGGCCACCTCCGAGCTGTGCGCCGGGCTGCTGCGGCGGGCCGCCGAGACCGCCGGACTGCCGGCCGGCACGGTCGGCCTCGTGCACGGCTTCGACGCCGGGCTCGACCTGGTCCGCCACCCGCTGGTGGCCGCGGCCGGCTTCACCGGCTCGGTCCGCGGCGGCCGCGCGCTGTACGACGCGGCGGCCGCCCGCCCCCACCCGATCCCCTTCCACGGCGAGCTCGGCAGCGTCAACCCGGTCGTCGTCACCGCCGCCGCCGCGGCCGAACGGGCCGAGCAGATCGGCACCGGGCTGGCCGGGTCGTTCACCCTGGGCACCGGGCAGTTCTGCACCAAGCCCGGCCTGGTGCTGGTCCCGGCAGGCCCCGACGGAGACCGGCTGGTGGCCGCGGTGACCGGCGCGGCCGGGCAGGCGCCGGCCGGCGTGCTGCTCGACACCCGGATGCGCGACGCCTTCCTCAAGGGCGCCGCCGAACGGTCCGCGCTGCCCGGCGTGGACACCCCGCTCGCCCCCGACGCCGGCGACGGCCTCACCGTCCGGCCCGGCTACGTCACCGCCTCGGCGGCCGAGCTGGCGGCGCCCGGCGCCCTCGACCCGCTGCTGGAGGAGTGCTTCGGCCCGCTGACGGTGATCGTCCGGTACGACGGCGCCGCCGAACTGGCCGCCGTCCTCGACCGGGTGCCCGGCAGCCTGACCGCCACCGCGCACCTCGGCGAGCGGGAGGCCGCGGCGCCCGGCGGCAGCGCGGCGGGGCTGCTGGCCCGGCTGGCCGGACTGGCCGGACGGGTCCTCGTCAACGGATGGCCCACCGGCGTCGCCGTCACCGGCGCCCAGCACCACGGCGGCCCCTACCCGGCGACCACCTCCACCTCCACCTCGGTCGGCGCCACCGCCGTCGAACGCTGGCTGCGCCCGGTCGCCTACCAGGACACGCCCCCGGCGCTGCTGCCGGCCGAGCTGCGCGACGACAACCCGCTCGGCCTGCCCCGCCGCGTCGACGGCGTGCGCGGATAGCCCCCGGCCGCCGGTACCGGCCGGCCGTACGGCGCCCGGCGGGCGTGCCGTACGACCGGTCAGGTCCGGCGGCGGGGCGCGGTCACGTACCGGTGGCCCAGCCGGTGGCGGCGACCACCTCGCGCGCGATGTCGACGACCGTCCTGCCGTCGGTGGCCACGCGCACGGTGTCCGCGGGCGCCCGCTCGTCCAGGAGCCGGGCCTTCCGTCGGCTGTTCGCCACCTCCTGCTCCAGCCCCGACCCGCGTTCGCGGGCTGCCGGCCGCTCCCCGGCGGTGGCGTCGGAGGCGGTGAGCAGGACCCGGACGATCCGCACGCCGGCGCCCATCGCGCGCTCGAACATCGCGGTGGCCTCGGGCAGCACGCTGACGGTGTCGGTGCAGACGAGGAACCGGTAGCCGAGCTGGGCGTAGTTCCCCCACACCGACGTCAGGTTGCGCTCCGTGATCCGCGAGCGGTCGGGGTCCCCCGCCGGCGCGGGATGCGCCTGCCCCATGAAGTCGCCCCCGATCACCGCGTGGTGGACGGACGCCGCGCGCAGACACGTCGAAACCTCCCACGCCACCGTCGACTTGCCGACGCCGGCCCGGCCGCCGATGAGCAACGCCTCCGCACGGTCCATGCCGGCAGCGTGCCAGTCCGCGGCCGCTCCGGGCGTCCGGAAAACCGGGGCCCGGCCCGGCGGCCGGACCCCGGGGTGTCAGCCGCGCAGGGCGGCCAGCAGGGTGGGGACGTGGCTGCGGTCGGGGTCCTTCACCGCCGTGACGAGGGTGACCGGGCCCCGCTCGGCCAGCTGCCGCAGCCGCCGGGCCGCCGCGGCGGGGGCGGCCTCGGCCAGCTCCTCGCGGTAGCGGCGGGCGAACTCGTCGTACCGGTCCGGGTCGGCGTGCAGGAAGCGGCGCAGCTCGTCGGAGGGCGTGAGCTCCTTGGGCCACTCGTCCACCGCCGCCCGCTCCTTCGACACCCCGCGCGGCCACAGCCGGTCGACCAGCACCCGCGTGCCGTCCCCAGGCTCCACGTCGTCGTACACCCGACGCACCCGGAAACCGCCGTGCCCCGCCGCCACCGCGCCCTCCTCACTCGGGGCCCTGGACGGCCCGCACCCCACCAGCCTGCCCCGCTTCCGGCGGGCCCGCCTGCTCCGCCGCGCCGGGGCCGGCCACCACCGCCACCCGCCGGGCCGCCGCCCCCGGGCCGCGCAGGCCGAGCGTGGTCACCGCCGCGGACAGGGCCAGCAGCGCCGCGCCCGCCACCGCGCTCAGCCGCATCCCGGTCAGGAACCCGGCGTGCTCGCCCAGCAGCGTCCCGAAGACCGCGACGCTCAGCGCGCCGGCCACCTGGCGGCAGGCGTTGAGCACGCCCGCCGCCATCCCGGCCCGCTCACCCGGCACCGAGGCCATCACCGCCGCCGTCAGCGCCGGAACCGCGAGGCCCGTGCCCAGCGCGAACGGCACCGCCGCCAGCGCCACCACCGGCAGCGGGGTGTGCGAGCCCACCGGCAGCAGCACCAGCGTCCCGGCCGCGGCCACCGCCTGGCCGAGGAGCAGCGGCACCCTCGGCCCGTAGCGGTTCGTGAGCCGGCCGGACACCAGGTTCACCGTCGAGATGAGCACCGTCATGGGCACGAACAGCACCCCGGCGTGCAGCGGCGACTGCCCCCGCACCTGCTGGAAGAACAGGCTGAGGACGAAGAGCATGCCGTAGAACGCGAAGCTCAGCGCGGCGCCGGCCAGTACGGACGCCGACACCGCCGGCTGCCGGAACAGCCCCAGCGGCACCACCGGGTGCGGCCGGCGGGCCTCCACCACCAGGAACACCGCGAACGCGGCCGCCGCCACCGCTCCCGCCGCCACCCCGGCCCGGCCGCCCTGCACCACCGCGTACGCCACCCCGGCCAGCGCCACCACGGCGGTGGTCTGGCCCGGCAGGTCCAGCGGCGTCCGGCGGCGCGCCGACCGGCCGGTCCGGCGGGCCAGCACCACGGCCAGGGCGCCCGCCGGCAGGTTGACGAAGAACACCGCCCGCCAGCCCCAGATCGTGGTCAGCGCCCCGCCGGCCACCGGCCCCAGCGCCAGCGCCGTCGACCCGCCCACCGCCCACTGCGAGATGGCCCGCGCCTGCCGGGCCCGGTCGGGGAACGCCTGGCGGACCAGGGCCAGCGAGGAGGGCAGCACCACCGCCGCCGCGGCGCCCTGGAGCACCCGGGCGGCCACCAGCACCGTCAGGTCGGGGGCGAGGCCGCACGCGGCGGAGGCCGCCGTGAAGACGACGGCCCCGCCGCGGAACGCCGGGCCCGCGCCCACCCGGTCCGCCAGCGCCCCGGTGGAGAGCATCAGCGCGGCCAGCGCGAGGGTGTAGCCGTCGACGACCCACTGGAGCGCGGACATCCCGCCGTGCAGCCCGTGCCCCATCGCCGGCAGCGCGACGTTCACCACGGAGGAGTCCAGCGCGACGAGGAAGGAGCCGAGGAGGGCCGCGACGAGGGTGACGGTCGGGCTCCCGCCCGCCGGCCGCTGTCCGGGACCGTCGAGCCGGCTCGGCTCCGCTGCCGTACTCGTGCGGGTGGGGCGGTCCGGGAGTTCGGGGCGGCTTCGCCGGCCTGGACGGCCTGGACGCTCCGGACGGCCTGGACGGTCCGGGCTCGGTGAGTCCCCCTCGGGCGTGGGGACATGAGGCCTGCTCAGGCCGCGGTCGGTGGTCATGCACCCCAGGGTGGGGCGGGCAGGTCGCGTAGAGTAGCGGCCAGAATGCCATGCTCCCGGAGGTTCTGGCCATGACGCCGTCCGCACCGCCGCTCACGCCCTTCACGCCCTCCGCGCCGCTCATGCCGTCCGCACCGCCCCCGCCCGGTCCGCCGCCCCGGCCTTCTCCGACGCGCTCGCGTCCGCCGCGCCGCCGGCCCCGTTCACCTGCCAGCGCCCGCACCGGGTGGCCGTCGTCGTCGCGCCGCCCGTCTCGATGTTCAACCTGGCCCTGCCGGAGATGCTGCTGGACAAGGTCCGGGTGGACGGCAGGCCCGGCTACTCCGTGGAGCTGTGCGCCCCCGACCCCGGGGTACTGCCCACCACCGGGTCGGCCGAGGTGGTGCTGCGGTCCGGGCTGGAGGCGGTCGAGCACGCCGACACCGTCATCGTGGCCGGGAACGGCCCCGACCATCCGTCCGACCCGAGGGTGCTGGACGCGCTGCGGACGGCGGCCCGGGCCGGCAAGCGGGTGGCGTCCATCTGCACCGGCGCCTTCGTCCTCGCCGAGGCCGGGCTCCTCGACGGCCGCCAGGCCACCATCTACTGGGCCTGGACGGAGGAGCTCGCCGCCCGCTACCCGGCGGTGCGGCTCCAGCCCGACGTGCTCTTCGTCCAGGACGGCACCCTGCTGACCTCCTCCGGGTACGCCGCCGGCATCGACCTGTGCCTGCACCTGGTACGCACCGACTACGGCGCCGCCGTCGCCAACACGGTGGCCCGGCTCGCCCTGGTCGCCCCCGTCCGGCCCGGCGGCCAGGCGCAGTTCACCGACACCCCGCTGCCGCCGGAGACCGGCACCGCCCTGACCGCGACCCGCGCCTGGACGATGACCCGGCTGGACCAGCCGCTCACCCTCGGCGACCTCGCCCGGCACGCCTCGGTCAGCGTCCGCACCCTCACCCGCCGCTTCCACGCCGAGACCGGCCTCAGCCCGCTCCAGTGGCTGCTCCACCAGCGGGTGGAGCGGGCCCGCGAGCTGCTGGAGACCACCACGCTCCCCGTCGACCAGGTGGCCCGCGCCAGCGGCCTGGGCACCGCCGACTCCCTGCGCCAGCACCTGCTGCGCCGGGTCGGGCTGACCCCCTCCGGCTACCGTGCCACGTTCTCCCGCCTCCCCGTCGACTGACGCCCTCCGTACGCGACTACCCCGGCCGGGTGAAACCGCCGACCGGGTGAAACCACCTGCCGGGTGATCCGACCTGCCGGCTGACGGCTCCGCGCCGTGGCACGGGCCCGCCGCGGTGACACCTGACCGAATCGGGGCACTCGCCGCGTTGTACCGTCAACCGCCTCGCGGTCCACCGGACGTGTGGCGCGTCACGTCTCGGCATCGCGGGCAACCGCGCGCCGCGGCCTCGCGTCTGAGGGCGTGAACAGGGGCGACGTGCCCCGATAAGGCAGGTCGTCGCGGTGTTCTCCCGGCTTCCGCCTAAGATGATCATCCGTACCCGTTCGGGGGAGATTGTGGGGAAGAGCCGCGTGGTCAGGTCACCGCGTCGTATGGCCGCAGCGGCGACCGCGGCAGTGATCGCGGTCCTCGTGCTGGCCACCGCCGTGGTGGTGGGCGTCCGCTCGCTGCCGGGCCGTGGCGGCTCCGGCGCCGAGGCCGCCCGGGTGGCCGTGCCGGCGGGCCGCGCCACCGCGACCCGGGCCGGCGCCGAGCTGCGCAGCACCGTCGGCGCGCTGCGCAGCGGGGCGTGGGAGGCCGCGATGTCCGGCGGCGGGCCGTCGTTCACCGACCGCACGCTGCGCATGGTGGTGCACCCCAGCATCGGCGGCGCCGGCCTGCGCATCCGCCTGACCGACCGCTACGGCCGCTCCGACCTGCGGGTCGGCTCGGTCTACGTCGCCGAGCAGGAGGCGGGCGCGCGGCCCTATCCGGGCACCCGGCACCAGGTCCTCTTCGGCGGCGCGGCGTCCACCGTGGTCACCGCGGGCACCGACAAGATCAGCGACGTGGTGCCGATGGCGGTGGAGGCCGGCCGCGACCTCCTCGTCAGCTTCTACCTGCCGGGCACCACCGGCCCGTCCATGTACCACCGCGAGTCCTACCAGACGTCGTACCTGTCCACCGACCGGCGCGACCACGCCGCGGACCTCGGCGGCGGGGCGTTCTCCGAGACCACCACCTCCTGGTACTACCTCTCCGGCCTCGACGTGCAGTCGCAGACCGCGGACGGCACCGTGGTGGCCTTCGGCGACTCGATCACCGACGGCTACCACTCGACGCTCGACGCCAACCGCCGCTGGCCCGACGAGCTGGCCCGGCGGCTGGCCGCGCAGCCCGGCGGGCCGCGGCTCGGCGTCGTGGACGCCGGCCTCGCCGGCAACCGCCTGCTCACCCAGGCGCCGCAGGTCTACCGCGGCCCGGCCGGCACCGACCGCTTCGCCCACGACGTGCTGGACCAGCCCGGCGTCCGCGACGCCATCGTCCTCGAAGGCGTCAACGACCTCTCGAACGACGTCAACGCCTCCGGCGGCCCGCTCACCGCCGCCGACCTGGAGAACGGCTACCGCACGCTGATCGCCGAGGCCCACCGGGCCGGGGTGCGCGTGATCGGCGCCACGATCCTGCCGTACAGCAAGCTGAGCCCGGCGATGGAGGCGGTCCGGGAGGAGGCCAACGCCTGGATCCGCACGAGCGGTGCCTTCGACGCCGTCGCCGACTTCGACGCGGCGGTACGCGATCCCGCGAACCCCTCGGCGATGCTGCCCGCCGACGACTCCGGCGACCACCTCCACCCGGACGACGCCGGAATGCGCGCCATGGCCGCCGCGATCGACCTCGCCACGCTGACCTCCTGAGCTTCTGAGCTCCTGACCTTTCCGGTCCCTCCCGTGCGTCCGTACGGTCCCCCGGGGCGGCCCGGGGGCGGGTCGTAGGGTGGGCCCATGGGCGAGGTGTGGCGGGTGGCGGGGCGGGTACTGGTCGGCCCGGAGGAGGTGCGGCCCGAGGCGTGGATCGTCGGCGGCCGCCTCACCTACGAACGGCCTGGCGGCGAGGTCGCCGGCACCGTGCGCGGCTGGGTGCTGCCGGGGCTCGTGGACGCCCACTGCCATGTGGGACTGGACGCCCACGGCGCCGTCGACGCCGCCACCGCCGAGAAGCAGGCCGCCACCGAACGCGAGGCGGGGGCGCTGCTGCTGCGCGACGCCGGCTCGCCCGGCGACACCCGGTGGATCGACGACCGCGCCGACCTGCCCCGGATCATCCGGGCCGGCCGCCACATCGCCCGCCCCCGCCGGTACATCCGCAACTACGCCCACGAGATCGAGCCGGCCGACCTGACCGCCCACGTCCGGCGCGAGGCCCGCCGCGGCGACGGCTGGGTGAAGCTCGTGGGCGACTGGATCGACCGCGAGGCCGGCGACCTGTCCCCGCTGTGGCCGGCCGGCGTCCTCGCCGAGGCGATCGCGGCGGCCCACGAGGAGGGCGCGCGGGTCACCGCGCACTGCTTCGCCGAGGACTCCCTGGCCGACCTCGTCACCGCCGGCATCGACTGCGTGGAGCACGCCACCGGCCTGACCGCCGAGACGGTCCCGCTCCTCGCCGGGCACGGCGTCGCCATCGTGCCCACCCTCGTCAACATCGCGACCTTCCCCCGACTCGCCGACGGCGGTGCCGCGAAGTTCCCGCGCTGGGCCGACCACATGCGCCGGCTGCACGCCCGCCGCTACGCCACCGTGCGGGACGCCTACGACGCCGGGATCGCCGTCTACGCCGGCACCGACGCGGGCGGCGGGCTCGCCCACGGGCTGATCGCCACCGAGGTGGCCGAGCTGGTGCGGGCCGGTCTGCCCCGCACCGCCGCGCTCTCCGCCGCCACCTGGGAGGCCCGCGCCTGGCTGGGCCGCCCCGGGCTGACCGAGGGCGCCCCGGCCGACCTCGTCGTCTACGCGGAGGACCCGCGCGCCGACGTGCGGGTCCTCGCCGACCCGCGGCACGTGGTGCTGCGCGGCGCCGTCCTGAGCTGACTCCGGTCGGCGCCCGGTCGGTGACCAGTCGGATGCCGGTGGGCGCCCGGTTGACGCGCGGTCGGGGGCCGGTTGACGGCGGCCGGGCGGCGGGCTGACGCCGGCGTCAGCGTGGCGCGGACCTCGTGCCCCCGTGGGGGTGAAGGCGGCGGGCCGACGGCGGGAACAGCCGTGCCAGCAAGCGGACAAGATTCGAAGAAACGGGCGGAAACCACCCTTACGGGTGAACTAGCGTCGTGTAGCGCCCAATTCACCCTCAGTGCGTAAACATTGGCCGGGTCGATGTCCCCGGCGGGCTGTCCCCAACCAGCGCGCGCCGAGGGGCTGCCATCCCACTCCGGGGAGTTTCCCAACCGTGTACCGCACCATCAGATTCCGCCTGCCCGCACGCCGTCCCGCAGCTGTCGCCGGGGCTGCCGTGGCCCTCGCCGCGGGGGCGCTGGCGCTGGCGCCGGCCGTGCAGGCGGCACCCGCGACCGCCCCCGCCCCCTCGCACACCGCTGGCGCGTCCACCGCCGTGGTGCTGCGCGCCGGGCTCGACGTGTCGCTGCTGCACCAGTCCGTCGACGTCCCCGTCGACGTGTCCCTGAACGACGTCAAGGCGCCCGCCACCTCCAGGGAGACGGCCCTGGCGCTGAACGTCGGCCACGGGGTGGAGGGCGGCCGCCGGATCGGCCTGCTGCGGGCCAGGGCGGCCACCGCCGAGGCCACCGCCGACCGGGAGGGTGCCGAGGGCCACGCGGAGGCTGCCTCCGCCGAGGTCCACCTGCCGGGCCTGCCGCTGCTGTCCCTGGTGAAGGTGGACGCGGTCTCCTCCGACGCCGTCTGCCGGGTCGGCCACCGTCCCACCGCCTCCTCGCACGTGGTCGGCGTGACCGTCCTCGGCCGGCGGATCGCCGTCGACGCCGTGGACGGCACCAGGGTCGCCGTACCGGGCGTCGGCGTGGTGGACCTGGCTCTGACCACCACGTCCACCACCTCGCACACCGCCGCGGCGACCGCGCTCCACCTGAAGGTGGCCGTCAACCCGCTGAACCTGGGCGTGGCCAAGGTGCGCGGCGACGTCACCCTCGTCCAGGCCACCTGCGCCACCCCGGGCGGCGGCTCGGGCGGTTCCGGCGGCTCGGGCGGCTCCACGTCCGGCTCCACCGCGGGCTCGTCCAACGGCGGTGCCACGGAGGGAAGTTCGTCCTCGGGTTCGACGTCCGGTTCGACCTCGGGCTCCACCTCGGGCTCCACCGCCGGTTCGACCTCGGGTTCGACGTCGGGCTCCACTTCCGGCGGCACCGCCGGTTCGACGTCCGGTTCCACCTCGGGTTCCACCTCCGGCGGCACCGCCGGATCGACCTCGGGCTCCACGTCGGGTTCGACGGCCGGCTCCAACGGCGGCGCCGGTACGTCCGGTACGTCCGGCGCCACCGCCTCGGGCGGTTCGACGAGCGGCACCGGCGGCACGGCCGCGCGGCCCGTCAGCGACGGCAGCGGCACCGGCCACCTCGCCGAGACCGGCTCCTCCTCCTCGACCCCGTACATCGCGGCCGGGGCGGTGGCGCTCGTCGCGGCGGGCACCCTGGCGTTCCTGCTCGCCGGCCGGCGGCGCCGGAACGCGACGGCGGACGACGGCGAGATGTGACCGCCGTACCGCGGTAGCGACGCCGGGGGCGGCACCGGTCACGGTGCCGCCCCCGGCGGCCTCACCGGGAACGGGCCGGGCCCCCAACCGGCCTTCCGGATCAGGGCCCCGGCAGGCCCCGACAGGCCCTCAGCCGCCTCTCAGCCGTCTCTCAGCGGCCCGGGTGCGAGATGAGCGCGGTCGCCAGCGCGTTGAGGAAGCCGTCCACGGTCCGCCGGTCCCGCACCGTGATCCGCAGCCACTGCGGGCCCAGCCCCGGGAAGGTGTCGCCGCGCCGTACCGCGTAGCCCATTCCGCGCAGTTGCTCGCGCACCAGGTCCGCCTCCGGCAGCCGCACCAGCACGAACGGGCCGGCCGGCGCCGTCACCGGCAGCTCCGCCCCCCGCACCGCGCGCAGCCGGCTCACCAGGTAGGCGCGGTCCGCGGCCGTGTACAGCGCCGCCTCCGCCGCCTCGGCCAGCGCCCCCGGGCTCACGCACGCCTCCGCCGCGGTCAGCGCCGGCGCCGACACCGCCCACAACGGCTGCGCCTCGGCCAGCGGCGCCAGCAGCTCCGCCGCGCCCAGCAGGTAGCCCACCCGCAGTCCGGCCAGCCCCCACATCTTCGTCAGGCTCCGCACCACCAGCAGGCCCGGCACGTCCCGCACCCCGGCCAGCGACTCCCGCTCGCCCGGTACGGAGTCCATGAACGCCTCGTCCACCACCAGCACCCGGCCCGGCCGGGCCAGTGCCAGCAGGGACGCGGCGGCGTGCAGTACGGACGTGGGGTTCACCGGGTTGCCCAGCACCACCAGGTCGGCGTCGTCCGGGACCGCCGACGGGTCGAGCCGGAAGCCGTCGGCCGCCGACAGCATCACCCGCTCCACCTCGTGCCCGGCCGCCCGCAGCGCCGACTCGGGCTCGGTGAACTGCGGGTGCACCACCACCGCCCGGCGCGGCCGCAGCGCCCGCGCGAGCAGGACGAACGCCTCGGCGGCGCCCGCGGTCAGCAGTACCTCGCTGTCCGGGCGGCCGTGCCGGGCGGCCACCGCGTGCCGCGCCGCCCGCCCGTCGGGGTAGGAGGAGAGGCCGACCAGCGAGGCGGCGATCCGCTCGGCCAGCCAGGGCGGCGGGGTGCCCGCGCGCACGTTCACGGCGAGGTCGACCATGCCGGCGCCGACCTCCGCGTCGCCGTGGTGGCGCAGGTCGTAGCCGCCGGCGCCGGAGGGGGCCTCGGTGAGGGCGCCGGAACGCCCCCAGTCCTGGTCGCCGTAACGGGCGTGCCGGGCGTGGCCACCGCCGGGGACCGCGAACCCGGCGGCTCCGGAGGGTTCGGAGGGTTCGGCCGGGGCGGGCGGCGGCGCCGCGGGAGGGCCGGTGCGGGCGGGGCGGCGCCGCCGCGGGGTAGGCCTGGGCGGGGTAGGCGGGCGCGGGCGAGGCCGAGGTGGGGTAGGCCGGCGCGGGGGAGGGGTCGGAGCGCCGGGGCGGGGCGTGAAGACGGACTCGGCGGGGTCGGTCCGGTGCGCGGACGGGTTGCCGGCGGCGAAGACGTCCGGGCCGCCGAAGACGGAGCCGCGCGGGTCCTCGGGGGTGGAGCTCTGCGGGGCGCCGGAACGGGCCGGCCCGCGCAGGCCGCTCTGGCCCGCCGGCGCCGGGGCAGGCTCGGCTTGGCGGGGTCGTCCGGCCGGGAGAGCGCGCCCGGCCCGGCCGGGAGCGTGCCACCCGGCTGTCCGGCCGCGGCGCCGGTGGCGCGGGGCCCGACCGGCGGGAGGGAACGGGCGGCGGAGCCCGGACGGGCGCCCGGGGGGCCGTAGCCGTCGTCCTGGCCGGCGCCGAACCCACCGCGCTCGCCGTCGAATCCGTCCTCGTGCACGTCCACGTCCTGTTCTCTCTGGAGTTCCGGCCCGCACCGGGCGAGAGCCACCGTAACGTGCGCCGACTTCCGCTTCGGCACGACGAGTCCCCCGCCGGGCCCGGCCGCGGTGAGCGCCGCCGCCTCGGCCACCGACGGCGTGCCGGTCGCCGCCCGCACCGCCTCCGAGGGGGTGGGCACCGGCACCGCCGCCAGCACGGCGGACGGGAAGTCCCGCAGCGGTACGCCGAGTTCGCGGGCGGCCCCGGCGACACCCCCGTGCCCGGCCCGCCCGTCGACGGTGGCCAGCACGGTCACCCGCCCGCCGGGGACCTCGGCGAGGGCCGACCGCACCAGCTCCAGGACCTCCGCGGCACCCGCCCCGCCCGCCGCGCCCACGCCCGCCGCCAGCCGCACGGTCACCGCCACCCGGCGCACTCCTGGACGAACCTCCGCGCGATCGAGGGCTCGGCGGCCCAGTGCGTGTGCAGGTAGGAGGCGTGCACCCGGCCCGTCGCGAACCCCTCGACCCGCCGCTCGGGCCGTACGAACCCCCACGCCGGAGCCGGCCCGGCGCCCGGCTCCACCGACGTGCGGTGGAACTCGTGGCCGCGCGTCCGGGTGCCCGCGGCGGCCAGCACGCTGTCGCCGACGGCCACCGCCTCCCGGTAGCCCAGGGTGAGCCGCTCACCCATGCGGGCGGTGGCCGGCAGCACCCCGCACATCGGGTGGCCGTCCAACTCCCGTACCAGGTAGAGCAGTCCGGCGCACTCGGCGGCGACCGGCCCGGCGAACGCGGCGACCCGCCGGCGCAGCGCCGCGTTCGCGGACAGTTCCGGCCCGTACACCTCGGGGAAGCCGCCGCCGATCACCACGCCCCGGGTGCCCTCGGGCAGCTCCTCGTCCAGCAGCGGGTCGAACGCGACCACGTCCGCGCCCGCCGCCGCGAGGAGTTCGGCGTGCTCGGCGTAGGAGAAGGTGAACGCGGCGCCGCCGGCCACCGCGACGACCGGCCGGGAACCGGCCGCCCCGTCGCCGGCCCGCCTCCCGCGTGGGCCTCCGGGTCCACCGGCGCGAGCTCCGCCGCCGCGTCCCAGGGGCGGCCGGGCAGCGGCGGGGCGCTACGGGCCAGGGCGAGCAGCGCCGGCAGGTCGCACTCCGCGCGCACCTTCGCGGCCACGGCGTCCACCCACGCCAGCGCCTCCGCGCGCCGCTCGGCGGCCGGCACCAGCCCGAGGTGGCGGGCCGGCACCGCGAGTACGCCGTCGCGGCGCAGCGCCCCCAGCACGGGCACCCCGACCTCCTCCAGCGCGGCCCGCAGGATCTCCTCGTGCCGCGCCGAGCCGACCTTGTTGAGCACCACCCCGCCCAGCCGCACCCCGGGCTCGAAGGAGGCGAAGCCGTGCACCAGCGCCGCCACCGAACGGGCCTGCGCGGAGGCGTCCACCACCAGCACCACGGGCGCCGAGAGCAGCTTCGCCACGTGGGCGGTGGAGGCCAGTTCGCCGTGGCCGGAGGCGCCGTCGAACAGGCCCATCACGCCCTCGACGACGGCCACGTCGCAGCCCGCCGCGCCGTGCAGGAAGAGCGGGACGATCCGCTCCGGGCCGCACAGGTACGCGTCCAGGTTGCGGCCCGGGCGGCCGGTGGCGAGCGCGTGGTAGCCGGGGTCGATGTAGTCCGGGCCCACCTTGTGCGGGGAGACCGACAGGCCCAGGCCGGCCAGCGCCGCCATCAGCCCGGTGGCCACCGTCGTCTTGCCGCTGCGCGAGGCGGGCGCCGCCACGACCAGGCGCGGCACCCGCCCGGTCACCACTCGATCCCCCGCTGGCCCTTCTGTCCGGCGTCCATCGGGTGCTTGACCTTCGTCATGTCCGTCACCAGGTCCGCCGCGTCCAGCAGCGCCCGCGGTGCGTTGCGCCCGGTGATCACCACGTGCTGGTCGCCGGGCCGCGCCCGCAGCGCCTCGACCACCTCGTCCACCGGCACCCAGCCCCAGTGCATCGGGTACGCGAACTCGTCCAGCACGTACAGCCGGTAGGTCTGCGCGGCCAGGTCCCGCTTGACCTGCTCCCAGCCCTCGCGGGCCGCCTCCTCGTTGGACGACGGGTCGCGCTGCACCCACGACCAGCCCTCGCCCATCTTGTGCCAGGCCACGGTGCCGCCCTCGCCGGAGTCGCCCAGCACCCGCAGCGCCCGCTCCTCGCCCACCTTCCACTTGGCGGACTTGACGAACTGGAAGACCCCGACCGGCCAGCCCTGGTTCCAGGCCCGCAGCGCCAGCCCGAAGGCCGCCGTCGACTTGCCCTTGCCGGTGCCGGTGTGCACCAGCAGCAGCGGACGGTTGCGACGCTGACGGGTCGTCAGGCCGTCGTCCGGTACGACACTCGGTTTCCCCTGCGGCATCAGGCTGCCCTCCGTACGTCCTTGACCAGTGCCGACACCGTGTCGGCCCGCAACTCCCCGAGGGTCACCGCGACCCCCGCAACTCCCGCGCCAGCGTGCCCGCCAGGCCCAGCCGCACCGGCCCCGCCTCGCAGTCCACGACCACCGAGGCGGTGCCCTCGGCGGCCAGCAGCCGGGCCGCCCGGGCCGCCCGCTCCAGCGGCTCCGGGCCGCCGGTCGCCCGGCCGTCGGTGACCACCACCAGCAGCGGGCGGCGCGCCGGGTCGCGCAGCCGCTCCACCCGCAGCACCTCGCGGGCCCGCAGCAGCCCGGCCGCCAGCGGGGTGCGGCCGCCGGTCGGCAGCGCCGCCAGGCGGCTCGCGCCGGCGTCCACCGACGAGGTCGGCGGCAGCGCCAGCTCCGCCCCGGCGCCCCGGAAGGTGACCAGGCCGACCTTGTCGCGGCGCTGGTAGGCGTCGAGCAGCAGCGACAGCACCGCGCCCTTGACCGCCGCCATCCGGCGCCGCGCGGCCATCGACCCGGAGGCGTCCACGACGAAGAGCACGAGGTTGCCCTCGCGCCCCTCCCGTACCGCCTGCCGCAGGTCCGAGCGGCGCACCAGCAGCCCGGGCCCGCGGCGCCCGCGCGCCCGCTGGTGCGGGGCGGCGGCGCGGACCGTGGCGGACAGGTGCACCGCGTCCAGCCGGCCGTGCGGCACCTGGGCGCCGGTGGTGCGGCCCTGCGCGGTGCGCGCCCGCGACCTGCGGCCGGCAGCGCCCTCGCCGAGACCCGGCACGGTCAGCGCCCGGGTGCGGAACGGCTCGCCGGCCGCGGCCGGCGGCTGCTCGGCGGCGCCACGCGGCACCGGCACGCCGGCGCCCTCGGGCTCCCCGGCGTCCGGGGTGCCGGCCGGGCCGCGGACCCGTCCGCCGGGGAGCGGCCGGGCCGGCCTCGGGCGCGGGCCGCGGCTGCGGGGGCAGGCCGCCGCCGGGCCGCCGTCCGGACCGCCGCCGTCGGGCCCGCCGTCCTCGGGGCCTTCGGGGCCTTCAGGGCCGCCGTCCGTCGCCGGGTCGTCTCCGCCATCGCCCGGCTCGGGCTCCGGCTGCCCGGCGGACTCCTCGGCCTCACGCCGGGCCTGCTCCAGCACCTGGTCGAGCAGCTCCTCGTCGAGCCCGGGAGCGTCGAACGGGTTGCGCCGGCGCCGGTGCGGCAGGGCCAGCAGGGCCGCCTGGCGGACGTCCGCCTCGACCACCTCGTCCCGGCCCGCCCACGCGGCCAGCGCCACGGCCGTGCGGGCCGTCACGATGTCCGCGCGCATCCCGTCCACCTCGAAGGCCGCGCAGACCGCGGCGATCTGCCGCAGCGCCGCGTCGCCCAGGAGCACTCCGGCGAGGGCGTCCCGGGCCGTGGTGATCCGCTCCCGCAAGCGCCGCTCGGCCGCCGCCCACCGCCCGGCGAAGGCGGCCGGGTCCGCGTCGAAGGCCATCCGCCGGCGGACCACCTCCACCCGCTCGTCCGTCCGCCGGGACGCCGCCACCTCGACCGTCAGCCCGAACCGGTCCAGCAGCTGCGGCCGCAGCTCTCCCTCCTCCGGGTTCATCGTGCCCACCAGCAGGAACCGCGCCGCGTGCCGCACCGACACGCCCTCGCGCTCCACGTGGCTCGCGCCGGTCGCCGCCGCGTCCAGCAGCACGTCCACCAGGTGGTCGCCCAGCAGGTTGACCTCGTCGACGTAGAGGACGCCGCGGTGCGCCTCCGCGAGCAGGCCCGGGTCGAAGCTCTTCACGCCCTCGGCCAGGGCCCGTTCGATGTCGAGGGCGCCCACCAGGCGGTCCTCGGACGCGCCGACCGGAAGCTCGACCAGCCGCGCGGGGCGCCGTACGCCGCCGGATGCCGCCTCCGGGGCGTCCTCCCGCGCCGCGTCGGGGGAGGCGGGCGGGTGCGGGCCGTCGGGACAGCGCGGGTCAGGGGCGGCCGGGTCGCAGGAGAACCGGCAGCCCGGCACCACCGCCAGGTCCGGCAGCAGCGCCGCCAGCGCCCGCACCGTCGTCGTCTTCGCCGTCCCCTTCTCGCCGCGCACCAGCACGCCGCCGACGGCCGGGGAGACCGCGTTGAGCAGCAGCGCCAGCCGCAGGTCCTCCTGGCCGACGACCGCCGTGAACGGGTAGGGCGCGTCCATCGCGCTGTCCACTCCTGTCACTCCTTCCACTGCCTGAGGTGCCTGAGGTTCCTGGGGACTGTGAGATGCCTGAGCCGACGCCTGGGGTGCCTGAACCGGTGTCGGTGCCCGTCGTGCCTCCTGCGGCTCCTCCCGGGGCGCGGTCACGGCGCGCCCGGCGGGATGAACGGCAGGCCCGGCGGCGGGCCCTCCTCGACCAGCCGCAGCAGCGCCCCGGTGTCCGCGTGCTCCTCGACGAGGTCCGCCAGCCGGTCCAACTGCTCCTCGCGCAGCGCCCCGAACCGCGTGTCCGGGGCGGGGACGAACCGCCGCCCGGCCGCCTCCGCGACCCGCCGCAGGAACGCCCGGCGGAACCCGTCGGACTCCAGCGAGCCGTGCCAGTGCGTGCCCCACACCGCGCCCACCCGGCAGCCGTCCAGGAACGGCTCGCCGCCCAGCAGTTCGGCCACCCCGTGGTGGATCTCGTAGCCGGCCACCCGCTCGCCGTACTCCTCGCCGACCGGCCGGGCCAGCGTCTTCTCCCGGGCGAACCGCACCCGCACCGGCAGCAGGCCCAGCCCCGGCACCGTTCCGGCCCGCGACTCCACCTCGTCCTCGATCAGCTCGCCCAGCAGCTGGAAGCCGCCGCACACGCCGAGCACCGGCCGCCCCTCGGCGGCCCGCCGGGCCACCGCGTCGGCCAGCCCGCGCTCCCGCAGCCAGGCCAGCGCCCGGACGGTGCCGCGGGTGCCGGGCAGCACCACGAGGTCGGCGTCGGCCAGCTCCTCGGGCCGGTCCACGAACCGCACCACCACGCCGGGTTCGGCCGCGAGCGCGTCCACGTCGGTGAAGTTCGACATCAGCGGCACCGCCGCCACCGCCACCCGCAGCAGCTCCGGCCCGTGCGGCGCCGCCACCACCGACTCCCGCACCGTGCCGCGCAGCGACACCCGCAGGCCGTCCTCCTCGTCGATGCCCAGCCCGTGCGCAAAGGGCAGCACGCCCAGCACCGGGCGGCCGGTCAGGCCGTTCAGCATGTCGAGCCCCGGCCGCAGCAACTCCACGTCGCCGCGGAACTTGTTCACCAGGTACCCGGCGATCAGCCGCTGGTCGGCGGCGTCCAGCAGCGCGGTGGTGCCGTAGAACGAGGCGAACACGCCGCCGCGGTCGATGTCGCCGACCACCACCACCGGCAGGTTCGCCCGGCGGGCCACCGCCATGTTGACGATGTCGGTGCGGCGCAGGTTGATCTCGGCCGGGCTGCCGGCGCCCTCGCAGATGACGGCGTCGTAGGTGCGGCCCAGCTCCTCCAGGCAGCCCGCCACCGTCTCCAGCAGCTCGCCCTGCCGCCCGCCGTGGTAGCCGCGCGCGCTCAACTCGCCCACCGCCCGGCCCAGCACCACCACCTGGCTGCTGCGCTCCCCGCCGGGCTTGAGCAGCACCGGGTTCATCAGCGCCGACGGCTCCACCCCGGCCGCCTGCGCCTGCATCGCCTGCGCCCGGCCGATCTCCGCCCCGTCGCGCGTGACGAAGGAGTTGAGCGACATGTTCTGGCCCTTGAACGGCGCGACCCGCACACCCCGGCGGGCCAGCCAGCGGCAGATGCCCGCGGTGACCACGCTCTTGCCGGTGTCCGAACCGGTCCCCGCGACCAGCAGCCCCTTCACGCCACGCCTCCCCGACCCGTCACGCGCGGGCCCGCCGCCCGCGTCCGCAGTACCGACACGGCCGCCGCCGCGCCCAGCGCGAGCGCGCCGACCCGGCGCGACAGCCGCACCGCGCGCGGGATGTCCGCCGCCGCCGGCGCCCTGAACTCCCCGCCGAGCACTGCCCGGTGCTCCGAGCGCCCGCCGTAGGAGAGCGGGCCGCCCAGTCGCAGCCGCAGTGCCCCGGCGAAGGCCGCCTCCACCGGGCCCGCGTTGGGGCTCGGATGGCCGGCCGCGTCGCGCCGCCACACCGCCAGCGCGTCGGCCGGGTACGGCCCGGCCGCCGCCGCGAGCAGCGCGGTCAGCCGGGCGCCGGGCCAGCCGGCGACGTCGTCCAGCCGGGCGGCCGCCCAGCCGAACCGCAGGTGCCGGGGCGAGCGGTGGCCCACCATCGCGTCCAGCGTGTTGACGGCACGGAAGCCGGCCAGGCCCGGCACGCCCAGCAGCGCGCCCCACACCAGGGCGCCCACCACCGCGTCCGAGGTGTTCTCGGCCACCGACTCCACCACCGCCCGGGCGATCCCGTCGGCGTCCAGCCCCTGCGGGTCGCGCCCGCACAGGTGCGGCAGCCGGGCCCGAGCCGCGTCCAGGTCGCCGCGCTCCAGGGCGGCGGCCACCAGACCGGCCTCGCGGGCGAGCGAGGTACCGCCGAGCACCGCCCACGCGGCCAGCGCGGTCAGCGCCACCGAGGCGGCGGGGGAGCGCCGCACGGCCCGCTCGGCCAGCCGGCCGGCGCCGAACGCGCCGCCCGCGCACACCGCCGCGAAGAGGGCGCCGCGGGCGCGGTCGTCGCGCCACAGCCGCTGTTCCAGGGCACCGGCCAGCCGTCCGAACCCGGCCACCGGGTGGCCGCGACGGGGGTCGCCGGCCAGCAGGTCGCCGAGGAAGCCGAGCGCGGCGCCGTACGCGAAGACGCGGTCGGCACGCGTCATGGGCGGGTCGTGTCCGCGGCCGGGAAGGCCGCACGGGCGTGCCAGGGCATGGCAGGAGTCCTCACTCAGGGTCCGCGCCCTGGATCGACGTGACCGGCGGTGAGAGTCTCCTGGCTCCCGGATCGGCGCACTCCCCGGGCCTTCCAGCCGGTGGAACCGGCCGTGGCGTACGGGTGTCGGGAGGGCGCTCCCCGGTGACAGTGGCGGGACCGCGCCGGATTCGCACCGGACTTCCTCTCCTGCCGCCGTATGGCTCCCGGCAGTTCACCACGTGCCGCATAGCCCGTCAACTCGCCCTTGACCTGCCGCTCGGCACGCTCCGCGGACCCGGCGCGGAGGGGTGCGCCCCAGCCCACCGGGGGCGCGCCCCGCGGCCGCCCGCGGAACAGCGGAACAGCCGGCCGCCGCCCTCGGACGGTGCCGGGGGCGGCGGTCAGCTGGTACGGAGGCGGGCGCGGGGTGCGTCCCGGGCGTCCCGGGCTGGGCGGGCGGCCCGGCCGGTCAGCCCGCGATCAGGTAGATGCCGTACGCCACGGCCGCCGCGCACGCGGCGAAGCAGACGTAGGCGCCGGCCCGCGACAGCGCCGCGGTGGCGCCGCGCTGGACGGTGGCCGCGGCGGGCCGCGACAGCCCCAGCACGCCGAGCGTGAAGACCCCGACCAGGCCGACGGTGGACAGCACGGTCACCAGGAGGACGGAGCCGAGCGCGTGCCAGTCGATGCTCATGAGGGTGCCCTTCAGACCGTGGTGGGAGCGGAGGCCGCGGGGGCCGCGGACGGCTGGACGTGGAGCGGCGGCTGGAGTTGGGCCTCCAGCAGGTCCACGGGCTGGGCCGCCGACGGAGCCGGAGCCGGAGCGGAAGCCGGAGCAAGAGCGGAAGCCGGAGCCGTGGGCACCGACCGCTCCGGGGCCGGGGCCGGGGCTGCCACGGCGGCGGCCTGCGGGGCGACCGGCTCGACGTCGTTGACGTTGGAGTGGGTGACGGGCTTGCGCCGGGCGGCGGTCCGCACGACCGCGCAGACGGCGAGGCCGATCACGCCGACCGCGGTGACGCCCCAGGCGCCCCGGTCGGCCAGGTACGCGGCGCCGCCGCCGATCAGGCCGGCCGCCGGCAGGGTCAGCGCCCACGCGGCGACCATCCGGCCGGCGGTGCTCCAGCGCACCGTGGCGCCGGAGCGGCCCAGGCCCGTGCCCAGTACCGAGCCGGTGCACACCTGGGTGGTGGAGAGCGCGAAGCCCAGGTGCGAGGAGGCCAGGATGGTGGCCGCCGCGCCGGTCTGGGCGGCGAAGCCCTGCTGCGGCTGGATGTCCGTGATGCCCTTGCCGACCGTGCGGATGATCCGCCAGCCGCCGAGCCAGGTGCCCAGGGCGATGGCCGAACCCGCGCTGACGATCACCCACAGCGGCGGGTCGGAGTGCGGGGCGACGACCCCGCCGGTGACCAGCGTCAGCGTGATCACGCCCATGGTCTTCTGGGCGTCGTTGGTGCCGTGGGCCAGCGAGACCAGCGCCGCGGAGGCGATCTGGCCGGCGCGGAAGCCGCGCCCGGCCGCCTCCGGGTCGGCCCGGCGGCCCAGCAGGTAGGTGAGCCGGGTGGCGAGCATCGCGGCCAGACCGGCCACGAAGGGCGCCGCCACGGCGGGCACGATCACCTTGGTGACCACCGCGTCGCCGTGCACCCCGTGGGTGCCGACCGACACCAGCGTGGCGCCGATCAGCCCGCCGAAGAGCGCGTGTGAGGAGCTGGAGGGGAGGCCGGCCAGCCAGGTCACCAGGTTCCAGATGATCGCGCCGACCAGGGCGGCGAAGATCATCGCGGGTCTGATGCCGGCGGACTCGTCCACGATCCCGCCGGAGATCGTCTTGGCGACCTCCACGGAGAGGAAGGCGCCGACGAGGTTCAGCACGGCCGACATCGCCACCGCGAGGCGGGGAGCCATGGCACCGGTGGAGATGGTGGTCGCCATGGCGTTGGCGGTGTCGTGGAAGCCGTTGGTGAAGTCGAAGACGAGGGCGGTGGCGATCACGATTCCGATCAGGAGCGTGACGTGTTCCATAGACCCGGCAATCGTTCGGTATGGGTAGTGGCGAGGTGAACGTACGGATCGTTGGTGAACGGAAGGTGAACTGGGTACGGCGTCAGAGTACTGGCGTGAATCGCGGGTGAACCAGGTGGGATCGGAAAGGGCCGGGAACCCTTCGTTCTCGGGCTCCGCCGCCGGTCAGCGGGCCCGTTCACGTGCCGCGCACCGCTTCCTCACCGAGCCGCCCGGACCGCGTGCGGAACCTCCCCGGAACCCGTCCGGACCGTCCGCGCCTCCCGGGCCGCCTCGGTCCCCGCGCCCTCCCGCGCCTTCTTCCGGCCCCGGCGGCCGCGCCCTGCGGTACGGTCGGCGCGACCACAGGAGAGGGGGCCCAGTGCCAGACGCCGCGCACGGAACCGCCCGCGAGGCCGCGCCGCCCGCCGCCCCGGACACCACCGCGGACACCGCCCCGGAGCGGCCGCAGGAGCCGGAGGCGCCGGAGCGGCCCGCCGAGCAGGCCGTCGCGGAGGCGTGGCTCCAGGTGGTGGACGCGGCCCGCCGCACCGTCGCCGACGGCCTGGTCGTCGGCACCTCCGGCAACGTCTCGGCCCGCGTCGGCGGCCTCGTCCTCGTCACGCCCACCGGCGTGCCCTACCACCGGCTCGGCCCGGACGACGCCGTCGGCGTCGAACTGGACACCGGCCGCCAGGTCCTCGGCCGGCTCCGGCCCACCAGCGAACTCCCGCTCCACCTGGCCGTCTACCGCTCCACCGGTACCCGGGCCGTGGTCCACACCCACGCCCCGCACGCCACCGCCGCCTCCCTGCTGACCGAGGAGCTGCCGGCCGTGCACTACATGGCCGCCGAACTCGGCGGCCGCCCCCGTACCGCCGGCTACGCCCTCTACGGCACCCCCGAACTGGCCGAGTCGGTGCTGGCGGCCCTGCGCGGCGGCCGCGGCGGCTGCCTGATGCGCAACCACGGCATGCTCACCCTCGGCGCCGGGATCGACCACGCCTACGACCGCACCGCGCAGCTGGAGTGGATGTGCCGGGTGTGGCTGCTGGCCCGGGCCGCCGGCGACACGCCCACCCTGCTGGACGACGCCGAGCTGGCGGCGGCCGCCGAGCGGTTCCGCGGCTACGGCCAGCCCGCCGCCCCCGGGACCGGGACCGCCCCCGGGACCGAGGCCGAGTCCGGGCCCGGCGCCGCCACAGCGCCGTAGGCCCCTTCGCGGGCCGCCGGGAGCCCTTCGCGAGCCGCGGGAGCCGCCCGCCGGGAGCCGCCCGCCCGCCGGGTGGGCCGGCCGCCCGGCTGCGGGCTTCCGGCGGCCGGCTCACCCGTCCGGCGGCGCTCCGGGGTGCCGCCCGCCCGCCGGGGGCACAGACTGGAAGGACCATGCGCCTTCGATACGCGGTGGCCGTTCTGGCCACGACCGCTCTGGGTGCCGGGACGGCCGTACTGGCGGCCGGCCGGTACGGCTCCGGCATCGCGCTCAACCCCGCGCTGGCGGGCCCGGCCGAGGAGGGCCTGGTCACCGTCCACCGGGTCACCGCGGACCGGATCGTCCTCACCCGCACCCCGGCCACCGTCCGGCCCGGTGTGCACGGCCTGACCGGGCCCGGGGTGCACGCCACCGTCGGAGCCGTCACCGAACTGGCCGCCCACACCGTCACCCGTGAGCTGCTCGCCGTCGGCAAGGGCGAGCCGCACGCCGGCATGTTCGTCCGGATCACCCCCCAGGCGTACACCGGCGACCCCCGCTCGGCCCTCGGCCTGGACTTCGAGGAGGTCCAGTACACGGGGGAACTGGGCCTGACACCCGCCTGGAAGCTCGCCGGCGCCCGCGGCACGTGGGTGATCGCCGTGCACGGAGTGGGCGCCACCCGCGAGCAGCTGCTCCCCGTGCTGCCCGCGCTGCACCGCTTCCGGCTGCCCACGCTGGTGCCCGCCTACCGCAACGACCCCGGCGCGCCCCCTCGCCGGACGGTCTGGCGCACCTCGGCGACACCGAGTGGCGGGACCTGGACGCGGCCATGCGGTACGCCGTCGAGCACGGCGCCCTCCGGCTGGTGCTCTACGGCTGGTCCACCGGTGCCGCGATGGCGCTCCGCGCCCTCCAGCAGTCCCCGGTGCGCCGGCACGTGCGCGGCATGGTGCTGGACTCGCCGGTGCTCGACTGGCGCTCCACCGTCCACGCCGCCGTCAGCTCCCGCGGACTTCCCACCGCCCTCGCCCCGCTGGCGGTGCGCGCCGCCGAGGGCCGGACCGGACTGCGCTCCGGGCACCATGCGGAGGCCGCCTCCCCGGCCCGGTTCACCGTTCCCACCCTGCTCGTCCACGGGCCCGGCGACACCTTCGCGCCCTGGCAGGGCAGCCGGGAGCTGGCCGAGCGCCGCCCGGACAAGGTGGCCCTGCACCCGGTGCCGGACGGGTCCCACACCGGTATGTGGAACGTGGACCCGGAGGGCTACGAGGAGACGCTGAGGCGATTCCTGACGCCGCTCATGTGAGCATCTCCACGCGCGGGTTTGGGATTCTGGGGTGCGAGCGGCGAGACTGATCCGGTGACGTCCCGTATCCCGCGAGACACGCCGCTCCGCCTCGTCCCGCGCCGTCCGCTGACCGCGGCCCGCAGGACCGCCACGACGCGCAGGTCACGGCCTCCGCGTCCGCCTGAGGGGACCCCCTCGGTAGCCGAACTCGCCACGCTCGCACGCGCCGAACTCGCCACCGCGGCCCGCCTCGCCCGCTGGGTGGGCGGCGGCCCCGGTGTCGGCGGCCCCCCGGGACACCACCCGAGGCGCTGCTGCGCGCCGCCGCCCAGGCCCTGGACCTGACGCCCCCGCAGACCCGCGCGGCCTGGGACCGGGCCCGGCTGTCCGGCCTGATCGAGCTGCACCAGGGCACCGCGCGCCCCGGCTGGCGGCTGCGGGCCTGGGACCGCGACGACACCGCCGTGCTGCGCGGCTGGGTCGCCCTCTTCGACGCCTGGTCACTGGCCCACCCCTTCCTGCCCGGCGACCCCGTAGGGCCCGCCGCCGGTGCCGGGGGGAGCGGTACGGAGGCCGGTACGGACGGCGCCGCGGACGGCGGCCCCGGAACCGACCCCGCGCTGGTCGCCGAGGTCATCGAGGCCGCGCCCCAACTGCTCGCCCTGCTCCACCTCTCGCAGGAGGCGATGCCGGTCGACGCGCTGCTGGACCTGCTGCGCCAGCGGGTTGCCGAGCTGCGCACCGAACGCCACGAACCGCCCGCCGACGGCGACCCGCTGCCCGCGCTGCTGGAGTGGGTGCTGGACGCCGCCACGCAGGTGGGCGCGGTGCGTCCGCGCGACCCGCGGCGGCCCGACGAGGCCGCGCTGACCGCGCTGGGCAGCTGGGCGGTGTGGGTCAAGCTGGAGCAGATCTGCGTGGCCGCGCAGGGGCCCGCCGGCAACATGGAGCAGGACGCGCCCACCATGCTGCGTGCCTGCGCCGGGCTGTCGCCGGGCACCGCCAGGGCGGAGTACCGGGCGTGGCTGGCGGCCCGCCCGGCCGGCCTGGCGGTCACCGAGCTGCTGGAGGCCGCCCGCGGCGAGGACGCGCTGCTGCGCGGGCTGGCCTTCGAGGCGCTGCGGGTCGTCGGCGACCGGGCCGAGGAGGCCGTGCGGGAGGTGGTCGCCGAGCCGACGCTGCGGCCCTACGCGGTGCTGTGGCTGGCCGAGTTGGAGGGCGGCGACCCCGACGCCGCCACCGAGCTGCTCACCCGCGAGGAGGCCACCTGGCTGTGGGTGGACACCGCCGCGGCCGTCGCCGACCACGGTGACGGCCAGCTGCTGGTCAGCCACCTGGAGAGCGCGGTCCAGGGCTCCGTGCCCGGCCTGCTCCAGGAGCTGCGCGACGTCGGCCACCCGCGCACCGTCCAGGTGCTGGTGGCGCTGGCCGCGGCCCACCCCGATCCGGCGCTGTCGAAGGCGCTGCGCCGGGCCGCCTTCCAGGTGCACACCGGCGAGGCGTGAGCGTGCCGGGCCCCCGCGGCAGGGGGCCCGGCGCGAGCCGCGCGGCGCCGGGAACCCCGCCCGGCGCCCGGTACGGCTACCCGTCTCCGGCGGGGGGCAGCTCGGGCGAGTAGGTCCCGAAGCACCACAGGTTGCCCTCCGGGTCGCGGGCCACGTAGTCGCGCGAGCCGTACTCCTGGTCGGTGAGCGGCCGGACGACGTGTACGCCGCCGTGGGCCAGCGCCCGGTCGTGGTGGGCGTCAGGGTCGTCCACCACCACGTACACCGAGACCGGTCCGGGCTCGCCGGCCAGCTCGTCGTAACTGCCCTCCGGCGGCTGCTCCCCGGCGGTGCCGAGCATCACCACTCCGTTGCCGTGGGCCAGCTCGGCGTGGGCGACGCCGCCGTCCGCGTCCTCGTGGACGGCGAGTTCGGTGAAGCCGAACGCCTCCTTCAGCAGCTCGATGGCGGCCCTGGCGTCCCTGTACCGCAGAGCCGGGTACACGGTGGGCCGGGTCGCGGGCCGGTTCGTCGCCGGCCGGCCGTTCGGCGGGGTCATGTCGGTCTCCCTCCTCGGCGGGGCTCGTGGTGCCCGTCGTGCCCGTGGTGCCCGCCGTGCCTTTCGGGGGAGGCGGGCGGACACCGCGCGGAGCCGCCGGAGTTCGGCGGTACATGTCCGAGTATGGGTGATATGGGTCACCTGCGGGGCGGTGGAGCCCGCAAAGCGGTTGCCGTGTCCCCGTAGACTGTCCGTATGGCAGTCCTGCTCCTCGATTAGCCGCGCGGCTCACGACCCGACGCCCTCTGACGGCCCACCGCCGCCCTGTCGTCCCGCGGCCGCTTCCGCACGCCCGGCCGCGTCCACCGTGCAACCGCCCAGGAGTAACCCCCGTGATCACCGCCACCGGCGTCGAGCTGCGCGCCGGCGCCCGCGTCCTCATCGAGTCCGCCTCCTTCCGCGTCGCCAAGGGCGACCGCATCGGCCTCGTCGGCCGCAACGGAGCCGGCAAGACGACCCTGACCAAGGTCCTGGCCGGCGAGGGACAGCCCGCCGCCGGGACCGTCACCCGCAGCGGCGAGGTCGGCTACCTGCCCCAGGACCCGCGCACCGGTGACCTCGACACCCTCGCCCGGGACCGCGTCCTGTCCGCCCGCGGGCTGGACACCGTGCTGCGCAAGATGCGCGAGAACGAGGAGCGGATGGCCAACGGGAAGGGCGCCACCCTCGAGAACGCGATGAAGAAGTACTCGCGGCTGGAGACCGAGTTCCTCACCAAGGGCGGATACGCCGCCGAGGCCGAGGCGGCCACCATCGCCGCCGCCCTCGGCCTGCCCGACCGCGTCCTCGGCCAGCCGCTGCACACCCTCTCCGGCGGCCAGCGGCGCCGCGTGGAGCTGGCCCGCATTCTCTTCTCCGACGCCGACACGCTCCTGCTGGACGAGCCCACCAACCACCTCGACGCCGACTCCATCGCCTGGCTGCGCGAGTACCTGAAGACCTATCGCGGCGGATTCATCGTCATCTCCCACGACGTGGAGCTCGTCGAGACGGTCGTCAACAAGGTCTTCTACCTGGACGCCAACCGGTCCGCGATCGACGTCTACAACATGGGTTGGAAGCTCTACCAGCAGCAGCGCGAAGCCGACGAGAAACGCCGCAAGCGCGAGCGCGCGAATGCCGAGAAGAAAGCCGCCGCGCTGAATTCCCAGGCCGACAAGATGCGCGCCAAGGCCACCAAGACCGTCGCCGCGCAGAACATGGCCCGCCGGGCCGAGAAGCTGCTGGCCGGACTGGACGACGTCCGGCTGTCCGACAAGGTCGCCAAGCTGCGCTTCCCCGACCCCGCGCCGTGCGGCCGCACCCCGCTGATGGCCAGCGGGCTGTCGAAGTCCTACGGCTCGCTGGAGATCTTCACCGACGTCGACCTGGCCATCGACCGCGGCACCCGGGTGGTCATCCTCGGCCTCAACGGCGCCGGCAAGACCACGCTGCTGCGGCTGCTGGCCGGGGTGGAGAAGTCGGACACCGGCGAGGTCGTGCCCGGCCACGGCCTCAAGCTCGGCTACTACGCGCAGGAGCACGAGACGCTCGACCCGGCCCGCACGGTGCTGGAGAACATGCGCTCGTCGGCGCCCGACACCGACCTGGCCGAGATCCGCAAGATCCTGGGCTCCTTCCTCTTCTCCGGCGACGACGTCGACAAGCCGGCCGGGGTCCTTTCCGGTGGTGAGAAGACCCGGCTGGCGCTGGCCGCCCTGGTCGTCTCCAGCGCCAACGTGCTGCTGCTGGACGAGCCGACCAACAACCTGGACCCGGCCAGCCGTGAGGAGATCCTGGGCGCCCTGCGCACCTTCACCGGCGCGGTGGTGCTGGTCACGCACGACGAGGGCGCGGTGGAGGCGCTCCAGCCCGAGCGGATCATCCTGCTGCCCGACGGCGTCGAGGACCTGTGGGGCCAGGAGTACGCGGACCTGGTCTCCCTCGCCTGACCGCCCTGCCCCGCGGGGGGCCGACGGTGGGCCGGTGGCTCCGATGATCATGGTGAATCGATCATTCGGACCACCGGCCCTCCTGCATCTGTACGAGGCGGCCTGGTACCGGCTCCGACGCCCGGCCACCCGTCCGGCCCAGCCCGGCGCAACCGGTTTCCGGCCTGCGGGGCTTCCCGGTGAACGCTGCTGACCTGCCCGTATTGCCCCGGTCCGGATCGCCGTGGCGAATTGGCGACCAGGGAATTGCCGCCGCGGGGCGTTGTGCGGGTGGCTAAGCGGGACATTCAGTTTGCGAATGTCCGGTGATGGGCCTTGTGCATTGGGTGGCCATCAAGGACCTTAGGGGTGATCATGAGAGTGCATAGCGCACTTCCCTCAAGGAGGCACGGGTGGCCGAGACTCTGAAGAAGGGCAGCCGGGTGACCGGCGCCGCGCGCGAGAAGCTCGCGGCAGACCTGAAGAAGAAGTACGACTCCGGTGCGAGTATCCGGGCGCTGGCCGAGGAGACCGGCCGTTCCTACGGATTCGTGCACCGGATGCTGAGCGAGTCGGGCGTGACCCTGCGCGGTCGCGGCGGCGCGACCAGGGGCAAGAAGGCCGACGCGGCCTGAGCCCCGCGGGGGCGGCGCGCGGTACCCGGGCGTCTTCTCCTCACCCGGAGGTCGGACCGCGGGGCCAGGCTGGTTACTCTTCGGTAATCATGTCCGCGGTCCGCTCGGAGGTGCCCGATGCCCGCTGCCCCTGCCCTGCTCGAACGTGACGGAGTCCGGCTCACGCTGGAGGACGCCGTCGCGCACGTGACCTTGTGCGACCCGGCCCGGCGCAACGCGCAGTCGCCCAAGCTGTGGCGGGCGCTGGCCGAGGTCGGCCGGACGCTGCCTGGCTCGGTACGGGTGGTGGTGCTGCGCGGAGAGGGCCCGTCCTTCTCCGCCGGCCTCGACCGCCAGGCGTTCACCCCCGAGGGCTTCGACGGCGAGCCGTCCTTCCTGGACCTCGCCCGCGGCCCCGAGGAGGAGCGGGACCGGGCCATCGCCGGGTACCAGGAGGCGTTCACCTGGTGGCGGCGCGCCGATCTCGTCACGATCGCCGCCGTCCAGGGCCACGCGATCGGCGCCGGGTTCCAGCTCGCCCTCGCCTGCGACCTGAGGGTGTGCGCCGACGACGTGCGGTTCGCGATGCGCGAGACCTCCCTCGGCCTGGTGCCCGACCTCACGGGGACCAGGCCGCTGGTGGAGCTGGTCGGCTACGGGCGGGCCCTGGAGATCTGCGCCACCGGCCGCTTCGTGTACGCCGAGGAGGCGGCCAGGACGGGGCTGGCCACCGTGGTGGTGCCCGCCGCCGACCTGGAGGGAGCGGTCGCCGACCTCACCGCGGCGCTGCTCGCCTCGCCCCGCGCGGCGGTGAACGAGACGAAGGCGCTGCTGCTCTCGGCCCTCGCCGGGGCCCCCGAGGCCCAGTACGCGGCCGAGCGCGCCGCCCAGGGCCGCCGCCTCCAGGACCTGGCCGGCCTGGGCGACTGACCGGCCGGCCGGTCGACCGGCCCGAGCTGGGAGGGCGCGGACGGCCCGGGTCAGGCCGAGGTGACCAGCACGGCCACGGCGACCGGCCCGGGCGCCCCCGGGGCCGCCGCCGCGCGAGCCGCGGCGGCGGCCAGCCGGCCGACCGTCAGCGCGTGGTGGCCGGGCGCTGCCGCCAGCTGCACCTGCACCCGGCGGCCCGGCTCCGCAGGCGGCCGGGAATCGCGCACCCGCAGGCCGCCGGTCCCGGCCAGCACTCCGGCGAGGTCCGCGACGCCCGGCACGGCCCGCAGCGCCGCCTCGACCGCGAGCCTCGCGTCCGCGGAGTCCGACAGGGCCGGCCCGGAGCCGGTCCCGGACGCCGGCCCGGCCCCGGCAGGGGAGCCGCCTCCTCGGCCACCCCGGCCCGGCCGTGCGACTCGGCCCCCGAGCCCTCCTCGTCGACTCCCTCGTCCCCTTCGTCGAGCAACCCGGCCACCTCCAGGTCGACCACCTCCACCGCAAGGCCCAACCCCTCGCGGGCCGCGGTGAACAGGGCCTGCCGCAGCCGCTCGGCGGTGGCCGGCAGCGGCTCGGCCGCCGAGGCCTCGAACGCCGCCGTGATCCGCAGCGGCCCGTGCGGCAGCGCGCCCAGCGGCGCCGCGTCCAGCCCCGGCCGACCGCGGTCCGGGTGGCCGCGGTCCGGGGCGCCGCGGTCCGGGCCGCCGTCCTGGGCGCCGCGGTCCGGGCCGCCGTCGAGCGCGTCGCCGTCGTGCGCGCCACCATCGTGCGCGTCACCGTCCTGGAGCAGTACCGCGACGGAGCCCAGCCGCGCCCCGGGGAGCGCCGCGCAGCCGCGGCGCAGCGCGAGCACCGCCGCCCGTTCGGTGATCCACACGGGATCGTCCCCGTCGCCCAGCGGCAACAGGCGGCCGAGCGCGACCTGTTCCCGCACGGTTCGGGTCAGTCGGTCCCCGCTCACCCTTCGTCCCTCCCGTCGGCCGGCCACTCGATCGGGGGGTCGGCTCTACTCGCTCGCCGCATCCCCCACGCGCTCCAGGGCATGCGGATCTAGTGTGGTGCACGGAGCAGCCCAGACGAAGGGACGACTCGCGATGACGGACAGCCAGCAGTACGGACCGGGCGACCAGACCGGCACCTCCCTCGGTGAGGGCAGGACCTTGGACAAGGGCGGTTCCGGTGCCCGCCGGGCCCTGGGCGATCCGGCCACCCGCGGCCGTACCACCATCGCCGACGGCGTGGTCGAGAAGATCGCCGGCCTGGCCGCGCGGGACGTGGTGGGCGTGCACGCGATGGGCACCGGCCTGTCGCGCACCTTCGGCGCCGTCCGCGACCGGGTGCCGGGCAGCCGGTCCGCCGCCCGCGGTGTCAAGGCCGAGGTCGGCGAGGTGCAGACCGCTCTCGACCTCGACATCGTCGTCGAGTACGGCGTGTCGATCGTCGAGGTCGCGCGGGCCGTGCGGGAGAACGTCATCGCCGCCGTGGAGCGGATGACCGGCCTGGAGGTCGTGGAGGTGAACGTCGCGGTCGGCGACGTGAAGCTGCCCGACGAGGAGGACGAGGACGAGCGTGAGCAGCGGGTGCAGTGACAGTGACGTGCCCGGACGCGCACGGCGGGCGGACCGGTTGATGCGGACGGAGAGCGCGGCATGAGCATGGCGGTGATCGGCCTGGCGGCGGGGATGGCCCTCGGGTTCGCCGGATACTTCGGCGGCTTCGGGGCGTTCCTCCTGGTGGCCGCGTTGGGCGCGGTCGGCTTCGTGGTGGGCAAGTTCCTCGACGGCGACCTCGAACCCGGGGAGTTCTTCCGTTCGCGTGACCGCGACCGGCGGCGCTGATGGCCCGCCCCGTCCCCGTCCGCCTGCTGCCGGCCGGTGAGCGGGGTGCGCTGCGGATCACGGACCGGGTCGTCGCCAAGATCGCCGCGCAGGCGGCCGGCGAGGCGCTGGGCGACGCGCCGGGCGGGGAGCTGGTGCCCAAGGACGTCCGCCCGCACGCCACCGTCTCGGTGCGGCGGCAGACCGCCCGGCTGCGGCTGGCCCTCGAACTCGGCTACCCGGCGGACCTCGGCGCGGTCTGCGGCACCGTACGCCGCCATGTCACCGAGCGGGTGGAGATGATGACCGGCATGGACGTACCCGAGGTGGCCGTGGAGGTGGAGCGGCTGCACACCGCGGCGAGCCCGGGCGAGGACGAACGGAGAGTGCGGTGAGCGAGTCCGGCCACCCGGCCGCGCCGGGAGCGGCGGACGAGCCGGCCCCCACCGTCCGGCTGCCCGTCGGGGCCGGCGCCGGCCCCGCCCCCGCGGCCCAGCCGGGCACCGGCGGTTCCGGTGGCGGTTCCCACGACGGTTCCGGTGGCGGCCCCGAGGGGCCCGGCGGCGACTCCTCCGGCGGCCCGGACTCGGGCGCTGAGCGGTACACGCCGGGGCCGGGGGAGCCCGGCGGCGGCCACGCCCGCCGCTTCTGGTCCAGCCGCCGGTGGCCGGCCGCCCTGTGCGCCGCCGCCGTGCTGGCCCTGTCGGGGCTCTTCCTCTACGACGTGTCGGCGGTGCGGGCCGGTCGCAGGACGATGGCGTGGCGGCGCACCCTGGCCGACGAGTTGGCCACCCGGCACCTGGACAACGTCTGGATCATCGTCGGGGCGGCGGTGGCCGCGGCGCTCGGACTGTGGCTGCTCGTACTGGCGTTCACCCCGGGCGACCGCCAGGTGCTGGTGATGGCCCGGCGCGGGCCGCGGGGGGTGCGCGCGGGCCTGGACCGGCACGCCGCCGAACTCGTCCTGCGCGACCGGGCGATGGAGGTCTCCGGCGTGCGCTGGAGCCAGGTCGGCGTGAGCCGGCGCAAGGTCAGGGCCCGCGCCGACTCGCACTTCCGCCAGCTGGACGACGTACGGCGGGAGCTGACGGAGGCGCTGGAAGCGGCCATCGACCAGCTCGGCCTCGCCAAGCCGCTCCCGCTGCGCGTCCGGGTCCGGCGGGCCGACCGCAAGACGTAGGCGGGTCACCGAGGCAGGCGGAGAGCAGGCGGAGAGCAGGCGGAGAGCCGGACGATCCGCCGCAGCGGGGCTCCCGGCGGAGTCCCGTGACGGCGGGTCGGGGCCGGGAACGCGGGTCGAGTACAGCGAGGGAGGAGAGGGCCGATGCGCACCACCGTCAACCGAGTCCTGTTCGGGCTGATCGGCCTGGTGCTGCTGGTGGTGGGCCTGTCGGTGCTGGTCGGCAGTCTCGACCTCCAGCGCCACTGGGACTTCCGGATGCCGCACTGGTGGCCGTTCACCGGCCCGAAGGACGTGCTGCTCGCCGCGCACGACCGCACCCGCTACCGGTCCGACGGCTGGTGGTGGCCGGTGGTCATCGCCGCCCTGGCCGTCCTGGTGCTGGCGTCCCTGTGGTGGCTGCTGGCCCAGACCCGTACCCGGCGGCTGCGGCAGCTGCGGATCGACAGCGGCGACGGCTCCAGCGCCCTGCTGCGCGGCCGGGCCGTCGAGCGGGTGCTGACCGCCGAGAGCCAGGCGTACGACGGGGTCGAGTGGGCCGGGGCGCGGCTGGTCACCCGGCACGGCAACCCCGAGGCGCGGCTGCTGCTCGGCCTGGAGCCCTTCGCCAACCCGCGCGAGGTCGTCGACGGGCTGGACGACGACGTGGTGGAGCACGCCCGCACCTCTGCCGGCCTCGACGTACTGCCGACCGAGGCCCGGCTGCGGGCGGTTCGGCACCGGGCGCGCAGGGTCACCTGACGCGACGGCGGTTGGAGGCGGGCTCGCTCGCGGTGCTCGCGCGGGGTCGGCGGCGGGCTCGCGGTGGCTCACGAGCGGGCTGTCCGACAGCCGCGCGTCCGGGTCAGCCCCTGGCCCCGGCCGGCCCGCCGGACAGCGCCAGCGCGCTGTTGACCAGGCCGATGTGGCTGAACGCCTGCGGGAAGTTGCCCAGCTGGCGCCCGGCCACCGGGTCCCACTCCTCTGCCAGCAGCCCCACGTCGTTGCGGAGCGACAGCAGCCGCTCGAAGAGCTCCGCGGCCTCCTCCCGCTCCCCGGTGGCGTGCAGCGCGTCCACCATCCAGAAGGAGCAGGCCAGGAAGGCGCCCTCGGTGCCGGGCAGGCCGTCCACGCCGGCCGCAGCCGGGCTGTAGCGGCGGACGAACCCGCCGAGGTCCAGCTCGCGCCGCACCGCCCTGACCGTGCCGGCCACCCGCGGGTCCGACGCCGGAAGGAAGCCCACCTGCGGGATCAGCAGCGTCGCCGCGTCCAGTTCGGCGGAGCCGTAGGACTGGGTGAAGGTGCCGCGGTCCTGGTCGAAGCCCTTCGCGCAGACCTCCGCGTGCACGTCGTCGCGCATCGCCCGCCAGCGGCCGGCGTCCCCGCGCAGCCTCGGCGACGCCTCAAGGGTGCGCACCGCGCGGTCGGCGGCCACCCACGCCATCACCTTGGAGTGGACGAAGTGCCGCCGCGGGCCGCGTACCTCCCACAGGCCCTCGTCGGGCTCGTGCCACTTCGTCTCCAGGAAGTCCATCAGCGCCCGCTGGAGGTCCCACACGTGCGCCTCGGTGGCCAGGCCCCGCTCCCGCGCCAGGAAGAGGGAGTCCAGCACCTCGCCGTAGACGTCCAGCTGGAGCTGCCCGGCGGCGGCGTTCCCGACCCGGACGGGTGCCGAGCCCTCGTAGCCGGCCAGCCACGGCACCTCGTACTCCGGCAGCCGGCGCTCGCCCGCGATGCCGTACATGATCTGGAGGTCGGCCGGGTCGCCGGCCACCGCGCGCAGCAGCCAGTCACGCCAGGAGTGCGCCTCGTCCAGGTAGCCGCCGGAGATCAGCGCGTTCAGGGTGAGGGCGGCGTCGCGCAGCCAGCAGTAGCGGTAGTCCCAGTTGCGGACCCCGCCCACCTCCTCGGGCAGCGAGGTGGTGGCCGCGGCCGCTATGCCGCCGCTGGGCGCGTAGGTGAGCGCCTTGAGGGTGAGCAGCGAGCGCAGCACCGCGTCCCGGTGCGGGCCCTCGTACCGGCAGCGCGCCGACCACGCCTCCCAGTCCTTGAGGCAGGCGTCGAGCGCGGCGAACGGGTCGACCCGGCGCAGCCGCTGGTGGTGCGAGGCGTTCCAGGTCAGTACGAAGCCGATCCGCTCGCCCGCGGTGACGGTGAAGTCGGCGTAGGTGCGCATGTCCTGGCCGTACGTCGGGACCGGCGGGGTACTGCGCAGCCACACCGCGTCCGGCCCGGCGGTGGCCACCAGGTGGCCGTCCACCCGGCGCACCCACGGCACCACGTTGCCGTAGTCGAAGCGCAGGGCCAGCTCCGAGCGCATCGCCACCTCGCCGGACAGGCCCTCCACGACGCGGATCACGTCCGGTGCCCGGTCGCGCTGCGGCATGAAGTCGGTCACCCGGACCGTGCCGGTCGGCGTCTCCCACAGGGTGTCCAGCACCAGGGTGTCGCCCCGGTAGGAGCGTCCGGAGCAGTGCGAGGAGCCGGCCGGGGCTATCCGCCAGCGGCCGTTGTCCTCGTCGCCCAGCAGCGCGGCGAAGCAGGCGCCGGAGTCGAAACGGGGCAGGCACAGCCAGTCGACGGAGCCGTCCCGGCCCACCAGGGCGGCGGTCTGCAGATCGCCGATGATCGCGTAGTCCTCGATACGTCCCGCCACGTGCCCGCCTCGCCGCTCGACCGTCGCCTGCACCACGACCGTACAGGGGCCGGACGGCCCCTCGCGGGGCCGGCGGGTTTCGGACGGGGCGTCAGGCGCTCGGGCGGGCGGCGAGGCGGGCGGTATGACGGGCGGTATGACGGGCGTTCCGTCAGGCGGTTCGCGTCGGGCCTTCGTCAGGCGGTTCGTGTCGGGCCTTCTCCGGGCCCTCGGCGGGGCGGGTGTCCGGGGGCGGCGTCCTCAGGCCGGGGTCGAGGCGCCGACGCGGTCGACCACGCCCTCACCGCCCTCCGCCTTGGCGCAGTGCGCGCAGCAGTAGAAGCGGCCGTCCACCTGGACGCCGTGGCCGACGATCTGCACCCGGCAGTGCTCGCAGATCGGCGCCATGCGGTGGATGGCGCACTCGAAGCTGTCGAAGACGTGCACGGCGCCCTGCGCGTGCACCTCGAAGCTCATCTCGTAGTCGTTTCCGCACACCTCACAACGGGCCATGCGCCCATTGCGCCCCCGGGCGACGCCGTTCGCAATCCGCCCCGCTGCCGCCGGGACGGGATTCACCCGGGCGTACGCCCTGCGCCACGGCCGGCAGAGCCGCGTGAGGCGGGAGCCGCGGGAGGGGAGGAGGGGCAGGAGTGGTTTCGCAGCGTGGCCGTATGGTGCCAAGCTGTCGTTGTGATGGGCTACCTTCCACCCGAGACCTCCAGTTTCGTCGGGCGGGGGCCGGAACTCGGCCGGCTCGCCACGGCGTTGGCCCGGCACCGGCTGGTCACGCTGACCGGCCCCGGCGGGGTCGGCAAGACGCGGCTGGCCCAGCGGGCCGCGCTGGCGGCGACCGCCGTCGGCGGACCCGGCGCGGCCGACCGCCCCGACGGCGCCGGCTGGGCCGACCTCAGTGCCCTGGACGGCCCCGAACTGCTGGCGGCCACCCTCTCCGACGCCGTCGACCTCGCCGACCACTCGGCGCTGCCGCGCACCGAGGCGCTGGCCGCCTGGCTCGCCGACCGCCGGGTCCTCCTCGTCCTCGACTCCTGCGAGCACCTGGCCGAGGAGTGCGCCCGCACGGTGGCGGAGCTGCTGGCGGCCGCGCCCGGCCTGACCGTCCTCGCCACCAGCCGCCGACCGTTGAACTGCCCCGGCGAGCACCTGGTGGAGGTGGCACCGCTGGCGCCCGACGGGCCGGACGCCGTCGCCCTCTTCCGCGACCGGGTCGCCGGAGCGGGCGCCGGGGCGCTGCTCGACGAGCCCGGCGCGGACGGGGCGGTGCAGGCGATCTGCCGCGCCCTGGAGGGCATTCCGCTGGCCATCGAGCTGGCCGCGGGCCGGGTCGGGCCCACTCCGGTCGGTGAGGTGGCCACCGCCCTGGCCTCCCGCTTCGAGGTTCTGGCCCGGGAGGACGGCGACGAGTTCGTCTGGCCCCGCCGCCACCGGACGCTGCGCACCACCGTCGGCTGGAGCCACGAGCTGTGCGCGCCCCTGGAACGGCTGCTGTGGGCCCGGCTCAGCGTCTTCCGCGGCGCCTTCGGCCTCGCCGACGCCCGGGCGGTGGCCGCCGGCGGGCCGTTGGACGACGACCAGGTGGCCCCCGTCCTGGAGCGGCTGGCGGCGCAGTCCGTGGTCCACCGCACGGCCGGGCCCGACGGCGAGGACCGCTACCGGCTGCTCGACACCATCCGCGAGTACGGCCAGGGGTGGCTGCGGGAGCTGGGCGAGGAGCGGGCCGCCGCCGACCGGCACGCCTTGCACTTCACCGGCCTGGCGCGCTGGGCCGACGCGGTCTGGCCCGGCCGCGACCAGCTCCTCGGCTACCGCCGGGTGGAGGAGGCCCACGCCGACCTGCGCGCCGCCCTCGACCACCTGCTGGCCGCGGACCCCGCGGCGGCGGCCGAACTCGCTGGCCTGCTGGTGTACTTCTGGACCTGCTGCGGCCACCTGAAGGAGGCCCGGGGCTACCTGGAGCAGGCCCTGGCCGCCCATACCGTGCCGGGGCCCCGGCGGACCCGCGCCCTGATCGGCCTGGGCGCCACCCTCACCCTGCACGGCGACCACGCCGCCGCCCGGGCCGTGGACGCGCGGGTCCGGGCAGCCCTCGACGCCGATCCGGACAGCCCCGGCGACGGGACGCAGCGGCTGGCCGCGGCCTGCCTGACCGGCCTGCTCGGCCTGCTCTCCGGCCGCCCGCAGGAGGCGCTGGACGCCACCCGCGAGGCCCTGGCCGCCGTGCCCGGCACGCCCTTCGACTCACCCGACCGGCTGCGGTGCACCCTCGCGGAGGTGCTGTCGCTCACCGTGCTGGGCCGCTTCGACGAGGGGCGGCAGCGGGCCCTGGTACTGCGCCGGCTGTGCGTGCGCGGCGGTGAGCTGTGGACCCGCTCCTACCTGGACTACCAGCTCTCCGTCGTGGCCCTCTTCTCCGGCGTGCCCGCGGAGGCCGCCGGGTACGCGCGCACGATGCTGCGGGCCAAGGCGGCGCTGGGCGACGCGTTCGGCATCGCGCTCGGCCTCGACCTGCTCTCCGCCGCGCTCGCCGCCGACGGCCGGCCCGAGGAGGCGGCCGCCTTCTACGGCGCCGGCGGCGCGTACTGGCGCAGCGTCGGCCATCCGCAGCGGGGCGCGCGGGAGCTGGAGCCGGTCCGGCAGCGGTGCGAGGAGACGCTGCGGGCCGAGCTGGGCGACGAGGGGTACGCCGCCGCGTGCGCCCGGGGAGCCGCCGCCAGCGGCCCGGAGGTGCTGGCCGCCGCCGTCGGGCGGCAAGGGCCCGAAGGGCCGGAGGAGCCGGCAGGGGCGGAGGAGCCCGAGTCGCCGGCGTAGTCCGTGGCCGGCACGGTGGCCGTCACCGCGCGGCCTTCCTGACGGCCCGGCACGCGGCCCGACTGACGGCCCGGCACGCGGCCCCGGCTCAGCCGTGCACCTCGGAGGCCGGCACGACCGCCTTGAGCAGTTCGGTGAACTGCCGTTCGTCGACGACCGGCGTGCCCACCTGCCGCGCCTTGACGGCCTTGGAGCTGAACGTGTCCGGCTCGTTGGTGACCAGCAGGCTGGTGAGGCGGCTGATCGAGGAGGCCACGTGCAGGCCCGCCTCGGTGGCGCGGTCCTCCAGCAACTCGCGGTCTATGCCCGTGTCCCCGGTGAACGCCACCCGCATGCCCTGCACCAGCGGCCCGCCCGGAGCCAGCCGCCCCGGGTTCGGATACGGGCACGCCGGCCGCCGTCGGGCCGGCCGCCAACCGCCGCCGAACCCGGAGCCCGGGGCGCGGCCGGAACGCGGCCCCGGCACGGGCGTCCCCGGCCGGGGGGTGTCCACCCACTCCGTCAGCGGCACGCAGGTGTGCAGCGGCAGCCGCAGCCCGGCCGCGGCGGCCAGGCGCAGGCTGGGCCGGAACGCCTCGGCCAGCACCCGCGCGTCGTCCAGCGCGTGGTGGGCCCGCCGCTGGACCACGCCGTAGTGCGCGGCGAGCGTCTCCAGCTTGTGGTTGGCCAGCGGCAGCCGCAGCTCCTTGGCCAGCACGATCGTGCACAGCCGCTGCTCGACCGGCGCCGTCGTCCGGGCCCTGGCGAACTCCCGTGCCAGCATGGACCAGTCGAAGACCGCGTTGTGCGCCACGAGCACCCGCCCGGCCAGCCGCTCCGCGAGGGCGCCGGCGATCTCCGGGAAGAGCGGCGCGTCGGCCAGCAGCGCCGGGGTCAGCCCGTGGATCCACACCGGGCCCGGGTCGCGCTGCGGGTTGACGGGGGAGTACCAGTGGTCCTGCACCTCGCCGCGCGCGTCCAGCTGGTAGACGGCGGCGGACACGATACGGTCCTCCCGGCCGAGCCCGGTGGTCTCCACGTCCACCACCGCGTAGCCCCCGGGGTAGCCCGCCGGCCACGGCTCCCCGGCGGCGGCAGCGGCGGCAGCGGCGACGGAGGGCGGCGCGGCGGCGGGGGTCCCTTTGCCGCCGGAAGATGACGGCTCGGTCCGGTTGTCCAGCATGGTCAATGAGGATACGGCCCGCGGCGGACACCGCCGGCACCCGGCGCCCCTGACCGGAGCCGTACACCGGACCGGCCGGGCCGTCGTCGTGCCGCCGGCCGGCGCCGCCCAACGCCTCTCCCGAGCCCCCGATGCCGGCGGGCGGCACGGTCCGGCGGTCCGTCCCGGCCCGCGCTTACGGGTCCGGGCATGGCGGATCCACCCGACGCCGTGCCGCGGTCCGCTCCCCGTCCGCGCTGCCCGCGGTCGCCGAGACGGCCGGTCGGCCAACGGGCCCATCCCGACGACGGTGCCGCCGGCCGCACCGGTAAGGACACGGCGGCCGGCCTGTCCACGGACCCGGGCTGCCGCCTCCCGACGCCGCGGCGGATCCCGGTCCTCGTGGTCCGCCCGGCGCGGTACGGTCTCACCCCGCCGAGGGTGCGGCCGCACTGGCGGACGGTACTTCTGGCGCCGCCGGCGCGGGACTTCCGCTCCCGCCGGCCGCGCCCGACGAGCGCCTCGAACCCGGGGCGGCGAACACCGGGGCCGCCGGTCGTCGGCGGAGGCGCGGATACGGAGCCGTGCCGTGGACATCCGGGGCCGACCCGAGCCGCTGCGCGGCCTGTCGAGGCCACGGCCTTTCGATGTCCGCCAGGAACTGTTCCAGCGGCTGGTCCGGGATCGGCCCGGTGAACCCGCCCGAACCGCGGGGCCGTCAGGGTGCTGGGGCTCAGGGGCCCGTCCCGGCCCGGCCGGGCGGACCAGGGCCAGGCCCCGCCCGTTCGCGGTGGATAACCTGAAGGCATGGCTGATCTGGAGACGCGCGAGCTGGAGTACTTCGTCGCGGTCGCCGAGGAACTGCACTTCGGCCGCGCCGCCGAGCGCCTGTCCATCGCCCAGCCCGCGCTGTCGAAGGCGATCCGGCGCGTCGAGTCCAGGCTGGGCGTCCTCCTGTTCGTGCGGACGAGCCGTCACGTCTCGCTGACGTCCGCCGGGGAGGCGCTCCTGCGGTACGGCCGGCACGCGCTCGACGCGGTGAGCGCCGCCGCCCAGGGCGCCCGCCGGGCCGCCGACAGCCAGGCGCGGCTGCGGCTGGTGGTCAAGCCCGGCGGCGACGGCAACCTGCTCTCCGGCATCATCGCCGCCTACGCCGGCCGGCCCGACGCGCGCCGGGTGGACATCCTGTTCGGCGGCGCCACCGACCGCGCCGACCACGTGCGCGACGGCAGGGCCGACGTGGCGCTGCTGTACGTGCCGTTCGACGACCTCACCGGGCTCGACCACGAGACGCTGTACGTCGAGGGGCGCGTCGCGATCCTGCCGCGCGGGCACCGGCTGGCCTCGCGCGGCGAGCTGCGCATGGCCGACCTGGAGCCGGAGACGCTGCCGCGCTGGAAGGGGGTGCCGGGCAGCAGCGGCCCGGGGCCGGAGATCGAGGACGCGGCGCAGATGGTCCAGCTGATCATGCTCGGCCGGATGGTCGAGGTCCTTCCGCGCTCGCTCGTCGAACCCTTCCACCCGGACCTGGTGTACACGCCCGTGGTGGACGCGCGCCCCAGCCGGCTGGTCGTCGCGTGGTCGCGGCTCGACCGGCGGCCGCTCGTCGCCTCGTTCGTCGAGGCGGCGGTCGCCGCGAGCGCGGCACGGCGGGACATGGCGCCCGACCGGGCCGCGAGCACGGCGGGGTGACGTGAGGCACGGCGGGGCGATGCGACGACGGCGGGGTGACGTGACGTCATCAGCTTGACGGAGCGCTGGAACCCGCTGCCCGGCGGTGCTTCCCGACGGCACGGTGGCGCGCTACTCCCCGCTTCCGGCGGGGCGCCGGCGCAGCTCGGCGACGGTGAGCAGCGGCAGCCACACCCTGCCGTCGAGCCCGGCGGGCGGCGGCACGGTGCGCGGCGGGCGGGGCGGGGCGGCGACCGCCCGGGGCAGGGGCACGCTCCCGTACGGCCTGCGGGCCGGCAGCTGCGGGTCCGGGGGTGAGGGTGGTGGTGAGAAGCTCAACGGTGGTCCTCGCGGGCGGAAGGGGCTCCGGCACCGCGCGGACGGGCCGCCGAGCCGGTTGCTCCGTTCAACGAAACGGCGGGGCATGGGTGTCGCTCCCGCGGGCTCCGGCCCGGCCCGTCCGCCCACGCCCAGCGGGACCGTGCCCGTCGCGGCACTAGGGTGGGAGGGGATGGAGAGCGAACGGAACGCGCCGGGGCGCTCGCGAGGGGAAGGAGGCGCCGTGCTCACCGACACCTACGGACGGGTGGCGACGGACCTGCGGGTCTCCCTGACGGACCGGTGCAACCTGCGCTGCACCTACTGCATGCCCGAGGAGGGCCTCCAGTGGCTGCGCGGGCCGGACCTGCTCACCGACGACGAGGTGGTCCGGCTGGTGCGGATCGCGGTGACCCGTCTCGGGGTGCGCGAGGTCCGGTTCACCGGCGGTGAACCGCTCCTGCGGCCCGGGCTGCCGGGCATCGTGGCCCGCTGCGCCGACCTGGAGCCGAGGCCGTCCCTGTCGCTCACCACCAACGGCATCGGGCTGCGCCGGACCGCCGGGGCACTGCGGGAGGCGGGCCTGGACCGGGTGAACGTCTCGCTCGACACCCTGCGCCCGGAGGTCTTCCACGCCCTCACCCGGCGCGACCGCCACCAGGACGTACTCGACGGCCTGGCCGCCGCGCGCGACGCGGGCCTCGCGCCGATCAAGATCAACACCGTGCTCATGCGCGGCACCAACGACGACGAGGCCGCCGACCTGCTCGGCTGGGCGCTGGACGAGGGGTACGAACTGCGGTTCATCGAACAGATGCCGCTGGACGCCCAGCACGGCTGGGAACGCTCCGACATGGTCACCGCGCGGGAGATCCTGGCCGCGCTGCGCACCCGCTTCACGCTGAGCCCGGAGGGCGACACCGAGCGCGGCCACGCCCCGGCGGAACGCTGGCTGGTCGACGGCGGCCCCGCCCGTGTCGGCGTGATCGCCTCCGTCACCCGGCCGTTCTGCCGCGCCTGCGACCGTACCCGGCTGACCGCCGACGGCCAGGTGCGCAACTGCCTCTTCGCCCAGGAGGAGTCCGACCTGCGCGGGGTGCTGCGCTCGGACGCGGGGGACGAGGAGGTGGTCCGGGTGTGGCAGGCCGCGATGTGGGGCAAGAAGGCCGGTTCCGGCCTCGACGACCCGTCCTTCCTCCAGCCGGGGCGGCCGATGTCGGCGATAGGCGGCTGAGGCACGGGCACCCGGGCCGCACGGGCGTACGGGTGCGGCGGGAGGGGCTCCGGCCCCGCCTCCGCCGGTGCTCCCCTCGGGCGGTCGGCCCGGTCCTGACGCGGCGGCGCTCGTGGGCTGTCGCGGGTGTCGCCCGTGGTGACGTGCGGTAGGGGCCCGCCGGTCAGGTTCAGCCGTCGGCGGCCTCGGACCGCGAACGCCACTCCGGCAGCGCCACCACGTCCTTGAGGAAGCCGCGCATCCCGAGGAACTGCGACAGGTGCTCGCGGTGCTCCTCGCAGGCGAGCCACGTCTTGCGCCGCTCAGTGGTGTGCAGCTTCGGGTTGTTCCAGGCCAGCACCCACACGGCGGGGGCGCGGCAGCCCTTCGCCGAGCAGGTCGGCGTCTCGTCGGTCGTGTCGTTCATGGCGTCCAGTAAACCGCCATCCGAGGGATCCACCGCACCGGGCGCGGGCGTGGCGACGCCGGGCAGCCACGGGGGGAGCCGCCCGGCGTCGGTCCATTCGCTCCGACGGGGGATACGGAGCGTGTATCGAAGTATGGCACGGGGGGCCTTGCCTGTAGAGGGCTTCCTCGTGATTGGGATGAGCATTTCCTGAGGTTCGCCGACCGCCTTCCAGCGGTCTGGACCAGCGCCGGTCAGCGCCGGTCAGCACCGGAAACGCTGCCCCCGGCGGGCCGGGATCACGGTCGCCGTCCGTCCGCCCGACCCGCTCCGCGAGCACCGCGAAGCGGCGGCGTCCGGCCTGTTCGGGGGATGGGGGATACCCCTACGCGACGGGCTCCCCGCCGCGTTCGCGTGCCCGCGCCCCTGCCGCCCCGGAAACGGGCTCGGAGGCGGCCTCGGCGGCCTCGGGCCGGGTGGGACCGGTGCCCTCCCCAGTAGGGGACGCGTCCTCGTCACCCGCGAGGAGCTCGTCCTCCGGGACGTACGGCGACTCCCGCGCCTCCCGCTCGGTGCCGGTCTCCACCCGGGAGGGCTCGATCGCCGGCTGCGACGGCGGCGGTACGTACGTCGTCTCCGGCGGCGGCGGGATGTTCTCGCGGCCCGCGTTGGCGATCACCACGGCCACGTACGGAAGCACCGCGCCGACGACCAGCATCGCCCAGGCCACCGGGCGTTCGATGTTCCACAGCACGATGGTCAGGATCACCGACACCGTGCGGATCGACATGGAGATGGCATAGCGGCGCTGGCGGGCGCGGACGTCGTCGGCGAGGCCGGACCGCGCCCCGGTGATCCGGAAGACCTCAGAACCGCTGCGCTTCCGCATCCCCACTCACCGCCCGCTCCTCGTCCCGGTCCGTGCCGGGCACGCTTCCGGCACCCCTGTCCCGGCCCTTCCCACGGTACGCCGCCCGCCGTCCGCGAAGGAGGGCGGGGGACCTGTTTCGGCGAGTCGTACGGGCGGCCGGGGTCGGCGGGCGGCGCGGGTCCCGGGCGGGGCGCCGGACCGGCGGCCGCGGCCCGGCCACCGGATCGAGGTGCGGGGCGTGGCGGGCGGCCGCAGACTGGCGGGGCGACCATCACCCGGGCGCCGGCTGCCCGGGGCGAGGAGGCGATGGAATGAGCTGGCTGTGGGCGATCCTCGTGGGCCTGGTCCTCGGCCTGATCGCCAAGGCGATCATCCCCGGCAAGCAGAGCCTCCCGCTGTGGCTCACCATCATCTGCGGTATGGGCGGCAGCGCCCTGGGCAACGGTGTGGCCAGGTGGCTCGGAGTCGCCGACACCAAGGGCTTCGACTGGACCCGGCACGTCCTCCAGCTGATCGGCGCGATTGTGCTGGTGGCGCTCGGCGACGCCCTGTGGGGAGCCCGCCGCCGCAGACGGGACACCACGAGGTACTGACGCCCGGGACGGGACCAGCCCGGGAACGGCCCGGGGCGCGCCCGCGGCGCTTCTCCGAAGCGTGCGGTGCTCCCGGGTTCGGTACGTCCGGGGGCGGGGGAACGCCGACGGTGGGCGATGGCGGGGCCTCGCTCCGGGTCAGGAGCGGTGCCGTGGACCTGGCGGGCCGGTGCGCCTGCCGGGGCGCGGCTCAGCCGGCGGGGAGCAGCCGGAGCCAGCGCGCCGGTACCGCCGAGGTGAGCCACACGCCGTTGGCGCTGACCTGGAACGCGTGGCCGGTCGCGGCGAGTCCGGCGGCGTCCACCGCGAGGACCGCCGGGCGGCCGTGCCGGGAGCCGACGCGCAGCGCGGTCTCCTGGTCCGTCGACAGGTGCACGTCCTGCCGGCCCATCGGCCGCAGTCCCCGCGCCAGGATCAGCGGCACCGTGGCCGTGGCGGTGCCGTGGAAGAGCACCTCCGGCGGGACGGCGTCGGGCAGCCCGAGCTCCACCGGAACGGAGTGGCCCTGGCTGGCCCGTATCCGGCGTCCGTCCGCCGAGTAGGCGAACCGCTTCTTGTCGTTGGCGGCCACCACGTGGTCCAGCTCTTCCCGGGTGAGCGGCCGCCGGGCTGCCGCGAGGGCGTCGAGCAGGACATCGACCTCCACCCAGCCGGCCGGGTCGAGGCTCAGCCCCGCCGCCTCCGGGCGGTGGCGCAGCACCATCGACAGGTACTTCGACGCCTTGACCATCCGTTTGCCGTCCACCGGCGGCCTCCTCTCTCCAATGGTCCGTTCGGTCTCGTCTTTCGTCCGGTGGCGTCCCGTACGCGGCTCGTACGCGGCTCGTACGCGGCTCGTACGCGGCTCGTACGCGGCTCCCGCGCGGTGCCGGGCGGGCCGGAAGCAGCTCCGGCCCGCCCGGTCCGGTCACACGCCCTGGCTGACGGAGCTCATGTTGAAGTCCGGCACCCGCAGGGCAGGGGTGGCGGCACGGGTGAAGTAGTCGGACCACTCCCGGGGCAGGGTCCGCTCGGTGCGGCCCGCCTCCGTGGCGCGGCCGAGCAGGTCGACCGGGGACTCGTTGAACCGGAAGTTGTTGACGGCCCCGACCACCTCGCCGCCCTCCACCAGGTAGACGCCGTCACGGGTCAGACCGGTCAGCAGCAGCGTGGCCGGGTCCACCTCGCGGATGTACCACAGGCAGGTGAGCAGCAGGCCGCGCTCGGTGCCGGCGACCATCTCCTCCAGCGAACGGGTGCCGCCGCCGTCCAGCACCAGGTTGTCGGCCATGGGGGCGGGCGTCGTCCCGGCGAGGCCGGCGCTGTGCCGGGTGCTGACCAGCTGGTTCAGCGTGCCCTCGCTGACCCAGTCGACCGGCGCGAGCGGCAGCCCGTTGTCGAAGACGGAGGAGTCGCCCCCCGAGGCGCGGGCGACCACGAAGGGGGCCGCCTCCAGGCCGGGGTGGGCCGGGTCGCTGCGCAGGGTCAGCGGAAGCGGGGACAGCTTCTCGCCGATCCGGGTGCCGCCGCCGGGCTTGGAGAAGACCGTCCGGCCCTCGGCCGCGTCCCGCGCCCCGGCGCTCCACAGCTGGTAGATGAGCAGGTCCGCGACGGCGGACGGCGGCAGCAGCGTCTCGTACCGGCCGGCCGGCAGCTCCACCCGGCGCTCGGCCCAGGCCAGCCTGCGGGCCAGGCCGGCGTCCATGGTGCGCGGGTCGACGTCGGTGAAGTCGCGGGTGGAGGCGCCGGCCCAGGCGGAGCGGGTGCCGTCGGGGGACTTCGCGTTCAGCTCCAGGGTGCCGGTGGGCTGGTCGTGGCGCAGCCGCAGGCCGGTGGAGCTGCCGAGGTAGGTGGAGGCGACCGTGTGGTGCGCGAAGCCGTACAGCTCCCGGCCGCCGGCCCGGGCTTCGGCGAACGCCTCGCCCAGCGCCGGGGCGAACTTCGCGAAGACCTCGGAGGAGGTCTCGGCGGGCGGCTCGGTGAAGCCGGCCGAGGCCGGGGCGCCGGCCACCAGGGGCTGCGCGTCCTCGGCCGGACCGGCCTCCCGGGCCGCGGCCTCGGCCGCCCGTACCAGGGCCTCCAGCTCGTCCGCCGACACCGCCGAGCGGGAGACCACGCCGGAGGCGGTGCCCTGCGCTCCGTCCACGGTGGCGATGACGGTCAGTGTCCGGCCGCGGGTGACACCGTTGGTGGTCAGGGAGTTGCCGGCCCAGCGGAGGTTGGCGCTGGACTCCTCGTCGGCGATCACCACGCAGCCGTCGGCGCGGGAGAGCTCCAGGGCGCGCTCGACGGTCTCGTGGGGGGCGGCGGTGCTGCCCGTGCGGCTCATCGGCCTGCCTCCTGCGTGGTGTTGAGAATGCTGACGTCCCGGAAGAGGGCGGAGGGGCAGCCGTGGCTGACCGCGGCGACCTGGCCCGGCTGTGCCTTGCCGCAGTTGAAGGCGCCGCCGAGGACGTAGGTCTGCGGGCCGCCGACGGCTTCCATGGAGCCCCAGAAGTCGGTGGTGGTGGCCTGGTAGGCGACGTCCTTGAGCTGGCCGGCCAGCGCGCCGTTCTCGATCCGGTAGAAGCGCTGACCGGTGAACTGGAAGTTGTAGCGCTGCATGTCGATGGACCAGGAGCGGTCGCCGACGACGTAGATGCCGCGCTCCACGCCGGAGATCAGCTCTTCCGTGGACGGGCCGCCGGGCGCCGGCTGGAGGGAGACGTTGGCCATCCGCTGCACCGGGACGTGCTGCGGGGAGTCGGCGAAGGCGCAGCCGTTGGAGCGCTCGAAGCCGGTCAGCCGGGCGATCCTGCGGTCGAGCTGGTAGCCGACGAGGACGCCGTCGCGGATCAGGTCCCAGGACTGGCCGGCCACTCCCTCGTCGTCGTACCCGACGGTGGCCAGGCCGTGCTCGGTGGTGCGGTCGCCGGTCACGTTCATCACCGGGGAGCCGTACGTGAGGCTGCCGAGCTGGTCGAAGGTGGCGAACGAGGTGCCGGCGTACGCCGCCTCGTAGCCCAGCGCGCGGTCCAGCTCGGTGGCGTGGCCGATCGACTCGTGGATGGTCAGCCACAGGTTGGACGGGTCGACCACCAGGTCGTACCGGCCGGACTCCACGGAGGGGGCGCGCATCTTCTCGGCGAGCAGGCCGGGGATGCGCTCCAACTCGGTGTCCCAGTCCCAGCCGGTGCCGGTCAGGTACTCCCAGCCGCGCCCGGCCGGCGGGGCCAGGGTGCGCATCGAGTCGAACTCGCCGCTCGCGGGGTCGACGCAGACGGCGGTGAGCGACGGGTGGACGCGCACCCGCTGCTGGGTGGTGGTGGTGCCCGAGGTGTCGGCGTAGAACTTGTTCTCCTGCACGGCGAGCAGGGAGGCGTCCACGTGCGAGACGCCCTCGGCGGCCAGCAGCCGGCCGCTGAACTCGGCCAGCAGGCCGGTCCGGTCGGCGTCCGGTACGTCGAAGGGGTTCACCTCGTAGGAGGAGACCCAGGTGCGGTCCGGGTACACCGGCTCGCCGGCCAGCTCCACCCGGCTCCGCTCGGACGGGCCCGAGGCGGCGGCCACCTTGGCCGACAGCTTCGCCATGGCGACGGCCTGCGCGGCCACTCTGGCGGCCCCGTCCATCGTCAGGTCCACGCCCGCGGCGAAGCCCCAGGCCCCGCCGTGCACCACCCGCACGGCCAGGCCGAGGTCGGTGGTGTCCGATGCGCCGGCCGGCCGGCCGTCGCGCAGGTGCAGGTCGGCGCTGCGCACCCGCTCGATCCTGACGTCGGCGTGTTCCGCGCCCAGGGCGCGCGCCCGCGCCAACCCGGCATCGGCCAGGGCGCGCAACGGCAGCGCGACGAACGACTCATCCAACTCATGCGGCACGGCGATCTTCCTTCCCTCGCGTCACTCGCATACAACCACGTGCGCGCCGACCCGCGGCGGCGATTTCCCCGCGCCTGTGGACAACTCCCCGCGAGCCCGTGGCGTCCCGGCCGGAAAAGGCCGCGAAAAGGGGTCGGGAACGGGTCGGGAACGGGTCGGGCGGCGGGAAACGGGCCGGGGCGCGGGGCGGCGGAGCCCCGGGGCCGCCCGCGCCGCCCGCGCGTCCCCGGGCGGTGGAAGCGCGCATCCCAGCCGAATGGTCCATCTCAACTTCCTTGGCGTGCAAGGTACTTGGCTTGGTATGGACCAATCTCTATCCTCGTCGGCAACCGCCCTCGCCTGTCCGCAGGTTCCGTACACGCACCGCCACGACAAGGAGTCACGCATGTCCGTACGAGGCATCACGGCGAGCGCGGGAGCGGTCGCCGCCGCCACGGCCGCGCTGGCCGCGTTCACCACCGTCCCGGCGAGCGCCCACGGAGCGCTCGACACCCCGGTCAGCCGGATCTCCGCCTGCTACGCGGAGGGCCCGGAGAACCCCGTCTCCCAGGTCTGCAAGGACTTCGTCGCCGACAGCGGCACCCAGCCGCTGTACGACTGGAACGAGGTCAACATCGCCGACGCCGACGGGAACAGCCGCCAGATCATCCCCGACGGCCACCTCTGCTCCGCCGACCGCGACAAGTACCGCGCCCTGGACTGGGCCCGCACCGACTGGCCCGCCACCCCGGTCACCTCGGGCAGCTTCAACGTGCGGTTCCGGGTCACCGCCGCGCACCTCGGCACCATGACGCTCTACATCACCAAGCAGGGGTACGACCCCACCCAGCCGCTGAAGTGGTCCGACCTCGACGACACCCCCGTGGCCGTCTACGCCACCAGCGCGTCGGCGCCCTCCGGTTACTACCAGTTCACCGCCAACCTGCCCCAGCGCACCGGCCGCCAGCTGATCTACCAGGTGTGGCAGCGCAGCGACAGCCCGGAGGCGTTCTACGGCTGTGCCGATGTCGTCTTCGGACAGAGCGCCCAGGCGGCCGCCGCGGCCGTCCCGGACGTGGCCAAGGCCCCGACCGACACCCAGATCGCCGCCGGCGCCGCCCGGTCGACCGTCTCCCACCACGGCCACGGCGGCGGTGAGACGGCCCCCGCGACCACCGGGACCATCGCCGCCGGGACGGCGGCGGCCAGCGGCGGAACCCTGAAGGCGGCGCTGTCGGCGAGCGCCCTGGCCGCCGCCGGAGCGGTCGGCCTGCTCGCGCGCAGCCGTCGCCGGGCGGCCGCCCGCGCCCGCGGCTGACCCCGCCTCCGGCTCCGGGACGCCCGTCCCGGAGCCGGAGCGGCGCAGGTCACCGCTGTAGGAACCCCACAGGGTCCGCGCGGCCGCCCTGTCGGCGCCGATTCCCAAAAGCGGCGCGAGGACCGATAGGTTCTCACGGAGACACCCACGATCCAGGGAGTGATCCGTTGAGCCGCTCGGTTCTCGTCACCGGGGGAAACCGGGGCATCGGCCTTGCCATTGCCCGGGCTTTCGCCGACAACGGCGACAAGGTCGCCGTCACGTTCCGCTCGGGCGAGCCCCCGGCGGACCTCTTGGAGCGCGGCGTGCTCGCGGTCCGCTGCGACATCACCGACAGTGAGCAGGTCGAGCAGGCGTACAAGGAGGTCGAGGAGAAGCACGGCAACGTCGAGGTGCTGGTGGCCAACGCCGGCATCACGAAGGACCAGTTGCTGATGCGCATGTCGGAGGACGACTTCTCCTCCGTCCTCGACACCAACCTCGTCGGCGCCTTCCGGGTCGTCAAGCGCGCCAACCGCGGCATGCTGCGGGCCAAGAAGGGCCGCGTCGTCCTGATCTCCTCGGTCGTCGGCCTGATGGGCCAGGCCGGGCAGGCCAACTACGCCGCCTCCAAGGCCGGCCTGGTCGGCTTCGCGCGTTCCCTCTCCCGTGAGCTGAGCTCCCGGAACATCACCATCAACGTCGTCGCGCCCGGTTTCGTCGACACCGACATGACCCGCGCCCTCAGCGAGGAGCAGCGGGCCGGGATCGTCACCCAGGTGCCCATGGGGCGCTACGGGACCACCGAGGAGATCGCCGCGGCCGTGCGCTTCCTCGCCTCCGACGACGCCGCGTACATCACTGGAGCCGTCATCCCGGTTGACGGCGGATTGGGCATGGGTCACTGAGTCACATGAGCGGAATCCTCGACGGGAAGCGCATCCTGATCACCGGGGTGCTGATGGAGTCCTCCATCGCCTACCACACCGCCAAGCTGGCGCAGGAGCAGGGCGCGGAGATCATCCTGACGGCCTTCCCCCGGCCCACGCTGACCGCGCGCGTCGCCAAGAAGCTGCCCAAGCCGACCAAGGTCCTCGAACTGGACGTCACCAACACCGAGCACCTGGCCGGGCTGGCCGACGCCGTCCGCGCGGAGCTCGGCGGGCTCGACGGAGTGGTGCACTCCATCGGCTTCGCTCCGCAGGACGCCCTGGGCGGCAACTTCCTCAACACGCCGTTCGAGTCCGTGGCCACGGCCATGCACGTCTCGGCGTACTCGCTGAAGTCGCTGACCACGGCCTGCCTGCCCCTGATGGACGGCGGCGGCTCCGTCGTCGGCCTCACCTTCGACGCGCAGTTCGCGTGGCCGCAGTACGACTGGATGGGCCCGGCGAAGGCCGCCCTGGAGGCCACCTCCCGTTACCTGGCCCGCGACCTGGGCAAGCAGAACGTGCGCTGCAACCTGGTCTCGGCCGGACCGCTCGGCTCCATGGCCGCGAAGTCCATCCCCGGCTTCTCGGACCTCGCCGAGGTGTGGAACCACCGCTCCCCGCTGGAGTGGGACATGAGCGACCCCGAGCCGGCCGGCCGCGGTGTGGTCGCCCTGCTGTCGGACTGGTTCCCGAAGACCACCGGCGAGATCGTCCACGTCGACGGCGGCGTGCACGCCATCGGCGCCTGACACCCACCGCTCCCTCCGAGGGCTCGGAGACCGCCGCGCGGCAGCCGCGGCGGTGACGGACGCGGCGCCGACCGCCCCGCACCCGCACGGGTGCGGGGCGGTCGTGCGTCCGGACGCGGTCGCGACGCCACCGGTGGCGGTCCCGCGTGCTGACGGCCGCCGGCCCCGCGTGCCGCCGGCCGCCCGTCACGCGGCTCTGACGGCCGCCGGTGACGCGCCGGCGGCCCGCGGCGGGGTCTGAGCGCCGCGGCCCTACGGTCGCGGGTCGGTGAAGCGGCAGAAGAAGGCGTGCTTGCCCGCCTCCGCCGCGGCGGCCTCCTCGTCCCCGGCGTGGATCGCGGCGACCAGCCGATCGTGGTCGACGTAGTCCGCGTCCCGCAGCTCCGGGCCGAGGTCGGCGCGCAGGAAGTCCCGGACGACCTCGCCCAGGTCGGCGTAGAGCGCCGTGAGCACCTCGTTGTGGGAGGCCGCCACCACCGCGAGGTGCAGGGTCGCGTCGGCGGTGACGAACGCCTCCGCGTCGCCCGCTTCCCACGTCTGCTCGCGGTTCGCCATCAGGGCGTCGAGCTGCCGCAGGTCCGCAGCCGTACGCCGGCGCGCGGCGAGCCCGGCCGCCGTGGCCTCCAGCGAGCCGCGCAGTTCGGCCACGTGCAGCGGGTCGGCGTCCGCGAACCGGCGCTGCATCACCCCGGCCAGCTCGCTGGTGGCCGCCACGTAGGTGCCCGAGCCCTGGCGGATGTCGAGCAGCCCGTTGTGCGCCAGCGCCCGCACCGCCTCGCGGACGGTGTTGCGGGCCACCCCGAGGAGGTCCACCAGCTCGGGTTCGGTGGGGATGCGGGAGCCGACCGGCCAGGTGCCGGAGGCGATCTCCGCGCGCAGCCGGGCGATGACCTGGTCGGCGAGCGGTGCCGGGCGGGAGACGGGACCGAGATTCATCCCATCATTCTATGATGGGTTCATGCACGACGACGAACCGATCACCACCGGCCCCGCCGCCGCCCCTCCCACCCGAGCCCGTTCCGGCGCCGCGGACCTCGCCACGGACCTCCCGGCCACCCGGCCCGCCGCGGCCGCCGCCGCCACACCGCCCGTACCGGAGGCCGCCGAGGACCGGCCGCAGGCCCCCTGGGTAGGCCGGCTCGTCATCGCCGCGCTGCTGCTCGCCGCCCTCAGCCTGCGTCCGGCCGTCACCAGCCTCGGCGCGGTGCTGAAGCAGGTCCGCAGCGGCCTCGGGATGAGCGGCACCATGGCCGGACTGCTCACCTCGGTGCCCGCCGTCTGCTTCGCGCTCTTCGGCTTCGCCGCACCCCGCCTCGCCCGCCGCTTCGGCCCCGGCGCCGTGGTCTGCGCCGGCATGGCCGCCATCACCGCCGGCCTCGCGCTGCGCCCGCTGGCCGGCACCACCCCGGTGTTCCTCGCCGCCAGCGCTCTCGGCCTGGCCGGGATCGCCGTCTCCAACGTGCTCGTGCCGGTCATCGTCAAGCGCTACTTCCCGCACCGGGTCGGCACCGTCACGGGCCTGTACTCGATGGCGCTGTCGGTGGGCACCTCCGCGGCCGCCGCCGTCACCGTGCCGCTGGCCCACGCCATGGGCGGCGGCTGGCGGCTGGGCCTGGGCATGTGGGCGGTGCCCGCCGCGGTCGCCGTGCTGCCGTGGATCCCCCTGATACGGGACCGGGCCGCCGCCCCGGCCCGCCCGCGCGCCTCCGCCGGGGACGCGCCCTCCCCGGCCGCCCCGGCCCAGGGGGAGCACGGCCGCATCACCCGCAGCCGCACCGCCTGGGGGCTCGGCTGCTTCTTCGGCCTGCAGAGCACCGCCGCCTACGTGACCATGGGCTGGTCGCCGCAGATCTACCAGGACGCCGGCATCTCCGCCGGCCGCGCCGGACTGCTGCTGGCCTTCATCATGGCGCTGAGCGTGCCGCTGTCCTTCGTGCTGCCGCCACTGGCCGCCCGGATGCGCTCCCAGGGCCCCGTCGTGGCCGTCCTCGCCGTCTTCCAGGTGGCCGGCTTCCTCGGGCTGTGGGCCGCGCCGGCCGCCGAGCCCTGGCTGTGGGCCTTCCTGCTGGGCGTCGCGAACTGCGCCTTCCCGCTGGCCCTGACGATGATCGGGATGCGCTCGCGCACCGGTGCCGGCGTCGCCCGGCTGTCGGCGTTCGCCCAGAGCACCGGCTACCTGATCGCCATCCCCGGCCCGATCCTGGTCGGCACCCTGAACCAGGCCACCGGCGGCTGGGGCCTGCCCATGGGGCTGATGGCGGTCCTGGCCGTGCCGCAGGTCGCCGCCGGGATGGTGGCCGGCCGCAACCGGCACGTCGAGGACGAACTGTGACCCGGCGGAGGAGAGCCCAGGAGACGGTGCCACACTGGCGTCCATGCCCGTACTGGAACCGAATCCTCCGAACCCGCAGCGCCGACTGCTCATCGTCTTCGGTCTGATGATGGGTGTCCCGGCGATCGTGGCCATCGTCGCGATCATCGCCGCCGGAATGGGATAGCCCTGGACGCGTACCGGAGCGCGTTCGCCCAGGGAAGGTGGGGACAACCCCACCTTCCCTAGGGGGCGGGGCTCAGGGACAAGTGGGTGGACGACCGGATGGGACCGGCCGCCCCGCCCCCGTAGCGTCGAGCCGTACCGCCGGGCACCAGGGCACGGCGGCAGGTCCGAGCACGTCCGCCGGCGGGCGGGGCGGCCGGACCGTCGACGGTTTCCGCGGAGGCGTTCACCGTGAGCACGCGCACTTCCCACCTCGGTCAGCGGCAGCCCCGGCCCACCGGCCCCCGGGACCCCGACAGCCGGGCCGACGGCACGCGGGCCACGCTGCCGTGGTGGGCGCTGGCCCTGCCGGCCGCCGCCTTCTTCGCCCTCCTCGCGCTGCTCGACGCCGGGCCCGCGCGGGGCGCCGGCTCGGGGGCAGGCGCCGCGCAGGCCGCACACCTGGCCACCGCCCTGGGCACCCTGCTCTCCCGGCTGGCCTGAGCCCCTTGGCCCGAGGCTCCTGGCCTGAGGCCCCTTGCCTGAGGCCCTGGCCCGAGGCCCCTGCCCGGAGCGCGTCCGGAGCCCGTCCTGATTCGGCCCCCGGTCGCTCCGGGGCCGCCAGGGCCCCTGCCCCGTCTGGCCGCGGTGAGGTGCTGTCCGCCCAGTGGAACGCCGGGTCCCACGGACCGGTCCGCCGGTGGACATCCCGCGCCTGACCGCGGGATATCTGGAAAGCTGAGGGGCATGAGCGCCGACACACCCCGCACCCTCGTCGTGGTCAGGCACGCCAAGGCGGACTGGCCGGACGTCCCCGACCACGAGCGCCCGCTCGCCGAGCGCGGCCGCCTGGACGCCCCCTCCACCGGCCGCCGGCTGGCCGAGTCCGGCCTCACCATCGACCTGGCCCTGTGCTCCACCGCCGTCCGCACCCGCGAGACCTGGAAACTCGCCGCCCCCGAGCTGGCCCACCGCCCCCGGACCGTCTACGAGGAGCGGCTCTACGACGCCTCACTCGGCGAGCTGATCGCCCTGGTCGACGAGACCCCCGACGACGTCGGCTGCCTGCTGCTGGTCGGCCACAACCCGGGCATGCACGCCCTCGCGGACGCGCTGGCCGGCGGCGGCGACGCCGAGGCGCGCGACCGGATGAACCGCGGCGGCTTCGCCACCTCGGGGCTGGCCGTGCTCACCTTCACCGGCTCCTGGAAGGGCGTCGAGCACGGCGTCTGCCGCCTGACGGAGTTCTGGGCGCCCCACGAGGGCTGACCGCCCCGCCCGCCGCCGGAACCGCGCGCCCGGCCCGTTCCCCCGCTCCGGGGAGCCGCGCCGGGGCGCCGCGGGCGTCACCCCTGGGAGGCGGTCGCGCCGTCCGTCTCGTCGGCCGCCTCGATCTCCTCGCGGGTGATCCCCAGCAGGTAGAGCACCGTGTCCAGGAAGGGCACGTTCACCGCGGTGTCCGCGGCCGCCCGCACCACCGGCTTGGCGTTGAACGCGACCCCGAGGCCGGCCGTGTTGAGCATGTCCAGGTCGTTCGCGCCGTCGCCGATCGCCACGCTCTGGCTCAGCGGGACCCCGGCCTGCTGGGCGAACTCGCGCAGCAGCCGCGCCTTGCCGGCCCGGTCCACGATCGGCCCCACCACCCGGCCGGTCAGCCGGCCGTCGACGATCTCCAGGGTGTTGGCCGCGGCGAAGTCCAGCCCCAGCCGCTCCTTGAGGTCGTCGGTCACCTGCGTGAAGCCGCCCGACACCACGCCCACCTGGTAGCCCAGCCGCTTCAGCGTGCGCACCAGGGTGCGTGCCCCCGGCGTGAGGCGGACCTGCGCGCGCACCTTGTCGACGGCCGAGGCGTCCAGGCCGGCCAGCAGCCGCACCCGGGCGTGCAGCGACTGCTCGAAGTCCAGCTCGCCGCGCATCGCCGCCGCCGTGACCTCCGCGACCTGCTCCTCGCAGCCGGCGAAGGCGGCGAACAGCTCGATCACCTCGTCCTGGATCAGCGTGGAGTCGACGTCCATCACCACCAGCCGCTGGGCCCGGCGCTGGAGGCCGGCCGGGACCACGGCGACGTCCACGCCGTGCGCGGCGGCGCCCACCGACAGCGCCGAGCGCAGCTCCGTGTGGTCGGCGCCGGACACCGCGAACTCCACCGCGGTCACCGGGTACTTCGCCAGTCGGAAGATCCGGTCGATGTTGCCGCCCGAGCCGGTGATCAGCGCCGTCAGGGCCGCAGTGGAGGCAGCGGTGAGCGGATGGCCCAGCACCGTCACGTACGAGCGGCCGCGGCCGCGGGGGCGGTTGTCACCGACCCCGGAGATGATCTCGGCCTGCATCTTCATGGACTCGGCCCAGGTGTGCACGGTGACCCGCAGCGCGCCGTCGGAGTCCCGGCCCGGCGGCACGGTCACCAGGGCGCACAGCACTATCCGGCCCCGGGTGACGACCTGCTCGATGTCCACGACGTCCACGCCGAACCCGGCGAGCACCTCGAAGAGCCCGGCGGTCAGGCCCGGCCGGTCCCGGCCGAAGATCTTCACCAGCAGCGTCGGCGCGTCGGCCTGGGGGGCGGCGTCCCCGGGCACGGCCGGGGCCGTCCCACGGAACCCGGAGGGGGTGGCCGGCACGGCTGCCGGCTGCGTGTTCGAGGCGTCGTTCATGGTGTCTCCACCGTATCCGCCGTCCGACGGCCGGCTGCCGGCCGTCCCGAGGAACGGACACCGCGCGTCCGCCGCCTGGCCGCCGCGGGGAGCGGAACGGCGCCGGAGCCGTCGCCCGACTCGAACGGTTCCTCCGGGTGTCCGCGATCCCTAGACTGCCTGCGCATGGGGGAATCCGGGGGACGACACAGTGGGGCATGGGGTGCCTGAACTCGTACTTGAACTGAACGGACGGACCTGGCCGCTTGACCCGTCCCGGTCATACAGCCTCGGTCGGGACCCGCGGGGCGACCTCGTCCTCGACGACGCCCGGGTGTCCTGGCGGCACGCCAGCCTCCGCCGGGGGGAGCAGGGCTGGCTGCTGGAGGACCTCGGCAGCACCAACGGCACCTTCGTCCAGGGGCAGCGGGTCCAGCGCGCCGAGGTGGCCGCGGGCGGCACCGTCCACCTCGGCAACGCCACCGACGGGCCGAGGCTGCGCTTCAGCGCGCCCGCGGTGGCCGGTGCCGAGCCGGTTCCGGCCCCGGCGGCCCAACCGGCGGCGGCCCACCAGCCGGCACCAGCCCAGCTGTCGCAGCCGCAGGGCGGACCCGTCCAGGGTGGTCCCGTGCAGGGTGGTCCCGTGCAGGGCGGTCCCGTCCAGGGCGGCGACCGGGTCGGCGACCGCAACCCGAGCACCTTCCACCAGATCGCGCTGGGCCGGATGATGCGCATAGGCCGCGCGCTGGAGAACGAGCTGGTCGTCTCCGACCTCCAGGTCTCCCGCCGCCACGCGGAGTTCCGGGCGCACCCCGACGGCCGCTTCGAGATCGTCGACCTCGGCAGCCACAACGGCACCTACGTCAACGGCCAGCCGATCCAGCGGCACCTGCTGGGCGCGGGGGACATCGTGGGCGTGGGCCACTCGACGTTCCGGCTGGTCGGCGACCACCTGGAGGAGTTCGTCGACACGGGCGCGGTCTCCTTCTCCGCCCGCCGGCTGTCGGTCCGGGTGCCGCAGGGCAGGACAACCAAAACCATCCTGAGGGACGTCTCCTTCGGCGTCCCGGAGAAGTCGCTGATCGGGGTGATCGGCCCGTCCGGCTCCGGCAAGTCCACGCTGCTGCGCGCGCTGACCGGCTACCGCCCCGCCGACCAGGGCGAGGTGCTGTACGACAACCGCGACCTGTACAAGCAGTTCGCGGAGCTGCGCCAGCGCATCGGCCTGGTGCCGCAGGACGACATCCTGCACAAGGAGCTCCAGGTGCGCACCGCGCTGCGCTACGCCGCCAAGCTCCGCTTCCCCGGCGACACCGCGGCGGCCGAGCGCGAGGCCCGCATCGACGAGGTGCTGCGCGAGCTGAAGCTCGACATCCACGCGGACAAGAAGGTCACCTCGCTCTCCGGCGGCCAGCGCAAGCGCGTGTCGGTCGCCCTGGAGCTGCTGACCAAGCCGTCGCTGATCTTCCTGGACGAGCCGACCTCCGGGCTCGACCCGGGCATGGACCGCGACGTGATGAAGCTGCTGCGGGGCCTGGCCGACGACGGCCGCACCGTGCTGGTCGTCACCCACTCGGTGGCCGAACTGGCCCTGTGCGACAAGCTGCTGGTGATGGCACCGGGCGGCTCGGTGGCGTACTTCGGCCCACCGGACGAGGCACTGGCCTTCTTCGGGTACGAGAACTGGGCCGACGTCTTCTCCGCGTTCGAGAACTACCGCGACCACGACTGGTCGGGCCGGTGGCGCGGCTCGCAGCAGTACCTGACGTACGCCGCCCACCTCGACGCCGCCGCGCCGCAGGCCGCGCCCGCCATCCCGAACCGGGCCGCCCGGCCGCCCAAGCCGCAGGGCTGGGGCTCGCAGCTGTACACCCTGGTACGGCGCTACCTGTCGGTGATCGTCTCCGACCGCGGCTTCATCGGTCTGATGGTCGTCCTGCCGGCGGTGCTGGGCGTGGTGAGCTGCCTGATACCCGCCGACCACGGCCTCGGCGTCGGCAAGCCGCCGCACTTCGCCAACAAGGACGCGGGCACCATCCTGATGATCCTCGCGGTCGGCGCCTGCTTCGCCGGGTCCGCCAACTCGGTCCGCGAGCTGATCAAGGAGCGGGTGATCTACGAGCGCGAACGGGCCGTCGGCCTGTCCCGCTCGGCGTACCTGATGTCCAAGGTGATCGTGCTCGGCCTGATCACGATCCTTCAGGGCGCCATCATCTGCGGGATCGGCTTCGCCCCGCGCGCGATGCCCGTCGAGGGCGTGGTGCTGCACGGCCACCCCGGGCTGGAGATGGCCCTGGTCATCATGGCGTTCGGGTTCACCTCGATGATGGTCGGACTGATCATCTCGGCGCTGGTGAAGACGGCGGAGAAGACCATGCCGCTGCTGGTCATGTTCGCGATCGTGCAGATCGTCTTCACCGGGGTGCTCTTCCAGCTCTACGGCAAGCCCGGTGTGGAGCAGCTGTCCTGGCTGATGCCGGCCCGCTGGGCGGTCGCCGGCGCCGGCGCCACCGCCGACCTCAACCTGCTGCTGCCCTGGGACCCGACGCACCGCACGAGCGACGCGCTGTGGAATCACACCGCGGGCACCTGGACGCTGGACCTCGGGGTGCTGCTGGTGATGTCGCTGCTCTGCGGCGTCGTCGTGGCCCGGCTGCTGCGCCGGCACGAGCCCGAGGTGATGCGCGGGTAGCCGCGGGGACCCCGCCTTCGAGGGCCGACGGCCCGGAGCGTGCGGAAGGGCGGTGGGACGTCGTCGTCCCACCGCCCTTCCGGTTTCCCGCTGTTCTCGATGTCCCCGAGCGCGGGAAACGGTTCCCGACCGGAAGACGGGTACCGGTATTCGGCCCCGGCGGTCAGTACGCGGAGTTGACGTTGTCCATTCCGCCGTAGACGTGCCAGGCGTAGTTGCACGCGGCGGCGATGTTCGCGACCGGGTCGTAGACGTTCCAGGAGGTACCGGAGACGTGGTACGCGTTGAACGTCGGGTCGATCGTCTGCAGCAGCCCCTTGGACGGAATGCCCTTGGCGGCGTTGGAGTCCCACAGGTTGATCGCGTTCGGGTTGCCGGAGGACTCCCGAATGACGTTGCGGTAAATGCCGTTGTAGGTCGGCACCGGGATGTTGTGCGCGGCCAGCACCGCCTGGGCGTGCCGGATCCAGCCGTCCAGGTTGTCCGGGTAGACCACCGCGGCGACCTTCACCACGGGGGTGGTGGTCGTGGTGGCCTTCGCGGCGGGCGCGGTCCGGATCGCCTGACGCTCGGTGGAGCGGCTGGCGGCAGCGGCGGCCCGCTTGGCGGCGGCGTCGGCGACGGCCTTACGGTGAGCCGCCGCGTCGGCGGCGGCCTTCTTCTCCGCGGCGGCCTTGGCGGCCGCCTTCTGCTTGGCGAGGACCTGGGCTGCGGCCTTCTGGGCCGCGGCGTCGGCGGCCGCCTTCTTCTGGGCCGCGGCGTCGGCCGCTGCCCGCTTCTGGGCGGCGGCCTTCTTCTGGGCGGCGGCCTGGTCGGAGACGGCCTTCTGCGAGGCGAGACCGCTCTTGGCGGGGACGTCCTTGACCTGGTCGGCAGTGGAGACGGAGAACCCAGTCGGGTCGCCAGCGGCGGCGGCGGACCCTCCAGCGGTCGCCTCCAGACCGGTCACTGTCAGGGCCACCGCGGCCGCGGCGGCGATGCCTGCCGCCGTGATCTTGTGCTTCCTGGACAGACGGCCGACCTTCGGGATCGTGGGGAGCTGCATTCGGGATTACCTCTTCCGATTGGGACTCGAGAATTCTTAGAGAGCCCTGAATCGGCGGTCAACGAGCCCTTCTACGAACCGGTCTCGTAGAAGTGCCGGTCGATCGGCCGGATAATCCGGAGTCGTCGCCGGTGATAGCGGGGAGGGAATTCCACTAAGCCGCTTAGTATGTGACGCAGGCCCTGTCGGTGAGTTCACAGGAGGGCACCCCCGAAGTCGCCGAAGGTGACCGCGGGGGTGCTTTATGTGACGCTTATTCCGGATCTGGACGGGACGTCAGAACGGCTACGGCAGCAGCAGGTTCACGTCGCCGAACTCGTGCCACCGGTAGCGGCCCCGCAGGGCCAGCGCGTAGACCCGTTCCAGCAGCGGCTCGCCGGCCACCGCGCGGAGCATCAGCAGGTGCGACGCCGCCGGCTCGTGCAGCCCGGTCAGCAGTCCGTCCACCGCCCGGACGCCGCGCTCCGGGGTGACGACCAGGTCGGTCCAGCCGCGGGCGGCACGCACCTCGCCGCGCCGCCCGGCCGCCGACTCCAGCGCCCGCACCGCGGTCGTGCCCACCGCCACCACCCGGCCGCCGGCCGCCCGGGCCGCGTTCACCTGCCGGGCGGTGGCGGCCGGCACCGCGTACGGCTCCGGATACGGCGGCTCGTGCGCCTCGGCGGAGGCCACGCCCGTGTGCAGCACGACCGGCGCGACCTGCACACCCCTGGTGACCAGCTCGGTCACCAGCGCCGCGGTGAAGGGCCGGCCCGCGCTCGGCATCTCCGCCGACCCCGGCCCGTCCGCGGAGCGGGCCGAGAAGACGGTCTGGTAGGCCGAGAGCGGCTGGTCGGCGTCGGTGTAGCCGTAGCGGATCGGCCGCCCGTGGCGGCGCAGGCGGCGCGGCATGTCGGCCGGGGCGGCCGCCGTCACCCACAGCCGGCCCCGGCAGGGGCGCCGCCGCCCGCTCCCGCCGCCCTTCCCCGGCCGGCCCGGCCGGGCCAGCGGCTCCGCCAGCTCCAGCAGGCCGCCCCCGGCCAGCTCCACCACCGCCCCGGCCGGTCCGCCGTCGCGGGGCACGGTCGAGCCGCTCCCGTCGGGGGAGCGCACCTCCACCACCCAGCGGCCGTCGTCGCGGAGCGTCGAGAAGTGCACCACCACGGCCTCGGGGCGTCCGGAGCCGGAGAGGAGCCGACCGTCCAGGGCCGCGGGCAGCGTGCGTGAGGTGTTCACCACCAGCACGTCCCCGGCCCGCAGCAGCGAGGGCAACTCCCGGAAGGCGTGGTGGCCCACCTCCCCGGAGGCCCGCTCGCCGACCAGCAGCCGCACGCCGTCCCGCCGCGCCGGCGGCGCGGAGGCCGCCAGCGCCGCCGGCACCCTCAGCCGGGCCAGCCCGCCCGAGGCCACCCGGTCCGCCTCCGCGTCGCACGTCGGGCAGGGGTCCGGCACGGGTGGATGGCCGGTCGTCTTTGGACGTGTTCCGCCGGACGTCCCGCGCGGTCCTGCTGCCGCGCCGGACGAGCCCGCCACCGCCGGCCGGGTCACCGTCCCGCCCCGTCAGGGCCGCGGCCGTGTACCGCCCGCTGGGCCACGCGCCGTCCAGCAGCCGCAGCAGGGCCGGCGCCACCTCCTCCGGCAGCGGACGGTCGGTGAAGCCGGCGTCGTCGGGGACCGCCGCCGCGTACAACCGGGTCCGCAGGTCGCCCGGGTCCACCCACCACACCCGCAGCTCCGGCTCCTCCACCGCCAGCACCGCCGACAGCTGCTCCAGCGCCGCCTTGCTCGCGCCGTACCCGCCCCACGCGGGGTACGCCCCGACCGCGGCGTCCGAGGTCACGTTGAGCACCGCTCCCCGGGCCGTCCGCAGCAGCGGCAGCGCCTCCCTCAGCAGCGCGAACGGCGCGACTACGTTCACCTCCAGCGCCTCCCGCAGCCCCGCCACCGGCAGCTCGGCCAGCGGCACCAGCGGCTCCGCGCCCAGCGCGCTCGCGTTGTTCACCAGCAGGGCGACCCCCGCCCCGCCGGCCAGTACGGCCGCCGCCGCCACCAGCTCGGCGCGGTGCCCCGCCGAGGCCACGTCCCCGGGCACCGCCCGGACCCGGCCGCCCGCCCCGCCGGCGCCGCCCGTTCCAGCTCCGCCGCCGCCACTCGCAGCGCCTCCGCGTCCCGGCCGTCCACCACCAGGTCCCAGCCGCGTCCGGCCAGCACCCCGGCCAACGCCCGGCCCAGCCCCCTCGAAGCTCCCGTGAGTACCGCCACCGGCATGGCCCAGCCTCCCGTCGCCGCGGGCCGGGACGCCTTCCGCCCGGCCGTCGGCCCCACCGTAGGAACGGCCCCGGCCCGCGCGCGTCGGCCGCCCGCAGCACCCGCCGGGGTCCTTTCGCCCTCCTCCGGGCGACCCCGACCGCGGGTCCCCACCAGGCCCGCCCGACGGCCTAGGCCCCCGGGACCAGGGCGGCCCCGACCTCGGCCGCATCCTCACGGGGCGGCCCGCCGGTACGGTGGGCGGCATGGGCCCCAGGACGCCGAAGGGCGGAATCGAAGCGGTCAGCGCCGCGATCCTGGCGATGAACCGCCGGCTGGAGGTGCGCGAGGTCCTCCAGACCATCGTCACCTCCGCGCGGGAGCTGCTGGGCGCGGAGTACGCCGCCCTCGGCGTGCCCGACGACCGCGGCGGCTTCGCCCAGTTCGTGGTCGACGGGGTCAGCGACGCGCAGTGGAAGGCCATCGGCCCGCTGCCCCGGCAGCACGGCGTGCTCGCCGCGATGCTGGAGGAGGCGACCCCGCAGCGGCTCACCGACGTCCGCGAGTTCGCGAGCTTCGCCGGCTGGCCGGCCGCCCACCCGGTGATGCGCGACTTCATCGGCATGCCCGTGATGGACGGCGAGGACGTCCTCGGCGCCGTCTTCCTCGCCAACAAGATCTGCCCGAAACCGTCCGACCAGGGCGGCTGCGCCTTCACCCAGGAGGACGAGGACCTGCTGCGGCTGCTGGCCGACCACGCCGCCATCGCCCTCACCAACGCCCGGCTGCACGAGCGCAGCCGCGAGCTGACCCTGGCGGGGGAGCGGGCCCGCATCGCCCACGAGCTGCACGACGCGGTCTCCCAGAAGCTGTTCTCGCTGCGGCTCACCGCCCAGGCGGCAGCCGCCCTCGTCGACGCCGACCCGGCCCGCGCCAAGCGCGAGATCCGCGAGGTCACCGCGCTCGCCGCCGAGGCCGCCGACGAGCTGCGGGCCGTCGTGGTCGAGCTGCGACCCGCCGCCCTGGACGAGGACGGCCTCGTCGCCACCCTGCGCACCCAGGCCGGCGTCCTCGACCGGGTGCACGCCGCGCGCGTCACCTTCCACGCCTCCCAGGTGGGCGCGCTGCCCGCCGCCCAGGAGGAGGCGCTGCTGCGCGTCGCCCAGGAGGCCACCCACAACGCGCTGCGGCACGCCGGAGCAGGCACCGTCGCCGTCACCCTCGAAGGGCTCGGCAAGCGGGCGCTGCTGCGGGTCGCCGACGACGGCCGGGGCTTCGACCCGGACGCCGTGCGGCGCAGCGGCCGCCACCTCGGGCTGGCCTCCATGCGGGACCGGGCCGACAGCGTCGGCGGCCGGCTCGCCGTCCAGTCCGAGCCCGGCAAGGGCACCGTTGTCGAGATGGAGGTGCCAGGTGGTTGACCCGGCGGCGGGGCGCGGTACCCCGCGGGAAGCACGAGCCGAGGACCCCAGGGCGCGGGTCCCCGCGGCACCGGGCCGCCCCGCGCCGCCCGCCGGCCCGCCCGAGGCGGGCGCCGAGCAGCCGGGCGCGGACGGGGGCGCGATCCGGGTGCTGCTGGTGGACGACCACCAGGTGGTGCGCCGCGGCCTGCGCACGTTCCTTGAGGTCCAGGGCGACATCGAGGTCGTCGGCGAGGCCGCGGACGGCGACGAGGGCGTGGCCCGCGCCCTGGAGCTGCGGCCGGACGTCATCCTGATGGACGTCAGGATGCCCGGCACCGACGGCATCGAGGCGCTGCGGCTGCTGCGCGAGGCCGGCAGCCCCGCCCGGGTGCTCATCGTGACCAGCTTCACCGAGCAGCGCACGGTGGTCCCCGCGCTGCGGGCCGGCGCCGCCGGGTACGTCTACAAGGACATCGACCCGGTCGCCCTCGCCGACGCCATCCGCTCCGTCCGGGCCGGCCACGTGCTGCTCCAGCCCGAGGTGGCCGGCGCGCTGCTCGCCCAGGACCAGTCCGGGCCCGGCGGCGGCCGGGGCGGCGGACTCACCGAGCGGGAGCGCGAGGTGCTGGCCCTCATCGCCGACGGCCGCTCCAACCGGGAGATCGCCCGCGCGCTGGTGCTCTCCGAGAAGACGGTGAAGACCCACGTTTCGAACATCCTGATGAAGCTCGACGTCGCCGACCGCACCCAGGCCGCACTGTGGGCGGTCCGCAACGGGGTCGGCGGCTGACCCGCCCGCCGCCCCCACCGCCCCCACCGCGCCCCGCGCGACTGGCGCTCGCCCTGGTCGACGGGGACGAGATCCGTACCACCAGGTCAGCCGGTGCCCCGGCCGACCGCGGCCGACCCGCGGCAGACGGGGACGGAGCGTCGTCTCGGGCAACGCCGTCCAGGTCCCCGCGCACGTGCGTGTGAACCCGGTGAACCGGGTCGGCAACCGCCTGAACGTGCTCGGGCTGCCAACCCGGTGTTCGGCGACGGCGGCGCCACCGGCTGGCCACCGGCGCGATCCGGGCAGCCGCCCCGGCAGGGCCCCGGCGGCCCGGTGCCCGTTCCGGCGCCCGGGCCCCCGCCGGCGACGCCGCGCGCTACGGCCGGCGCCGCTCGACCTCCTCCACGTAGGCGTTGTACGCCGCCACCTGCGCCCGCCGCGCGGTCCGCTCCACCGGCCGCAGCGCCTCCGCGCGGGCCGCGATCTGCGACGCGCTCACCGCCGCGCCGTGGCCGTCCGACGCGATCGACACCAGCGCCGCCACCCGCTGGGCCAGCGCCAGCACCCGCACCGCCCGCGGCGGGTACCCCGGCGCCAGCACCTCCCGCCCCCGCTCGGCCCGCGCCCGGTACGCGTCGAGCGCCGCCTGCGCGGCGGGACCCGAGCCGGCCACGTCCAGCGCGGCCAGCGCCTGGGTGGCGTCGCGCAGCGCCTCCGCCAGCTCCCGCTCCGCCTCGCCCAGCGAGGGCACGTCGGCCGGCGGCGCCTCGCGCACCGGCAGGCACCGCCACTCCACCTCGACGTGGACGTCGCCGGGCGGCCCCGCCTCGTGCACCTCCGGCACCAGGCCGAGCGCCGCGCCGACCGCCACCACCGCCTCGCCGGCCGCCAGCGCGCGGGCGTTGAACTCCGGCGGTCCCGACAGCCCCAGCGGGTGCCCCGCCACCGGGAGCGCCAGCCGCAGCCCGGTCACCCCGAGGACCCGCAGCCGGCCGAGGCCGAGCGTGAGGCCCACCGGCGCCGGCTCGCCCGGCAGCCCGGTCATCCGGTGCACCGCGTCCTCGGCCGTGATCCGCTGGGCGACGTCGTCGGGTGCGGCAAGTCCGGCAAGAAGGGCATTTCCCCAGGCCGCCAGGCGCCCCGAGCGTGGTTCATCAAGCATGCCCACCAGCCTATGGACTGGACCCCGGACGTGGTGGCGTAAGTTTTCCCCGGAGGTTCCCTCAGGTCCGGGCCCGCACCGTGCCTGAACCGTGCCGATCCCGGCACACCGGAGATACCGTGACGCCCGTCACGCCCGGAAACCGCCGGCACCACGGGAGCCCCGCCGAGACCGGCCAGACACTGCAATGGGAGACAGCGCGCCGATGAGCGATGTACTGGAGCTGGTGGACGTATCCGTGGTCCGCGACGGACGGGCTCTGGTCGAACAGGTCTCCTGGTCGGTCTCCGAGGGTGAGCGCTGGGTGATCGTCGGCCCCAACGGCGCCGGCAAGACCACCCTGCTCAACGTGGCCTCCAGCTACCTCTTCCCCACCAGCGGAGCGGTCCAGATCCTCGGCGAGAAGCTCGGCGCCGTCGACGTCTTCGACCTGCGGCCCCGGATCGGCATGGCGGGCGCCGCCATGGCCGAGAAGATGCCGCGCCGGCAGACCGTCCTGGAGACGGTCCTCACCGCCGCCTACGGCATGACCGCCACCTGGCGCGAGGACTACGAGAAGGTCGACGAGGACCGGGCCCGCGCCTTCCTCGACCGGCTGGGCATGAGCGAGTTCCTCGACCGCAAGTTCGGCACCCTCTCCGAGGGCGAGCGCAAGCGCACCCTCATCGCCCGCGCCATGATGTCCGACCCCGAGCTGCTGCTCCTGGACGAGCCCGCCGCCGGCCTCGACCTCGGCGGCCGCGAGGACCTGGTGCGCCGGCTGGGCCGCCTCGCCCGCGACCCCATCGCCCCCTCCATGATCATGGTCACCCACCACGTGGAGGAGATCGCGCCCGGCTTCACCCACGTGCTGATGATCCGCCAGGGCCGGGTCGTCGCCGCCGGACCGCTGGAGACCGCCCTGACCTCCCGCAACCTCTCCGTCTGCTTCGGCCTGCCGCTGATCGTCGAGCGCCGCGGCGACCGGTGGACCGCCGCCGGCCTGCCCCTGAAGTAGCCCCGGGCCGCCGCCCGCCCGCCCCGGAGTGACCCAGGGCGCCGGCACCCGCTCCTCCGGCCCGCCCCGCGGCGGCCCGGAGCGACCGGGCGCGGGGGCGGCTCCGGTCGCACAACCACCTTCCACGGCCGGGGTGTTCCGCGCGCACTGCCGCAACCGGGGTGCGTACGCCTACGATTGGCACCGTGGACGCATGGTTGTGGTGGCTCGTAGCCGCCGTGGGGCTGGGCATCCCGCTGGTGATCACGGCGATGCCGGAGTTCGGCATGTTCGCGGTGGGCGCCGTGGGCGGCGCGGTCGCCGCGGGTGCGGGCGGCGGCGCCGTCGCCCAGGTGATCGTGTTCGTCGTGGTCTCCGTCGCACTGCTGGTCTTCGTGCGGCCCCTCGCGTACCGCGGCCGGCAGCGGCCGGAGCAGCGCAGCAACGTCGACGCGCTCAGGGGACGCCAGGCCGTGGTCCTGGAACGGGTGGACGACGGCGCCGGCGGCCGGATCAAGCTCGGCGGCGAGATCTGGTCCGCGCGCTCCCTGGAGCACGGCCGCGCCTTCGACCCCGGAGCGCAGGTGGACGTGGTGGAGATCGACGGGGCCACCGCGGTGGTGATGTAGGCGGTACCAGGCCGCGAACGCGTCAAGACGAAGTCCCGGAAGAACCGCGCACCGCAGCGAATCGGCCGTCAACGGGCGGGAATTCACCGAAACCGCCCCCGACCCGCCTACTGTCTGCGACAATTGATCATGTCGTAGTACCTGAATCAGCCCCAGTCCACCGGCCCGGGAGCGGCCATGCAGCCCATCATCATCGTCCTCATCATCCTGGTGGTGCTCGTCTTCATCGCGCTCATCAGGACGGTCCAGGTCATCCCCCAGGCCACGGCCGCGATCGTGGAGCGCTTCGGCCGCTACACCCGCACCCTGAGCGCCGGGTTGAACATCGTCGTCCCGTTCATCGACACCATCCGCAACCGCATCGACCTGCGCGAGCAGGTCGTGCCCTTCCCGCCGCAGCCGGTGATCACCCAGGACAACCTGGTCGTGAACATCGACACGGTCATCTACTACCAGGTCACCGACGCCCGAGCGGCCACCTACGAGGTCGCCAGCTACATCCAGGCGATCGAGCAGCTCACCGTCACCACCCTGCGCAACATCATCGGCGGCATGGACCTGGAGCGCACCCTCACCTCGCGCGAGGAGATCAATCACGCCCTGCGCGGCGTCCTCGACGAGGCCACCGGCAAGTGGGGCATCCGCGTCAACCGCGTCGAGCTCAAGGCGATCGAGCCGCCGACCTCCATCCAGGACTCGATGGAGAAGCAGATGCGCGCCGACCGGGACAAGCGCGCCGCGATCCTCACCGCGGAGGGCACCCGGCAGTCGCAGATCCTCACCGCGGAGGGCGAGAAGCAGTCGCAGATCCTGCGCGCCGAGGGCGAGGCCCGGGCCGCGGCCCTGCGCGCCGAGGGCGAGGCACAGGCCATCCGCACCGTCTTCGAGTCCATCCACGCCGGCGACCCGGACCAGAAGCTCCTGGCCTACCAGTACCTCCAGATGCTGCCGAAGATCGCCGCCGGCGAGTCCAACAAGCTCTGGATCATCCCCAGCGAGCTGAACGACGCGCTCAAGGGCCTCGGCGGCATCGTCAACATCCCCGGCGCCCCCGGCTCCGGCACCCCCGGCCCCGCCGCCAACGGGAACGGCGGCGGAGGCGTCCCCGCCGCACGCCAGGCCGCCCCTCCGGCGCCCCGGCGCGAGGCCCCGCCGTTCGACAAGGACTGAGTCCCGCCGACCCCGGGCCTGCCGCGGACTGACCACACGTCAGCTCGCGGCGGGCCGGGGGAAGTCGGCAGGAATTCAGGCAGGCGGGTGACGGCCGTGGTGTGCGATGATCACGGGCCATGTCCCCAGCAGAGGCTGTCGCCGTGTTCGCCGCCGGTGTCGGCGCCGGCACCATCAACACCGTCGTCGGCTCCGGAACCCTGCTGACCTTCCCCGTCCTCCTCGCCGTCGGCCTGCCCCCCGTCACCGCCAACGTCTCCAACGCGCTCGGACTGGTCCCCGGCTCGGTCGCCGGCGCCATCGGCTACCGCCGCGAGCTCAGCGGCCAGCGCGGACTGCTGCTCCGGCTCGGGGTGATCGCCCTCGCCGGCGGAGTGACGGGCGCGGTCCTGCTCGTCACCCTGCCGTCCAAGGCCTTCGACGCCATCGTGCCGGCGCTGGTCGCCGCCGCCCTCGTCCTCGTCGTCCTCCAACCGCGGCTGGCCCGTGCCCTCCAGGCCCGCCGCGAGCGCAGCGGGACCACCGCCCCCGCGCACGGCGGGCCGCTGCTGGCGGTCGGCATCCTGCTCGCCAGCGTCTACGGCGGCTACTTCGGCGCCGCCCAGGGCGTCCTCTACCTCTCCCTCATGGGCCTGCTGCTCGACGCCACGCTGCAACGCGCCAACGCCCTGAAGAACGTGCTGGCCGCCCTGGTCAACGGGGTGGCCGCGGTCTTCTTCATCGCCGCCGCCCACATGGACTGGGCGGCCGTCGGACTGGTCGCCGCCGGAGCCACCCTCGGCGGGATCGCCGGGGCCAGGGTGGGCCGCCGACTGCCGCCCGCGGTGCTGCGCGGCCTCATCGTCGCCGTCGGCCTCGCAGCGATCGTCCAACTGCTGCTCGGATAGCCGGACGGGCCCCTGGACTTCCCCGCCCCGGGGCCCGTCCCGCGCCGGCACCGCTCAGGCCGGCGCGGCCAGCCACTCCAGCCCGGCGCGGCCGCGCACCCCGAGCGCCAGCAGCAGCGCGTCCGCCGGGGTCGGCTCGAACGGCCGCACCAGCAGCCGCATCCCCGCCTGCTCCGGCGTGCGGTCCGCCTTGCGCTGGTTGTCCTCGGAGCATGCCGCCACCGTGTTCAGCCAGGTGTCGCCGCCGCCCCGGGACCTCGGCTGCACGTGGTCCACGGTCGTGGCCCGCCGGCCGCAGTAGGCGCACCGGTGGCGGTCCCGCACCAGCACCCCCCGCCGCGACCACGGCGCGCGTTGTCGGAACGGCACCCGGACGTACCGGCACAGCCTGATCACCTGCGGCACCGGTATCTCCACCTGCGCCGCGCGCACCCGCAGCCCCGGATGGGCCTGCTCCACCACCGCCTTGTCCTGCATCACCAGCACGACCGCCCGGTGCAGGGACACCGTCGACAACGGCTCGAAGCTCGCGTTCAGTACCAGGGTCTCGCGCATTCCACCCACCTCACGGGTCGTCGCAGTGGGACCAGAGTGCCCCCGGCCCCAGGGCCCGACAACGCAATTTCCCCGGGCCTGTGCCCCGCCCTCGCTCCCCGGCGCACGCCGCCGACCAATCGCGTGCGGCGAAGCGAGGAACGGCGCCCGGGACCCTTCCTGTAGGTGGCACTTAGTGCCATAGTGCGGGTGTGAGACCTCCAATCTTCGCAGGTGCTTCGCAGGCTTGGGCGGCACTGGGTGCCGATTCTTCTCTGCTCGACCGGGTGTCCTACGGCGGTCCGTCCGGCGGACTGCCGGCGCGGCTGCCCGTCATGGAGCTGGCGCGGGCCACTGTCGCGGTGTGCTCGCTCGCGGCCGCCGAGCTCACTTCCGTACGCACGGGGCGGCCCGTGCCCCGGGTGCGGGTCGACGACGAGTCGGTCGCGACGGCGTTCCTCAGCGACCGGCTGGTGCGGGTCGACGGGCAGGCGTGGTCGACCTTCGCGCCGCTGTCCCGGTTCTGGCGGGCGGCCGATGGATGGGTCCGTACGCACGCCAACTACCCGCACCATCGGGCCCGGTTGCTCACCGCTCTCGGGGTGCCGGGGGACGCCAGCGAGGAGGCGGTGGCCGGGGCGATCGCGGGGCGTACCGCGCTGGAGGTGGAGGAGACCGTGTACGCGGCGGGCGGTCTGGCCGTCGCGGCACGCAGTCCCGAGGAGTGGGCCAAGAGCGAGCAGGGGGTCCTGGTCGCGGGGCAGCCGCTGCTGACGACAGCGCGCGTCGCCGACGCCCCGAACCGGGTGCTCGGTGACGCCGCGCTGCCGTGCGCAGGGCTGCGTGTTCTGGATCTGACCCGGGTGCTCGCCGGGCCGGTCGCCACCCGAACGCTGGCGCTGCTGGGGGCGGACGTGCTGCGGATCGACGCCCCACAGCTGGCGGAGAGCCAGGAGGCCCACAACGACACGGGGATGGGGAAACGCTCGACCACCCTGGACCTGGGTGACGCCACCGGCCGCCGGGTCTTCGAGGGGCTGCTCGACGAGGCGCATGTGGTGGTTACCGGTTACCGGCCGGGCGCGCTGGACCGGTTCGGGCTGACGCCCGAGGCGCTCGCCGGGCGTCGTCCGGGTCTGGTGATCGCCCAGCTGTCCGCGTGGGGCCGTTACGGGCCGTGGCACGAGCGGCGCGGCTTCGACAGCCTGGTCCAAGTGGCCACCGGCATCGCCGAACTGGAGGACTCGCCGGACTCGCCCGGCGCGCTGCCCGCCCAGGCGCTCGACCACGGCACCGGCTATCTGCTGGCGGCCGGGGTGCTGCGCGCGCTCACCGAGCAGCACCGCACGGGCGGCACCAGGCTGGTCCGCCTGGCTCTGACGCAGACCGCCCACTGGCTGGTCCACGACCTGGCCCCCGCTCCGGGCGAGGATGATGGCTTCGACGCCGGGCGCTGGCTGACCGAGACTGACAGCCCCATGGGCCGGCTGCGGCATGCGCTGCCGCCGGTGTCGTACGAGGGAGGCCCGGTGAACTGGGCACGCCCGCCGGGTCTGTGGGGCACGGACGCAGCCGTCTGGGGCGGAGCCTGACAAGAACTTTCGAGGTGGTGCGCCCGTCAGGCCGATGCGTCCGTGTCCGGCTTCGGAGACAATGGAACCGTGGTTGGCACTGAGATTGATCATGGTGCGGGCTTGGTGGCTGTTTCATAGGTGGTCGCTCGTGAAACACCCGGCCGCCCGGCGGTCCACCTGCGGCGATCATGTTTCATGAGTCGTTTCAAACGACTGGACGTCTGAAACACCCTCATGAAACGGTCCGGGCTTGTGAGCGACGACTTCAAGCGCGTGGAATCACACGACTGCCCGATGTCCACCTGCGCCGCCCCCACGGGCTCCCCGTGCCGGACCGGCAAAAACAAGGTGGCTGTCCAGTACCACACCGCCCGCTTCCGCCTCGTACCCCAACTCGCCAAGGCCCTCAGCGTCCCGACCCCCGCCGTACGCAAGCCGGGCTCGGCGTGGACCGAACTGCCCCGGCCCGTGCGCGCTGGCGCCGGACCGGTCGGACACGTCAGCCTCGGCTACGCCCGAGCCTCGACCGCCCGCCAGTCCCTCGACGCACAACTCGACTCCCTCGCCGAGGCCGGGGTGACCCGGGTCTTCTCGGAGAAGATCTCTACCCGCGCTACCAAGCGCCCCGAGCTGGAGGCCGCTGTGAAGCTCGCCGGTGAGATCCGCTCCTCCGGCATCGCCGTCACCCTCGTCGTGCACGAGCACAAGCGCCTCGGCCGCGGCATCGAACTCGCCATGCTCGCCGAGGAACTCAAAGCGAGCGACGTCGGCCTGGAGTTCCTCACCGGAGAGCTGAAGGGCTCGCACGACGGTTGAACGGATGAACGGACGAGAGAACGAACGGACGAGGGGACGAACGGATGACGCGGCCCGGGCCTTCCGGCGCGGGGAAGCGCGGCGCTCCGGATGCCGTCGCCCGAGGGCCGGGCATCCGGAGCGCGTGGGTCCGGCGCGGACACCCGGTTGCGGACCGGGCTCCGGCAGACGACCGGCGGCGCGCGGCGGGTACCGCTCAGCACAGCCGGCCGGCGTCCCCGCCGAGGCGGTGCCGGCCAGCCGGCACGCGACAGCCCGCCCGGTCCGCGGGACCGAGGAGCCGGTCGACCGCCGGCCCCCCTACTGTCCGCTCAACAGGCCCCGGACGCAACGGAATTCACCGCCGAAAGCCGGCTCCGCGGCATCCGGCGGACCACGGCTGCCCGCAACGCACGCGGGGCCGGGTCCGCCACCGGAGTGCTCAGGACGTCGCACCCCGGACCGGGACCCGGCCCCGCTGCGGCAGCCCCCGCGGCCCCGGGAGAGGGGCCGGGCAGGAGCACCGCACCGGCTGAGCTCAGCCCTCGGCCGGCACCTCGTACGTACCGACCAGCTGCGCCCGCCCGATCGCGTGGAAGCGCAGGTTGAACCCGACCACCGCCGGCGAGGCGTCGGCGTCCACGCCCAGCTTCTCGGCGTCCACCGCGTAGACGGTGAACACGTAGCGGTGCTCGCCGTCACCGGGCGGCGGGGCCGCGCCGCCGAAGTCCCGCGTGCCGTAGTCGTTGCGCACGTGGACCGCGCCGGACGGCAGCCCCGGGAAGCTCCCGGAGCCGGCACCGGCCGGCAGCTCCGTCACCGACACCGGCAGGTCGAAGACCGTCCAGTGCCAGAAGCCGCTCCCGGTCGGCGCGTCCGGGTCGTAGCAGGTGACGGCGACGCTCTTCGTCCCCTCGGGGAAGCCCGACCAGCGCAGCTGCGGCGAGGTGTTCCCGCCCGCGAACACCTGGTCCTGCTTCAGGGAGCCACCCGGCGCCACGTCGTCGCTCTCCACCGAGAACGACGCCACCGGCGGATGGAAGTCATGGGGGAGCGGCCGCCGTGCTTTCTCGGTCACCTGGACACCTCCTGCGGGAGTCCTGTGCGGACCCCGATCGACACCTCTTGCGCCCCGAGCCTATGACCCGGGCGCCCGCGCACCCCCGCCGACGCCCCGACCACCCGCCGGTCGGCGTCCACTACGCTCGGTGCCCGTGCCCACCCCCGTGCCCACACCGCCGGAACGGACCCCGCTCGACCGCTCCTTCTTCGACCGGCCTGTCCTGGAGATCGCACCCGACCTGCTCGGACGCGTCCTGGTGCGCCACACCGGCGCGGGGCCGATCGAACTGCGCCTCACCGAGGTGGAGGCCTACGACGGGCCCAACGACCCCGGCTCCCACGCCTACCGCGGACGCACCGACCGCAACGCCGTGATGTTCGGACCGCCCGGGCACACCTACGTCTACTTCACCTACGGCATGTGGAACTGCCTGAACCTGGTCTGCGGACCCGTGGGCCGTCCCTCCGGGGTACTGCTGCGGGCCGGCGCGATCATCCGGGGCGCGGAACTCGCCCGCCCGCACCGCCCCACCTCACGCCGGGACAGCGACCTCGCGCAGGGCCCCGCCCGGCTGGCCACCGCCCTCGACGTCGACCGCACCCTGAACGGCTCCGACGCCTGCGCCGCCGGCGGCCCCTTCCGCGTCCTCGCCGGCACCCCCGCGCCGCCGGCGGCCGTCCGCAGCGGGCCGCGCACGGGGGTCGGCGGTGACGGGGCGGCCCACCCCTGGCGCTACTGGATCGACGGCGAGCCCAGCGTCAGTCCGTACCGGGCCCACAGCCCGCGCAGGCGGCGCTGAACGGGGACGGCGCGGGAAACGGGTTTGCCCTGATCCCGTAACCTCGGACACGCTGAGACCCGCCCGCCGGGACGGCGGCCCAGGACGTGAGGGGCCGCATCCGGGAGGCACCCGAGACACCGCTCAGCCGCCGGCGAGGCGGCACCGAGCACCATCCACCGGCAAGCAGCACGCAGTAGAGGAGACACGGACACCGTGACGGACATCGTCGACGAGCTGCGGTGGCGGGGCGTACTCGCCCAGACCACCGACGAGGACGCCCTCCGTAAGGCGCTCGCGGACGGTCCCGTCAGCCTGTATTGCGGCTTCGACCCGACCGCGAGCAGCCTCCATGTCGGGCACCTCACCCAGATCCTCACCCTGCGCCGCTTCCAGCTCGCCGGCCACCGGCCGATCGCCCTGGTCGGCGGTGCCACCGGTCTGATCGGCGACCCGAAGCCCAGCGCCGAGCGGGTGCTCAACGACGTGGAGACGGTACGCGAGTGGGTCGCCGCCCTGCGCGGGCAGCTCGGCGCCTTCCTCGACTTCGACTCCGCGGGCGACGCCCAGGCACTCCTGGTCGACAACTACGAGTGGACCGAGGGCCTGTCCGCGCTGGAGCTGCTCCGCGACTTCGGCAAGCACTTCAGCGTCAACCAGATGCTCGCCCGCGAGACGGTCAAGACCCGCCTCGACGGCGAGGGCATGAGCTACACCGAGTTCAGCTACGTGATCCTCCAGTCGCTGGACTACCTGGAGCTGTACCGGCGGCACGGCTGCACCCTGCAGATCGGCGGCAGCGACCAGTGGGGCAACATCACCGCCGGGCTCGACCTGATCCGCCGCGTCCTGGGCAACCAGCCGCACGGACCGGCCCACGCGCTCACCCAGAACCTGCTCACCAAGGCCGACGGCACCAAGTTCGGCAAGACGGAGGGCGGCGCGGTCTGGCTCGACCCCGAGCTGACCACCCCGTACGCCTTCTACCAGTTCTGGCTCAACAGCGACGACCGCGACGTCCCCCGCTACCTGCGCACCTTCTCCTTCCGCTCCCGGGAGGAGATCGAGGAGCTGGAGCGCGCCACCGCCGAGCGGCCCCAGGCCCGGGCGGGGCAGCGGGCGCTCGCCGAGGAGCTGACCACACTGGTGCACGGTGCGGACCAGTGCGCGGCTGTCGTGGCCGCGTCCAGAGCGCTTTTCGGCCAGGGCGAACTCGCCGACCTGGACGAGCGCACCCTGGCCGCCGCCCTGGCCGAGCTGCCGCACGCGCAGGTCACCGAGCTCGCACCGGTGGCCGACCTGCTGGCCGAGGTCGGGCTGGTGCCGAGCAAGTCCGCGG